>NZ_JBIUCC010000005.1:41042-788778 GCF_044593495.1 Streptomyces sp. NPDC051963 | reverse complement strand
GACCAGCTTGCGCAGCGACCAGCGGATGAACGGCTGGCCGAGCCTGACCGGGCGGGTGGTGGCCGTCGCGGTGACGAAGTCCTCGTCGTCAACGCCGAGCAGGCGGGGACGGCCTCCCGCCCACCGAGGGTCCAGGCAGCCCAGGCCGATCTCGTTGAACTGGTGGATCACGTCCCGGACGGTGTCCTCGTCGGCCTGCACCAACTGGGCAATCACCGGCACCCGGTTCCCGCCGGCCGAGGCCAGCAGCATCATCGCGCGCCGATAGCGCACCGAACTGGTGCTGCCCCGGCGCACGATCTGCTGCAGCTTCTGCCCCTCCTGGCCGGTCAGTCTGCGCACACGGACGGGCTCGGCCACCACGCCTCCAGCGGTCGGATCGGACGTCACCGCACATCCAACCGCTACAACCGCCGACCCGGCGAACCTATGCGGTCACAGCACTAGCTCCGGCGCCGCTTCTTCTTGGACGGGTTTCCCGAACGCCGTGTCGCCCGCTTCTCATGCTCTTCGCGGGCCGTCTCGTACTCCTGGCGGTGGAGTTTCTCGCCGGGGGCCTCGGTGAGGGCGCGGAAGAAGTAGGCGAGGAGGGAGCCGATGAAGCCGATGGCCAGGAGGCCGCGGAGGGAGGCCTGGCGGTCGGGGTCGGGGCGCTTGGCGAAGGTGTCCCAGGTGTGCCGGAAGGCGAGTGCGCTGCACACGGCGAACATGACGACGACCAGGAGCGTGACGAAGCTGCCGGTGTCGGCGATCTGGAGGCCCTCGTAGGCGAAGCGGAGGACGAGGCAGGCGGCGGCCGCTGCGGCGAGGGAGCCGATGGCGGCCGCGATGCGGCGGGCTGGGTAGCCGTTGTCGTGGTGCACCCAGGTCGTGCCGAAGAAGCGGATGGGTTCGGGGCGGGGGCCCGGGGCGTCGGGGGTGCCGTTGGAGCCCGCGGGGGTGGCCGGGGTGCCGGAATCGTCGCTCACAGGACGATTATGGCGCCGGGACCGCCGCGGGCTCCTCGTGGGTTCAGTCGCAGCGAGAGGCGATGTAGCCGTCGCTGCCGGTATTCACGTAGGCATCGGACACGAACTGACCGTTGGCGATGTTGTCCCAGATGTTGGACGTGCCGTACGGGCCCGTCACCGTTGAGCCCGGCCTCTGGCAGAAGATCGGGACGCTCGATCCCTCGGGCAGGACGCGGACGATGGTGTAGCTGGTGCCAGGGCCGCTGCGGACATTCAGACGGACGTCCGGAGCGACCGGGTAGAACTGTGCGGCCGCCGTGGCGGTTGGCGACACTCCCAGCACCATGAGAAAGGCACCGGCGGCGGCTGCGAGCAGGATGAACAAACGTCTACGCGACGTCATTTGCCCCCCTGGGCGGTGGTAGCGGGATCAGGAGCAGCGGTCGGCGACGTAGCCGTCGCTGCCGGTGTTCACGTACGCGTCCGAGACGTACTCGCCGTCGTCGATGTTGTCCCAGATCTTGCTGGTGCCGTAGGGACCGGTGACCGTCGTGCCCGGCGTCTGGCAGAAGATCGGGACGCGTGCGCCCACGGGCAGGACGCGGACGATGGTGTAGTTGGTGCCGGGGCCCCGGCGGACGTTGAGCCGGACGCCCGGTGCGACCGGGTAGAAGCGGACAGCCGCGGTCGTCATTGTCGTGACGGCCTCTTCCTCGCCGCCTTCTATGGCCTCGGTGCGGTCAACAGACATGTGGTCCTCCCCCGTTGAACATGAAACCCCCCGGTTTCAGCCCCATGACTGCCATGGGGTCCCGTTGATTCCCCTGAATCACGCCATGAAACACATGTGCGCAACTTGCACACGGACGCTAGCAAGCCGCCTCTGTCTCGTACGAGTCATCGACTAGGCTCCGTGCGTCGCACGCGCCGACGAGCAGCACGGGGGTGATCCCATGGCGCCGCAGCGGAACGCCGGAGCGGGCGCGGAAGCGGAACTTCCCGAGTACGCCGGTCACTACCGGCTGGAGTCCTGCCTGGGCTCCGGCGGCATGGGCGTGGTGCACCTTGCTCGCAGCACTTCGGGAATGAAGCTCGCGGTGAAGGTCGTACACGCCGAGTTCGCGAGAGATCCCGAGTTCAGGGGCCGCTTTCGGCAAGAGGTGGCCGCGGCGCGAACGGTGAGCGGTGCGTTCACGGCGTCCGTTGTGGATGCCGATCCGGAGGCTGAACGGCCCTGGATGGCCACGCTGTTCATTCCGGGGCCGACCCTGTCCGATCACGTGAAGCGGAACGGTCCCATGGCTCCGGCTCAGTTGCGCCGTCTGATGGCCGGGCTCGCCGAGGCGATGCGCGACATCCATCGGGTCGGCGTCGTGCACCGCGATCTGAAGCCGAGCAATGTGCTGCTCGCCGAGGACGGGCCGAAGGTCATCGACTTCGGTATCTCTCGGCCAAAGAACAGCGAACTGCGCACCGAGACCGGCAAATTGATCGGTACACCGCCGTTCATGGCTCCCGAGCAGTTCAGGCGTCCCCGGGAAGTCGGGCCCGCCGCCGACGTCTTCGCCCTCGGGTCCGTGCTGGTACATGCCGCGACGGGGCGTGGGCCCTTCGACTCCGACAGCCCGTATGTCGTCGCCTACCAGGTGGTGCACGACGAGCCGGACCTGAACGGCGTACCGGAGGATCTTGCTCCGCTGGTGCTGCGGTGCCTCGCGAAGGAGCCGGAGGACCGGCCCACACCCGACGAGCTGATGCGGGAACTGAGGTCGGTGTCGGCGTCGTACGACACGCAGGCCTTCATACCCGCGCAGCGGACGAGTGCGGATGAGGCGCAACGGCAGGGGCTCGAGGAGAACGCAGAGAACGCAGAGAACGCAGAGAAACCCGCGCAACTGCCCATCGTTCGCCGGCGCCAGCGAACGATCTTCGCGGCTGGAGCCCTCGGTCTGGTGGCGTGCGGTGCACTCGTCGCGGTTCAGCTGCTCGGCGGAGAAGGCAACTCCCCGAAGGAGACCGGCACTCGCTCCACATCCGCTGCGTTCCGCGCCTGGGAGGCACAGCCGGTGTCCGCGGCCGGAGCACCCCAATGCTCTTACGGAGCAGGGAAGTTGATCTGCGCGCAGGCCGGACAGGTCTACGCCCTCGCACCGTCGGACGGAACCCTGCTCTGGCGACACTCCGTCACCACGTCGCGTACGAGTGGCCTTCCTGTCGTGTCCGGCGGCCTCGTCCAGCCCTCGTTGGGGGAAGGCCGGCGCCTGGAGGCCCTCGATCCCACCTCGGGCAAACCACGTTGGCAGCGAGACGTGCCCACGTACACCGGAATGCAAGTCGCCGGGGACATGCTCCTGCTCACCGGCGCCGACGGCACCGTCTCGGGGGTGGACAGCGCCTCGGGCGACGAGAAGTGGAGTCACCGGATACCCGGCCAGCAGGCGCCGTACTTCGACTCGTTCCCCGGGGACCCGCTGGCGTACGCGTCACGCACGTCCGACGACGGGTCGAGCACACGGGTCACAGCCGTGGATCCCACCTCCGGTGACGTGCGGTGGGACGTTCGGCTGAAGGGGACGCTGAAGCCCGTCGGCAGCAGCGACGGATCCGTCTTCTTCCTCTCCGCCGACCCGATCGACGGCGACACCGAGGCTGTCGTCCGTTACTCCCCGGAGTCGAAGTCGACGCGCCGGGTGGCGCTTCCCGTTTCCCGGGTGGGGGCTCACGCGACCGTGCAGGGGAACCGCGTCTACCTCATGTCCGCAGGGGGCTTTCTGGAAGCCGTCAACATGGACGCGCGCAAGTGGCTGTGGCACATGGGGACATCGGTGAGCCGGGGTTCCGGGCCCGTTGTCGGCCACGGTCATGTGTACTTCACCGCCGCCGACGGGCGGCTGCTCGCGGTGGACGCCCGCACCGGGACACTCGCCGGGCAGACCGCACCACGCCTCGGCACGAACTCGGACCGAGTCCCGGGCACATTGAACGAGCCTGCGATCATCGACGGCCACGTGTACGCCAGTGCCCCCGACGGCACCGTCTTCGGTGTGGACGCCGCCAAACCCTCCGCCTGGTAACACGCAAAAGGACCGCCCCCAACAGGAGGCGGCCCCTCACGCACCCCCTCAGCCCAGCATCGACACGTCCCGCACCGCGCCCTTGTCCGCGCTGGTCGCCATCGCCGCGTAGGCCCGCAGCGCCGCCGACACCTTGCGCTCACGGTTCTTCGGGGCGTACACGCCGTTCAGGGCCTGCTCGCGGCGGGTCAACTCGGTGTTGTCCACGAGGAGTTCGATCGACCGGTTCGGGATGTCGATGCGGATGCGGTCGCCGTCCTCGACGAGGGCGATGGTGCCGCCGGACGCGGCTTCCGGGGACGCGTGGCCGATGGACAGGCCGGAGGTGCCGCCGGAGAAGCGGCCGTCGGTGACCAGGGCGCAGGTCTTGCCGAGGCCGCGGCCCTTGAGGAAGGACGTCGGGTAGAGCATCTCCTGCATACCGGGGCCGCCCTTGGGGCCCTCGTAGCGGATGACGACGACGTCGCCGTCGGTGACCTGTTTGTTGAGGATCTTCTCCACGGCTTCTTCCTGGGACTCGCAGACCACCGCCGGGCCCTCGAACGTCCAGATCGACTCGTCGACGCCCGCCGTCTTCACCACGCAGCCGTCGACGGCGAGGTTGCCCTTGAGGACCGCCAGGCCGCCGTCCTTCGAGTACGCGTGCTCGGCGGAGCGGATGCAGCCGCCCTCGGCGTCCTCGTCGAGGGCCGCCCAGCGCTCGGACTGGGAGAATGCCTCGGCGGAGCGGACGCAGCCCGGGGCCGCGTGCCACAGCTCCACGGCCTCAGGTGAGGGGGAGCCGGCGCGGACGTCCCACGTCTTCAGCCAGTCCGCGAGGGACGGGCTGTGGACGGAGTGCACGTCCTCGTTCAGCAGGCCCGCGCGGTGCAGTTCACCGAGGAGGGCGGGGATGCCGCCGGCGCGGTGCACGTCCTCCATGTAGTACGTGCGGTCCTTGGCGACGTTCGGAGCGACCTTGGCGAGGCAAGGGACCTTGCGCGAGACCTCGTTGATCTCGTTGAGGCCGAACGGAACGCCCGCCTCCTGGGCCGCCGCCAGCAGGTGCAGGATCGTGTTCGTGGAGCCGCCCATCGCGATGTCCAGCGCCATCGCGTTCTCGAAGGCCGCGAAGGTGGCGACGTTGCGCGGCAGGACCGTCTCGTCGTCCTGGTCGTAGTAGCGCCGGGTGATGTCCATGACCGTGCGGGCGGCATCGACGTACAGCCGCTTGCGGGCCGTGTGCGTGGCGAGGACCGAGCCGTTGCCGGGGAGGCTGAGGCCGATCGCCTCCGTCAGGCAGTTCATGGAGTTGGCCGTGAACATGCCGGAGCAGGAGCCGCAGGTCGGACAGGCGTTCTCCTCGATACGGAGGATGTCCTCGTCCGAGATCTTGTCGTTCACGGCGTCGGAGATCGCGTCGACCAGGTCGAGCGTACGGACCGTGCCGTCGACCAGCGTGGCGCGGCCGGACTCCATCGGGCCGCCGGAGACGAAGACCGTCGGGATGTTCAGGCGAAGGGCCGCGTTCAGCATGCCCGGGGTGATCTTGTCGCAGTTGGAGATGCAGATCAGGGCGTCGGCGCAGTGGGCCTCGACCATGTACTCCACCGAGTCCGCGATGAGGTCGCGGGACGGGAGCGAGTACAGCATGCCGCCGTGGCCCATCGCGATGCCGTCGTCCACGGCGATCGTGTTGAACTCGCGCGGGATGCCGCCCGCCTCGACGATCGCCTCGCTGACGATCCGGCCGACCGGCTGGAGGTGCGTGTGGCCCGGCACGAACTCCGTGAAGCTGTTGGCGACCGCGATGATCGGCTTGCGGCCGATGTCCGCACCGGGTACACCGGAGGCGCGCATAAGGGCGCGGGCGCCCGCCATGTTGCGACCGTGGGTGACTGTGCGGGACCTCAGCTCGGGCATCGTCGCTCGCTCCTTCGAAGAGTTCTGGAGAGTTCTGCCGAGAGTTTTGACTGCTTCGAGCGTACGCCGGGGCCTCAAACGCCGGACATGGTGTCCGGAATGCGGGACGCGCGTCTCAGGGAACAGAGCATTGCGAGCAGCGGACGCAGGTAGCCCACTCAGGCATTTCCGGCGTGCGTGAGGTGCCCCTGCACAACCGGCGCCACCCGCGCGATGATCTCCTCCGGGTCCGCCGACGCGATCGGCTCCAACTTGATCACGTAGCGGAGCATGGCGATCCCCACCAGCTGCGCGGCCGCGAGCTCGGCGCGCAGCTCGGCGTCCGGGGCGTCGATCTCCCCGGCGACACGGCGCAGCAGCTGGGCGGAGAGGAGCCGGCGGAAGACGGCCGCCGCGGAGTCGTTGTTCACCGCGGACCGGATGATCGCGAGCAGCGGTATCCGGGTGACCGGGTTCTCCCAGAGCCCGAAGATCATGCGGGTCAGGCGTTCGCCGATGTCGTCGAGAGGGCCTTCAAGGACCACGTCCCGGATCTTCAGGGCCGGCGCGAAGGCGACCTCGACGGCCGCTTCGAAGACCTGCTCCTTCGTACCGAAGTAGTGGTGGACCAGCGCCGAGTCCACGCCGGCCGCCTTGGCGATGGCGCGGACCGATGTCTTCTCGTACCCCCGCTCGGAGAACTCCTCGCGGGCCGCGTTCAGGATCAGGTCGCGGGTGTCGGCTGATTCCGTACGGCGGGGTCTGCCGCGCTTCCGGGCGGTCGCGTCGCTCATCGCCGGGGCACCTGCACCGCCGACGCCAGGTGAAGGCGGGTGAAGGCGAGGGCCTCCGCGAGGTCGGCCTCGCGTTCGGCGCTGGACATCGCGCGCCGGGTGTTGACCTCGATGACGACATGACCGTCGAAGCCGGTCAGCGCGAGCCGCTCCAGCAGCTCGGCGCAGGGCTGCGTGCCGCGGCCGGGAACCAGGTGCTCGTCCTTCGCCGAACCGTTGCCGTCCGCGAGGTGGACGTGGCCGAGACGGTCTCCCATCCGGTCGATCATCTGGATCGCGTCCGTGCGCGCCGTCGCCGTATGGCTGAGATCGATCGTGAAGTGGCGGTAGTCGTCCTTGGTGACGTCCCAGTCGGGGGCGTACGCGAGCATCTCGCGGTCGCGGTAGCGCCAGGGGTACATGTTCTCCACTGCGAACCGCACATCCGTTTCGTCGGCCATGCGCCAGATCCCGGCGACGAAGTCGCGGGCGTACTGGCGCTGCCAGCGGAACGGGGGGTGTACGACGACCGTGCTCGCGCCCAGCTTCTCCGCCGCCGCCCTGGCGCGCTGGAGCTTGATCCAGGGGTCGCTGGACCACACGCGCTGCGTGATGAGCAGGCAGGGGGCATGGACGGCCAGGACCGGGATCCGGTGGTAGTCCGAGAGGCGGCGCAGGGCGTCGATGTCCTGGCTGACCGGGTCGGTCCACACCATGACCTCGACACCGTCGTACCCGAGGCGTGCGGCGATCTCGAAGGCCGTCGCCGTCGACTCCGGGTAGACGGAGGCCGTCGAGAGGGCGACCTTCGCGTCCGGGATCCGTACGACTGGGTTTGCCACGGAGACAGGGTACGTGGGTCCGAGGGGTGGGCCGGGGGTGGTGTGCGCCTATTCGCCGTTGTGCTTCTCACTGCGCGCGCCTGCCGGTTGTCTGTGGCTGGTCGCGCAGTTCCCCGCGCCCTGCGGGGGGGCTATGCCGAAGCCATGTGGTCGAGGCGCCGCAGGATCACGCCCTCCCTCAGGGCCCACGGGCAGATTTCCAGCGTCTCCACGCCGAACAGGTCCATCGCGCCCTCGGCCACCATGGCGCCCGCCAGCAGCTGGCCGGCTCGGCCCTCGGACACTCCCGGGAGTTCCGCTCGCTGGGCTGCCGTCATGCCTGCGAGCTGGGGGACCCAGGCCTCCAGGGACTCGCGCTTGAGATCGCGCTGGACGTAGAGGCCCTCGGTGGAGCGGGCGGCACCGGCTATGCGGGCCAGCTGCTTGAAGGTCTTCGAGGTGGCGACGACGTGGTCGGGGCGGCCGAAGCGCGTGAACTCGCCCACGCTACGGGCGATCTGGGCGCGGACATGGCGGCGCAGTGTCCTTATCGCCTCCGGGTCGGGCGGGTCGCCGGGGAGCCAGCCGGCGGTGAGGCGGCCCGCGCCGAGGGGCAGGGAGACGGCGGCGTCGGGCTCCTCGTCGATGCCGTACGCGATCTCCAGGGAGCCGCCGCCGATGTCCAGGACCAGGAGCTTCCCGGCCGACCAGCCGAACCAGCGGCGGGCGGCGAGGAAGGTGAGACGGGCCTCTTCGGCGCCGGTGAGGACCTGGAGCTCGACGCCGGTCTCGGCGTGCACGCGCGCGAGGACGTCATCGGCGTTGCTGGCCTCGCGGACGGCGGAGGTCGCGAACGGCAGCAGGTCCTCGACGCCCTTGTCCTCGGCCGCCTGGAGCGCCTCGCGGACGACTCCGATCAGCCGGTCCACGCCGTCGGGGCCGATCGCTCCGTCGTCGTCGAGCAGTTGGGCAAGGCGCAGTTCCGCCTTGTGCGAGTGCGCGGGCAGGGGGCGTGCGCCCGGGTGCGCATCCACCACCAGGAGATGCACCGTGTTTGAACCCACGTCGAGGACACCGAGTCTCATGTACAGAACGCTACTGCCAGCGAAGACCTGAGCCGTCACCCGCGCGGTCCCGGAACCCGTTCCGGGCGACTTACCCTGGTCCCGTGCCAAAGACGAAAAAGGCGAAGGACGAGAAGTCGGCCAAGAAGGCCAAATCCGGCAAGGGTTCTTCGCAGGCGAAGGCGCCCAAACCGCCGAAGGCCCCGCAGGTGAGCGATGAGCAGGGCCTCGACTTCGCGCGCGCGTGGGTGGAATTTCCTGATCCGGCGGACGACGAACAGGTCTTCCGGTGCGATCTGACATGGCTGACCTCTCGGTGGAACTGCATCTTCGGCAGCGGCTGCCAGGGCATCCAGGCGGGCCGCGCGGACGACGGGTGCTGCACGCTGGGCGCGCACTTCTCCGACGAGGACGACGAGAAGCGGGTCGCCGGGCATGTGGCGAGGCTCACTCCGGAGGTCTGGCAGAACCACGACGTGGGGACGCAGACCGGCTGGGTCTCGGTCGACGAGGACGGCGACCGGCAGACCCGCCCGTACCAGGGCTCGTGCATCTTCCAGAACCGGCCCGGTTTCGCGGGCGGCGCGGGCTGCTCGCTGCACATCCTCGCCGTGAAGGAGGGCCGGGAGCCGCTGGAGACCAAGCCCGACGTGTGCTGGCAGCTGCCGGTCCGGCGGACGTACGAGTGGATCGACCGGCCCGACGACACGCGCGTGCTCCAGGTGTCGATCGGTGAGTACGACCGCCGCGGCTGGGGTCCTGGCGGCCACGACCTGCACTGGTGGTGCACGTCGGCGACCTCGGCGCACGGTGCGGGTGACCCGGTGTATGTGTCGTACGGGCCGGAGCTGACCGAGCTGATGGGCAAGGCGGGGTACGACCGGCTGGTCGAGCTCTGCGAGGAGCGGCTGGCCTCGCAGCTGCCGTTGCTGGCGCCGCATCCGGCGGACCCGGTAGACCCGGTCGACTGATCTTCAGGATGTTGAGGGGCTGGGGTCGCCACTGTCGCTCGGTGGTGGCGACGAGCCCCCTGGATCCCCCGGGTCGGACGGCGACGGCTCGGTGGGGGTCGGGCTCGGGTCGGCGGAGGACGGCGGCGGGTCGCTCGGCGCGGGCTCGGTGGGCGACGGGTCGGTCGGGAGCGGGCTCGGATCGGACGTCGACGGGGGCGGGTCGCTGGGCGTGCCCGGGCCGGGTCCCGGGTGGGACGGGGTGGGCGCGGTGCCGTAGCCCTCGATGGAGACGACGGCGCCGGCGGGTGAGATCGCCACGCGCGCGCTCCAGTACCCGGACGGCTCGCGCAGATGGTCGACGTACACCTTGATCGTCAACGATTCGCCGGGTTCGAGCGTTCCCGAGGACTGGCTCAGGTAGAGCCAGGAGGCACCGGTGGCCGCGGACCAGCGGACGGGCGCGGAGCCGGTCGCGGTGAGGGTGAGGAGCGTGGTGTCGCCGCTGTTGCCGGCGGTCACCGCGAGGTGTGCCGCGCCCTTCGTGGTGGCGCCGGTGACGCCGATGACCTCCACCGAGACGTCGGGGCTGCCTCCCTCGCGGAACCGGGCGCCGGGCTTGATGTCGGCGTTCCCGGCGTTCTCGTAGCCCCCGCTCGCCGCCTCGCCGTCCAGGCTGCCCGGGCCGTAGGCCTCGCTCGCGGTGGCCGAGCCGCCCTCCTGTCCCTCGGCGACCGGCGTGCCCCGGTAGGCGGCCCACAGCGCGAGCACGGGCGCGGCCACGACGGTGGCGACCACGGTGGTCGTGAGGGCACGCGCGCGTAGCCGGTCCCTTCGGGCCGCGCGGTCCTTGGGGTCCATCGGGAAACCGCGCCGGTCGAAGCGCGGAGCGGCGGCCCGCGCGCGTGGGCCGTGCGCCATGGCGACGTGCAGGGCCGCGCGGGGCGCCTGGAGGACGGGCAGGTCGGCGGTGGTGGCGTTCGCGCCGGGCCAGCGGCCGGGGATCGCGCGCTCGGCGGTACGGCGGCAGCGCGGACAGTCGTCGACGTGCCGCACCAGTTCGCGGCGCACGGCCGCGCTGAGCACCAGCTGGTTGTCGCCGGTGAGCCGGGCGACACCCGGGCAGCCGCCGGTCTCCACGACGGCGAGGGCGGCACGCGTGCGTTCCACCTCGCAGGCGGCGGAGGCGAGCAGTTCGCGGGCGGTGGCCAGGTCCAGGCCGAGGACGGCGGCGACCTCGTGCGCGGCGAGGTGGTGGCGCACGGCGAGTTCGAGCGCCTCGCGCTGCTCGGGGGTGGTGCCGGCGGCCTCCGGCCAGGCGAGCAGGGCGAGTTCACGCCGACGCTGCTCCTGGACCTCGTCGGAGACGGGCGGCGGGGCGGGGGCGTCCGCGGTGCGGCGCCGGTCGGTCGTGTGCCGGCCCGCCGCGTGGGTGGCCTGACGTTTCTGCTTGGCTTCGGCCAGCTTGCGCAGGCACGCCCAGCGGGCCAGCGCGTACAGCCAGGCCCTGCGGTCGCCGGCGGCCTCGGGGCCGTGCCGGCCACGCCGCTCGGCCAGCGCGAGGACGTCCCCGAGGGCGGCGGTCGCCGCGTCGTGGTCGCACAGCACGGACAGGCAGTAGGTGAACAGGCCGTCCAGGTAGGGCTCGTAGCGCGCGGGCGGCCGCTGCGCCAGCGTGCGCGCGGCAGTACGGTCACGCGCCTCCCGGTGCGACCTGTGTGCGCCGGTGGTGCGGGTCGAGGTCTCCGAACTGCTGCTCATCACCCGTGGACCGTAGGCGGCGGGGGTTGGCGGCTTCCTGCCCCTTGAGCACTTTTAATCCATACGGGTGAAACGATCCCTCAATCGGGGACAGGAGCGCCGGATTCCATGACCGGTTCGGGGTGATCGTGCCTGTTTCATTGCGAGTTGCCCGATGTCGCGACAGAGGGGCGGGCGGCGCAGTGTCCGCGTTGTCAGTGGGGCCCGTTACGGTTCGGTCCATGGCTGCCCGTACGAAATCCACGAAGGACCGCCCGTCCTACCGCTGCACGGAATGCGGCTGGCAGACGGCCAAGTGGCTCGGTCGGTGCCCCGAGTGCCAGGCATGGGGGACGATCGAGGAGTACGGCGCGCCCGCCGTCCGTACGACGACACCGGGGCGCGTCACCACCTCCGCGCTGCCCATCGGCCAGGTCGACGGACGTCAGGCCACCGCCCGCTCCACCGGCGTGCCCGAGCTGGACCGCGTGCTCGGCGGCGGTCTGGTCCCCGGAGCCGTGGTCCTCCTCGCGGGCGAGCCCGGCGTCGGCAAGTCGACCCTCCTCCTCGACGTCGCGGCCAAGGCGGCGAGCGACGAGCACCGCACCCTCTATGTGACGGGCGAGGAGTCGGCGAGCCAGGTCCGGCTGCGCGCCGACCGCATCAAGGCCCTCGACGACAACCTCTTCCTCGCCGCCGAGACCGATCTGGCCGCCGTACTGGGCCACTTGGACGCGGTGAAGCCGTCCCTGCTGATCGTCGACTCCGTGCAGACGGTGGCCTCCCCGGAGATCGACGGCGCACCCGGCGGCATGGCGCAGGTGCGGGAGGTGGCCGGGGCACTGATCCGCGCGTCCAAGGAGCGCGGGATGGCCACGCTCCTGGTGGGCCATGTCACCAAGGACGGCGCGATCGCGGGACCCCGCCTCCTCGAACACCTCGTGGACGTCGTCCTGAGCTTCGAGGGCGACCGGCACGCCCGCCTCAGGCTCGTGCGCGGCGTCAAGAACCGCTACGGCGCCACGGACGAGGTCGGCTGCTTCGAACTGCACGACGAGGGCATCACGGGCCTGACCGACCCGAGCGGCCTGTTCCTGACCCGGCGGGCCGAGCCGGTGCCCGGCACCTGTCTGACCGTCACGCTGGAGGGCCGCCGCCCCCTGGTCGCCGAAGTCCAGGCCCTGACCGTCGACTCCCAGATCCCCTCCCCGCGTCGTACGACGTCCGGCCTGGAGACCTCCCGCGTCTCGATGATGCTGGCCGTTCTGGAGCAGCGGGGCAGGATCACCGCGTTGGGCAAGAGGGATATCTACTCCGCGACGGTCGGCGGAGTGAAGCTCTCCGAGCCCGCCGCTGATCTGGCCGTCGCCCTCGCCCTGGCGTCGGCCGCGAGCGACACCCCGTTGCCGAAGAACCTCGTCGCGATCGGCGAAGTGGGCCTCGCGGGCGAGGTCAGACGGGTCACGGGCGTGCAGCGCAGGCTCGCCGAGGCCCACCGTCTGGGCTTCACCCACGCGCTCGTGCCGGGCGACCCCGGCAAGATCCCTGCCGGTATGAAGGTGCTGGAAGTAGCCGACATAGGGGACGCCCTCAGGGTCCTTCCGCGCTCGCGTCGCCGAGAGGCCCCACGGGACGAGGAGGACCGCCGGTAGACTTTGCCCTGGTCTCGCCCGTCCGTACGAACCGAGTGTGCGAACGGGAGCGCCAGAAGTACCTGCGACCGGAGGAGTGCAGTGGCAGCCAACGACCGGGCGGCAGCTCCCGGAAAGTCCGGCGGGAGTTCCGGTGCCGATGGCCTGATGCGCGCCTCACTGAGCGCCGTGGCACCCGGCACGGCCCTGCGCGACGGCCTCGAGCGCGTGCTCCGCGGCAACACCGGCGGTCTCATCGTGCTCGGCTTCGACAAGACCGTCGAGCTGATGTGCACGGGCGGATTCGTCCTGGACGTCGAGTTCACGGCGACGCGGCTGCGCGAGCTGTGCAAGCTCGACGGCGGCATCGTGCTCAACTCCGATCTGTCGAAGATCCTGCGGGCGGGCGTGCAGTTCGTGCCCGACGCGACGATCCCGACGGAGGAGACGGGCACCCGGCACCGCACCGCGGACCGGGTCAGCAAGCAGGTCGGCTTCCCCGTCGTCTCCGTCTCCCAGTCCATGCGGCTGATCGCGCTCTACGTCGACGGACAGCGCCGTGTCCTGGAGGACTCGGCGGCGATCCTGTCCCGCGCGAACCAGGCCCTGGCCACCCTGGAGCGGTACAAGCTCCGCCTGGACGAGGTCGCGGGAACGTTGTCAGCGCTGGAGATCGAGGACCTGGTGACGGTCCGTGACGTCTCCGCGGTCGCGCAGCGCCTGGAGATGGTCCGCCGCATCGCCACCGAAATCGCCGAGTATGTGGTCGAACTGGGCACCGACGGGCGCCTCCTGGCCCTCCAGTTGGACGAGCTGATCGCCGGCGTGGAGCCCGAGCGTGAGCTGGTCGTCCGCGACTACGTCCCCGAGCCCACCGCGAAACGCTCCCGCACGGTCGAGGAGGCCCTCTCCGAGCTGGACGCCCTCACCCACGCCGAACTCCTCGAACTCCCCACGGTGGCAAGGGCCTTGGGCTACACCGGATCACCGGAGGCCCTCGACTCGGCGGTGTCCCCGCGCGGCTTCCGTCTGCTGGCCAAGGTGCCGCGCCTCCCCGGCGCCATCATCGACCGCCTGGTGGAACACTTCGGCGGCCTGCAGAAGCTGCTCGCCGCCAGCGTGGACGACCTTCAGACGGTGGACGGCGTCGGCGAGGCAAGGGCACGCAGCGTACGGGAAGGACTGTCGCGGCTGGCGGAGAGCTCGATCCTGGAGCGGTACGTCTGATCACAGGCCCACGGCAGCGCCCCGTAAGGGGCGCGGGGCTGTATCAATATGCGGCTCCGCCGCGTGGGCGCGACCAGCCACGAGGGACCCGCAGACGCTCAACGACCGAACCCGGCACTCTGAGGAGCGCTCAGTCCTTCTCAAGCACGAACGACGTCTGCACCTTCGCGAACCCCGGCGCCGTCGCCTCCACGAGATACGTCCCCGCCGCCGCCGACCCCGCCGGAGGCGTCCCGCACTCGGGCGCACTGGCCTTGCGATCCCACGCCACGGTGTACGTGACGCTGCTGCCGGCCGGCACCCGGTACAGCAGGCTCCCGGACGTCTTCGGGCAGTCCTCGGACGACCAGAAGTCCTCGTCGCTGCCCGCCTGAGTGATCGTCAACACCGTGCTCTCGGGCCCGAGATCGACCTTGCAGTCACTCCCGGAGGAGTTCGTCGCGGTCAGCTCGACGCTCGGCGTCTGCCCCAGCCCGTATGCGTTGTGCAGGCTGCGCAGGCCCAACCTGACCGCCCCGGTGGTGCAGTTGGGCAGCGTGGACCCGGCCGGGAGCGTGTCCCCCGTACCGCTGCCGGCACCGCCCTCGGACCCGCCGCCCGCGGACCCGTCGTCGCCGTTGGCGCCGTCGGAGGTTCCGCCCGTGTCACCGGAACCCGAATCCGAGCCGGAGGAGGACCCGTTGGAGTCGCCGTCCCCCGTCTCGTCGCGTCCGCCCGGGGCCTGGCTGATCGCGGGTCCGGAGCCGGACGGTCCGGGTGTGATCGTGGACGGCGTGGGACTCCCGTCGCCGTTCGAGCCGTTGGCGCCGTTCTTGCCGCCGCCTCCGCCCATGGTGACGATCCACGTGACCAGCAGCGCCAACAGGGCGACCACAGACACGATTACGACCCTCCGTCGCCAGTAGATGGAGGAGGGAAGCGGCCCGACCGGATTGCGCAGAGATCCCACGGCGCAAACTGTACGAGAGATCGGCGCCGACACTGGCCCCACCCGCCGCCCGGAGCCACAACTTTTCCGGATCATCATCCCGGAAACGACCGTCTCATCCCCGGCTTTCGTCAGAAACCGGGATCATGATCTCTCCCCGGTCTGCGGGTGGCGGAACACCCGAGCCCCCGTCCTCCCGTGGCAGGATCGGAAGGCCATGACTGCGCCCACGATGCCCCAGCCCCCGCACAGCGCCGACTCCACCGCCGACCGTCTACTCGGTGCGCCCCTGCACTCCCCCGTCATCTCCTGGTTCGACGAGCACGCCCGCGATCTGCCGTGGCGACGCCCTCAGGCCGGGCCGTGGGGGGTGATGGTCAGCGAGTTCATGCTCCAGCAGACGCCGGTGAACCGCGTCCTGCCCATCTACGAGCAGTGGCTGGCCCGCTGGCCGCGCCCCGCCGACCTCGCGAAGGAGGCGCCGGGCGAGGCCGTCCGCGCCTGGGGCCGGCTCGGCTACCCGCGCCGCGCCCTGCGCCTGCACGGCGCCGCCGTCGCCATAACGGAACGGCACGGCGGCGACGTACCGACCGACCACACCCAGCTCCTGGCCCTGCCCGGCATCGGCGAGTACACGGCCGCCGCCGTCGCCTCCTTCGCGTACGGCCAGCGGCATGCCGTCCTCGACACCAACGTCCGCCGGGTCTTCGCCCGCGCGGTCACCGGCGTCCAGTACCCGCCGAACGCCACCACCGCCGCCGAACGCAAGCTCGCCCGTGCGCTGCTGCCCGAGGACGAGCGCACCGCCGCCCGCTGGGCCGCCGCCTCCATGGAACTCGGTGCGCTCGTGTGCACCGCCAAGAACGAGACCTGCCACCGCTGCCCCATCTCCGCCCAGTGCGCCTGGCAGCTCGCGGGCAAGCCCGAGCACGAGGGGCCGCCGCGCCGCGGGCAGACATACGCCGGCACCGACCGCCAGGTACGCGGCAAGCTCCTCGCCGTACTGCGCGAGGCCCACGCACCCGTTCCGCAGGCCGCGCTCGACCGCGTGTGGCACGAGCCTGTGCAACGCGCCCGCGCCCTCGACGGACTTGTCGCGGACGGGTTGGTGGAGCCGCTGGCGGACGGTCTGTACCGGCTGCCACTGAGCTGACGTACGCACAGGTCCGTCGGCCGGCGCACAGGCGCGTCACAACACATCACAGGGAAACCCCAGCCCCACCCGACCCCAAATCACCCCATACCCACACCATCCCAGCTGCACCTTTACTTCCGTCCTACCTCTGTTACACAACCGACGGACAGCCGAGCGCTGGCCGCAGGCTGCTTCGGACAGCCCCGTGACAACCCCTCCGTAGCTTCATTTCAGTGCCCGACGGGGGCGCGGGCCAAGTACGGGGATCGGGAGGCGGTTGATCATGGAGCAGTGCGAGGTGGGCGCAGTGGGCGAGGTGCTCGAATTCGAGGAGTACGTCCGCACCAGGCAGGACGCGCTGCTGCGCAGCGCCCGCCGGCTGGTCCCGGACCCTGTCGACGCACAGGACCTGCTCCAGACCGCGCTGGTACGGACGTACGGCCGCTGGGACGGCATAGCCGACAAGCGGCTCGCGGACGCCTATCTGCGCCGCGTGATGATCAACACCCGGACCGAGTGGTGGCGGGCGCGCAAGCTGGAGGAAGTGCCGACCGAGCAGCTCCCGGACGCCTGCGTCGACGACGCCACCGAGCAGCACGCGGACCGCGCCCTGCTGATGGATGTCATGAAGGTGCTGGCTCCCAAGCAGCGCAGTGTCGTGGTGCTGCGACACTGGGAGCAGATGTCCACGGAGGAGACGGCCGCCGCCCTCGGTATGTCGGCCGGAACGGTCAAGAGCACGCTGCACCGGGCGCTCGCCCGGCTCCGCGAGGAGCTGGAACGGCGGGATCTGGACGCACGCGCGCTGGAGCGTGAGGAGCAGGAGCGGTGCGCGGCTTGACCGACGCGGATCCCGACGTGGCCCCAGGGCCCACACCGGGTCGAGGCACTTTGCAGGCGGCGTTCACGGCGGTGGCCGTGCTCGCCGCCCTCGCCCTTTTCATGTCCGGCTGCGGCACCGGCGGCACCGGCGCCCGTGACGAGGGCCCGGCGCACTCCGACTCCGTCGCGCCCGCGAGCATGTCGCCACCGGCTTCTCCGTCCGCCACCCCGGCGCGCGTGGACGGCGTCAAGCTGGTGCAGGACGACCCGAGCATCGCGGCCGAGGTCAAGCACGAGCTGAAGCCCTGCGTCGGCGACGAGTACCCGGTCGACGTGTCGTACGGCGACCTGACCGGAGGATCCTCCAGCGATGTCGTCGTCAACGTGCTGACCTGCGGTGACGCGGTCGGTGTCGGCTCCTATGTGTACCGCGAGGAGGACGGGCGGTACGAGAACGTGTTCAAGGTCGAGGAACCGCCGGTCTACGCCGAGATCGACCGCGGCGACCTGGTGGTGACCAAGCAGGTGTACGAGAAGGGCGACCCGGTGTCGAGTCCGTCCGGCGAATATGTGATCACCTATCACTGGTCGGCGTCGGGCCGCTTCACCGAGAAGTACCGCACGCGCAACGACTACAGCAGTGTCGTGGGCGAGGATCCGACCGTGGCACCCGAGTCCGGCTGACGCGTGAACCGATCGGGTGGCCGGGAACGATCCTCCAGTGAACCGCCCGCACGATTCCTGCGTCCGCCTACTGGGCGCACCACCCGACCGACGCACGAAGAAACCGCACGAGGACAGAGAGCACCGGGATGGCAGACCAGACCCACGTTCTGTTCGTCGAGGACGACGACGTCATCCGCGAGGCCACCCAGCTCGCCCTGGAGCGGGACGGCTTCGTGGTCACCGCGATGCCCGACGGGCTCTCCGGCCTGGAGGCCTTCCGGACGGACCGCCCCGACATCGCGCTCCTCGACGTCATGGTCCCGGGCCTGGACGGCGTCAGCCTGTGCCGCCGTATCCGGGACGAGTCGACGGTGCCGGTGATCATGCTGTCGGCGCGCGCGGACTCGATCGACGTCGTCCTGGGCCTGGAGGCGGGCGCGGACGACTATGTGACCAAGCCGTTCGACGGCGCCGTGCTGGTCGCGCGGATCCGGGCGGTGCTGCGCCGCTTCGGACACGCGGGCGGCGGCGGGCAGTCGGAGGAGCCCGCGTCCACGTCGGCCGGCGGGGTGCTGTCCTTCGGCGAGCTGGAGATCGACACCGAGGGCATGGAGGTGCGCAAGGGCGGGCAGCCGGTGGCGCTGACGCCCACGGAAATGCGGCTGCTCCTGGAGTTCTCGTCGGCGCCGGGCACGGTGCTGTCGCGGGACAAGCTCCTGGAGCGCGTGTGGGACTACGGCTGGGGCGGTGACACGCGCGTGGTCGACGTCCATGTGCAGCGGCTTCGTACGAAGATCGGCCAGGACCGTATCGAGACGGTCCGTGGCTTCGGCTACAAGTTGAAGGCCTGAGCAGGGGTATGCGGGGGATCGTGGGGCGCCTGATCCCGGTGCGGTGGGCGCGCGTAGGCATTCGTACGGGCGTGCGATGGAAGCTGAGCGTGGCGATCGCGTTCGTCGGCGCGCTGGTGGCGATCACGCTGAGCCTGGTCGTGCACAACGCGGCCCGGGTCTCGATGCTGGACAACGCGCGCGACCTGGCCGACGAGCGGATCCTGATCGCCCAGCGCAACTACGAGCTGTCCAGCCGACTGAACTTCCCGAACGTCGAGATCGACGACCCGAACCTGCCGCCCGAGCTGCGGGCGAAGGTCCAGGAGGGCCGTCGGGCCACCTATGTGACCGACGACAAGGGCGGGGTGCCGGACATCTGGGCCGCCGTCCCCGTCACGGACGGGCATGTCCTGTCCCTGCACACCGGGTTCACCGACCGCAGCACCGACATCCTCAAGGACCTCGACCAGGCCCTCATCATCGGCTCCATCGCGGTCGTCCTCGGCGGCAGCGCGCTCGGTGTGCTCATCGGCGGGCAGCTGTCGCGCCGGCTGCGCAAGGCGGCGGCCGCGGCGAACCAGGTCGCCAAGGGCGAGACGGACGTACGGGTGCGGGAGGCGATCGGCGGTGTCGTACGGGACGAGACCGACGACCTGGCCCGTGCGGTGGACGCCATGACGGACGCGTTGCAGAAGCGGCTCGATGCCGAGCGCCGGGTCACCGCCGATATCGCGCACGAGCTGCGCACCCCGGTGACCGGGCTGCTGACGGCGGCCGAACTGCTGCCGCCGGGCCGGCCGACCGAGCTGGTCCTCGACCGGGCGAAGGCCATGCGCACGCTGGTGGAGGACGTCCTGGAGGTGGCCCGGCTGGACGGTGCCTCGGAGCGGGCCGAGCTCCAGGACATCATGCTGGGCGAGTTCGTCTCCCGACGGGTGGCGGCGAAGGACCCCGAGATCGAGGTGCGCGTGATCCACGAGTCGGAGGTCACCACCGACCCCCGGCGCCTGGAGCGCGTGCTGTTCAACCTGCTCGCCAACGCCGCCCGGCACGGCAAGCCGCCCATCGAGGTCAGCGTCGAGGGGCGGGTCATCCGGGTCCGCGACCATGGCCCCGGCTTCCCGGAGAAGCTCCTCGCCGAGGGGCCGAGCCGCTTCCGCACCGGCAGCAGCGACCGCGCCGGCCGCGGCCACGGCCTCGGTCTCACCATCGCCGCCGGTCAGGCCCGGGTGATGGGTGCCCGACTGACCTTCCGCAATGTCCGCCCGCCGGGCGCGCCGGGGCATGTACCGGCGGAGGGTGCGGTGGCCGTGCTGTGGCTGCCGGAGCATGCGCCGACGAGTACGGGCAGCTATCCGATGATGCCGTGATCCTTGCGGCAGAGGTGATGCCGGCTCAGCAGGACCAGTCCTTGTCCATGTCGAGTCCGTCCTTGTGGGGCTGGGTGAAGGAGAACCAGTTCCCGGAGTCGTCGCGGAACAGCGCTTCCGTGCCGTACGGGCGCTCCTGCGGCTCTTGCAGGAACTCCACGCCGCGGTCCTTGAGCTTTCGGTAGTCACCGTGGATGTCGTCGGTGGTCAGCACCCCCGCACCCAGCACCCCCTTGGCCACCAGCGTCCTGATCATCTCGGCGGACTCGGGGTCCATCCCCGGCCCGTCCGGCAGCATCAGCGTGAGCTGGAAGTCGGGCTGGTTCGGGGAACCGACGGTGAGCCAGCGCATGCCGCCCTCCCCCATCACCATGTCCGTCCGGACTTCGAGGCCCAGCTTCTCGGTGTAGAACTTCCTGGCCCGGTCCTGGTCGAGGACCCAGACGGTGGAGATGGCGAGGCCCTTGATCATGGCGTGCTCCTGTCGGCTGCCGTTCGTGGATGCCATGTCACCGTAGGCGGCGGCTCCGTCAGTCCGCTTCTTCAGAATTGCGCTGTGATCCTGCGGGAGCCGATCTGTGGCCTCCTGCCCAGTGCATGACGTAGCACCCCGGTATGAGGGCGGTCCCGCGCCCCACGTGCTTCGCCCGGTACTCGCTGGCGGTCAGGCCGGTCAAGGTCTTGAACCGGGTCGAGAACGTGCCCAGGCTGCTGAAGCCGACGAGGTGGCAGATCTCGGTGACCGTCAGGTTCGCGGTGCGCAGCAGGTCCTCGGCGCGCTCGATGCGCCGGTGCGTCAGATATTGGCCGGGCGTCTCGCCGTACGCCGCCTTGAAGGACCGGATGAAGTGATAGCGGGAGTACCCGGCATGGGCCGCCACCGCGTCCAGGTCGAGGGAGGGCTCGGCCCAGTCGCGGTCCATGGCGTCCTTGGCCAGGCGCAGCGGCCGCATCTTGTCCATGGCCCGATGGTGGCACGCGGCACTGACAACGGCCCCCGGGGTCCACACCCCGGAGGCCGTTCGCTCCCCGCCCGTTCAGACCGTCTCGGCCAGGCCTGACCTCAGACCGTCTCGGCCAGCGGGACCTTCGCCGCCGTACCGTCGCCGTCGGCGTCGGCCTGCGGTCCGGCGCCCTTGAGCGGCACCTCCTTGACGAACACGGACGCGACCAGCGCGACCACGGCGACCACGGCTCCCAGCAGGAACGCCGAGTGGGTGCCCGCGGACACCGCGTGCTGGTACGCCTCCCGCGCCGCGTCCGGCAGCTTCGCCAGGCTCGCCGCGTCCAGCTGGGCGGACTGTTCGGTCACCTTCGAGCCCAGCGCGCCGGCCCGCTTGGCCATGACGTCCTGCACCCGGTTGTTGAACAGCGCACCCATGATCGCGACACCGAAGGAGGAGCCGAGCGTACGGAAGAGGGTGGTGGACGAGGACGCAACGCCCATGTCCTTCATCTCCACGCTGTTCTGCGCGACCAGCATGGTGATCTGCATCAGGCAGCCCATGCCGAGACCGACCACGGCCATGTAGACACCTGACGTGAATCGGCTGGTGTCCGTGTCCATCACCGACAGCAGATACAGGCCGCCGACCATCAGCACGCTGCCGACGACCGGGAAGACCTTGTACCGGCCGGTGTTGGTGGTCACCCGCCCCGCGATCATCGACGTCACCAGCATCGCGCCGAGCATCGGCAGGAGCAGCAGCCCGGAGTTGGTCGCGGACGCGCCCTGCACGGACTGCTGGTACAGCGGCAGGAACAGCGTGGCGCCGAACATCACGAAACCGACGAAGAAGCCGATGACAGACATCAGCGTGAAGTTGCGGCTGCGGAAGATGTGCAGCGGCACGACCGGTTCGGCGGCCTTGGTCTGCCAGAACACGAAACCGATGAGCGCGGCGACACCGATGCCGATCAGTTCCATGATCATCGCGGACGTCCAGGCGTACTCCGTACCGCCCCAGGTGGTGACCAGCACGATCGCCGTGATGCCGACGGTCAGCAGTCCGGCGCCCAGATAGTCGATGCGCGCCTGCGCCCGCTTCTTCGGCAGGTGCAGTACGGCGCTGATGGCGAGCAGCGCGACGATGCCCAGGGGCAGGTTGATGTAGAAGGACCAGCGCCAGCCCCAGTTGTCCGTGATGGTGCCGCCGACCAGCGGTCCGCCGATCATCGCGAGCGCCATGACGCCCGCCATCATGCCCTGGTACTTGCCCCGCTCCCGGGGCGGAATGAGGTCACCGATGATCGCCATGACGCCGACCATGAGCCCGCCCGCGCCAAGGCCCTGCACGGCCCGGAAGCCGATCAGCTGACCCATGTCCTGGGCCATGCCGCTCAGCGCCGACCCGATCAGGAAGAGCACGATCGAGCTCATGAAGACGCCCTTGCGCCCGTACATGTCGCCGAGCTTGCCCCACAGCGGGGTGGAGGCGGCGGTCGCCAGCGTGTACGCGGTCACGACCCATGCGAGGTGCTCCAGCCCGCCCAGCTCTCCGACGATCGTCGGCATCGCCGTGCCCACGATCATGTTGTCGAGCATCGCGAGCATCATGGTGATCATCAGCGCGAGCAGCACGACCCGTACGCTCTTTGGCTGTTTTGCCGTTTCCGTCCCTGCCCCTGCCATCTTTCCCACTCCCCCAGCTCAGCTACTTACTTGCCGCCCGGCTAGTTGTCTACACTGGGAAGGTAGATGCGCAACTAGCCGGGCGTCAAGTAAGTTTTCTGGAAAGCCGAAGAGTACGAAGATGGGCGGCACCATGGACGGCACCAAGCAGCGGCGCCGCGGGGACACCCGCCAGCGCATCCAGGACGTGGCCCTCGAACTCTTCGCCGAGCAGGGCTACGAGAAGACCTCGCTACGAGAGATCGCCGAGCGCCTCGATGTCACCAAGGCAGCGCTCTACTACCACTTCAAGACCAAGGAAGAGATCATCGTCAGCCTCTTCGAGGACCTGACGAAGCCGATCGAGGACCTGATCGAGTGGGGCAAGCAGCAGCCGCACACGCTTCAGACGAAGCAGGACATCGTACGGCGCTACAGCCAGGCGCTGTCCGAGGCGGCGCCGCTGTTCCAGTTCATGCAGGAGAACCAGGCGACCGTGCGGGAACTGAGCATCGGCGAGATGTTCAAGAGCCGCATGATGGGCATGCGCGACATCGTGATAGACCCGGACGCCGACCTGGTCGACCAGGTCCGCTGCATCAGCGCGCTGTTCACGATGCATGCCGGGATGTTCGTCCTGCGGGAACTCGAAGGCGACCCCGAGGACAAGCGCAAGGCCGTCCTCGAGGTCGCGATCGATCTGGTGACCCAGGCGCACACCGGCACCCGGAAGTCGTAGCACCGTCTTAGACGGTCACGCCCTTGGTGCGCAGGAAGGCGACCGGGTCGATGGCGGAGCCGTAGTTCGCGGTCGTACGGATCTCGAAGTGCAGGTGCGGGCCGCTGGAGTTTCCGGTGTTGCCGGACAGGGCTATCCGCTGGCCGGTCTTGACGACCTGGCCGACCTTCACGTTGATCTTCGACAGGTGGGCGTACTGGGAGAAGCTGCCGTTGCCGTGCTTGATGACGACGGCATTGCCGTACGCGGGGCCGTCACCGGCGCCGTTCGAGCCGGCCTTGACGACGGTGCCGCCGTGCGCAGCCACGACCTTGGTGCCGCTCGGCACGGCGAAGTCCTGCCCGGAGTGGGTGGACTGCCACATGCCGCCAGCCTGGGCGAAGCTCGCGGAGAGCGTGTACTTCTTCACCGGGTCGACCCAGGAAGCGGCCTTCTTCGCGGCCACGGTGGGCGCGGCCGTCTTGGCGACAGCGCCCTGCGCGGCGGTCGCGACTCCTGCCCCCAGCACGACCGAGGCCCCCACGGCGGCAGCCATGACGGCCCCACGGGTGCGGAGCAGGGACGTACGGGAAGAGCGAACGGAGACGCGCTTGAACATCAGAACCTCACGGGGGACGGGGACAGAAAGCCACCCGGCGCACAGGCAGTCGCCGGATGGACCACCCCTTGGTACCCCCACCACCCAGAGACCCCCAAACCCCCGATCTACGACGAAATCTAGTACTTAAGCAGAAAACTTCCCCGGTTCTTGACAGAGGAGAACAGAGGCCCCATCAGCAGCAAATCCACCCATGAAGGCAAAATCCGCCCTGCAGTTCCGCACTAAACGCCCTTTTTGCCCGAGGATGACTTTCCACTATCTCCGCTAGTAACGGACAAATCGCCTGTGCGGCTTGTCACCGGGCGACCACCGGCGGTGTGACCCGCATCTCGCCCGGAGTTACCCTCAAGTAACCACTTCGTTCCCCTCGCGCCACCCCCACCGACGAGCATGCCCCCGACAACCGGCAGCGCACGTGTGACGTGAGAGGACCCCCACCCATGACCAGAGGTACCTGGACGCGCCGCATCGGCATGACCGCCGTCGCCACCATCGCCGTCACCGCGATGGCCGTCCCCGCCGGCGCCCAGGCCGCGACCACCGCGAGCACCTCCACGGTCGCCACCACCGCAGCCGCGGAGGACGTCGACTACGAGACCTGGCAGCAGGACTGCCGGACGCTGATGGACCAGGCGATGCCGTACGTGCAGCAGCGCATCGCCAATACCAAGCCGGGCGAGAAGCAGGCGATCGTCTTCGACATCGACAACACCACCCTGGAGACGGACTTCGGCTTCAGCTACCCGCAGCCGGCCAACCAGCCGGTCCTCGACGTCGCCGAGTACGCCCAGGAGCACAGCGTCGACCTCTTCTTCGTGACCGCCCGCCCGGGCATCATCTACACCCCCACCGAGTACAACCTCAAGCACGAGGGCTACGACGTCTCCGGTCTCTACGTCCGCAGCTTCATCGACCTCTTCAAGGACGTCGCCGCCTACAAGACCGCCCAGCGCGTCGACATCGAGTCCAAGGGCTACACGATCATCGCCAACATCGGCAACAGCGCCACCGACCTGTCGGGCGGCCACGCCGAGAAGACGTTCAAGCTGCCGGACTACGACGGCCAGCTGTCCTGACCTCCCCTGGTCACGGAGCGGGACACACCCGGTGAGCCTCCGTTCCCGTCCGACGAGCACTTCGCCGCGACCGAGGCACCGGCCACCGGACTGCTCGTCCTCGGCAAGCCTGGACATGGACGACGTCCCTCGTCGAGAGCAGGCCCGCGCGCAGAGCGAACTCATCGCCAGGTCCTGGCGCACGAGAGAAGGGCCGGTGCCCTGAGGCACCGGCCCTTCTCTCGGCTCAACCTCGAAGGGTCAGGCCTCCTTGCTCAGATTCGGCCCGGCTCCGCCGGCCGCCTGCTCGATCGGCGGGACGTCGGGCAGGGCCGACTTCTCCTCGCCGCGGAAGGTGAAGGTCTTGCTCTCACCCTCGCCCTCGGTGTCCACGACCACGATGTGACCGGGGCGCAGCTCGCCGAAGAGGATCTTCTCGGAGAGGGTGTCCTCGATCTCGCGCTGGATGGTGCGACGCAGCGGACGCGCACCCAGCACCTGGTCGTAGCCCTTGGTGGACAGCAGCTCCTTGGCGGACTGGGAGAGCTCGATGCCCATGTCCCGGTCCTTGAGGCGCTCGTCGACCTTGCCGATCATCAGGTCGACGATCTTGAGGATGTCGTCCTGGGTCAGCTGCGGGAAGACGACCACGTCGTCGACGCGGTTGAGGAACTCGGGGCGGAAGTGCTGCTTGAGCTCGTCCGAGACCTTGTTCTTCATGCGCTCGTAGTTGGTCTTCTTGTCACCCGAGGCCGCGAAGCCCAGGTTGAAGCCCTTGGAGATGTCCCGGGTGCCGAGGTTGGTCGTCATGATGATGACCGTGTTCTTGAAGTCCACGACCCGGCCCTGGGAGTCGGTCAGACGACCGTCCTCCAGGATCTGGAGAAGGCTGTTGAAGATGTCCGGGTGAGCCTTTTCGACCTCGTCGAACAGGACCACCGAGAACGGCTTGCGGCGGACCTTCTCGGTCAGCTGGCCGCCCTCTTCGTAGCCCACGTATCCGGGCGGGGAACCGAAGAGACGCGACACCGTGTGCTTCTCGCTGAACTCCGACATGTCGAGGGAGATCAGCGCGTCCTCGTCGCCGAAGAGGAACTCGGCCAGAGCCTTGGAGAGTTCCGTCTTACCGACACCGGACGGGCCCGCGAAGATGAACGAACCACCGGGACGCTTGGGGTCCTTCAGACCGGCACGCGTACGACGGATCGCCTTCGACAGCGCCTTGACGGCGTCGACCTGGCCGATGACCCGCTTGTGGAGCTCGTCCTCCATGCGCAGCAGACGCGAGGACTCCTCCTCGGTCAGCTTGAAGACCGGGATGCCGGTGGCCGTCGCGAGGACCTCGGCGATCAGCTCGCCGTCGACCTCGGCGACGACGTCCATGTCGCCGGCCTTCCACTCCTTCTCCCGCTTGGCCTTGGCGGCCAGGAGCTGCTTCTCCTTGTCGCGGAGGGAGGCGGCCTTCTCGAAGTCCTGCGAGTCGATCGCGGACTCCTTGTCGCGGCGCACGCCCGCGATCTTCTCGTCGAACTCGCGCAGGTCCGGCGGCGCGGTCATCCGGCGGATACGCATCCGGGAACCGGCCTCGTCGATCAGGTCGATCGCCTTGTCCGGCAGGAAGCGGTCCGAGATGTACCGGTCGGCCAGGGTGGCGGCCTGGACCAGCGCCTCGTCGGTGATCGAGACACGGTGGTGGGCCTCGTACCGGTCACGCAGACCCTTGAGGATCTCGATCGTGTGCGGCAGCGACGGCTCCGCGACCTGGATGGGCTGGAAGCGGCGCTCGAGAGCGGCGTCCTTCTCCAGGTGCTTGCGGTACTCGTCCAGCGTGGTGGCACCGATGGTCTGGAGCTCACCGCGGGCCAGCATCGGCTTCAGGATCGAAGCCGCGTCGATGGCGCCCTCGGCGGCACCCGCACCGACCAGCGTGTGCAGCTCGTCGATGAACAGGATGATGTCGCCGCGGGTGCGGATCTCCTTGAGCACCTTCTTCAGGCGCTCCTCGAAGTCACCGCGGTAGCGGGAGCCGGCGACCAGCGCGCCGAGGTCAAGCGTGTAGAGGTGCTTGTCCTTCAGCGTCTCGGGCACCTCGCCCTTGACGATGGCCTGGGCGAGCCCCTCGACGACGGCGGTCTTGCCGACGCCGGGCTCACCGATCAGGACCGGGTTGTTCTTCGTACGGCGGGACAGCACCTGCATGACCCGCTCGATCTCCTTCTCGCGCCCGATGACCGGGTCGAGCTTGGACTCACGAGCGGCCTGGGTGAGGTTCCGGCCGAACTGGTCGAGGACCAGGGACGTCGAGGGGGTGCCCTCGGCAGGCCCGCCGGCGGTGGCGGTCTCCTTGCCCTGGTAACCGGAGAGCAGCTGGATGACCTGCTGCCGCACCCGGTTGAGATCTGCGCCCAGCTTGACCAGGACCTGGGCGGCGACACCCTCGCCCTCACGGATCAGGCCGAGCAGGATGTGCTCCGTGCCGATGTAGTTGTGGCCCAGCTGAAGGGCCTCGCGGAGCGACAGCTCCAGGACCTTCTTGGCACGGGGGGTGAAGGGGATGTGCCCGGACGGGGCCTGCTGCCCCTGCCCGATGATCTCCTCCACCTGCTGGCGGACCGCCTCGAGCGAAATCCCGAGGCTCTCAAGGGCCTTGGCGGCGACACCCTCACCCTCGTGGATCAGGCCCAGGAGGATGTGCTCGGTGCCGATGTAGTTGTGGTTGAGCATCCGGGCTTCTTCCTGAGCCAGGACGACAACCCGCCGCGCGCGGTCGGTGAACCTCTCGAACATCGTTAATCGCTCCTCAGAGCGGTCAGGCAGTGGGGGGAACTTCCCCTCCCTGTCCTTCCGCAGCTTAGTCCCGCAAGCGGGGACCGCTCATTCCAACTGCCGACACCGTCGATGGCCTCCTGACCCCGAACGCCGACATCTGCTCCAACCCGATGGTGCGAGATGATGTTCCCGCAGGCCAGGCAGTTACCCTCACCATCAGTACGCCGATGGCGAACGTGAGACGACCCGTCCTGCGTGTCGCCCCCTCCCACTAGGGATGTCTTACCCGCTCGGACTGACAGTCCATGCCGCGTGCACCGGTTCCCTCCGCTACGGGCGAACAACCTTGCACCACCCCACACCCCCCGCACGCCCCCTTTTCCGGCACTCTGCGCGCCCGCAAGGATACTCAGCGTAACTTGAAGTGTTTTTCGGCAGTTGCACTTGGCATGGTTGCCACCGGCTGTTCGGCTTCGCCCGCAATCTCCTCGGTCCCTTCCCCCCGACGGTCGCTCGATCCGAGCGATCAGGTCCGCCGGTGGTACGAGAACGAACTGGGATGGGCGACGGTGCCCGGGAATCCCGTACGGCTTCCCCTGGGCCTGCGCTTCGACGTCCTGGAGATGCCGGCCGAGGCGGGCCTGTCCGCGCTGCGCCACCTGGCGCCGGGCTCTCCGGTGGCCGTACAGGGCGACCGGATGCGGCTGCCGGTGGCCGCGGGCAGCGCGGAGGAGCTGCCCGGGCTGCTGGACTGGCTGGAGTGGGGCGCCCTGGCGCTCGATCTGAGGGCGATCGGCGAGGGCGGCCTCATGGACGCGCCCCTGCCTCCGCGGCACGGCTCCACGGGAGCCCGGCCGCCTTCGGTCCGCTCCGGCGCTCTCCGGGGGGCCGCCGTGTGGCTGCGGCCCCCCGAGCCGGGATGCGAGGTCGAGGCCTCGCTGCCGACGCTGTCGGCCCTGGGGGGCGGTGGTGACGCCCCCGATCTGGTGCGCCTTCTGGACACGGTGGCAACGCGGTGTCACCGATTGCGGCTGCGGCGCGCATGCGCTCAGCCATTGGCCTTGCCTTAGGCGTGTCAGGCCTCGCGATCAGGCGTTGGCCTTCTCGTATGCCTCGCGAATGGTCGCGGGAACACGGCCGCGGTCGTTGACCTCGAAACCGTTCTCCTTCGCCCAGGCGCGGATCTGCGCGGTGTCCTGGCTGCCGCCGGAAGCGGCACGCGCCTTTCCGCGTCCACCCGAAGCACGGCCTCCGGTACGACGACCACCCTTCACGTAAGGCTCGAGAAGGCCGCGCAGCTTGTCCGCATTGGCGGTCGTGAGATCGATCTCGTATGTCTTGCCGTCCAGCGCGAACGTCACGGTCTCGTCCGCCTCGCCGCCGTCGAGGTCGTCGACAAGAAGGACCTGAACCTTCTGTGCCACCGGATTTCCTTTCATCGATAACTTGAGGGCCTGGGGTCTGCGGCGTCCGCCGTTTCGCCGTCCCCTGTTATATGCAGTACTGCAGTACGTCGGAAAGCAAACCGCTTTTGCTGGAAAAACACAAACCCCTGGGAGAGACCCACTGGTCACCCTCGGTCCGGAAACATGCGCGTTTCGGACATAGGGAACCTGGGCAGTGCTCGCTGCTTGAAAACTTCTCGGCGATCACAGATGCAGAAGCATCCGGCTGTTGCCCAAGGTGTTCGGTTTCACTCGTTCGAGACCGAGGAACTCCGCCACGCCCTCGTCATAGGAACGCAGCAGCTCCGCGTAGACGTCGGTGTCAACAGGTGTCTCGCCGATCTCGACGAAGCCGTGCTTGACGAAGAAGTCCACTTCGAAGGTCAGGCAGAATACGCGGCGAACACCTAGCCAGCGTGCGGTGTGCAGCAACTTCTCCAGCAACTGATGCCCGACACCCGCGCCCTTCAGACCGGGCTTCACAGCGAGAGTGCGCACTTCGGCGAGGTCTTCCCACATCACATGCAGAGCGCCGCAGCCGACCACCTCGGAACTTGAGCCGGCGTCCCGTTCCGCGACCCAGAACTCCTGGATGTCCTCGTAAAGCGTCACCGTGGCTTTGTCGAGCAGGATGCGGTCGCGGGCGTACGCGTCGAGGAGACGGCGCACGTCCGGGACATCGCTGGTGCGGGCCCGCCGGACGGTGATGGCTTTTGCGGCGACTTCGGGGCGGTGTACTGACATGAGCGGACGCTATCGCCCGGGGGCCTCCGGCGCCGAGCCGGGGTTCTCCGCTCGGGTATCGGCCGCGGGGCTACCGGTATCGGGTACGGGGGTATCCGCTTGGGCGGTATCGGGAGTGCCGGCCGCTTGCGCGGGTTGGGCTGTTTCTTCCGGGCCTTGGACGATCCGTACGGCGTCCCGGAGCGAGTGTCGCTGTTCGTCGCTCATCATGCCGAAGAAGGCGACGAGAGCGGCCGCCGGGTTGTCGCTCTGGGACCAGGCCTCGTTCATCAGCGCGGCGGCGTAGGCGGCTCGGGTGGAGACCGCCTCATATCGATAGGCCCGGCCTTCCGCCTCGCGGCGCACCCAGCCCTTCTGATGGAGATTGTCCAAAACGGTCATCACCGTGGTGTAGGCGATGGACCGTTCCTGCTGAAGATCTTCGAGGACTTCTCGAACGGTCACCGGGCGGTTCCACTTCCACACCCGCGTCATGACCGCGTCTTCGAGTTCTCCCAATGGGCGAGGCACAACTCGACAATAGTGGGAGATCTCCGCATTGGCGTGCCAGACGGGCACATTGCCCAACAAACAGGAACGAAAAGGGCGTACGGCTCGAAAGTGCGCGATCAGGCGTCGGTGCCGGAGGGGGTCCGGCGGGCGCCCTCCACGCGCGCGATGGCGGCGTCGACGGCGGCGTCCTCCTTGGTCTTGTTGGCCCCGCCCTGGGTCTTCACGATCACCCGGATCACACCGATGAAGAACACGGCCATGACGGCCGGGGGCAGCAACGCGGAGACGTAGTCCATGGGACCAGGGTAGCCACGGGGCGGGGCGGGCACGGGGCGGGGTTGGGGCTTCTCGGCCGTCGACGCCGAAGCCCGCCGCTCAACCTGCGACGAGCTGCCGCGACGAGTTCGGCGGCGAGGCGGGTTTGCGGCGCGGGAAGACCTCGCCCGGGGTCGGGATGGGGCGGGCCGGCTTCGGGGCGGCCGGGGTGGGGGCGGGCTTGGGAGCCGGCTTCTCCGCGGGCTTCTTCTCGGGCCTGCGCACGGGCTCGTCCCCCGCGTCCCCCACGAGGCCGCCGGGAAGGGCCGTGAGGCGCCTGTGGGAGGCGGCGGCGACCGGTACGGCGGATCGGGCCGCAGCGCGCACGACACGCACACGCACGTCCTGCTCGGCGAGCGTCCGGCAGCGGTCGAGGAGGGCGGCCGCGACAGGGTTGCCGCGCAGGGCCCGGAGCGCGGCGAGGTCGTCGGGGTCCGGTCTGTACCCCGCCCGCAGCGCCTCCTCGAGCAGCGTGAGATAGCCGGCTGCGGTGCCGGGCAGTGCGGCGCGGTACCTGGCGACGTCGGCCACCAGGAAGGCCCGCAACCGGGCACCCTCACGCATCGCCTCGTCGAGGGACTCGGTGAGTCGACGGCAGTCCTGGACATCCTCGGCCGAGACCGGGCTGGGCTGAAGGGCGAGGGCGAGAGCGCGACGGAGCACACGCAGCTCCTCCGCACCGAACGCCATGCCGCCGCGGAATCCGTATGGCGTGGGCATGAGGTGACGATACGCGCTAATCAGACAAACCTCGCCATATCCCCCGGGTGTGGCGCAAGAGCCACCCACCCGGACGCGCCCCAGCTCACAGCGCATCCGCACATCTCAGCCCGTCCGGCGATTGAGGACGAGGCCGTTCAGGCCGATCGCGGTGGGGCTACATGCGGGAGACGTTTCGCTCGTAGACCAACCGCAGCCCGATCAACGTCAGCCAGGGCTCGTGCTCGTCGATCACCGAGGACTCGCCCAGGACCATCGGCGCCAGCCCGCCCGTCGCGATCACCGTCACCTCGTCCGGATCCTCGGCCAGCTCCCGGGCCATCCGGTTCACGACGCCGTCGACCTGCCCCGCGAACCCGTAGATGATCCCCGACTGCATCGCCTCGACCGTGTTCTTGCCGATCACGCTCCGCGGCCGTGCCACCTCGATCTTCCGCAGCTGTGCGCCCCTGACACCGAGCGCCTCCACGGAGATCTCGATGCCGGGCGCGATGACGCCGCCGATGTACTCCCCGCGGGAGCTGACCGCGTCGAACGTCGTCGCCGTACCGAAGTCCACGACGATCGCGGGCCCGCCGTACAGCTCGACCGCCGCCACCGCGTTGATGATCCGGTCCGCGCCGACCTCCTTGGGGTTGTCGGTCAGGATCGGCACACCCGTCTTGACGCCGGGCTCGACCAGCACCGCGGGCACGTCGCCGTAGTACCGCCGGGTCACCTCACGCAGCTCGTGCAGCACGCTCGGCACGGTCGCGCAGATCGCGATCCCGTCGATGCCGTCGCCCAGCTCCTCGCCGAGGAGCGGATGCATGCCCATGAGGCCTTGCAGCAGTACCGCCAGCTCGTCGGCCGTACGGCGCGCGTCCGTCGAGATCCGCCAGTGCTCGACGATGTCCTCGCCGTCGAACAGGCCGAGGACGGTGTGCGTGTTGCCGACGTCGATCGTGAGGAGCATGGCTACTCCGCCTCACGGAGGTCGAGGCCGATGTCCAGGATCGGCGAGGAGTGGGTGAGGGCGCCGACGGCCAGGTAGTCCACGCCGGTGTCCGCGTACGCCTTCGCGTTCTCCAGGGTGAGGCGTCCCGACGCCTCCAGGGCGGCGCGGCCGTGCACGACGGCCACCGCCTCCTCGCAGTCGCCCGGCGTGAAGTTGTCCAGCAGGATCAGATCGGCGCCCGCGTCCACGACCTCGCGCAGCTGGTGCAGGGTGTCGACCTCGACCTCGATCGGTACGTCCGGGAAGGCCTCCCGTACGGCCTTGAAGGCCTGCCCGACACCGCCCGCGGCGACCACGTGGTTGTCCTTGACCAGGGCCGCGTCGGACAGCGACATACGGTGGTTCAGCCCGCCGCCGCAGCGGACGGCGAACTTCTCCAGCGAGCGCAGGCCCGGAGTCGTCTTGCGGGTGTCGCGGACCTTCGTCTTCGTGCCCTCCAGAACGTCCGCCCACGCGCGCGTGGCGGTCGCGATACCGGAGAGGCGGCACAGGAGGTTGAGCGCGCTGCGCTCGGCCGTCAGCAGGTCACGCGTGCGCGTGGTGACGGACAGGAGCTTCTGCCCCGCCTCCACCCGTTCGCCGTCCTCCACGTGCCGCTCGACGGCGAACTCGTCCTCGCAGACCACGGAGAGCACCGCTTCGGCGACCCTGAGGCCCGCCACGACGCCCGCCTCGCGCGCGGTGAAGTCGGCGGTGGCGACGGCGTCCTCGGGGATGGTCGCGACCGTCGTCACGTCCACTCCGTGGTCGAGGTCCTCCTGGATGGCCACGTTGGCGATGTCCTCGACCTCCACGGGGTCGAGTCCGGCCTCGGCCAGGAGCTCGGCGAGTGCGGGATCGAGCCCGCACTCCAGGTACTCGTCGCCGGTGTCCGCACCGCAGGCGCAGCCGTCGCCGCAGCCGTCGTCCTGTGCGAGGGGAAGGTCGGGGGTATCCACTGCTGTCACTGCTCCTGGGGACGCTGCGCCGGATGGTGCTGCCGGGTCGGGGGGAAGTCTGCGGTATCGGTGGTGTGTACGGCGAGTGTGCGGTCCGGATTCAGCCGTACGACGATGTGGCGCCGCCATGCGGTGTCGTCGCGTTCGGCGTGGTCCTCGCGCCAGTGGCAGCCGCGGGTCTCCTCGCGCTGCAGGGCCGCGGCGACCAGGACGCGGGCCACGCACAGGAGGTTGGTGGCCTCCCAGGTGTCGACGCCGGGCTCGGCCGTCTTGCCGTTCTCGTGGAGGGCGTCGCGGGCGTCGGTGTGCAGCTGCTGAAGCTGTTCGGCGGCCTTGGCGAGGGACTCGCCGGAACGCAGCACGCCTGCGCCCTCGGTCATGATCCGCTGGATCGCGAACCGCGCCTCGGGCTCCAGCAGGGGGTGCGCGGGTACCTCGGGGTACGGGACCGGGTGCTCCACACGCGCGTGGAGGCCGTTCCCGGCGTGGCTCGCCGCGATGTCCTCGGCGATGCGCTCGGCGTAGACCAGGCCCTCCAGGAGGGAGTTGGACGCGAGCCGGTTCGCGCCGTGGACGCCGGTGCAGGCGACCTCGCCGCACGCGTACAGGCCGGGGACGGTCGTACGCCCCTGGGAGTCCGTGCGGACGCCGCCGGAGGCGTAGTGGGCGGCCGGGGCGACCGGGACGGGATCGTGGACGGGATCGATGCCGTGGGCGCGGCAGGCGGCGAGGATCGTGGGGAAACGGTGCTCCCACATGTCGGCGCCGAAGTGGCGGGCGTCGAGGAACATGTGCTCGGCGTCCTGCTCCTGCATGCGGCGCATGATGCCCTTGGCGACGATGTCCCGGGGCGCCAGCTCGGCCAGTTCGTGCTGTCCGGTCATGAAGCGCACGCCGTCGGCGTCGACCAGGTGGGCGCCCTCGCCGCGTACGGCTTCGGAGACGAGGGGCTGCTGGCCCTCCGCGTCCGGGCCGAGGAACAGCACGGTGGGGTGGAACTGCACGAATTCGAGGTCGGAGACCTCCGCACCGGCGCGCAGGGCGAGCGCCACGCCGTCGCCGGTCGACACCGACGGGTTGGTGGTCGCGGAGAACACCTGGCCCATGCCGCCGGTCGCGAGGACGACGGCGGGGGCGTGCACGGCACCCACACCGTCGTGCTGGCCCTCGCCCATGACGTGCAGGGTCACACCCGCGGTACGGCCGTCCGGGTCCGTCAGCAGGTCAAGGACGAGCGCGTTCTCGATGGTGCGCAGCCCACGCGCGCGTACCGCCTCGACGAGCGCGCGGGAGATCTCCGCGCCGGTCGCGTCGCCCCCGGCATGCGCGATGCGGCGCCGGTGGTGGCCGCCCTCGCGGGTCAGTGCCAGCTCTCCCTCGGCGGACTCGTCGAAGTGGGCGCCCGTCTCGATGAGCCGCCGTACGGCGTCCGGGCCCTCGGTGACGAGGATCCGTACGGCCTCCTCGTCGCACATGCCCGCGCCCGCGACGAGCGTGTCGTCCAGGTGCTGCTCGGGGGTGTCGCCCTCGCCCAGGGCCGCGGCGATGCCGCCCTGCGCCCAGCGGGTGGAGCCGTCGTCGAGGCGGGCCTTGGTGACGACGACCGTCGTGAGGCCGGCCGCCTCGCAGCGCAGGGCCGCGGTCAGGCCGGCGACGCCGGACCCGACGACCACCACGTCCGCCGCGATGGACCACCCTGGGGCGGGCGTGTGCAGTCGTATGCCGGTGCTGGTCACGAGGCGGCTCCGAAGGTTCCGAACGTGAGGGGGATGTTGTCGATCAGCCGGGTCGAACCGACCCGGGCGGCGACGGCGAGGACGGCCTCACCGGTGAAGTCGTCCTCGATCTCGCTGAAGTCGGACGGGTCGACGAGGGCCAGATAGTCCAGTTCGAGCGGCGGGTTCAGACGTGCCGCCTCGTCGAGGACCAGGCGAGCGGCCGCGCGGACGGCCGACGGGGCACCCGGTACGGCCTTGGCGACGGCGTGGGCGTCGGCCGCCGCGCGGGACTCCCCTATGGCGCTGAGCGCCTCGGCACGCGCGCGCGTGGCGGGCACCTCGCGCGCCCGTGCGCGCAGCGCCTCCTGCGCCGCGTGCCGGTCGAGGCCCGCGAACAGCGCCTGGGACAGCGCGAGGGCCGTGCGCCGCTCCTGGGGCGACAGATAGCGATTGCGGCTGGACAGGGCCAGGCCGTCGTCCTCGCGCACGGTCGGTACGCCGACGATCTCGACGCCGAAGTTCAGGTCCCGCACCATGCGCCGGATCAGGGCGAGTTGCTGGGCGTCCTTCTGGCCGTAGAGGGCGATGTCGGGGCGGGTGAGGTGCAGCAGCTTGGCGACGACGGTGAGCATGCCGTCGAAGTGGCCGGGGCGGGAGGCGCCTTCGAGGCGTTCGCCCATGGGGCCCGCGCTGATGCGGACCTGGGGTTCGCCGCCCGGGTAGACCTCGTCCACGGACGGGGCGAACACGGCGTCCGCGCCCGACTGTTCGGCGATCTTGACGTCGGCGTCGAGGGTGCGCGGGTAGCGGTCGAGGTCCTCGCCCTTGCCGAACTGAAGCGGGTTGACGAAGACGGTGACGACGACTTCGCCGTCCGGGCCGGCGATCTCGCGGGCGGTGCGGATCAGGGTGGCGTGGCCCTCGTGCAGGGCGCCCATGGTCATCACCACGGCGCGGCGGCCCGTACGCGTGCGTGCGTGCAGCTCACCGGAGGTGCGCAGCAGGGCGGTGGTCATCGGGCGTCCCCTTCGGTCCCGTCGGTCCCATCGGCGAGGACGCCCAGGAGGTCCTCGGCGAGCTCCGGCTTCAGCAGACCGTGGGCGAGTGCCCGGTCGGCGGTCGCGCGGGCCATCGCCAGATAGCCCGCGACGGTCTGGGGTGCGTGCCTGCGCAGCTCGGCGACGTGCGCGGCGACCGTGCCGGCGTCCCCGCGCGCGACGGGGCCGGTGAGGGCCGCGTCACCGGAGCGCAGGGCGTTGTCGAGGGCGGCTCCGAGCAGCGGGCCGAGCATCCGGTCGGGGGCGTCGACGCCGGCCGTGCGCAGCAGCTCCATGGACTGGGCGACGAGCGTGACCAGGTGGTTGGCGCCGAGCGCGAGGGCCGCGTGGTAGAGCGGGCGGTTCTCCTCGGCGATCCACTCGGGCTCGCCGCCCATCTCGATCACGAGGGCCTCGGCGGCCAGCCGCAGCTGGTCGGGCGCGGTCACGCCGAAGGAGCATCCCGCGAGGCGCTGGACGTCCACGGGAGTGCCGGTGAAGGTCATCGCGGGGTGCAGGGCCAGCGGCAGCGCGCCGACGCGCAGGGCGGGGTTCAGGACGTTCGCGCCGTACCGTCCTGAGGTGTGCACGAGCAGCTGCCCCGGTCGGACGGCCCCGGTCTCGGCGAGGCCCTCCACGAGCGCGGGCAGGGCGTCGTCCGGGACGGTGAGCAGGACCAGGTCGGCGCGCTCCAGGACCTCGGCGGGCGGCACGAGCGGCACGTCGGGGAGCAGCTGCGCGGCCCGCCTTCTGGAGGCGTCGGAGACCCCGGAGACGGCGACCGGGCGGTGCCCGGCGAGCTGGAGGGACGCAGCCAGCGCGGGACCCACGCGACCGGCGCCGACGACGCCGACGGTGAGCCGCGCGGGGCGGTCCTTGGGGTCTGGCTGTTGGACTGTACTCACTCGACGGAGGCCTTCCCGTTCCAGTCCGCTCTGGGTACCGGACGATTTCTCGTCATGTTAACGCGATCGGTTGCAGGGGCGTCCGGTTGTCCACAGGCTGTGGGCGGTCACACGTCGAGTGCGGTGGACTGTGGAAAAGCGGGTGTCCGGGCCAATCGCCGACCGGCATGATCCGTCGCATGAGCGATACGTCGGAACAGGGCACGCGGCCGGGCGAACCGGAGTCGGACGACGAGCGGCGCAGGCGAAACCGGGAGCGGCGCGTCAGCGCCTACCGCGGCGCGGAGAGAGTGCTCGCGCGCACCAGCGTCCTCAGCACCGTGCGGGAGCGGCTGGCGGTGCTGGAGACCGCCGACGAGGTGTACGACCTGGATCAGCCGGCGGACATGTACGGCAACGGCGTCGTCGAGGCCCTGGAGGAGAAGGTCGCCGGTCTGCTCGGCACGGAGGCCGCCGCGTTCTTCCCGACGGGCACGATGGCGCAGCAGGTCGCCCTGCGCTGCTGGGCGGGCCGCACCGGCAGCCCCGCCGTCGCCCTGCACGCCTTCGCCCACCCCGAGGTGCATGAGCGCAATGCGTTCAGCGAGGTCAGCGGCCTGCGCCCGGTCCGGGTGACGAGCGAGCCCCGGCTGCCGACCGCCGCCGAGGTGCGCGACTTCGAGGAGCCCTTCGGGACGCTGATGCTCGAACTGCCCCTCAGGGACGCCGGTTTCGTGCTGCCTTCCTGGGAGGAGCTCACCGAGGTGGTGGAGGCGGCGCGGGAGCGCGACGCAGTGGTGCACTTCGACGGCGCGCGCCTGTGGGAGACCACCGTCCACTTCGGCCGCCCCCTGGACGAGATCGCGGGCCTGGCGGACAGCGTCTACGTGTCGTTCTACAAATCCCTTGGCGGCTTCGGCGGGGCCGCCCTCGCCGGCCCCCGGACGCTGGTGGAGGAGACCAAGGCCTGGCGGCACCGGTACGGCGGGACGGTCTTCCAGCAGTTCCCGACCGTGCTGTCGGCCCTCTCCGGCTTGGAGCGTGAGCTGCCCCGGCTCCCCGACTACGTGCGGCACGCGCGCGTGGTGGCCGCCGCGCTGCGCGAGGGGTTCGCGGCCGCCGGGGTGCCCTGGGTGCGCATCCACCCCGAGGAGCCGCACACCAACGAGTTCCAGGTCTGGCTGCCGTACGACGCCGATGCCGTCTCCGAGGCCGCGGTCCGGCACGCCGAGGAGACCAGGACCCTGCTGTTCGCCCGGCCCTGGGGCGCCCCAGGCCCTGGGCTCGCCGTCACGGAGATCGACGTACGGGCCGCGGGCCTGGAGTGGACGGCCGAGGACGTGAAGTCGGCGGTCGCCGACTTCGTCGCCCGGCTGAACGCGGAGGTCAGCACGTAGAGCGCGAGCGCGGCCGCAGCCACCGGTCCAGGGCCTGCCGTAGCCGCCCGTGGGCCGGACGGCCCGCGACCACCGCACGGAACTGCCGGTGGTCGCGCAGCTCGCGCACGACCTGCCAGTCGTGCGCGCCGGGCGCGGCCGGGGCGGGCTCGCCGAGTTGGCGGGCACGGTAGGTGTCGAGGAGGTACTGCTGGGTGACGCTCATGGCGGATCGCCTTCTCGGGACGTAGAAATCAACGTGGGAATCGACGTAGGAATCGAGGTACGCATCGGGCTCCGCGGCTGCCCCGGAGTCCCAGGTTGCGCCGCCGCGGCCGTGAGGTCGCGTCGATTGACGGCCGCCGTCAATCGGAGGCCGCGTTGTCAGTGGCGGGGTGCACCATGAGGGCATGAGCGTGAACATCGACATCGCAGGGCTGCGGCCGGAGAGGGTCGCCGTCGTCCCCTCGCCCCTGGCCGAGCTCGGCATGGCGCTGCACGCGCTGTCCGAGCCGGGGCACCATCCCGGCCTCCAGGGGTGGGTGACCAGCGTGACCGCCCGGCTCGACCCGCATCTGGCGGACCGGATGTGCGAGGCCGACTTCCTGTGGCGGACGACGTTCTCGGACGTGTTCCTGCCGTACGCCGGAATCCCGGGCGAGACCGCGCTCCCCGGCGCGACGCTCGCGGAGGAACTGGACCTGCTGGACAAGCTGACGGACGAACAGTTCGTGGACGCGGCCATGGAGTTCACCTGCGCGATGACGTACGGCGTGCTCGCCGACACCGGGCTCCGCCGCCGTGCTCTGGAGCTGGCCGCCGCCCGAGGACCGCAGCAGCAGCGGTTCAGCGAGCTGCTGCTGGCCGACCCGCCCAGGATCCGGGCCTGGCTGCGGCAGTTCCTCGAGGACTGCGACGAGGCGTTCTTCGCGGAGACCTGGGCCCGGCTGCGCCACCAGCTCACGGCGGACGCCCGCCACAAGAAGGACTTGCTGCGTCACAAGGGCCTGGCCGAGGCGCTGGCCGCGGTGTCCCCGGCGATCACGCTCGACGAGGCCGCCGGGGCGATCAAGGTCGACAAACTGAGCGAGGCCCGCACGGCCACGGAGGACGGCAACCTCCTCCTCATCCCGACCAGCCTCGGCTGGCCCCACTTGTCCGTGCTGTACCGCTCCGACTGGCAACCGGTGCTGCACTACCCGGTCGGTTCCCCCGAACTCTCGGCTTCGTCGTCCGTCGAGCAGCTCGCCCTGCGGATGACGGCGCTGTCCCACCCCGTCCGGATGCGCATCTGCCGCCATCTGGCCCGCACCGCCTACACCACGAGCGAGCTGGCGCAGATCCACGGGATGACGGCCCCGGAGATATCCCGCCATCTGAGCGTCCTGAAGAAGGCCGGCCTGATCACTACGCGCCGTCGCGGCCGGTACATCCAGTACCAGCTGGACATATCCGTGGTGGCCCGACTGGGCAGCGACTTCCTGGAGGGCATCCTGCGCTGAGCCGGCCCAACGGCTCAGTCGATCGGCCCCAAGGGCTCAGTCGAACCGAATGTGCTTGATCCCGATCCGCGCCTGCCTCAGCCGCGTACGCACCGCCCCCTCGGTGTTCGGCCTGAGCGTCAGTCCGGCGAGCACGGCGATTCGGTCGGCGGTTTTCGGCACCGTCGTGTGGTCCGTCCACAGCTGCTCGGCGAACTCCGGCTCACGCAGCCGCTCCAGGCAGTGGTCGAGCTGTCGTACCGCCCAACTCTCCCTGCGCAGGGGGACGTCCTTGCCGCCGACATACCTGAGGAGGTGTCCGAAGTTGCGCTCGCGCAAGCGCTTCAGGACGGTCTCGCGCTGCGCGAGGAGCGTGAAGTGGCGTACGTCGTGGCCGAGTTCACGCAGCCGGCCGACGGTCTCCGCGAAGTTGCGGGTGTCGGTGACCGTCATGGGCGCGATCACCACGCCGTCGTGCTTGGTGAGGGCGAGATCCAGCACCTCGACGACACCCTGCCGCCAGGCCACCAAGTCCTGGAAGTCCCCGCGCAGTTGGGGCGGCAGCGTGCGGTTCAGACCGAACCCGACGTGCTCGGGATCGCAGACCACGCTGCCGGGCAGCCGCCGCTGGATCTCGTATGCGGTCTGTGTCTTGCCGCCTCCGAAAGGGCCATTGATCCACAGGAGCATGCGCCGACCCTACCGAGACCCGCGCGCCCGCAGCCGGCCGTCGGCCGTCAGCCGTCAGCCCTGTCCGCCGGCCCGCACCAGCCCCGTCTCGTAGGCCAGGACCACCACCTGGACCCGGTCCCGCAGCCCCAGCTTGGTGAGGATGCGGCCCACGTGCGTCTTGACGGTCGCCTCGGACAGCACCAGCCGGGCCGCGATCTCCCCGTTGGACAGCCCCTGCGCGACCAGCACCATCACCTCGCGCTCACGTTCGGTGAGCCGCTCCAGCTCCTTGTGCTGCGGCTCCTTGCCGGCGCTGGGCAGCATCGGCGCGAACCGGTCGAGGAGACGCCGGGTCGTCGAGGGGGCGACGACGGCGTCCCCGCTGTGCACGGAGCGGATGGCGGTCAGCAGCTCCCCCGGCGGCACGTCCTTGAGCATGAAGCCGGACGCGCCCGCCTTCAGCCCCGAGAAGGCGTACTCGTCGAGGTCGAAGGTGGTCAGGATCAGCACCTTCGGCGGGTCCGGCTCGGCGCAGATGCGGCGCGTGGCCTCGACGCCGTCGAGCTTGGGCATGCGTACGTCCATCAGCACCACGTCGACGGCGGTCGAGCGCACCACCTGAAGCGCCTCGACGCCGTCGCCCGCCTCCGCGACGACCTCCATGTCCGGCTGGGCGGCGAGCACCATCCGGAATCCGGTGCGCAGCAGCACCTGGTCGTCCACGAGCATCACGCGGATCGTCATCGGGGCCTCTTCCGTTCTCGTCATGTCGTGTCTGTCGTCTCGGCTGAGTGCGTGGCAGGAGGTGTGACAGGTGTCAACAGGGGGCGTGCGTGGGCGTCAGTGCGCTGGTTTGAGCGGGAGCAGCACACTGATCCGGAAGCCGCCGCCCGGGCGCGGGCCCGCGTCCAGGGTGCCGCCGACCATACCGACCCGCTCGCGCATCCCGATCAGCCCATGGCCCTGGCCGTCGGCGCCACCCTCCTCGTACAGCTCGTGCGGGGCGCCCTTGCCGTCGTCCTCGACGAGCAGGCCGAGGCCGTCGTCGAAGTAGACCAGGCGCACGCTGGCGCCCGTGTTCGGTCCCCCGTGCTTGCGGGTGTTGGTGAGCGCCTCCTGCACGATGCGGTACGCGGTGAGCTCGACGCCGCTGGGCAGCGGCCGCGGGGTGCCCTCGACCTTGAAGTCGACGGGCAGGCCCGAGGTGCGGCACTGCTCGACGAGCTCCTCGATCTGCTCGACGTCGGGCTGCGGGACGTACTCGCCGCTCTCCTGGTGCTCGCCGGTGCGCAGCACGCCCAGCAGACGGCGCATCTCGGCAAGGGCCTGGCGGCCGGTGGAGGAGATCGTCTCCAGGGCCTTCTTCGCCTGGTCGGGCGCGGAGTCGAGGACGTAGGCGGCGCCGTCGGCCTGGACCACCATCACCGACACATTGTGGGCGACGACGTCGTGCAGCTCGCGTGCGATCCGGGCGCGTTCGGCGGCCACCGCGACCTTGGACTGCGCCTCGCGCTCCTTCTCGAGCCGGGTGGCGCGCTCCTCCAGCTGCGCGAAGTAGGCGCGCCGGGTGCGCACCGAGTCGCCGAGCACCCAGGCGAGCGCGAACGGCACCGTCTGGAGGACCGCCAGGGCCACGTTCCCCGCGGCGCTCGTCTGGTACTCCGGCCAGCGCACCTGCGCCAGGGCCGCCGCACACAGTCCGCCCGCCAGCGCGAGGCGGGAGGCCCAGCGAACGCCGGTCGCGGCGACCGTGTACACGATCGCCAGCATGGCGAAGTCGGCGACGACCGTCTCGATGTCCAGGATCAGCTGCGCCACCCCCGCGACCAGGGCCAGCAGGAGCATCCTCTCCGGCATACGGCGGCGCAGCGCGACGACCACACTCAGGATCGCCGAGACCACGATCCCCTCGGCGTGGGTTCCCTGATGGTCCGACGACGGGTCCACACTCACGACGCCCGCGACTGAAATCCCGAACAGGACGAGGGCCCAGAAGCCGTCGACCCATGTCGGGTGCCTGCGGAGGAAGTCGTAGAGGCGCTGCACGTAACCCAGAGTAGGGAAGCATGATGCGTGCAGGGGTCAACCGGAGGGCCGATCCGCACCGGGCGCGCATACTCCGCAAGGTGGAGGCTCCGTTCCTCTGTGCGCTTAACCTGACGGCGTGACGGACGAGACATCAGGGCACTGGCGCGGTTGGCGGGCGGCGACCGAGGCGGCTCTGTACGGGCCGGAGGGCTTCTACCGCAGGCCCGAGGGTCCGGGCGGTCACTTCCGTACGTCCGTGCACGCGTCGCCGCTCTTCGCCGAAGCCGTGGCCAGGCTGCTGTGCGCGGTCGACGACGCTTTGGAGGGGCCCGAGCGGCTCGACTTCGTCGACATGGGGGCGGGGCGCGGGGAGCTGGTCACCGGCGTGCTGGCCGCGCTGCCCGCCGGCGTGGCCGCCCGCACGCGCGCGTACGCCGTCGAGGTCGCCGGCCGGCCCGCCGGTCTCGATCACCGCATCGAGTGGCTGAGCGCGCCCCCGCAGGGCGCCACCGGGCTGCTGTTCGCCAACGAGTGGCTGGACAACGTGCCCGTGGAGGTCGCCGAGGTCGACTCCTCGGGTGTGCCGCGGCTGGTACTCGTCCGGGAGGACGGGACCGAGCTGCTCGGTGAAGCCGTCTCCGGGGCGGAGGCGGAGTGGCTGGACCGATGGTGGCCGCTGTCGGCCGAGGCAGGGGTGCGCGCGGAGGTCGGGCTGCCCCGGGACGAGGCCTGGGCGGCGGCGGTCGCGACGCTCGACCGGGGGCTCGCGGTCGCCGTCGACTACGCGCACACGGCGGACGCTCGCCCGCCGTTCGGGACGCTCACCGGCTTCCGTGAGGGGCGCGAGACGCCGCCCGTGCCGGACGGATCGTGCGACATCACGTCCCACGTCGCGCTGGATGCGTGCGCACCTCTCGACGCGCTCCGCCGCACACTCCCGGACGATCGCTCCGGCGTGCGCCTGCTGTGCCAGCGCGACGCTCTGCGCGCCCTGGGCATAGCAGGCGCACGCCCCCCGCTGGCCCTGGCGACCACACACCCCGCGGCCTACGTGCGCGCCCTCGCGAACGCGGGAGAGAGCGCCGAGCTCACCGCGGTCGGCGGCCTCGGCGACTTCGGATGGCTGGTGCAGCCGGTAGGAATTCCGAACCCGCTCGACTGAGCCGCAGCGGGACCGACGACACCCCGCACCACTCCCGGCGGAACGCCTACTTGTCGATGTCCCCGACCACGAAGAACAGCGACCCCAAAATCGCCACCATGTCCGCGACCAGCGTCCCGGGCAGCAGCTCCACCAGCGCCTGGATGTTGTTGTACGAGGCCGACCGCAGCTTCAGCCGGTACGGCGTCTTCTCGCCCTTGCTGACGAGGTAGTAGCCGTTGATGCCGAGCGGGTTCTCGGTCCAGGCGTAGGTGTGGCCCTCGGGCGCCTTGAGGACCTTGGGGAGCCGCTGGTTGATCGGGCCGGGCGGCAGCTCGACGAGCCGGTCGAGGCAGGCGTCGGCGAGGTCGAGGGAGTTGTGGGTCTGCGCCAGGAGGCACTCGAAGCGGGCGAGGCAGTCGCCCTCGTGCCGGGTGACGACCCCGAGGGTGTCCTGGAGTTCGCCGTACGCGAGATACGGCTCGTCGCGCCGCAGGTCGAAGTCGACGCCGGAGGCACGCGCGATCGGCCCGCTCACGCCGTACGCGTGCACGGCCTCCGGCGCGAGGACGCCCACCCCGCGCGTGCGCCCGCGGAAGATCTCGTTGCCGAGCACCAGGTCGTCGAAGCGGTCCATGCGCGAGCGCAGGGCCGCGACGGAGGCACGCGCGCGTGACGTCCAGCCCGCGGGCAGGTCCTCCTTGAGGCCGCCGACGCGGTTGAACATGTAGTGCATGCGTCCGCCGGAGACCTCCTCCATGACGTGCTGGAGTTCCTCGCGCTCGGTGAAGGCGTAGAAGATCGGCGTGATCCCGCCGAGTTCCAGCGGATACGAGCCGAGGAACATCAGGTGGTTGAGCACCCGGTTCAGCTCCGCGAGCAGCGTGCGCGTCCACACCGCGCGCGGGGGGACCTCCATGCCGAGCATGCGCTCCACGGCGAGGACCACACCCAGCTCGTTCGAGAAGGCCGACAGCCAGTCGTGGCGGTTGGCGAGCATGATGATCTGGCGGTAGTCGCGCGCCTCGAACAGCTTCTCCGCACCGCGGTGCATATAGCCGATCACGGGCTCCGCGCTCGTGATGCGCTCGCCGTCGAGGGCGAGCCGCAGCCGCAGCACCCCGTGCGTGGACGGGTGCTGGGGCCCGATGTTGAGCACCATGTCGGTGCTCTCCGCGGCACCGCCGATACCGACCGTGGTCTCCGTCGTAGGAGTCATGGACACAGTCTCCCCTACGTACGCTTGCCGTATGGAGACGGGGAGCCGGGACGACCCGGAGGCGGCGGGGGTCGAGCAGGCGTGGATCGGGCTGCCGCCCGGGCTGCTGCGGATGCGTCGGTTGTTGCTGGTGGTGTGGCTGGGGCTGCTGACGCTGGGCACGGGTCTGCTGCTCGGACTGCTGGCCGGTCCCGTGTGGGCCGCGTTCGCACTGCTGCCACTGGCCCTGCTGATATGGGGCTGGACGATGATCGAGCGCAACTGGCGCTCCTGGCGGTACGCCGAGCGCGCCGACGACCTGCTGATCAGCAGGGGCGTGCTGTGGCGCGAGCTGACCGTCGTCCCGTACGGGCGGATGCAGCTGGTCGAGGTCACCTCCGGGCCCGTCGAGCGGCATTTCGGGCTGGCCAGCGTGCAGCTGCACACCGCGGCCGCCGCGACCGACGCGACGATTCCCGGACTCGATCCGGTCGAGGCGGAACGCCTGCGCGACCGGCTCACCGAGCTGGGCGAGGCCCGATCGGCGGGGCTGTGACGGCGCAGGGCGTCGACGACGCCGTACGCGAGAAGGAACCCGTGACCGAGCGGCGGCTGCACCCCGTGACACCGCTCAGGCGGGCGTGGGCGCCGGTCGCCGTGCTCATCGGGTGGGCGGTGCACGACCCCGACCAGGCGCAGCGCCAGCTGACCCGGCTGACGACGACCACACTGCTGATCGCGCTCGCCGTGCTCGTCCCGGCCGCCGCTCTGTACGGCTTCCTGACGTGGTGGTTCACGCACTTCGCGGTGACCGACACCGAACTGCGTATACGTACCGGCCTGTTGTTCCGGCGCGCCGCGCACATCCGGCTCGAACGCATCCAGGCCGTCGACGTCACCCAGCCGCTGCTCGCGCGGGTCGCGGGCGTCGCCAAGCTCAAGCTCGACGTGATCGGCACGGACAAGAAGGACGAGCTGGCCTTCCTGGACGCGGACGAGGCGCGTTCGCTGCGCGCCGAACTGCTCGCGCGCGCGGCGGGTTTCGCACCCGAGACGGCGCACGAGGTCGGGGAGGCACCGGCGCAGGAGCTGCTGCGCACACCCCCCGGCGTACTCGCCCTGTCCCTCGTCCTGACCGGCGCGACCTGGGGCACGGTCGCCGCCGCGCTCGTCGTTCCGCCGCTGATCTGGCTCGCCACCCACAGCGTCTGGACGGTCCTCGCGGTCGGCCTGCCCCTCCTCGGCGCGGCGGGCGCGAGCAGTGTGGGGCGGTTCGTCGCGGAGTACGACTGGACGGTCGCCGAGTCCCCGGACGGGCTGCGCATCGACCGCGGGCTCCTGGACCGCGTCCACGAGACGGTGCCGCCGGGGCGGGTGCAGACCGTACGGATCGTGGAGCCGTTGCTGTGGCGGCGCCGGGGCTGGGTGCGCGTCGAGCTGGACGTCGCCGGTTCCTCGAACTCCCTGCTGTTGCCGGTCGCCCCGCGCGAGATCGCCGAGTCCGTCATCGCGCGCGTGCTGCCCGGTGCGACGGTGCCGCCGTCCCTCTCCCGGCCGCCGCGCCGTGCCGGCCGGTGCCTGCCCCTGTGGTGGCGCGGCTACGGCCTCGCGGTCACCGACACCGTGTTCGCCTCCCGGCACGGGCTCCTGCGCCGACGGCTTGCTCTGGTGCCGCACGCGAAGGTCCAGAGCGTACGGCTGGCTCAGGGGCCCTGGAAGCGCCTCTGGCGGCTTGCGGACGTCCACCTGGACACGGGGGCCAACAAGACCGTCACAGCGCGGCTACGGGACGCGGACGAGGCGGCCGAGCTGCTGCGGGGGCAGGCCGACCGGTCGCGAACGGGGCGCAGGGACGCGCTGCCCGACCGGTGGATGGCACAGCCGTAGGTCAGGAAACCGCGCTCCGCAGCCCCTGCACATCGATCTGCTCCGTCTCGTCGTGAGCCGTCAGATCGATGACCTGCCCGATCCCGCGCGACTCCGCGTCCGCCGGCTTGAACTCCGCCTCGGCCTCCGCCTTGTGGAGGGCGAGGGCCTCCTGACCGACGACGTCGGCGAGATCCTCGTTCTGTACGGCTTCCAGGGCGGCGGACTCCGCCTCCGCCTTCGTACCGAAGAAGTCGAAGCCGCCCTCGACCGACGGACGCCGCACCGGCGAGGCGGGGACGACGGCCACCGCGGTCGGGACCGCGAAGTGCCCGGTGTGGTGCTGCACGGGCTGGGCCGGCTTGGCAGTGGAGGTGGCGGTCGCGCGCTCATGCCCGTCGACCGCCTCGGGCTTCCCCTGTGCTTCGTCCTCCTGTACGGCCTCCCCGGCGCCGGCCTTCACCGGCTGCTCCTTGGCGGACGTGCCGCCCTTCGGGGAACTGTCGTCATCGGGGGAACCCTTGGGACCGCCCTCGTCCTCCGTGAAGTCCTTGGAGGCGCTGGAGGCACTGTCGACGCCCTTGGCAGCACCGTCGGCCCCGTTGACAGCGCTGTCCGCGTCGAACTTCGCCAGTGCCACCTTGGCGCGCAGGAACAGCTTGGACCCCTCCGGGGAGAAGACCGCGGGAGCCACCGGCTCGACCTGTCCGGTCTCGGCCGCGTCTGCGGCTTCGGTTGCCTCTGCTGCCCCGGCTGCCTCTTCGGGCTCGCCCTGTTCGGCGTCGACGGCTTCCGGCGACTCGATGTCGGCCGAGGCCGAGGCCGAGACGGCCACCGCATCGGTCTCCTCAGCGGGAGCGGTCGCCTGGGTCGGCACGGGCGGCAGTGCGCGGGCCGGCGTGGTGGCCTCTATCTCGAGCAGGCGGCGACCCTCCAGGGCGCTCGCGCGCTCGGTCTCCGCGGTGGCGTACCGGCGCAGCAGCGCCGCGTGCTCGTTGCGCAGCCCGGCCAGCTCCGCACGCTTCGCGCGCAGCCGCTGCTCCAGCTTGCCGCGCAGCTCGCGCGACTCCTCGAGATCCGTCTCCAGTTCGGCCGCGCGCTCCTCGTGCCGCCACTCGTCGCTGGCACGCGCGCGCGTGAGGTCGGCGACCTGCTTGCCGGCCTGCATGTCCCAACGACGGAGCACGACCGCGCCGACGACCGTCGTCGCGGCGGCGGCCGCGGCCAGACCGCGGAGCACCGTCTGTTCCGAGAACACCCAGGGGCCGAGCGCACAGACGAGCGAGACGCCAGCGATCGCCGACGGGGGCAGCAGCCTGTGCAAGGGCGGGGAATGGCGGTGACGTCCACGTGGCATGGCCAGAAACTTACCGCGCGTAGGCGAATCTTGGTGGCCCGCCCCGTAAAAACACAGCCATCCCGCTGCATTCACCCGGCCCAAGGGGGTTCAGCGGTTCACCGATGGCTCAATCGCCCACTGATCCACTCCAACGTCGCCGGAATCTCCCGCCGCCAGGTGTTGAAGTTGTGCCCGCCGCTTTCGAGGATGATCGACGAGATCCGGGTCCGGTCCGTCGCCTTCACCTGCTCTATGAACTTCAACGTGTCCTTGTAGTTGGATTCCCCGATCTTGCTGCTGCTGACGAGCAGTGAAGTGTCGGGCGCGGGCATGTGCTTGAGGTACCACCGCAGGTCGGCGCGGTTCTGGAGCGCCTTGTCCCCTTGGAAGAGGTCGCCCGTGGTGGGGTCGATCGGTGCCTTGTAGTACGCGGACAGGCCTGCACCGGCCGCGTACGTCCCGGGGTGGTGCAGAGCGAGCTTCAGTGCGCAATAGCCGCCGGTCGAGTCGCCGATGATGCCCCAACTCCCCGGTTTTCCGCCCGCCCTGTAGTGCGCGCGTACGGCGTCCGGCAGATCTTTGGCGAAAAACGACTCCGTCTGCGGCCCGCCCGGGATGTCGACGCACTCGGTGTCCCGCGGCGGCGCGACGGTCGGCCGCAGCATCACCAGGATCATCGGCTCCATACGGCCTTCCTTGGCGAGCCGCCGTGCGGTGTGCGGATAGTCGAGCTTGTCCACGAGCGCCTTCGCGGTGCCCGGATAACCGGTGAGGACGACGGCCGCGGGGAATGTGCGCGTGCGGTACCGCGGCTGGAAGTACTCCGGCGGCAAGTACACGTACGCGCGCGTGGCGATGTGGGTCGTGCGGCCGACGAGGTCGACCTCGTGGATCCGGCCGCCGGCGCGCGCGCCGGAGCCGCCCGCCCCCGGAACGTGCCCGGTGTCGACGACCCGGAGCGGGCGTGCGGAGGCGCCGGGTGTGTGGTCGACGACCACTCCCTCGTCGGTCTCCTGCCCCAGCAGGTCCGCCCAACTGGCGTAGAACCCGAAGGCCTGGTTGGCGGCGAGACCGGCCGAGGCGAAGAGCGTCAACTGGGTGGCGAGGAGCAGGGCGACACGGCCGCTGACGGCCCGCCAGGTCCGCCGGGCCAGCCGTGGCCACAGCCACACCGTGCCGGCGAACAGCAGCACGGCGGAGAGGACCGCCAGCACCAGCACCTCGTTGCTCGTGAGACCCATGAACCGTTTCCCGCCTGCGCTTTCCGTCTCGCCCCCTACGTCTTCGCAAGGGCTTGTCCAGGGCTTTCCCCGGCCTTTTCACCAGCTTTGAGGAGAGGAGTGAACCTCTGCCTCCGAGACACCGTCCTAGAGGGCGCAATGTCGCCGGATGCCCCGATCGGCACCGGATCCAAGCTCTCTCGCGTAACCAATGGGATGCGATGTCTGTCAGGACAGATGTGGAAATGTCGGGCGGGGTTCCGCAGCGATCTTACCGAGTACGGCACCTGCTGCGCGGTCCACGCCCCGAAGCCGTTCCCGTCGTCGTCGCCCGAGCCTGTGCCCTCGTGGGCCTGCTGGACATCGCCGCGGGCGTCTTCCCACGGTTCCGGCACAGCCGTATGCACGCACTCGCCGAAGTGCTGCCCGGCTCGTTCGGACCGTTCGCGGCCGCGCTCTCGCTGAGCGCCGGTGTGCTGTTGCTGCTGCTCGCCCACGGCCTCAGGCGTTGCAAGCGCCGGGCCTGGCGCGCCGCCGTCGCCCTGCTGCCGCTCGGCGCGCTGGCACAGTTCACCTACCGCCACTCCCTGATCGGGGTGGTCATCTCGCTGGCGCTGCTGGCTCCGCTGCTGCGCCACCGCGACCAGTTCAGGGCCCTGCCCGACCCGCGCAGCCGGTGGCGCGCGCTCGCCAACTTCGTCCTCATGGGCGCCGGTTCGCTCGCCCTCGGGCTGGTCATCGTCAGCGCCCACCCGAAGACCCTGGTCGGCGACCCGAGCCTGGCCGACCGCCTGGCGCACGTCCTCTACGGCCTGTTCGGCTTCGAAGGCCCGGTCGACTACCAGGGCACCACGTCGTGGACGGTCGCCATGTCCCTGGGCGCCCTCGGCCTGCTCACCGCCATCACCACCATCTACTTCGCCTTCCGCCCCGAACACCCGGCCGCACACCTCACCGAGGAGGACGAGACCCGGCTGCGCGCCCTGCTGGAGAAGCACGGCGGCCGCGACTCCCTCGGCCACTTCGCCCTGCGCCGCGACAAGGCGGTGGTGTTCTCCCCGAGCGGCAAGGCGGCGGTGACGTACCGCGTCGTGTCCGGCGTGATGCTGGCCAGCGGTGACCCGATCGGCGACGTGGAGGCCTGGCCGGGCGCCATCGAGCGCTTCATGGACGAGGCCAAGGCGCACTCCTGGACGCCCGCCGTCATGGGCTGCTCCGAGACCGGCGGCGAAGTGTGGACCCGCGAGACCGGGCTCGACGCCCTCGAACTGGGCGACGAGGCGGTGGTGGACGTCGCGGATTTCTCGCTCGCCGGGCGCGCGATGCGCAACGTGCGCCAGATGGTGAAGCGCATCGAGCGCGCCGGCTACGAGACCCGGGTACGACGAGTCCGTGACCTCGGCGATGCCGAACTCGAGCGGATCCGCCGCGCCGCCGACGACTGGCGCGGCACCGACACCGAACGCGGCTTCTCCATGGCGCTCGGCCGCATCGGCGACCCGACGGACGGCGACTGCCTCATCGCCACCGCGCACAAGGCCGACGCCGAGCCGGGTCCGTACGGCGATCTCAAGGCGATCCTGCACTTCGTGCCCTGGGGCACGGACGGGGCGTCCCTGGACCTCATGCGCCGTGACCGCTCGGCCGACCCCGGCATGAACGAACTGCTGATCGTGGCGGCCCTCCAGGCGGCCCCGAAGTTCGACATCGCGCGCGTGTCGCTCAACTTCGCCATGTTCCGCTCGGCGCTGGCGCGCGGCGAGAAGATCGGCGCGGGACCGGTACTGCGCGCCTGGCGCGGCCTGTTGGTCTTCCTCTCCCGCTGGTTCCAGATCGAGTCCCTGTACAAGTTCAACGCGAAGTTCCGGCCCCGCTGGGAGCCCCGCTTCGTCGTGTACCGCGCCTCCGCCGACCTCCCGCGCATCGGCTTCGCCGCCATGCAGGCGGAGGGCTTCGTCAACCTCGCCCTGCCCCTGCCGCGCATCCTGCGCCGCCGCACGGCCATGCGGCGCCCGTGCGCACACGCGGTCGCGGAAAGGGACGTCCGCGCGGCGTAGGCACACGCGGAGAGGACGCCGCGGCAAACCGCGCACCTGAGGGCAGGCCCGAGCGGCCCTGCCGGGACAGCCCCCCGAGCGGAAGCCCCGCCCCCCACCTCGGGGGCTTTCGCTCGGGCCTCCGGCCTTTGGCGGCCCCGCCCTGGGCCTACGCTGAACATATGAGCAAGCAGAGCGGACGCGGGCGCGTCGCGGGCCTTCCTGAGTGGGACCGCTGCGCGGTCATGGGAGTCGTGAACGTCACCCCCGATTCCTTCTCCGACGGTGGCCGCTGGTTCGACACGACGGCCGCCGTCAAGCACGGCCTCGCCCTGGTCTCCGAGGGAGCCGACCTCATCGACGTCGGCGGCGAGTCCACCCGCCCCGGTGCCAGCCGGGTCGACGAGGCAGAGGAGCTCAGGCGCGTCATCCCCGTCGTGCGCGAGCTCGCCTCCGAGGGCGTCACGATCTCCGTCGACACCATGCGCGCCCGTGTCGCCCAGCAGTCCCTCACGGCCGGCGCCGCTCTCGTCAACGACGTCAGCGGCGGTCTCGCCGACCCCGCGATGGTCCCCGTCGTCGCGGAGGCGGGCGCCCCCTTCGTCGTCATGCACTGGCGCGGCTTCCTGGAGGGCGGCAACGCCAAGGGCGTCTACGCCGACGTCGTCACCGAAGTCCTCGACGAACTGCACGCGCGCGTGGACGCCGTCCTGGCGGGCGGCATCGCCCCCGACCGCATCGTCGTCGACCCCGGCCTCGGCTTCTCCAAGGAGGCCGAGCACGACCTCGTCCTGCTCGCGCACCTCGACCGCCTGCACTCCCTCGGCCATCCCCTGCTCGTCGCCGCCTCCCGCAAGCGCTTCCTCGGCCGCGTCCTGGCCGGACCGGAGGGCGCACCGCCGCCCGCACGCGAGCGCGACGCCGCAACGGCCGCCGTGTCCGCACTCGCGGCGCACGCCGGCGCATGGGCAGTGCGCGTGCACGAGGTGCACGCAACGGCGGACGCGGTACGCGTCGCACGCGCCGTGGAGGGAGCGCGCACCCCCGGCGCAGAAGGAGCACACGGCATCGAAGGAGCCCGGTGAGCGCCCCCCACACCGATGTCGAGCAGGTCGAACTCGCCAACACCACCTACTACGAAGCGATGGAACGCGGCGACTTCGAAGAGCTGACCTCGCTCTGGCTCACCCCCTCCGACCTGGGCGTCGACGAGGAGTACCACGACCCGGCGGACGCCGGCGCGATCTCCTGCGTGCACCCCGGCTGGCCCGTACTGACCGGCCGCGGCGAGGTCCTGCGGTCGTATGCGCTGATCATGGCGAACACCGACTACATCCAGTTCTTCCTCACCGATGTGCATGTCTCCGTCACCGGCGACACCGCCCTGGTGACCTGCACCGAGAACATCCTCAGCGGCGGCCCCGCCCCCGAAGGGAGCGAGGAACTCGGCCCGCTGGTCGGACAGCTCGTCGTCGCCACCAATGTGTTCCGGCGCACCCCCGGCGGCTGGCGGCTGTGGTCGCACCACGCCTCTCCGGTTCTGGCCGAAACCGACGAGGACGAAAGCGACGACACCCCCACCTGAGTGGGTAGGCGCCCCCTACGGGACCAAGGGATTCCAAGAAGTGGTTGGAATCACGAAGCCCCGGGTAGGGGCGGCTACCAACCCGTGAGCCGCCGGGTTCCCCCGGGGAAACACACGATGAAAGCTGCGAAGCCCGACCCGGGCCCCGGCCCAGTGGTCCGGCCCTGTCAGTGCCCGCAGGTAGATTCGTTTGAGGCCGGTGCGCCGCCCGCACCCGGTGCACCTCGGCCGTTACCGACGATTGCAGGAGTGATTCGCGTGGATCGTGTCGCGCTGCGCGGCCTCAAGGCCCGCGGGCACCACGGTGTGTTCCCCCGGGAGCGCGAAGAGGGCCAGACGTTCATCGTGGACCTCGTCCTGGGCCTGGACACCCGACCGGCCGCCGCCGACGACGACCTGGCGAAGACCGTGCACTACGGCATCGTGGCGGAGGAGGTCGTGGCCGTCGTCGAGGGCGAGCCCGTCAACCTCATCGAGACCCTCGCCGAGCGCATCGCCCAGGCCTGTCTGAAGCACGAAGGGGTCCAGGAGATCGAGGTCTGCGTCCACAAACCGGACGCACCGATCACGGTGCCCTTCGACGACGTGACCGTCACCATCACCCGGAGCCGAGTATGACCGCATCGTTCACCGAGGGTCAGAGCGACCCGACCGTACAGCCGGTGCCCGCCTCCGTCGTCGAGAAGGTCGACGCCGCCGACACCACCCTGCAGAATCCGAAACGCGCGGTGATCTCCCTCGGCGCCAACCTCGGCAACCGCCTGGAGACCCTCCAGGGAGCCATCGACGCCCTGGAGGACACCCCCGGTGTCCGCATCAAGGCGGTCTCGCCGGTGTACGAGACGGAGCCATGGGGTGTGGAGCCCGGCAGCCAGCCCTCGTACTTCAACGCGGTCGTGGTCCTGAAGACCACCCTCCCCCCGTCCTCCCTCCTGGAGCGGGCGCACGCGGTCGAGGAAGCCTTCCACCGCGTCCGGGACGAGCACTGGGGCGCACGCACCCTCGACGTCGACATCGTCGCGTACGCCGATGTCGTCTCCGACGACCCCACGCTCACCCTCCCCCACCCGCGCGCCCACGAACGCGCCTTCGTCCTGGCCCCCTGGCACGACCTGGAGCCGGGTGCCCGGCTCCCCGGCCGTGGCCCGGTGGCCGAGCTCCTCGGCATCGTCACCCGCGAGGGCGTCGCGGCCCGCAAGGACCTGGAACTCCGGCTGCCTGAATAGTCGTTAAGGTCGACACGACCACAGGACGGACCGGCAGGGTCACCACGACCGCAGGACAGGCACCGATCCGGGGAGCTGAAGGGACACCGTGAGAGAGCTGCGCATCAGGCTGCTGGCCGGCGTTTTCGTCGTCGCCGGAATCCTGTCCTGGGCGGGGGCCCGCCTCTGGAACTCGATCGGGACCCTCCCCAGCGTCCCGCTGGCCGCCCCCATCGTCCTGGCCGTCATCGCCGTGATCCTCCTCGCCACGGCGCTCTCGCTGCGCGCGCGTCTCAAGGCCCAGCGCGAGCGCCGCCCCGAGGCCAAGGGCGTCGACCCGCTCATGGCGGCCCGCGCGGTCGTCTTCGGCCAGGCCAGCGCCCTGGTGGCCGCCCTCGTCGCCGGGATGTACGGCGGCACGGGCGTCTTCCTGCTGGAGTCCCTCGACATCCCGGCCCGTCGCGACCAGGCCATCTATGCGGGCTTCTCCGTCGTGGCCGGCATCTCCGTCATAGCGGCGGCCATCTTCCTGGAGCGCGTCTGCAAGCTCCCGGAGGACGACGACGACCACAACACGGGAGCGGCGTCCGCCGCCTGATCGACCGCCGCGTCAGCGGGCCATGATGAGGCTCATGGCCTCGTTGCGCGTGGCCGCGTCCCGCAGCTGCCCGCGCACCGCCGACGTTATGGTCTTCGCCCCGGGCTTGCGGATGCCCCGCATCGACATGCACATGTGCTCGCACTCCACCACGACGATCACGCCACGCGGTTCCAGGATCTCCATCAGGGAGTCCGCGATCTGCGTGGTGAGTCGTTCCTGCACCTGCGGACGGCGGGCGTAGACATCCACGAGACGGGCCAGCTTCGACAGGCCGGTGATCTTGCCGCTGGTGGACGGGATGTATCCGACGTGCGCCACACCCCGGAACGGCACCAGGTGGTGCTCACAGGTCGAGTACACCTCGATGTCCTTGACGAGCACCATCTCGTCATGGCCGAGGTCGAACGTCGTCGTCAGCACATCCTCGGGCGACTGCCACAGCCCCGCGAAGATCTCCTTGTACGCCCGCGCCACCCGCGCAGGCGTCTCCCTCAGCCCCTCGCGGTCCGGGTCCTCGCCGACCGCGATCAGCAGTTCGCGCACGGCGTTCTCGGCACGCTTCTCGTCGAACTCGCCGATGGAGCCCTCGCCGTCCAGCATCACGGGGTCGATCATGTGGTGCCTCGTTCCTAGGGTCACTTGCACAGGCATACGAAGATGCCGCGCCCCCCAGGTTAAAACCAGGGGGGCGCGGCAATCATTCCGGGCCTGGTGAGACCACCGGGACCGGGAGGGTCAGCTCTCGGGCCGCTCCTCGGGAACCGGCTCCGCGGCGGGTTCCGCCGCGGTGGCCTTGGCGGTGGTGATCGCCGGGGTCGCGCCGTTGGCGCCGTTCGTCAGTGCGAGCTCCTTGGGGGAGAGCACCGGCGGGCGGGTGGACGGCGTGCGCCGCGAGGAGCCGGTCCAGGCGGGCCGGGGCGGGCGCTTGACGATGGGAGCGAAGACCTCGGCGATCTGCTCCTTGCTCAGCGTCTCCTTCTCCAGCAGCTGGAGCACCAGCGCATCGAGGACGTCGCGGTTCTCGACCAGGATCTCCCAGGCCTCGTTGTGCGCGGTCTCGATGAGCTTCTTGACCTCTTCGTCGACCAGCGCGGCGACCTCTTCCGAGTAGTCGCGCTGGTGAGCCATCTCACGTCCGAGGAACGGCTCGGTGTTGTCGCCGCCGAACTTGATGGCGCCGAGGCGCTCGGTCATGCCGTACTGCGTGACCATCGCGCGGGCCGTTGCGGTGGCCTTCTCGATGTCGTTCGCAGCGCCCGTCGTCGGGTCGTGGAAGACCAGTTCCTCCGCCGCACGACCGCCCAGCATGTAGGCGAGCTGGTCCAGCATTTCGTTGCGGGTGGTGGAGTACTTGTCCTCGTCCGGCAGGACCATCGTGTAACCGAGGGCCCGTCCCCGGGACAGGATCGTGATCTTGTGGACCGGGTCGGAGTTCGGGGAGGCCGCCGCGACCAGGGCGTGACCGCCCTCGTGGTACGCGGTGATCTTCTTTTCCTTGTCCGACATGATCCGGGTCCGCTTCTGCGGGCCCGCCACGACACGGTCGATGGCCTCGTCGAGCATGTTGTTGTCGATCAGCTTCTGGTTGCTGCGCGCTGTGAGGAGCGCCGCTTCGTTCAGCACGTTCGACAGGTCCGCGCCCGTGAAGCCCGGCGTACGCCGGGCGACCGCCGAGAGGTCGACGTCCGGGGCGACCGGCTTGCCCTTCTGGTGAACCTTGAGGATCTCCAGGCGACCCTGCATGTCCGGGCGGTCGACCGCGATCTGACGGTCGAAACGGCCGGGGCGCAGCAGAGCCGGGTCGAGGATGTCGGGCCGGTTGGTGGCGGCGATCAGGATGACGCCGCCCTTCACGTCGAAGCCGTCCATCTCGACGAGCAGCTGGTTCAGCGTCTGCTCGCGCTCGTCGTGACCGCCTCCGAGGCCGGCGCCGCGGTGGCGGCCGACCGCGTCGATCTCGTCGACGAAGACGATCGCCGGGGCGTTCGCCTTGGCCTGCTCGAACAGGTCACGGACTCGGGAGGCACCGACACCGACGAACATCTCGACGAAGTCGGAACCGGAGATCGAGTAGAAGGGGACGCCCGCCTCGCCCGCGACAGCACGCGCGAGCAGGGTCTTGCCGGTGCCGGGAGGGCCGTACAGCAGGACGCCCTTGGGGATCTTCGCCCCGACGGCCTGGAACTTGGCCGGCTCCTGGAGGAACTCCTTGATCTCCTGGAGTTCCTCGACGGCCTCGTCCGAGCCGGCGACGTCCGAGAACGTCGTCTTCGGGGTGTCCTTGGTGATGAGCTTCGCCTTGGACTTCCCGAAGTTCATGACCCGGGAGCCGCCGCCCTGCATCTGATTCATCAGGAACAGGAAGACGACGACGATGAGGACGAAGGGGAGCAGGGAGAGCAGGATCCCGACGAACGGGTTCTGCTTGGACGGCGAGACTGTGTAGCCGTCCGGGATTTCCTTCGCCTGGAACTTGTTCTGCAGCGTGGTGGCGATGGCCACGCCCTGGTCGCCGATGTAGCTCGCCTGGATCTTCGAGCTGCCCTCGACCTTTTGGTCGTCCTTGAGCTGGACCTTGATGATCTGCTCGTCGCCTGTGGTCAGCTTGGCCGACTCGACCCTGTTGTCATTGATCGCCTGGACGACCTGGCCGGTGTCCACCGTCTTGTAGCCGCCGGACGAGCCGACGACCTGCATCAACACGACCACGGCAAGGACGGCCAGCACGATCCACATGACCGGCCCACGGAAGTATCGCTTCACGTCCATCCATACGGAGCGGTGTCGCCCCGTCCCTCCTGCCATAGTGAGTTTGATAAGACAGTTCTTCTGACGGTACCCCAGCTTTGTGGGCCGAAGCCGCACAGGGCCGCTGGCAACCCCGTCTGCATGCTCCAACGGCGCGAAACCCGCTGGGGTTCCCGATCGTCTTACAGGGCTTGGCCCGAGTGGCTCAGCCGCCGTACACGTGAGGCGCGAGCGTACCGACGAACGGGAGGTTGCGGTACTTCTCGGCGTAGTCGAGGCCGTAGCCCACGACGAATTCATTGGGGATGTCGAAGCCGACCCACTCGACGTCGATGGCGACCTTGGCGGCGTCGGGCTTGCGGAGCAGGGTGCAGATCTTCAACGAGTCGGGCTCGCGCGAGCCGAGGTTGGAGATCAGCCAGGACAGGGTCAGGCCCGAGTCGATGATGTCCTCGACGATGAGGACGTGCTTGCCCTTGATGTCGGTGTCGAGGTCCTTGAGGATCCGGACGACACCGGAGGACTGGGTGCCTGCGCCGTACGAGGACACGGCCATCCAGTCCATCGTGACGGGGGTGGACAGCGCACGCGCGAGGTCCGCCATGACCATCACCGCGCCCTTGAGGACACCGACGATCAACAGGTCCTTGCCCGCGTACTCCGCGTCGATCTTCGCGGCCAGCTCAACCAGCTTCGCGTCGATCTCTTCCTTGGTGATGAGTACCGACTTGAGGTCGGCACCCATGTCTTTCGCGTCCACCCGCATCACTTTCGGTCGTCCCACCGGCCGCCCACCCCCCGGAAGAGGGGCAAGGATTCAGCCTTGCCGAATCACCAGTCTGCCACCCTGCCGCTGGGCGACGACTTTGCCGGGGAGATTGATGGCGCCCTGGCCGCGCCAGCCGGTGATCAGCCGGTCGACTTCCTCGATGTGGCGGGCGAACAGCGAACCCGCGGGGGCGCCTGCGTCGATGGCGGCCCGGCGCAGGATCCGGCGGCGTACGGCGGGCGGCAGGGCGTAGAGCTTGGCGCACTCCAGGCGGCCCGCCGGGTCCCGGACGGCGGCCTCGGCCTGGCTGGCCCAGGAGTCGAGGGCGTCGGCATCGTCACGGGAGAGCTGGGCCGTACGGGCGAGGGCCTCCACGACGCCTTTGCCGAGCGCCTTCTCCAGGGCGGGCAGGCCCTCGTGGCGCAACCGGGAGCGGGTGTAGGCCGGGTCGGCGTTGTGGGGGTCGTCCCAGACGGGCAGGGACTGGACCATGCAGGCCTTGCGGGCGGTCTGCCGGTCGAGGTGGAGGAAGGGGCGCCGGTAACGGCCGTCGGCCCCCGAGACCGCAGCCATTCCGGACAGGGAGCGGATGCCCGAGCCGCGGGCGAGGCCGAGCAGGACGGTTTCGGCCTGGTCGTCCCGGGTGTGGCCGAGCAGGACGGTGCCGGCTCCATGGCGGGCGGCAACGGCGTCGAGGGCGGCGTACCGGGCGTCGCGGGCGGCGGCTTCGGGCCCACCGTCGCGGCCGACGTGCACGGCGACCGAGTCGACCGGGTCGAGGCCGAGTTCGTTCAGGCGCACGACGACTTCTGCGGCGCGCAGATCGGAGCCGGGCTGAAGGCCGTGGTCGACGGTGACGCCGCCGGCGCGGATGCCGAGCTTGGGGGCCTCGAAGGCAAGGGCGGAGGCGAGGGCCATGGAGTCGGCGCCGCCGGAGCACGCCACGAGCACGAGCGGCGAGGTCGGGCGCTCGTGCGCGGTCTCACTGGAGGGGTGGCTGTGTTCGTTCAGGATGTCGTGGAGGACGCGGCGAACCGCCAGGCGTATCGCCGCGACCGCAGGATGGGGACCCATGTCCGGTTCCCTTCATGAAGTTTTCGGGGGGTGAACCCGGGTTCAGTCACTCAGAGTGTGTAGATGGTGACAGAACCGGGCCGTTCCCCGAGCATTGCACGCCTACCCAGGGCTCACGGTCCCTCGGACGGGTGATTGAAGGGGCGTTCGTCCGTCGGCGGCCGGATTCCTTTCACCACGTCCGGCTTCCTTTCACCACCTGAGGCCGGGATTCACGACTCGGCCTTGCGGTGCACCCGCGCGATCCAGTCCGCCGGTTTGGCGATCTCCGCCTTGGTCGGCAGGGTGTTCGGGGAAGTCCATACGCGGTTGAAGCCGTCCATGCCGACCTCCTCGACGACCGCGCTCACGAAGCGTTCGCCGTCCCGGTACTGCCTGAGTTTGGCATCCAGACCCAGCAGCTTGCGCAGCGCCATGTCCAGTCGGGAGGCGCCCTTGGCGCGCCGCTGCTGGAACTTCTCGCGGATCTCCGCGACGGACGGGACGACGGCCGGACCGACGCCGTCCATCACGAAGTCGGCATGGCCCTCCAGCAGGGACATCACGGCGGTGAGGCGACCGAGGATCTCCCGCTGTCCCGGGGTCTGCACGATCTCCACGAGGGAACGGCCACCGTCGTCCTCCTCACCCTCGGGACGCCCGCCCGCGAGGGACTGCGCCGCCTCCCGGATGCGCTCCAGGACGGTCATGGGGTCGACGTCGGTCTCCCCCAAGAACGACTGGATTTCGCCCTCCAGGTGGTCACGCAGCCAGGGCACCGCCGTGAACTGCGTGCGGTGCGTCTCCTCGTGCAGGCACACCCAGAGCCGGAAGTCGTGCGGCTGTACGTCGAGTTCGCGCTCGACGTGCACGATGTTCGGCGCGACGAGCAGCAGCCTGCCGCCGCCGTTCGCGCCGGCGGGCAGTTCCCGGGTGTCCGGGGCGAAGGTCTCGTACTGGCCGAGGACGCGGGAGGCCAGGAAGGACAGCAGCATGCCCAGCTCGACGCCGGTGACCTTGCCGCCGACCGCACCGAGGACCGCGCCGCCGGGGGTACTGCTGCGCCGCTCCTGCATCTTGTCGAGCAGCGGTTTCAGGATCTCCCGGAACCCGGCGACGTTCGCCCGGACCCAGCCCGGGCGGTCGACGACGAGTACGGGGGTGTCGTGGGCAGCGTCCGTGCCCATACGGGTGAAGCCCCGGACGTGTTCCTCCGAGGACTTGGCATGCCGGCGCAGCTCCGTGACGACGGCCCTGGCCTCGTCGCGGCTCACCTCGGGGCCCGGCCGTACGAGCCGGGTCGCGGTCGCGACCGCGAGATTCCAGTCGACCATCTCAGCACCACCGATGCTCGTCATGCGTCAACGGTACGTGAGCGTTCCCACTTGGGGCAGGCCGCGCGGGTGGGCAGGGGTGGCGTCGGTGTGCCGGGGGCCCGGCACACCCGTCACCGACAGCCGCACGAAGCGAGCGCCGTGGCCGTCCTGTCCAGCGCCGCCTGTGCCGCCCCGGGATCCGTCGTGTCCGACGCCAGGAACGCGAACGCCAGCAGGTGTCCGTCCTGGTCCACCACCGTTCCCGCCAATGCGTTCACGCCGGTCAGAGTGCCTGTCTTCGCTCGTACGATGCCTGCCGCGCCGTCCGTGTAGCGGCTGGTCAGGGTGCCGGTGAAGCCTGCCACGGGGAGGCCGGTGAGGGCGGCGCGGAGTTCGGGGTGGGCGGGGTCGGAGGACTTCACCAGCAGGCCCGTGAGGAGGCCCGCCGTGAGGCGGTCGTCGCGGTTGAGGCCGCTGCCGTCCTTGAAGTCGGCGCCCGTGACGGGGAGTCCGAGCTTCGTCAGCCGGTCCTTGATCGCCTTGCCCGCGCCGTCGAAGCTCGCCTGTCCGCCCGTCGCGACGGCGGTCTGGCGGGCCAGGGCCTCGGCGATGTCGTTGTCGCTGTTGGTCAGCATCCGCTCGACCAGGGCGGACAGCGGGGGTGACTGCACCGTCGCCAGGGTGTCGGCTCGGCCCGTGGCCTTGGAGGGGCCGGGCGAGGTCGTCTTGATGCCGTGGTCCTTGAGGAACGCCGCGAACCTACGGGTCGCGTCCGCCGCCGGGTCCTTCACCCGCTCGACCTCGCCGCTCGTCGAGTCGTCGGTGCGGGCCTCGTCGGCCATCAGGGCGCTGACGGGGGCGAGGTTGGGATTGTCGCCGATGGGGTGAAGTTCGGGACCGGCGTACAGCGTGGTGTCGTACGAGAGCGTCACCTCGCCGATGTCCCGCTTCTTCAGGGCCGCGGCGGTCCTGTCGGCCAGGGTGCGCAGGCTCGCCCAGCCCTGGGCGTCCTCGCGGGCCGTGAGAGTGGGGTCGCCGCCGCCGACGAGGACGAGTTCCCTGGTGTCGGGTTCGAGGGCGGCGCGGGTGGTGAGGCGATGGTCGGCGCCCATCGCGGAGAGGGCGGCGACCGCGGTGGCGATCTTCGTGGTGGAGGCGGGGGTCAGCGCCGCGTCGACGCCGGAGCCGTAGAGCTGCTTGCCGGTGGCGACGTCCACGACCGACGCGGTGTGCCGGCGGCCGAGCGCAGGGTCCTTCAGAAGGGGGTCCAGGACGGCGGCGAGGGCTCTGCCGTTCGGCGCGGACTTCACCGTGTTGGCGGTACCGCCGAGGCCGGTCAGCACGGATGCGGCACTCGGGGCGGGCCGGGGTGCCCTGGCTGTCGTACCGGAACTACGACCGTGATCTGCGCCACCCGTGAGGTCCTGGGCGGCGGCCCGATCGCGCTCGGCCGTACGCTGACCGGAGGAGTCCCAGGGGCCGACCGCGGTCACCACGGACGCGGCCAGGGCCACTCCGGCGACGGCGGCGACGGCGGTGTACTGCCAGGTCTTCACCCCCGTACCCCGCGCGACCTGCGGTTTCGCGGCCCGTGCCAGCCGCGTGACCCGCGGCCGCACAGCTGCCGCGGCCCGTTCGACGCGCGGTCGTACGGCGTCCGCTGCTCGTGCGAGACGCGGTCGTACGGCGTTCGCGATCCGCACCACATGCGGTCTCGCGGCCCGCCACGGCCTCAGCTCTTGCACGACCACCAGCCCCTTTCGCGATCACACACCTGCGTGAGGGACACTTAACCACCAGAACTATGTGCTGATCATGGAGGAGCCACCGGTGGAGTTCGACGTCACGATCGAGATTCCGAAGGGTTCGCGGAACAAGTACGAGGTGGACCACGAGACCGGTCGGATCCGCCTGGACCGTCGACTCTTCACCTCGACCAGTTACCCGGCCGACTACGGCTTCGTCGAGAACACCCTCGGCGAGGACGGCGACCCGCTGGACGCGCTGGTCATCCTGGACGAGCCGACCTTCCCCGGCTGCCTCATCAAGTGCCGCGCGATCGGCATGTTCCGGATGACGGACGAGGCCGGCGGCGACGACAAGCTGCTGTGCGTCCCGGCGCACGACCCGCGGGTGGAGCACCTGCGCGACATCCACCACGTGTCGGAGTTCGACCGCCTGGAGATCCAGCACTTCTTCGAGGTCTACAAGGACCTGGAGCCCGGCAAGTCCGTCGAGGGCGCCAACTGGGTGGGACGCACGGACGCCGAGGCCGAGATCGAGCGGTCCTACAAGCGCGCCGAGGAGCAGGGCGGTCACTGATCCCTGCCACACGCGAGGGGGCCGCACGGGCGCGTGCGGCCCCCTCGCGTGTCTGTGCGCATACTGAGGCTTGCGATTCGGGTCGTACAGGGAGCGCTGCGCAGTGACGGACGCGGAGGACCGCAAGCCGCGGTCGGACGAGGCAAGGAGTGTCTACGACTCCGAGGTCACGTCGGAGTTCGCGATCCCTCAGGGACTGGCCGTGCCCAAGGGGGGCGTCGTCGAGCCGGAGACCACCTCCGAGTTCGCCGTACCCGAGGGACTGGATGTCTCCCACCCGCCGGCCGACGAGCTGGAGGGGTCGGCGTTCACCACGCCGCGGATGTACAGCGCGAGGCACGCCCCGGCCGCGTTCACACCGGCGAGCGGCATCCGGGCGGTCAGTCTGACGAAGGACGTGCCCTGGCAGGACCGGATGCGCACGATGCTGCGGCTGCCGGTCGCCGAGCGCCCCGCGCCGGAGTCGGTGCCCAAGGCGGAGGACGAGGGGCCCGCCGTCCCCCGCGTGCTCGACCTGACCCTGCGTATCGGCGAGTTGCTGCTGGCGGGCGGTGAGGGCGCGGAGGACGTCGAGACGGCGATGCTCGCGGTCTGCCGGTCGTACGGGCTGGACCGCTGCGAGCCGAACGTCACCTTCACCCTGCTGGCGATCTCCTACCAGCCGTCCCTGGTCGACGACCCGGTGACGGCGTCGCGGACCGTACGCCGACGCGTCACCGACTACACGCGGCTCGCGGCCGTGTTCCACCTCGTCGACGACCTCAGCGACCCGGAGATCCCGATCTCCCTGGAGGAGGCGTACCGGCGGCTCGCCGAGATCCGCCGCAACCGGCACCCCTACCCCACCTGGGTGCTGACCCTGGCCAGCGGGCTGCTCGCGGCGGCCGCCTCCGTGCTCGTCGGCGGTGATCTGATCGTGTTCGTCGCGGCCATGCTGGGCGCCATGCTCGGCGACCGGCTGGCGTGGCTGTGCGCGGGGCGCGGGCTGCCGGAGTTCTACCAGTTCACGATCGCGGCGATGCCTCCGGCGGCGATCGGGGTGGCGCTGACGGTCGCCCACGTCGACGTGAAGGCGTCCGCGGTCATCACCGGTGGGCTGTTCGCGCTGCTGCCCGGGCGGGCGCTCGTGGCGGGCGTACAGGACGGTCTGACCGGCTTCTACATCACCGCGGCCGCACGCCTGCTGGAGGTCCTGTACTTCTTCGTGGGCATCGTCGTCGGCGTGCTGGTGGTTCTGTACTTCGGCGTGAAGCTGGGCGCCGAGCTGAATCCGGACGAGGGGCTCGGGCTGGAGCAACGGCCGCTGTGGCAGATCGGCGCGTCGATGCTGCTGTCGTTGACCTTCGCCGTGCTGCTCCAGCAGGAACGATCCACCGTGCTCGCCGTGACCCTCAACGGCGGTGTCGCCTGGTCGGTGTACGGCGCGATGCACTACGCCGGGGAGTTCTCTCCGGTGGCTTCCACGGCCGTGGCGGCCGGGCTGGTGGGGTTGTTCGGGCAGCTGCTGTCGCGGTACCGGTTCGCTTCCGCGCTGCCCTATACGACGGCGGCGATCGGGCCCCTGTTGCCGGGGTCGGCCACATATTTCGGGCTGTTGTCGATCGCGCAGAACGAGATGGACGCGGGGTTGGTGTCGTTGGCCAAGGCCGCGTCGTTGGCGATGGCCATCGCGATCGGGGTCAATCTCGGGTCGGAGATCTCCCGGCTGTTCCTGCGGATTCCCGGCGGGGCGGGGGCGGGGCGGCGGGCCGCCAAGAGGACGCGGGGGTTCTGAGCGCCGGGCGCCTGAGAGCTCGGGGGCTTCTCTCCTTCGGCGGCTGCGGGCTCGTCGTGGCTTGTCGCGCAGTTCCCCGCGCCCCTGAAGGGACGCTGCGCGTCTCCTTCAGCTCTGCGGGTAGCCGTTGTCGTTGTACGGGTACTGCTGCTGGTAGCCCTGGCCCTGGGGGTACTGCTGCGGGGCGTACGACTGCTGCGGCTGGGGCTGGTTGTAGTAGTCGCCGTACTGCTGGTCGCCGTACTGCTGGCGGCCGTGGTCCTGGTCGGTCGGCGGGATGCGGCGGAGCTGGGTCGTGGCGTCGTCCATGACCTGGGGCTGGGGGGCCCGCTGGGGCGGGTTCTTCTTGTTCTTGGAGCGGGCCCGCAGGAACTCGATGATGATCGGGACCACGGAGACGAGGACGATCAGGATGAGGATCGCCTCGATGTTCTCCTTGACGAAGTCGATCTTGCCGAGCCAGGAGCCGAGCAGGGTCACACCGGCGCCCCACAGGATGCCGCCGACGACGTTGAAGATCAGGAACGAGCGGTACCGCATGCCGCTGACGCCGGCGATGATCGGCGTGAACGTACGCACGATGGGCACGAAGCGGGCCAGGACCAGGGACTTGGGGCCGTACTTCTCGAAGAACTCGTGGGCCTTGGTGACGTTCTCCTGCTTGAAGAGCCGGGAGTCCGGGCGGTTGAACAGCGACGGACCGACCTTCTTGCCGAACATGTAACCCGCCTGGTCGCCGAGGATCGCGGCGACGCAGATCAGGGCGATGGCGCCCCACAGGGGGAAGTCCAGCTGGTTCGACGTGATCAGCAGACCGGCCGTGAACAGCAGGGAGTCACCCGGCAGGAAGAAGCCGATGAGCAGGCCCGACTCCGCGAAGACGATGAGGAGCAGGCCCCAGATCCCGAAGTTGTCCAGCAGAGTGTTCGGATCCAGCCAGCTCGGTCCGAGGGCAAGCGTCGTCACGGTTCCGGGCTCCTGAAGGTTGGGAAGTACGGCGTCCAGTACGGCCGGACAAAGCTATCAACGCAATGTGTCCGCCTCAGGTTCCACCGGTGTCTCCAGGATGCACTGTGGACCGACTGAGGCGAAGCTGTGTGTCATGGGCATCGAGGACTACGGCGGCGGCCAGGGCCCCCAGCCGGATGTACTGGTCGTCACGACGAACGACATCCCCGGATATCGCGTCCAGGAGGTCCTGGGCGAGGTCTTCGGGCTGACCGTACGGTCGCGGCACCTGGGCAGTCAGATCGGCGCCGGGCTCAAGTCGATGATCGGCGGCGAGCTCAAAGGGCTGACGAAGACGCTGGTGCAGACCCGCAACCAGGCCATGGAGCGGCTGGTCGAACAGGCACGCGCGCGTGGAGCCAACGGCGTGCTGATGTTCCGCTTCGACGTGTCGGAGGCGGCGGACGTGGGCACGGAGGTGTGCGCCTACGGGACGGCGGTGATCCTGACCCGGGAGTAGGACAACGCCCGGGTCAGGGCACTAGGAGGCGTGTCGGGCCGCGTTCGCCGTGATCGCGTCCCTGAGGTGTTCGGCGAGGCCCGGGCGCATGGAGTCGTAGAACGCCTTGAAGCGCTCGTCGGAGATGTACATCTCGGCGAGACCGACGTGCGCGTCGTACGGGCAGTCGTAGAACCATGTGCAGATGTGCTGCCGGTGTTCCTCGGCCATGGCCGTGGCCCGCTCGCCGGTCGGCGGCTCGCCGGCGGTCATCAGGGCGTCGTAGCGCGCGCCCCAGTCGGCCACCTCGGCCTGCATGCGCTGCCAGTCCTCCTTGGTGTAACCCGCTGCGCGGCGCTGGGTCTCGGCGTACGCCTCCGTGCCGCCCCAGCGCTGCTCCGCCTCCTCGGCGTACTGGTCGGGGTCCTTGTCCCCGAACACCTCGAACTTCTCCTCAGGCGTGAGATTGATGCCCATCTTGCGTGCCTCCATGGCGTGTTCCACGGCCGCCGCCATCTTCTGCAGCTTCTCGATCCGGACGGTCAGCAGCTCGTGCTGGCGGCGCAGATGCGCGCGCGGGTCCGCGTCCGGGTCGTCGAGCAGGGCGGCGACCTCGTCGAGCGGGAAGCCGAGCTCGCGGTAGAACAGGATCTGCTGCAACCGGTCGAGGTCGGCGTCGCCGTACCGCCGATGGCCCGCATGGCTGCGCTCGCTCGGGACGAGCAGGCCGATGTCGTCGTAGTGGTGCAGCGTGCGCACGGTCACGCCGGCGAATCCGGCCACCTGGCCCACCGAGTAGCTCACTTCCGCTCCCTTCTGGGTACGCACTTCAGGCTGGGCCCTCACGCCACGTGAGGTGCAAGTCCCCGTCCCAAGGCGTGCACTCCGGGATGTCGTGTCCCATTTGTCCCCTTATCGTGAGCCCGTGGCCCAGGACACCGTGCAGCAGCCTTCCGTCGCCCCGGCGACCCCGGCACGCGCACTGCTGCCCCTGATCCTCCCCGCTCTGGTCGTCGGCGTGGGCGCGAGCCTGCTCCTGCTCGGGGTGGAGGCGCTGGCCGGGCAGCTCGAGGACGCGCTCTGGCAGGACCTGCCGGACGCACTCGGCGTGGGCCGCTACTCCGTGCTGTGGATGATCGTCATGCTCACCGCGACCGGCCTGCTGGTCGGGCTGGTGGTGTGGAAGATGCCCGGGCACGCCGGTCCGGACCCGGCGACCACCGGTCTGGAGGCGGTGCCGCTGCCGCCCGTCGTGCTGCCGGGCCTGCTGCTGGCGACCATGCTGATGCTGGCCGGCGGGCCGAGCCTCGGGCCCGAGAACCCGATCATCGCCGTGAACGTCGCGCTCGCCCTGTGGCTGGGCAACCGGCTGCTGCCCCGGACGCCGGGCGCGCTGTGGGTGATGCTCGCGGAGGCGGCGACGATCGGTGCGCTGTTCGGCACACCGGTGGCGGCGGCACTGCTGATCTCCGAGGCGCTGGCCGGACGGCAACTGAAGGGCGCACTGTGGGACAGCGTCTTCGGGCCGCTCGTCGCCGCCGCGGCCGGATCCCTGACCACCGCCCTCGTGGACGAGCCGACCTTCGACCTGGATCTGCCCCCTTTCGGCGACCCCGGCTGGGACGATCTGCTGGCCGCCCTGGTGGTCGCGTCCGTGGCCGCCCTGCTCGGCATGTGCGCGGTCCGCCTCCTCCCGTACGTCCATGCCGCCTTCGCCCGGCTCCGGCACCCCATGCTGGCGCTGCCGGTGGGCGGGCTCGTACTGGGCCTGCTGGCGGCCCTGGGCGGGCATCTGACGCTCTTCAAGGGGCTGGAGGAGATGGGGGAGCTGGCCGCCGATCCGGACGGCTGGTCGGCGGGTGAGTTCGCGACCATGGCGGTCGTGAAGCTGGCCGCGCTGCTCGTCGCCACCTGCTGCGGCTTCCGCGGTGGGCGGATCTTCCCCGCCGTGTTCGTCGGCACCGCCCTCGGTCTGTGCGCACACGCCCTCGTGCCCGAGGTGCATCCCGCGCTAGGAGTCGCCGCCGGCGTACTGGGCGTGCTCCTCGCGATCACCCGGCAGGGCTGGCTGAGCCTGTTCACGGCCGCCGTGCTGGTGGCCTCGCCCGCGATCCTCGCCCTGTTGTGCATCGCCTCGTTGCCCGCTTGGCTGCTGGTGACGGGCCGACCGCAGATGCAGCTGCGCAAGGACGGAACCCCGGTCCGCTGAACCTCCCTGGGAGACATTCATGCCGCTTCACAAAGGTCCGCAGAAGCCCGACGAGCGCCCGATGTCCGTCAACCCGTTCTACGGCGAGACCAATCCGGTCGGCGGCATGACCGAGGCCCCGCCCAAGCACCGGCTGCCGGACAGCCCGCTGCCGCCCACGACGGCGTACCAGATCGTGCACGACGAGCTGATGCTGGACGGCAACTCCCGCCTCAACCTCGCCACCTTCGTCACCACCTGGATGGAACCGCAGGCCGGGATCCTGATGGCGGAGTGCCGGGACAAGAACATGATCGACAAGGACGAGTACCCGCGCACCGCCGAGCTGGAGCGGCGCTGTGTGGCGATGCTCGCCGACCTGTGGAACGCGCCGGATCCGTCGGCGGCCGTGGGCTGTTCCACCACCGGGTCGAGCGAGGCGTGCATGCTCGCGGGGATGGCCCTGAAGCGCCGGTGGAGCAAACGGAACACCGGCGGCCGCCCGAATCTGGTCATGGGCGTCAACGTCCAGGTCTGCTGGGACAAGTTCTGCAACTTCTGGGAGGTGGAGCCCCGGCTGGTCCCCATGGAGGGCGACCGGTTCCACCTCGATCCACAGGCGGCCGCCGAGCTGTGCGACGAGAACACCATCGGGGTCGTCGGCATCCTCGGCTCCACCTTCGACGGGTCGTACGAGCCGATCGCGGACCTGTGCGCGGCCCTGGACGACCTCCAGGCACGCACCGGCCTCGACATCCCGGTGCATGTCGACGGCGCGTCCGGTGCGATGGTCGCGCCCTTCCTCGACGAGGACCTGGTGTGGGACTTCCGCCTCCCGCGCGTGGCGTCGATCAACACCTCCGGGCACAAGTACGGGCTGGTCTACCCGGGCGTCGGCTGGGCCCTGTGGCGCTCCCCCGCCGAACTGCCCGAGGAGCTCGTCTTCCGCGTGAACTACCTGGGCGGCGACATGCCCACCTTCGCCTTGAACTTCTCCCGCCCCGGCGCCCAAGTGGTCGCGCAGTACTACACGTTCCTGCGGCTGGGCCGCGAGGGCTACCGTGCGGTGCAGCAGTCCACCCGGGACGTGGCGCGGAGCCTCGCCGACCGCGTGGCGGCGCTCGGTGACTTCCGGCTGCTGACCCACGGCGACCAGCTGCCCGTCTTCGCCTTCACGACCGGCCCGGACGTGACGGCGTACGACGTCTTCGACGTCTCCCGGCGGCTGCGGGAGCGGGGCTGGCTGGTGCCGGCGTACACCTTCCCGCCGAACCGTGAGGACCTGTCCGTGGTGCGGGTCGTCTGCCGCAACGGGTTCTCGGCCGACCTCGCCGAACTGTTCATCGACGACCTTTCCAGCCTGCTGCCGGAACTTCGCCGGCAGGCGCATCCGCAGACCAGGGACAAGGAGGCGGCCACCGGCTTCCACCACTGAGCGCGCCGAAGGGCGGTGGGGACTGTCCGACCAGCCCCCACCGCCCCTCCGGCGGACCGCTCAGCGGCTGAGCCGCCCGAACCGCCGTACCGCCAGCGGGAAGAACACCGCGAGCAGGATCACCGGCCAGACCACGGCCGCCCAGATGTGGCCCGGTTCGCCGCCCGGGGTTCCGAACAGGTCCCGGACGGCGGTCGCCGTCTGGGACATCGGGTTCCACTCGACGACCGTGCCCAGCCAGGCGGGCATGGAGTCGGGGGTGGCGAAGGCGTTGGAGAGGAAACCGACCGGCCAGACCAGGATCTGGACGGCCTGCACCATCTCCGGCTTCCCCGCGACCATCGCCAGGTGGATGCCGATCCACAGCATCGCGAACCGGAACAGCAGCAACAGGCCGAGCGCGCCCAGGAACCCGCCCACCGAGCCGCTCGCCCGCCAGCCGATCGCGTACCCGACGCCGATCATCACGACCAGGCTGACCGCCGACTGGAGCATGTCGGCGGTCGAACGGCCCACCAGGACCGCCCCGTTGGTCATCGGCATCGAGCGGAAGCGGTCGATCACGCCCTTGTTGAGGTCCTGGGTGACGGCGATCATCGTGCCCTCCAGGCCGAAGGCCATGGTGAGCGCCAGCATGCCGGGCACCAGGTAGTCGACGTACTCGCCCTGCACGCCCCGGCCGCCGCCGATGAGGTAGCCGAACATCAGCAGCAGCATCACCGGGAAGACGAGCCCGACGACCATCTGGACCGGTTGCCGCGCCCAGTGGGCGAGTTCGCGGCGGGTCATGGTCCAGGAGTCGGTCAGTGCGTATGTGGTCACACGGCCTCCTTCACGCGGTCAGCCGTCAGGTGCAGGAACACTTCGTCCAGCGTCGGACGCCGCAGGGCGACGTCCTCGGCCTCGATCCCGGCCGCCTCCAGGGCCCGTACGACCCCGGAGAGCGCCGCCATCCGGTCGGTGACCGGGGCGCTGAGCAGCCGGCGGTCGGGGTCGACCGAGATGTCGTCCTTCGGCACGGGCAGCAGGGCCACGGCGGCCCCCAGCTGTCCGGCGTCGCGCAGGACGACGTCGATGCGGTCGCCGCCGATCAGCCGCTTCAGCTGGTCCGCGGTGCCGTCGGCGATGACCCGGCCCCGGTCGACGACCGAGATGCGGTCGGCGAGCTGATCGGCCTCTTCCAGGTACTGGGTGGTGAGCAGGACCGTCGTACCGCCGCCGACCAGGGAACGGACCGCGGCCCACACCTCGGCACGGCCGCGCGGGTCGAGGCCGGTCGTGGGTTCGTCCAGGAAGAGCACCTCCGGGTCGGTGATCAGGGAGGCGGCCAGGTCGAGGCGGCGCCGCATGCCGCCGCTGTACTGCTTGACCGCCTTGCGTCCGGTGTCCTCGAGGCCGAAGCGCTCCAGGAGCTCGTCGGCCCGCACGCGCGCGTGGCGGGCGCCCAGGTGGTAGAGGCGGCCGAACATCTCCAGGTTCTGGCGGCCGCCGAGTTCCTCGTCGAGCGCCGCGTGCTGGCCGAGCAGGCCGATGCGGAAGCGGACCGCCTGGGCCTCGGTCAGTACGTCGTGCCCCGCCACCTCGATACGGCCGCCGTCCGGCCGCAGCAGGGTGGACAGGACGCGGACCAGGGTCGTCTTGCCGGCGCCGTTCGGGCCGAGTACTCCGTGCACCGTGCCGCGCGCGACCTCGAGGTCGAGCCCGTCCAGTGCCTTCTTGTCGCCGTACTTCTTGTGTGCGCCTTCGACGGTGATCGCCGTGTCGACCAATGCCACTCCTCGCTAGTCAAGTTTGACTACCAGCGGGAGGGTAATACCCCGAGCCCCATTGGTCAAACTTGATTAGTGCCGCTTCGACTCAGCGACGGTCTCCCGGATGCCGCTCCTCCGTGGCGAACGGGTTCTCCTGCCCCTCGGCGAGGATGCCGACGAACGGCTCGCCCTCCCCCGCGAACGTGTATGCGCCGCCCTCGATCCGCGCGATGAGCCCCAGGGCCCACGCGGCCTCGGCGTCGGCGCTGTGGACCCAGAGGTTCATGATCTCGCCGATGTGACCGAGCTGTTCGGGGCCCTCCTCGGGGGAGTAGTGCTCCGTGACGGCGGAGCGCCACTCCTCGATGCGCCGGATGCGCTCCTTGAGCAGCGCCACCGCCTCGGCCCTCGGCAGGTCGACGATGAAGCCGATGGCCGCCGACTTGACGTCCATCTTCTGGTCGTACGAGGTCAGCGCCTCGCGCACCAGCCGGAGGTACTCCTCGATGCCCTTGTCGGTGATCTCGTACTCGGTCCTCGGCGGCCCGCCTGCCGTGGACGGGGCGATCTCGTGCGCGTGCAGCAACCCCTGTTTCGCCATCTGCTTCAGGGCGTGGTAGATCGAGCCGGGCTTGGCGTTGGACCACTCGTGTGCGCCCCAGTACTCCAGGTCGTTGCGCACCTGGTACCCGTGGGCCCGCCCGTGCTGGCGGACCGCACCGAGCACGAGGAGACGGATCGCTGACATGCGGTCCAGGTTATGACCTCAGCTTTCGGCCGCGGCACTGACCCGAAGGCGGTCTCTCCGTCGAGGGACTCGCGGTCAGGTCATACGGCCGTGCGTCCGACGTGCTCGATGTGGAGCGTGCTCGTGTCCTGATCGATGCGGTACGGGATGCGCCAGGGGCCGTGATGGAGGCGACGGTGCTGCACACCCCAGGCACGCGAGCCCTCCGGCCGCTCGCTCTCCGCGAGTTGGTCGGTGGCATGCAGGAGCACGTCGACACTGTTCGGGTCCTCCTTGAGGTGCCCGGCAGCGGCGTTGAGGGCCGCTCCAGGCGAGCAAGCGCGAGGGCACCTCCAGGTCTTCCAGCTCGGCCGGCGAAATGCTCGCCAAGTTTGCCTCGCGCCTCCGCAATGGGACACGTAGCAGACATGCACCTAGATGCATGTCCAGTGGGCCCAACCCTTAGAACGGGAACCCGCTCCGACCGTGCTGCACCGAGATCCACTTCGTCGTGGTGAAGGCGTCCAGCATCGTCTCGCCGTTCAGACGGCCGAGGCCGGAGTTCTTCTCGCCGCCGAAGGGGACGATCGGCTCGTCGTGGACGGTGCCGTCGTTCACATGGAACATGCCGGTGTCGATCTGCTTGGCGAAGTTCACGCCGCGCTCGATGTTGCCGGTGTGCACCGCGCCGCTCAGGCCGTACGGCGTGTCGTTGACGAGGCGTACGGCCTCCTCCTCGCCGTCGAAGGTGATGAGGAAGGCGACCGGTCCGAAGACCTCCTGCTTGAGGAGGGGAGAGTCGGCGGGGACGTCGGTGAGGACCGAGGGCTCGACCAGGTTGTCGGTGGTCGTGCCGTGCACCAGGGCCGTCGCGCCGTCGGCGATCGCCTGCTCGACGGTGGCCGAAAGGGCGTCCGCCTGCGAGGAGTTGATGACCGGGCCAATGATGGTCTGCGGGTCGCGCGGGTCGCCGACCTTCAGCGTCCGGACCTTGGCGACGAACTTCTCGGTGAACGCGTCGGCGACCGTCCGGTCCACCAGGACACGGTTGGCGGCCATGCAGACCTGGCCCTGATGGACGTACCGGCTGAAGACCGCCGCGTCGACCGCGTAGTCGATGTCCGCGTCGTCGAGCACCACCAGCGCGCTGTTGCCGCCGAGTTCGAGGATCGAGCGCTTGAAGAGCGAGGCGCAGACGGTGGCGACGTGGCGGCCGACCTTGTCGGAGCCGGTGAAGGAGATGACCTTCGGGATCGGGTGCTCGATGAAGGCGTCGCCGATCTCGGCGATGTCGGTGATGACCACGTTCAGCAGGCCGGCCGGGAGGCCCGCGTCCTCGAATATCTTCGCGACCAGGGAGCCACCGCAGATCGGTGTGTTCTGGTGCGGCTTGAGGACGACGCCGTTGCCCAGGGCGAGGGCCGGGGCGACCGACTTGAGGGAGAGCAGCAAGGGGAAGTTGAAGGGGCTGATCACGCCCACGACGCCGACCGGCACGCGGTAGACGCGGTTCTCCTTACCGTCCACCGGAGACGGGATGATCTTCCCCTCGGGGCGCAGCGCCAGATGGATCGCCTCGCGCAGGAACTCCTTGGCGAGGTGGAGTTCGAAGCCGGCCTTCAGATGCGTGCCGCCGAGCTCGGCGATGATCACCTCGGTGATTTCCTGCTCGCGCTCCTCGATCAGCCGCAGAGCCTTCTCGAACACCGCACGGCGCGCATACGGGTTGGTCGCCCCCCACTCCTTCTGGGCGCGGGCGGCCGCTCGGTACGCCTCGTCGACCTCGTCGACCGTGGCTATGGTGATCGACGCCAACTTCTCACCGTCGTACGGGTTGAAGTCGATGATGTCCCAGGAGCCTGTACCCGGGCGCCATTCACCGTCGATGTACTGCTGAGCCAGGTCGGTGAAGTAGGACGACATGTGATCCCTCAATCCCTAGCAGACACCCGATCGACAGCGCTCGTCGTCGATCGACTTCACGGTCTGATCACAAGTCATCGTACTTGTGTTTCAAGAGAGTTGAAGGAGACCCCGGAGAAGATCGCGGCTCTCGTCCGGCCCCGGGCTGTCCTGCTGGAGCTCCTTGAGGGCCTTCTCGTACTGGGCCACGTCCTCGTGCTTGTCGAGGTACAGCGCGCTGGTGAGCTGCTCCAGGTAGACGACGTCCGACAGGTCGGACTCCGGGAAGCTGAGGATGGTGAACGCGCCGCTCTCGCCGGAGTGGCCGCCGAAGCTGAACGGCATGATCTGGAGCCGTACGTTGGGCCGCTCGGACACCTCGATGAGGTGCTGGAGCTGACCGCGCATCACCTCACGGTCGCCGTACGGGCGGCGCAGGGCGGCCTCGTCGAGGACGATGTGGAACTCGGGGCCGCTCTCGTCGACGAGGTACTTCTGCCGCTCCAGGCGCAGCGTCACCCGCCGCTCCACGTCCGCGGTGCTCGCGCCCTTCATGCCGCGCCGGACGACCGCGCGGGCGTACGCCTCGGTCTGGAGCAGGCCGTGCACGAACTGGACTTCATAGGCGCGGATGAGGGAACACGCGCCCTCCAGGCCCACGTACGTGGGGAACCAGCTGGGCAGAACGTCCGAATAGCTGTGCCACCAACCCGCCACGTTGGCCTCCCTGGCGAGGGAGAGCAGCGAGGTTCGCTCCGCCTCGTCCGTGATGCCGTACAGCGTCAGCAGATCCTCGACGTCCCGTGTCTTGAAGCTCACCCGGCCCAGCTCCATCCGGCTGATCTTCGACTCGGAGGCGCGGATGGAGTACCCCGCGGCCTCGCGCGTGATGCCTCGCGTCTCACGCAGTCGCCTGAGTTGCGAGCCGAGCAGCATCCGCCGCACCACCGATCCGGGCTCTCCCGCACTCACGTTCGCCAGCCTCCCCAACCGTCTTCAGGGCCCGAAGTCTGCCACTAAAACACTCCGAGCAGTACTCGTCCGATTACAGAGATGGAAAGAAGCCAAAGATTCCACTCGGGTTCAAGGGAAGAGAGGCGACCAACAGATGAGAAGTGGGCAGAAAAAATGACCAAGAAGCGGTACGGGAGGGTCCAATTCGGTCGCGTGCACGTGCATCTGCCCTTGCATCTGGTTGGCTCATCAGAAACCATGGTCCCGCGTCACCGCTGCATCTGCATCGCAACGACCGCGATTCCCGGGAGTGCCTCGCATGGGGACGAATGGATCGACCATGCTCGAGCCGTTACGGCAGGGCCTTCCGCCGCTGGATCCCGCGGCCGTGTCCAACGCCGCCTCCTGTGCCCTGCCCGCCCGCTACGAAGCGGTGCGCGAGGCGCGGCAGTTCACCGGCAGAACGCTCGACCAGTGGGAACTGGGCGACCGCTTCGACGACGTGTGCCTGGTCGTCTCCGAACTGGTCACCAACGCCCTGCGGCACGCCCTGCCGTCGCCGCCCACCCCGCGCGTCCCGGAGCAGATACCGCCCGTGCGGCTGCACTTGATGCGCTGGACCGAGCGGCTGGTGTGCGCGGTGCGTGACCCGAGCGACGACAGTCCGGTAGCGCGCGATTCGGACGACTTCTCGGCGGAGTCCGGCCGTGGCCTGTTCCTGGTCGACTCGTTCAGTGACAGCTGGGGCTGGCACCCGCTCGCCGGCACGCTGGGCGGCAAGGTCGTCTGGGCGCTGTTCCTGCTGCCGACACCGCATTCCGCCGAGTGATGAACCGCGGCCCTCTTTCGGGCCGCGGTTCTACGCGCGTTACTCAAGGTCAGGGGACGACCGCCCTGAGTTGCCGCCCGGCCGACCGGATCTCAGCCCGCAATCAAGTGGTCGAACTCGCCGTCCTTGATGCCCAGGAGCATCGCCTCGATCTCCGCGCGCGTGTAGACGAGCGCGGGACCGTCCGGGAAGCGCGAGTTGCGCACCGCGACGTCGCCGCCGGGCAGCCGCGCGAACTCCACGCAGGAACCCTGCGAGTTGCTGTGCCTGCTCTTCTGCCAGGCCACCCCGTGCAGTTGGGTGGCGGCCATGCCGTTGTACACGCCGGACGCGTCGGCAACGTCGTACACGTCGTGTTCCACAGGTCGCTCCCCGGTGGTGCACTGGCTGGTGAGGCCATTGATGCAGTGGTCAACTTGACCCGGATCATAACCTTGTTCCCGTGCAGACGCATGGGCAGATGCACGTGCACGGGGGGTGTTCCTGCGGTTACAGCCCGGACGACCGCTTACCGAAGCTTTTCCAGCGTCTGCCCCAGGGATCGCATGACATGCGACCGCCGGCCGCCGTCCATGATCTTCCGTGCCATCAGCTGCGCCGGGCCATCCGGGTCGAATCCCTCGTGTACTAGGAACAGACGCGTTCCGCGCCCTTCCTGTTCCAGCGTCCCGGTGATGGTCCGGTCCGTCGGGTTGCCAGGATCGTCGTCGGCCCGGTGGACGCTCAGCCGGAAGTCCTCCGACCCCTGCATCTGCCACTGCACGAGCAGATCGGGGTGACCCGGAGGTCGTCATCCGGTGCGGTGCTCATGTCGCGTCATCGTCGGGCATACGGTCGAGCAGCTCGCCGAGTTCCATCAGACGACCGCGCCAGAACCGCTCGTACGGATGGAGCCAGTCCTGTACCTCGGCGAGCGGGGCCGCTTCGAGACGGTAGCTGCGCTGCCGGCCCGAGCGCGCGCTCGGCCAGGGCCTGGACGGACTGGGGCCCGCGCCTCCGTCCCCCCCTGCGGTCAGGCCTCAGCGGCTCGCGTACGGCAGCAACGCCATCTCCCGTGCGTTCTTGATCGCGCGGGCCAGCAGTCGCTGCTGCTGGGCGGAGACACGGGTGACGCGGCGGCTGCGGATCTTGCCGCGGTCGGAGATGAACTTCCGCAGCAGGTCGGTGTCCTTGTAGTCGATGTACTCGACCCTGGCCTGGTCCAGCGGGTTGGGGCGGTTCTTGGCGGGCTTGCGTTCGGGCTTGCGGGCCATGGGGGTCAGACCTCCAGGAAGGTGTCGAAGGCGGGCGGCAGCTGCTGCCATGCGTCCCGCCCGGCGGCGTACTCGGCGTCGGTGAGCAGACAGGACTCCAGCAGCAGTTGAAGTCCGTCGCGGTCCAGGCCGGGGGACGTGAAGACCAGGTGCTGGCAGCAGTCGCCGTGCTCGGGGTGCCAGTCCAGCGCGGCGGCGGCGCGGCGCACCGGCGGCACCATCTCCCAGGCCGCGTCCGGCAGCGAGGCGAGCCAGGGGCCCGCGCTCTCCACACAGAGGGCACCGCCCGCCGCGTCCCAGTGCAGCAGCGTGTCCGGCTTGTCGGCGAGCCAGAACCGGCCCCGGCTGCGGGCGGCCGCGCAGGTCAGGTCCTCCAGCGCCGCGAACAGCCGCTCCGGGTGGAAGGGCCGGCGGCGGTGCCAGACGAGGGTGGAGACGCCGTGCGCGTCGGCCTCGGCGGGGAGGAGGGCGCACGCCGGGTGCTGGGCCGCCGCGGCCGCCTCGACATCGAAACCGGCGAGGGCCGCGTGTGCCAGCGGGGACTGGGCGCCCGCCGGGTCGCCGTGGCCGACGGTGACCTGGCGGGCGGTCGGGTGCAGCTGCGCGAGCAGCTCGCGGTCCTCGTCGTCGGCCTCCGGGGAGTCGACGAGGGCGAGGACGGTGGCGTACTCCAGCTGGCGCGCGAAGGTGTCGGCGACGGTCCGCTGGTCGGTGGCCGCGGCGGCGAGGTCGCGCTCGGTCAGGTCGTCGCCGTTGCCGAGGTACGGCAGCAGCAGCGCGGGGTCGACCGCGGTGATCACGCCGGTGACGGTGAGCCCGCCGGCCGCGACCACCTCGGCCATCGCCTTGGGCTCGACGGACTCCCACAGCTCGACGACCGCGAGCCGGGTGGTCCCGGCATCCCTCAGGCGCAGGAGTTCGGGCACCAGGTCTTCGCGCAGCGCGCAGCAGGCACAGTCGTTGACCAGCGGGGCCTCGCCGGCGGACAGGATGCCGGTGGCGTCCCGGACCGTTCGTACGACCGTGCCGGCGGTGGCCGTCGCCAGGTCGTGGTGGAGTACGACGCTGCCGGGCACGTCGGCGAGCAGCTGCTCGACGGCCGCCTTGCGGGCGTCGGCGTGCAGCCCGCCGACGATGGCGACGGACAGCATCAGCCCTTCTTTCCGAACCGGCGCTCGAAGCGCTCGACGCGGCCGGCGGTGTCCAGGACGCGGGCGGTGCCGGTGTAGAAGGGGTGGCTGACGTTCGAGATCTCGACGTCGACGACCGGGTAGGTGTTGCCGTCCTCCCAGTCGATGACCTTCTCACTGGTCATCGTCGAGCGGGTCAGGAACGCATGGTCGGCGGCCCGGTCGCGGAAGACGACGGGACCGTACTCGGGGTGGATTTCCTTGCGCATGGCGGTGGTTCAGCGCTCCTCTCGGAAGTCGACGTGGCGGCCCGCGACCGGGTCGTACTTGCGCAGGGTCATACGGTCCGGGTCGCTGCGGCGGTTCTTGCGGGTCACGTACGTGTAGCCGGTCCCCGCCGTGGACCGGAGCTTGATGACCGGTCGGAGTTCGTTGCGTGCCATGCTGGTATCTTACTGAAAACGACTTCCATTTGCACTACGTCATCGAGAGAGGTGCGTCACCCTTGTCCGCCCACTGCATGCTGACCGGCGCCCGGCCCGGATTCGGCAACACGATCTCCCACTCGCACCGGCGGCACTCCCGTCGCTTCGACCCGAACATCCAGTCCAAGCGCTACTGGCTGCCCGCCGAGGGCCGCCACGTCCGGCTGAGGCTGAGCACGAAGGGCATCAAGACCGTCGACACGATCGGTATCGAGGCCGCGGTGGCCCGTATCCGCGCGCGGGGGGTCAAGGTCTGATGGCGAAGAAGAGCAAGATCGCCAAGAACGACAGGCGGCAGGAGATCGTCGCGCGGTACGCCGGGCGCCGGGCCGAGCTGAAGGAGATCATCCGGCGGCCGTCCTCGACGGAGGCCGAACGACTCGCCGCCCAGCAGAAGTTGCGCCGGCAGCCGCGCGACGCCAGCGGCACTCGGGTGCGCAACCGCGACAGCGTGGACGGGCGGCCCCGCGGCTACTTCCGCGCCTTCGGGCTGTCCCGGGTGAACCTGCGTGGACAGGCGCACGCGGGGTACCTGCCGGGGGTCCGGAAGTCCTCCTGGTAGGAACCCGTACCGGCAAGTACTGGTAGCTTGCTGCGATCCTTCCGGCCAGAGCTTGGGAGCTTGCAGTGACTTCGGTGACGAACGTGCGGCTCGCGGTCGCGGGTGTGGTGGGGGCGCTGGTGCTGACCGCCTGCGGTGGCAGCGGCTCGGACGACGACTCCACGCCCGACCCCAGCGCGTCCGCCTCCGCGACGGCAACGGCGGACACGGGCGGCGGCACCGGCGGGTCGGCGTCCGCGTCCGCGTCCGACGACCTTGCGGGCAGCTGGCTCGCCACCACCGACGGCCAGGCCGTCGCGCTGGTCATCACCGGCACACAGGCCGGGCTCTTCGCCACCGGCGGGACCGTGTGCAGCGGGAGCGCGGGCGAGGAGTCCGGCACGCAGTCGATCCGGCTGAAGTGCACCGACGGCAGCAGGGACCGGGCGGCGGGGACGGTCGACTCCGTCGACGGGACGACGCTCAAGGTGACGTGGAAGAACGGGCTCGGCGAGGAGACGTACACCAAGGCAGAGGGTGGACAGCTGCCTTCAGGGCTCCCCACGGCGAGCCTCGGCTGATTCCCGGGGCCTCCCGTGGAATCCCCGGGAGGCCCCGGGGATTCCAGGGCGGGGGTCGGCAACCGCGTCTCAGCTTCATGCGTGATGATCCATGCACGCGATCGCCCACGCCCGTGAGGAACCCCATGCGCGCCACACCTCTCGCCGTCACCGCCCTTGCCGCGGCCCTACTCCTGACCGCATGTAGCGACGACGGCGGGGACGGCGGCGAAAGCGACCCGAGCCAGGCCGCCTCGGCCTGCACGATCGACGACGTCGGCATCCAGGTCGGGCCCGCCAACGCCGCGCCCGCCGCCGGGGACACGGGCAACGTGCCCGTCACCATCACCAACCGCGGCGCCGAGTGCGTCCTCGACGGCTTCCCGGCCATCGACCTGTCCGCCGGGGGCACCTCCAGCACGGTCCCGGTGGACAAGGCCGCGAAGGCCACGAAGCAGACCCTCGCCAAGGACGGGACGACATCCGTCACGATCACCTATGTGCGGGGCGAGAAGGGCGGCGAGAGCAGCCTCGCCGTGAAGACGTTGAAGGTCTCCCTGCCGGGCGGCGCCGACACACAGGAGTTCCCGTGGACCTACGGCGATGTCGCGCTGAAGGACACGGCGAGCGGCACGCCGGACGCCTCGGTGGGGCCCTTCGAGCGGACGGGCGACTGAGACGTCAGCGCAGGGGCTTGTGGCGGCCGACCTGCGCCCGGTCCGCCGCCTGGGCGCCCTCCGTCCAGCCCGCCTCGTCGCTGACCCCGCGCAGCCGGGTCGTGGTCGTCTCCGGGAACATCCGGTCGAGGCGGCCGGTGACGGCGAGTTCGCGGGAGGCGAGGACCGGGAGCAGGTCGCCGGTCACCTGGGTCTCGGCGGCTGCCGCGAGGCGGGTGCCGACGCGGTGGGCGTAGGCCGCGAGGAAGGACTGCCGGAAGGTCTTGGTCCGCTTGCGTCCGCCCGCACGCTGGGCGGCCTCCGCCTTCGTCATCGCGGTCTGCGCCTGCACGAGCAGTGAGGTGTAGAGGAGTTCGATCGCCTCCAGGTCGGGTTCGAAGCCGACGACCGTGGAGAAGCCGAGGGGTTCGTTCCACACGGCCCGGCAGTGGTTGGCGGTGGCGACCGCGTCCAGCAGCACCGCCTTGGCCTGCTCGTACGGCGGCTCGACCCCGATCCGGCAGGCGCCCGGCGCGTCCGCCGCGGGCGACCCGGCGGACAGCAGCGCCTCGTCGATGCTGTGCCGGGCCATCAGCTCCTGCGCCTTCGCACTGAGCGCCTCCGCCTCCTCGGGGAACCCGGTCGCCTCCGCCTTGGCGAGCAGGGCACGGATCCGGGTGAGCATGCGGGACTCGGGCCGCTGCTGCCGCTGCGGCTCGTCCAGCGGCTCCAGTGCGGGCAGCCGCAGCAGCAGCCGGTACAGCTCCAGGACGGCCGTCGCGTGCGAGAAGCGGTCGGTGCGGGACGGGTCCTCGGCGGTCAGCTCGTCGAGTTGTGCGGTCCAGCGGGGGCCGCGCGGTCGGTCGTACGACGCCTGCGACCGGATGAGGGCCGACACGAGGCGCTCGTGTACGTCGTCCAGCTCACGCCGTACGAGGCGTACGACGTCGGCGGGCTGCCAGCCGCGCCGCCAGGCCGCCGCGATGAACTCCTCGCCCCGCCGCCCGAGTTCGGCGTCCGCGCCCGGGTCGGCGGCGAGGAGGGACGCGCCGGTGTCGAGGGCGGTGTCGGTGTCGCCGTAGAGGGCGGACCGGAAGGCTCGTTCGACGGTGCTGGACGTGCTGCTCACCCGGCGATCGTGCCATGGGACCGTCTCACGCACCGAAACTCGGTCGACGCCGTGCCCCGCGGCTCCAAGCATGGCGCGCATGGTGGACATGTCCTTGTACGCGGCGTATCTGGTCGCCGCCTTCGCGCTCTGTGTCACTCCCGGCCCCGACATGATGTTCATCGTGGCGATGGGCGGCCGTGGCGGTCCCGCGACAGGGGTGTTGGCCGCGTGCGGAGTGGCGTGCGCGATGTTCGTGCACGCGGTCGCCGCGGCGCTCGGTCTGTCCGCGCTGTCCCTGGCGCTGCCCACGCTGTACCACGTACTGCGCTGGGCGGGTGCGGCGTATCTGCTCTACCTGGCGGTGAAGGCGTTCCGGGACCGGGCGGTGCCGGTGGAGGACGGACAGGATGCCGCGGCCGGGCGGGGTCGGGCGTTCTGGCAGGGAGCGGTGACCAATCTGCTCAACCCCAAGGTGATCCTCTTCAACGTCGCTTTTCTGCCGCAGTTCGTGAATCCGGAACTGGGGCATGTGCCGGGGCAGTTCCTGGTCCTCGGGGCCACGATCGTGGTCATGGGACTCGCGGTGGACGGGACCATCGGGCTGCTCTCCGGGAAGCTGTCGACGCTGCTGCGCCGGAGCCGGCGGGTGGCCCGGGGACTGAACATCTTCAGCGGGACGGTGTTCACGGGGCTGGCGGTGCGGTTGGTCGCCTCGTCCCCGAAGTAGGCGTACGGGGAGTGTCAACCGCGGGTTGACACCCATAGGGGCGCAACCTACGGTTGACACATGTCGACGAACCCGACCATCACGTCATCCGTACGTCTCGACGAACTCATCGCGGCCATCAAGAAGGTCCACGCCGCGCCGCTGGAGCAGCTCCAGGACGCGGTGATCGCCGGGGAGCACCTCGGCGAGGTGGCCGACCATCTGATCGGCCACTTCGTGGACCAGGCCCGGCGCTCCGGCGCCTCCTGGACCGACATCGGCAAGAGCATGGGCGTCACCCGGCAGGCCGCGCAGAAGCGGTTCGTGCCGAAGGAGTCGACCGAACTCGACCCGCAGCAGGGCTTCGGCCGCTACACACCGCGTGCCCGCAACGTGGTGATGGCCGCCCACAACGCGGCCATCGCGGCCCGCAACACCGAGGGCCGCCCCGAGCATCTGGTCCTCGGGCTGCTGGCCGAGCCGGACAGCCTGGCCGTGAAGGCGATCACGGTCCACGGCGTCGCCCTGGACTCCGTCCGCCAGGCAACCATGGCGGCGCTGCCGCCCGCCGCCGACGAAGTCCCGGATCTCATCCCCTACGGCTCCGACGCCAAGAAGGTCCTGGAGCTCACCTTCCGTGAGGCTCTGCGCCTCGGTCACAACTACATCGGCACCGAGCACATCCTGCTGGCCCTGCTGGAGCACGAGAACGGCACCGGCGTCCTGTCCGGCCTCGGCCTCACCAAGCAGGCGGTGGAGGAGTACATCCTCGAACTGCTCGCCCAGTTCCTGAAGATCGGTGAGCAGAGCACCGAGAAGGCGGCCGAGGAAGGCGAAGCCCAAGGCTGAGGCCGTTGTCAGACCCGGGTGCCACACTCGCAGCATGACCGACCGGTGGGCGCTCGCTCCGGCCGAGGACGGCGGCGCGGAGCTCGCCCCCCTCGGCCCTGACGGGCTGCCCGCCGGACCGGTCGTGCGGGAACCGGACCTCGCCGCGGCGGTGCGCGGCCGGCCGGAGGTCACGCGCTGGGTCTGGCGTTCCACCGCCGAGGTCTATCCGCGCCTGCTCGCCACGGGGGTGCGAGTGGAGCGGTGCTACGACATCGAGGACGCCGAGACCCTCCTGCTCGGCCACGAGGGCCGGTTGGGCGAACCCCGCTCGGCGGCCGCCGCGCTGGCCCGGCTGCGCGGCGGCCCCGTACCGCCCGATCCGCCCCAGCGCTCCGCCGAACCCGGCGCGCAGTCCCCCCTCTTCGAGCCGCAGTCCGCACATGTGCCGCTGGCCGACCTCGTCGAGGTCTACGCCGAGCAGCAGCGCCGGCACGACCGGGCGGCGCACCCGCAGCGGATGCGGCTGCTGACGGCCGCCGAGTCGGCGGGGATGCTGGTCGCCGCCGAGATGAACCGGGCGGGGCTGCCGTGGAGCACCGACGTCCACCGCCGGGTGCTGCACGAACTGCTCGGCGAGCGGTATGCGGGAGGTGGTGAGCCGCGGCGGCTGGCCGAGCTCGCGGACGAGGTGTCGGCCGCCTTCGGGCGCCGGGTCCGCCCCGACCTGCCGGCCGATGTCGTCAAGGCCTTCGCGCAGGCCGGGATCAAGATCAGATCGACCCGCCGCTGGGAGATCGAGTCCATCGACCACCCGGCCGTGAAGCCCCTGATCGAGTACAAGAAGCTGTACCGCATCTGGGTCGCCCACGGCTGGTCCTGGCTCCAGGACTGGGTCCGTGACGGCCGGTTCCGGCCCGAGTTCCTCGCGGGCGGGACCGTCACCGGCCGCTGGGTCACCAACGGCGGGGGCGCCCTCCAGATCCCCAAGGTCATCCGGCGCGCGGTGGTCGCCGATCCCGGCTGGCGGCTGGTCGTCGCCGACGCCGACCAGATGGAGCCGCGCGTCCTCGCCGCCATCTCCCGCGACCCCGGGCTGATGGAGGTGGCGGGCAGGGAGACCGACCTGTATCAATCCGTCTCCGACCGCGCCTTCTCCGGCGACCGCGCCCAGGCCAAGCTCGCCGTCCTGGGAGCGGTGTACGGACAGACGTCCGGCGACGGCCTGAAGAACCTCGCCGCCCTCAGACGCCGCTTCCCCAAGGCGGTGGCCTACGTCGACGACGCGGCGCGGGAGGGCGAGGAGGGGCGGCTCGTACGGACCTGGCTGGGGCGTACGTGTCCGCCGGCGGCCGGCGCGACCGACGCCATGACGGAGGAGGCTGGGATTCCGCAGGACGACCCGGTCGACGCGCCGTCCGGCAGCGACGGCTGGGTACCGGGCTATGCCTCCACGAACGCCCGTGCCCGCGGCCGCTTCGCCCGTAACTTCGTCGTCCAGGGCAGCGCCGCCGACTGGGCCCTGCTGCTGCTCGCCGCGCTGCGACAGGCGTGTGCGCGGATGTCGGCCGAGCTGGTGTTCTTCCAGCACGACGAGGTGATCGTGCACTGTCCCGAGGAGGAGGCCGAGGCGGTCGTGGCGGCGATCCGGGAGGCGTCGGACCTCGCGGGACGGCTGACGTTCGGTCGGACACCGGTGCGGTTTCCGTTCACCACGGCGGTCGTGGAGTGTTACGCGGACGCGAAATGATCAGCGGCGCCGATTCTCCCGGCGGCGCACGAACTTCAGCCCCGACCAGTCGTCCCCGAGCGCGGCGACCTTCACGTCGACGACGCCGAGCGGGAGGAAGAGGTCCCGCAGCGCGTTCTCGGTGATGTCACTCTGGTGCCCGGCGGCCTTGCGGGGCCAGGCGATCCACAGCAGGGCATCGTCGGCGAGGTCACGGACCAGCGATGCCCCCTCCGCGAGCAGCGTCGCGTGCTCGCGGTAGAAGGCGACGGTGACATCGGTTCCGCGCGGACCACCGGCGATGAGCTCACAGTCGTCGGGCAGCCCCGGGATCTCGAAACCGTCCGGCGCATGCCGCAGCCCGACCCGGTGCCCGGCCTTGATCCCGACCTTCTTGACCAGCGGCGTACCGGAATACCCGCCACCATCCGTACTCATCCGCCACCTCCGACCGCAAGCCGGTCTGCCCCATTGTTCCCCCGGCACGCCGGTCCTAGCTTCGCCGTCATGACGAACAAAACCCGCAAAACACGCACCCGTGCCTTGCCTTGGTGCACTCTGGCGAAGCGCCTGGGCGCAGCCGCCGGGGTACTGGCCCTTGCTGCCTCGGGCACAGCGGCGCACGCCACCGAGGACCCCGGAACGGAACTCGCCGCCTACCACCGCCAGCACGTCACCTGGACGGAGTGCCGCGAGGGCGCGGACGACGAGGTGGGTACCGCACTGGACCGTGCCGGAGCCCGGTGCGCCCGGATCACCGTCCCCATGGACTACAGCCGGCCGACGGGACGGACGATGGAGATCGCCCTGTCGCGGTTACCCGCGGCCGACCCCGCGCACCGGATCGGCACCCTGATGCTCAACCACGGCGGCCCCGCCGAGCCGACCCTCGGCATGCCGCTGGAGACACGTGCGTACATGGGCGAGGTCGGCTCGCGGTACGACCTGATCGGCATCGACCCACGGTTCGTGGGGCGCAGCCGGCCACTGGACTGCGGCTGGCCCACCGGCATCTGGGTCCGCTCGGCCGGGACCGGCCGGGCCGCGTTCGACCGGCAGGTCGCCTACCAGAGGGATCTGGCCGAGCGGTGCGCCGCCCGGCACGGCGATGTGCTGCCGTACGCCACGACCCGCAACACCGCCCGCGACATGGACATCGTCCGCACGGTGCTGGGCGAGCGCCGGGTCTCCTACCTCGGGTACTCCTACGGCGCCTATCTCGGCGCCGTCTACATGCAGATGTTCCCCGGCCGGACCGACCGGATGGTGCTCGACAGCGCCGGCGATCCGGGCACGTACGGCCCCCGACTGCTACAGGGCAGGGAGGTCCCCACGGAGCAGGCGCTGCGCGCATGGGCGTCCTGGGCCGCGGCACGGCACGCGGCCTACGGCCTGGGCGCGAGTCGGCACGCCGTGCTCGCGACCGTGCGGCGGATCGTCGGGGCGGCGACCGACCGGCCGTTGCGCGTCGGTTCCTATGAGGTCGACGAGCACGTGGTGCCGTATCTGATCTCGAACGGCGTCGGCAGCGACCTCGAGGGCGACCGGGCCGCGTTCTCGGGCGCCGTGCGGGTCCTGGACAAGGCGGCGAGGGGGATCACCGTCGCGCCGACCCCGGAGTTGGAGGGCTCCCTTCAGTTCGTGCTCGACTCCGCGAGCTCGCACTACGGCAGCCCCGCGGCGGCGATCATCTGCGGCGACGTGGCCGCGCCTCGCGATCCCGAGGTCTACTGGCGGGACATCGAGCGCAGCCGGGACCGCCATCCCCTCCTCGGCCCGATCACCAACAACATCGCCCCGTGCGCCTTCTGGCCCAAGGCGCCGCGGGAGCGGCCGACCCGGATCGCGAACGACACCCCGGCACTGATCGTCTCCGCCACCGGCGACTCCGCCACCACCTACCGGGGCAGCAGGGCCATGCACCGTCAGCTGACCGGCTCCCGTCTGCTGACCCTGCACGGAGCCATCGGCCACGGCGTGTACGGCACGTACGGCAACGCCTGCGTGGACGCGAAGGTGAACGCGTACCTGGAGTCCGGCAGGCTGCCCGACGGGAATCCGGCCTGCACGAAGTGAGGGAGTGGCTCGGCCGCCCGGGTACGACTTTCGTCGGACGCGGGTGCGACGAACGGATGCTGTGGGCCCGGGCGCCGGCCCCTACCGTTGGCGTGTGAATGTGACGACGACGGCCCGCGATGTCCTCGAACGCCTGGTCGCGAAGGGGATGTGGTCCCGGCGGCGGATCGTCGGCGAGACGGTCCTGGCCATCGTGGCGGCCCTGTTCGGGGTGCTGAGCGTGGTGGACGACGGCATTCTGCCGACGGTCGCCGTGGCGGTGGCCGCTGCCGCGATGTCGCTGCTGCGGCGGGCGCTCCCGGCGAGCGTGCTCGTGCTCGCGGGCGCGCTCGCCGGCGTACTCACCGGATTCTGGGTCCTGTTGATGATCGCGGGCTGGTCGGCCGGCCCGCGGATCAAGGCGCCGCGGCGGGCACTGGCGGCGTTCGCGGTCTCGTACGTCCTCTATGCGGGGCTGTCCGTCCTCCAGGAGGGGGCCGTGCTCTCGGTGGTGCCGACGCTGGTGTTCACCACCCTCGCGTTCCTGGCGACGACCGTCGTGCCCGGCCTCGCCGCCCGCTACCGCACCCAGCGCCGCACACTGATGCACGCGCTGCACGAGCACAACGCCCAACTGCTGCGGGAACGCGAGATCATCGCGTCCCATGCGCGTCTGCGGGAGCGCCAGCGGATAGCCCAGGACATGCATGACAGCCTCGGCCACCAGCTGGCGCTGATCGCCGTGCACACCGGCGCGCTGGAGGTGGACCGGACGCTGACGGAGGGGCAGCGTGAGGCCGTCGGTGTACTGCGCGAGGCGTCCGTGGCCGCGATGCACGAGCTGCGCGAGGCCGTCGGCATCCTGCACGACGGTACGCACGCGCAGGAGCGGGAGACCGAGGCTGCGACAGCGGCCAGGGGCGTGGCCGGGATCGACGGCCTGGTCCAGGCGTCGCGGGGCGCGGGGGCGGCCGTGGAGCTGCGGCGGGCGGGTGAGACGCGGACGCTGGCTCCGGCCGCGGACCATGCGGCGTACCGGATCGTGCAGGAGGCGCTGACCAACGCGCTGAAGCATGCGCCGGGTGCCGCGATCGTCGTAGAGCTGCGCTACGAGCCGGACTCGCTGGTCGTCGAGGTCGCCAACGGGCCGGTGCCCGTGATGGCCGGGGGCGGGCGGCGGCACGTGGTGAGCGGCGGACAGGGGCTGACCGGGCTGGAGGAACGGGCCCGGCTGGTCGGCGGCATGGTGCACGCCGGGACGGCGGCGGGCGGCGGTTTCCGGGTCGCGGGCGTGCTGCCGTACGGGTCTCAGCCGCCGCACGACGGAAAGGACCCTGGGCCGGTGACGACGTTCGTCGAAGCGACGAACGACTTCCGGGGGCAGAGCGAGGGGGTGCGGCTCGGCGACGGTGGAGCGGTCATCGACTGGTCCGGTCCGCCGGAGAAGCAGAAGGAGCTCGACCTCGCCATGGGACGCAAGAAGAAGGGCATCGCGATCGGGTGCGGTGTCGCACTCGTCATCGTCGTCGGTCTCGGAGCGCTGGCCGTCTGGGGCGTCGCCAAACTGTGGGACGAGGGCGGCAAGGCCATGATCGAACCGTCCGTCTACAGATCGGTGAAGGTCGGCGAATCCGAGACCGCCGTACGGGACAAGCTGCCGGACGGCAAGTCGTTCCTGACCGACGGCCTGCGCGACAAGGGGCCCGCGAAGCCGAAGGACGCGACCTGCCTGGTCCTCCTGTCGACGGAGATATCGGACGACCTGGATGACGAGCCGCTCTTCCGGTTCTGCTTCAAGGACGGAAAGCTGATCGAGAAGCGGTCGTACACGGTCAAGTCCTAGTCATCCGGCGGGCCCTGGCCGTGAGTAGGGTGGGGGCGTCCTACGCGTCCTCACCAAAACCCTTGCGGGAGTGTTGTGATCAGGGTCCTCGTCGCGGATGACGAACCGCTCATCCGGGCGGGCATCAGGATGATCCTCACCTCCGCCGACGACATCGACGTCGTGGCGGAGGCCGGCAACGGCCGCGAGGCAGTCGACCTGGTCCGCGCCCACGCCGTCGACGTGGCCCTCCTCGACATCCAGATGCCGGTGCTGGACGGCCTGTCCGCCCTGGCCGAACTGCGCCGCGCCGCGCCGACCGTACGCCCCCTCATCCTGACGACCTTCGGCGAACGCGAGAACGTCCTGCGCGCCCTGAGCCACGGCGGCGCCGGGTTCCTCCTGAAGGACTCGGCGCCTGGCGAACTGATCCAGGCGGTACGCGCCGCCGCGGCCGGGGACGCATACCTCTCCCCCGGCGCCACCCGACACGTGGTCGACTCACTCGCCTCCGGGCAGGCGGCGGCACGCAGCGAGGAAGCACGACGGCGACTGGCGTCCCTGAGCGAGCGGGAGCTCGAAGTACTCGCGCTGCTCGGCGAGGGCCTGTCGAACGCCGACGCCGGGCTACGGATCCACGTCAGCGAGGCCACGGTGAAGACGTACGTCAGCCGGATCCTGACCAAGCTCCAATGCGAGAACCGCGTCCAGGCGGCGCTGCTGGCCCGGGATGCGGGGTTGGGGGCTGCGCCCTGAAGGCCGGGTCAGCGGGACCGGGCTGGCGGCTGCGCCCTGAAGGTCAGGTCACCGGGAACGGTATGACTCCTGCGCCGCCGAGACGAAGGCCAGCTTTGCGCGCGTGAGTTCGTCCGGCCGCTCATGGCGTCGCAGACAGTCGACGAGGTGCTGTGCCGCGGCGGCGACGTCCGGCGGGCCCTCCAGGAGCACTCCGCCCAACGCGCGTTGCAGCGCGACGTCGTCGTCGGGCTGACCCCGCCCGTTGCGCTCGGTGAGGATCCTGGTCTCCGCGGCTCCGAGGAACTCCGCGTAGGTCTGGCGACGCAGGGCGAACTCACGGTGGCCGGACTCGGCGCGGAGCGTCATACCGACCGATTCGAGCAGCGCGTCGGCCTGACGGTCCCCCGCGTGGCGCGCCGCGGCGGCCTGCCGGATGCCGGCACCGCGGGCGTACCAGCCGGTCACGGCGCTGCCGGCGATCGCCGAGCCGGCGGCGATCAGTGCGATTGCCCAGTCACTCATGATTCCCCAGTCACTTGTGCCGCCGTCAGTCACTCATGCCGCCATCCTCGCGATCCGCCACGGCATGCCACACCGCCCTTGCCCAATGTGCGGCGCGGATCACTCTCCGCGGTCGTCGAACACCTCGCGATAGGATCGGATCATGTCGCCCGACGACGCGAGTGAACCCACTCCTACCTGCGGAAACAGCGCTTTCCGCCCGCCGGTTCCCGATAGACTGGAGACTTACGGGCGACGGGCGACGGGCGACGGGCGACGGGCGACGGGCGACGGGCGACGGGCGACGGGCGACGGGCGACGGGCGCGCGGTGCTGTTTGCGGCTCGGTCGGCGGTGGCCTTGTACCGCCTGCTCGACGCTCTCCCCATATTCGCCGGTGACGAGCGGATCACCCGCCTGTTCACCCTCGTTCCCGGCTCCGACTTCGGCGCCGACACCCTCTCCGCGATCGACGCCCACGGGGGCCGCACGGTGCCGTGGAGCGAGGCGTGCGGTAGCACGTACGACCTGGTCATGGCCGCGAGCCCGAAGGGCGACCTGAGACTGCTGCACGGCCCGCACGTCCTCCTGCCGCATGGCGCGGGCTTCAACAAGTCGATCCCCGGCGAGGGTTCGGCCGACTCGGCGTCCGGACTGGACCCCACGTATCTGCGCCGAGCGCACGACGACGGTCCGATCGCGCTGCACGCCCTGGCCCATCCCGATCAGGTCACCAGGCTCGCCGCCACGAACCCGCGGGCCGCCCGGCACGCGAAGGTGATCGGCGATCTCACGCTGGACCGCGTCCTCGCCTCGCTGTCCCTGCGCGACGGCTATCGGGCGGCGTTGGGCACCGGGGCCCGCGAACTGCTGATCCTGGTCTCCACCTGGGGCCCCGAGTCCCTCATCCGGCAACACCCCGGACTGCCCGCCCGCCTCGCGGCCCTACTGCCGTACGACGAATACCAGTTGGCGCTGGTGATCCATCCCAATGAGCGCAGCCTGCTGGGGACGTACGACCTGACCGAACGTCTGGCCCCGGCCCTCGACGCGGGAATGGTCCTCCCGGATCCGCACGAGGAGTGGGCCTCCGCCCTGATCGCCGCCGACGCCTTGGTCACCGACCACGGATCAGCGGCCCTGTACTACTGCGCCGCCGGGGACCGCCCCGTCGCGAGCGTCCACCGAGGCGGCGGCGAACTGATCCCCGGCAGCCCGATGGGCGTACTCCTGGACCGAATACCGCAGTTGGGACGCGCCGAGGACATCACGGACGCGCTGGAGGCATACCGGCCGGGCCCCGGGCACGCCGCCGCCGAGGCCGCCTTCACGCTCGACGGTGAGGCCGCGGAGCGCCTGCGCACCGAGGTCTACACCCTGCTCGGTCTGACGCCACGTCCGCACGACGTCACACCCCGACTGCTGCCCCCGCCCGCGCCCGCGCCGCGCGTCCCCACAGCATTCGACGTCCATGTGGTGACCGCCGCAGATGGCCTACGGATCACCCGGCACCCGGCGGGAACGGGGCTGCCCGGCCATCACCTGGCCGTGGAGTACGGCACCGCACCCGAGCAACTCACCCGTTCCGCGGGGCTCTTGTACCGTCGTTCACTCCCACGATCCGCCGCTCCCGTCGACCTGGCCTGGACCGCTGACGGGTGGACTCGCCACGCCCTGTCCGCCTACCCGGGCTGCCGGTCGGCCGGGGCTCTGCTGCGCTCCGGCGCGTGTCTGCTCCGAGTCCGCGGTCATGAGCAGTCGTACGTCGTCCAGGCCGAACCGCGGCCCGAGGGCGGCCTGACCGCACAACTCGACCCGGCCATCGCGCTGTCGGCCGCACACGCCCGGCTGATCTCTCCTCAGCCGGCCCCGGACGGCCGCACCGCGCTGAACTGCCTCATCGGAGAACGGACTTTCCGCATCGCCCTCCGTCCCGCCACGGACACCGAGGCAACACAGGTGATCTAGGCCAGGCCATTGCGCCGCCGGAGGGCCCGGGCCGCCGTTCGGTGCTCCTCCGCCTGCGCCAGGTGCCCCTCGGCTGTGTCCAGTTCGGCGAGTGCGTCGTGGACGCGGGCCAGATCGAAGCCCGAGCGGCGTCGGTCGGCCCGTCCGAGCGCCTGCTGGTACAGCTCACGTGCCTCGTCCGTGCGGTCGAGCCGGTGCAGGACACCGGCGAGGGCGAACGCCGAGCGTCCGATCAGCCTCTCGCGTCCCTTCTCCACGAACCCGGTATGCGCTTCGGACAGCAGCCGATACGCCGTCTCGAGGTCACCCGCCTTCGCGCCCGCCTCGCCCATCCGATAGGTCTGAAGCAGGACGCCGTAGGGGTTGGGGATCGCGCGATGCAGGTCGCGGGAGGCGGCGAAGTCGGCCAGGGCCTCACTCCACTCACCCCGAGCGCCCTTGAGCATGCCGCGGAACTCGACGGCGGACGCGGCGAGCTTGCGGTCCCGTTCGGAGTCCCCCAACAGCTCAACGGCGGACATGGCGCCGTCGATCTGTTCCTGAGCCCGACCCAGCTCTCCCGATTCCCACAACGGCCTGGCCAACTGGCAGCGCGTACGCACCAACCACGCCGCGTTCCCCCCGTGCCGGACCGCCGAGTCGACGGCGCGTCGGAAGACCTCGTTCACCTCGGACCGGTGGGGACGGTCCAGGGCGTGCGTCCACACGGGCTCGGACAGGGCCACGACCTCGGTGTCCATCCCCCGGCCATGGGCCAGGCGCGAGCACGCGAACAGCACATGGCGTTCCTCGTCCAGCCAGCGCGCCGCGCGTTGGGCCCGTCGGGCACGGGTTTCGTCGTCGACGGCCGCTTCCGGATCCTCCAGCGGAACATCCGGCGCACCGGGAACGGGGTCGAGAATCTCTACGACGGTCAGCCGCCGGCCCGCCGTGAACCGGTCGGCCAGCTGAGCCTGCCGTACGAACCAACGCACCAGCCTCACCTGTGCCTCGGCCACCTCCCCCGCCGCCGCCTCCCGGCGGGACCGGCGCAGGGCGTGCCCGCGCTGCGGCCCCGGCAGCCTCATCTGACCGGCTTCCGTCAGCGACAGCAGACGCAGGTCCAATAACCCGGCCCGGTCCAGCTCCTCCAGGGCGTCCTGGCAGGCCTCCGGTCCCAGCCCCGACAACGCGGTGGCGGAGTGGAGCGTGAACGTCTCGCCGGGATGGTGCGGAAGCAAGCGGTAGAGCAGGGCCGCCGGGCGGGACAGATCGGCGTAGGCCGAGTCCCAGATGTGCTCCACGCCGGACACGCCCTTCTCGTCCAACTCGGCCTGGAGGTCGGTGACAAGACGGGACAGCGGACGCAGCCGGTGTGCACGCACCCAACGGCCCGCGACATGCAGCGCCGCCGGAAGCCCGTCACACAACCGGACCACCGCCCGCGCCGCCTCCGGGTCGGCGGCCAGCCGGTCGTCGCCGGCGATCAGCTCCAGCAGCTCCGTCGCCGCCCGCTCCTCCAGCGGCGGCAGCGCCAGATCCACCGCGGCGCCGGCTTCGAGGTCGTGCAGCGGACCGTGACTCGTGACGACGACCACGCTGTCACCCGACGCCGGGAGAAGGGGGACGACCTCCGAGGCGTAGCGCGCGTTGTCCAGCAACAGGACCAGTTTCGCGTCGGAGGTCCTGTTCCAGTACTGCCTGCACCGGGCCGCGTACTGGGCCTGCACCTGGTCCGGCGACACATCGAGGGAATGCAGCAACTGGGAGAGCACATCACCGGGGTCCAGCACGCCGCCCGCCCGGAAGTCGTCGAGATCGACGGAGAGCACACCATCGGTGAAGGGGTATCGGTCGCGCAGAGTGCGGGCGATGAGGACGGCCAGCTCCGTCTTCCCCAGACCGCCCGGCCCGCTCAACGCCAGCACCAGCGGGCGGGACGGACTCCGCCACTCCGTCACCGCTCGCACGGCACGTTCCCGCTCCTCGTCCCGGTTGACGAAGTGCACCGGCTCCGGCGGAAGTTCGACCCTCACAACAGCCCCCTCGACCATCCAGTGCGCCCTGCCCACACTGCCCGACGATCATGCACTCTAGAGACTCCGACCACCGGACGTCCGGCACAGCCGAAGACACGAGAGCCCGGAACACCACGGAGACAGCACGTCCTGGCCGACGGAGCCCGAGCAGGCCGTTGCACCCGCCACTCCCGCCCGGACAGGACCGCAAAACAAAAACCCCAGATCAGAAGCCTGACCTGGGGTTCATCAGAGCCGCCTTCGGGATTCGAACCCGAGACCTACGCATTACGAGAACACTAGTGATCGTGACGCGGGGTGTCGCCCTGTGCCTCAGGATCCAGTTTTGCCTGATCAGAACACATGCGGGGTTCTGGCCCATGTTGCCGTGTCTATCTGGTCCAAAGGCGTCCGGCCTCCCTGTGGCCTCCCATCGCCGTCACCTGCGGGATCCAGGGGCCGTCCCGGTGGAGCGGGGGCGCGATTCCCGGCTGAGCAGGATCGGACTGTAGGCATTCAACAAGGCCTGGCTTGGACCTGCAACTCGGGGCAGGCGCGGAAGCGATAGGCGATGGTCGGCTGCGACCATCGCGGCGCCCGGGCTCTCGACATCGCGCCGGGCCCCTGGCCTCGGCGCCCTGGGCACGCAGCACCTCCTCGGCGCCGTCCAGGCCGCCCGCCAGCCCCACGAGCTGGAGCAGGCTTTCGGCGAGCACCAGCAGCCGCTCGTATTAGTGGATCACCCCGCCCTCGTCCGCAGCATCCTCCACGACCAGTGCCGACATCTCCAAAGACACGGGCTCCACAAGGGGGTTGACGTCTCGCATGAGACATCAACGACCCCGGTCACGCTTCCCGGTCGCTCCTGCCGGCCCGGGCCGCCTAGAGCTGGCAGGGAGGTCCCCAGGGAGTCCCCCCGCCAACTGAAACAGCGCATTTTACGCACCAGTTACCTCTAAAAAGCCTAGTCCGGGCCTGGCCCCCCTCGAACGGGACAGCTCCCTCGACCCCGTTCGGCAGGGCGCGTATCACCAAAGCAAGGGTCCCGGCCGGTGGGTTCAACACCGGAGGCGAGGCCATAGCCCGACTCCCGCAATGGAGGAGACGAAACATGAAAAACACACCAACGGCCACCAGCGACGGCGGTCACGAGAGCCACACCGCCCAGCCTCCCGGGAGCGCTGGCCAGGCCGCCCGGCTCCAGTCCGTCCCTGCAGCCCCGTCCGACAGTGAGCCCGCCGTGGGAGCGTCCGCTGTCCGGCGCACATTCACCTTCACCAGCGCCGTCACCGGTGACAAGGTGACCGCGACCTGCATGCCCAGCTGCACGGTCGACCACGAGGCGGACAGCAACACGCCCACGCACCCGCACGACATCTACTGCAACATCCCCGGCACGGCCGGCGAGCTGCCCCTCTACGGCCCGCTGTGCGACACGGGCAAACCGGAGGACTTCCGCTTCCTCAGCTGGCAGATCGAGTCCCGCCCCTTCTCGGCACGGCCAGCGGAGAGGCTGCCCTTCGTCGCCATTGAGGCCATCGATGACCACTACATCGAGTACCTCGACCCGGACACACTGGAGATGGTCATCGGCCGCCTGCAGAAGCGGGTCGATTCCCTGCGCGAGGCCCACGCCCAGCTCGTCAACGTCCGCACCGCGTACCTCAATCTTCCGGAGATGGCGGCATGAAAGCCACGGCGATCACCGAACGCGCCATCGCCGAGGTGGAGACGTTCCGCATCAAGATGAGGGAACTCGGCTCGTGCTCCGCAGCCGTGGAGAAGTTCGCCGACGAGGTGATCGTCCACGTGATCGTCTGCGGGTCCCCGAAGGCCGCCGTCGAAACGGCGATGCGCAACCTCCTCAGCGAGCCGGCGGAGGTGACGGTATGACGACGTCGACCACGTGTGACGGCTTCGATGCCTTCCGCGATCGCATGTGCGACTACTTCGGACAGCTGCCCGACGGGCTCGGCAACCAGCACCTCCACATCGAACAGGCCCCGCTCGGCCCGGATGAGTACTTCACTCACCGGCTCGGCAGCGACGGCCATCACGTCGTCTACGACCCGCGGCAAGCCAGCGGGCTCATGGTGCGCCAGTTCGTCGGCATCTACGCCACCTTCAGCGAGGACCCGATCCGCGAAAGCGTCCGCGACGCCTACTACGAGGCGGAAGCGGCGGGATCGCGGGCAATCTGGGGGATCGTCCTCAGCGAGATCGACCGCACCCAGGACTCCGAGGGCGTGATCGACCAGGCGCTGGAACTGCTGCAACAGGCCCGCGCGAAGACCAAGGCAACGGCCGCGTGAGGACGAACGCGAAGACCGCGGTGATCGTGGACGTGCAGTTCGTGAACAGCCCCGGCCGCCCGGCCCGCACCTGACAGCAAGCCCTGTGGATCCTGAAGACTCGACGCCTGCGAACAGTCACCCACGCGAGTGAAGAGGGGCGACATTTCCCTGACAGTGCGGCTGGCTCTGTAGCGTGCCTGGCCGCAGCACACAGTCCGCTCGGGGCGACGAACGGCAGCGCCGGGCAAGGAAGAGGGAGAGGCCATGGGTGCCCCTTCAACCAGTAGTCGCCATCTTCTCCTGGAGGACCGACCGCCGCCGAGCACCCCCACCGCGCAGCGGCTGCCAGGCAAGGCCAGGCCACGCCAGGAGGTGCTGCGGGAGTGCGAGGCGGAGGTCGCCGAAATGCGCGGGTACATCCCGCGGGTGCTCTGGGACTTCCTAATTCCGGATCTGTCCCGCGTGTTCCGGTGGCGCGTTCAGCTTGACTGCGGTTGCATCCCCGAGGTCCCCACTCGCGAAGACGGCACCCCACCGCACGAGGCGCAGTGGAAAGATCACCGCTCACCGCTGCCGCCTGGGCAGATGATCTGTCATCACGACGACTCCCCTCCGCCGCCTTATCGTGTGATCGCCGAGTGGGGAGAGCGGAGGGAGGTGACGTTTCCCGCCGACCCGGTCGAGCCGCCGGACGACACGGATCCCAGGGTTTGGTCGGTGATCCGCCATGATGAGCCTCACACCTCCGCGTTCTGGGAGGTGACGCTGGCTTGCGGTCACGTGGAGGAGGCCATCGCCCCGAGTCTCGATTGGGTGCCTGCTTCTGGGCCTCGTCGTGCGGCTCCGGAACGAGTCCAGCAGATGTCCGCCGAGTTCGAGGACATCTGGCGCGTGAACCCGGAACTGCAGACCGAGCGGGATCGGGAGCACACCCGACGGATGCTCGCGGACGGCTGGCCGACGCCGGAGCCTGAGCGGCTCTGTTATTCCTGTCCCCAAGTTCGGATGATCTTGGCCTACGAGCGTGTCGGATGGCTTGTCCCCCGGCAGCGACAGCCCGAGAAGACGGCGAGCACCGCACCCTCACGGTCCACCTTGGAGCGAAGGCTGCGAAAAGCCGAAGCCGAGGCCGAACGTCTTGGGGCCGAGTTGGATCGGATCGACTAAGGACCGCTTCGCCCTGATTGATGTCTGCAGGGGCGTTTCCCACCTCCCGGTTTTCGCAGTGTGCACCCAGATAGCATCCAGTGGGACGACAGGATGAACAGAGTCGATCAAGTCAGGAGAACGAGCCGGAGTGACAGACGGGATGGCACGGTTGCGAGTACCGGTGGGCGAGGACGCGGAGCGGTGGGTCACACGCGTGGGCTGTCGTCGCGTTCTGTTCATCGTGCACAACGTGACGTCCGCGACTCGCCTGCTGGACGTACTTCCGCTCTTCCACAGCGATGTTCGCGTGCAGTTGTTCGCCACTTGCACGGGTTCCTCTCCGTTCCTTGCCGGAGTGCCCGAACTGCTGGCTCAGGCGGGGCTGCCTGTCCTCCCTTGGGAACAGGCGAAGGAAACGGAGTTCGATCTGGCGGTGGCCGCGAGCTATGGCGGCGAACTGGGCCTGATACGCGGAAAGTTGACCATTTTGTCCCACGGGATGGGGTATAATAAGAGACTGGCGACATCCGGACACCGGACACCGGACACCGGACACCGGACACCGGACACCGGACACCGGACACCGGTATTCGGCCTGGCGCCGGACTGGCTCCTGGAGGACGGGCGCCCGCTCGCGACCGCCACGGTGCTCTCCCACCCCGAACAACTGGAGAGGCTGCGCTCGGCCTGCCCTGAGGCGGTGCCCACCGCGGTACTCGCCGGAGACCCGTGCTACGACCGTATCCTCGCCGCTCTGCCCCAACGGAACCGTTTCCGCCGTGCACTGGGCGTAGGGCCCGGCCGGCGCCTGATCGTCGTCAGCTCGACCTGGGCGCCGCGATCCCTCTTCGGCGGTGCCGGGACAGGAGGAGCCGGCGAGCCGGGTGCGGATGATCTGCTGCCCTGGCTGCTGTCGCGTCTGGCGACGGAACTACCGGTCGACGAGTACCGGACGGCTGCCGTTCTGCATCCGAACATCTGGTACGGCCACGGCCCTGGCCAGATCCGCGCGTGGCTGGACAACGCGCGGCGAGCCGGCCTCGAGGCGATCCCGCCACTCGACGGGTGGAGACAAGCCCTGATCGCTGCCGACTGCGTCCTCGGGGACCACTCGAGCGTCACCTACTACGCGGCGTCCATAGGCATCCCCGTCCTCCTCGGAGCGTTTCCCCAGGAAGACCTCGACCCGCTTTCTCCGGTGGCCGCCCTCGGACGCACGGCTCCCCGTCTCCTCCGCCGCGGCAGCCTGCGCGCACAGATCGACCGGGCGATCACCTCCCACAACCCCGGCCGCTGCAAGGAACTGGCGGAGCAGACCAGTTCCTCACCAGGAGAGTCGGCTGCCCTGCTGCGCCGCCTGTTCTACGGCCTCATGGGCATACCCGAGCCCGAAGGGCACGCGGCGCTGCTCGACCCGCTGCCGCTGCCGCCGTACATTCCCGCCCGCGTCACCGCGCCGATCCGCGTCCTCGTGCGCCAGATCAGTACGGATCCGCCGGAACTCGCCCTCGTCCGGTACGCAGCCGTCGGCGACGAGCCTGATCCGTCGGAAGACCCGGCGGAGCGGGTCGACACCGCACATACAGTGGTGGACGAGGAGACACGGGAGACCGGCCGGCTGCGCGTCGCCGACGTCGTCGTACAGCGCGCGGCCGGGGACGACCCACGGCTCGGCCCGGCGGCCGCCTGGACGTCGGAGGCGCTCGACCGCTATCCGTACTGCGGGTTGGTCGCCTATGTCGACGGCCCGGACCGCTGTGTCGTGCGCACCCGCGAGGGAGACCTCGCGCGGCTGTCCGCTGTGGCGGACCCCGAGGGGCGGCCCGACCTGTGCGATCCCGCCGTCTACGCCTCCGCGTTCTACGCCTGGGTGGCCGGCGGCAGGTCCCTGGCGCCGGCCACTCCTGTGATCACCGTGCGCACGGGCACCACGGCGCACCGCGTCGCCGTCGAACCGCTCTCTCCGTTCACACCGTGAGCCGCCCCCTCATGCCTCCGCCTCGGCCAGCCGCGCCCGCACCCGTGCGAGGCCGACCGAGTCCTCGTTCTCCTCGAAGCACGCGGCGGCGGTGCGCAGATCTTCCACTTCCTGTGCCGGGCGGCCGGCGCTGCGATGAGACTCGGCCCTCGCCACGAGGGCGTCGGCGAGTTGCAGTCCCGCGCCCGCCTCGGTCATGGCCTTTACGGCGTTGTCCAGGCACACACGCGCGAGCTCCGTGTCCCCCGAGTCCAGGTGTGCGTCGCCCAGACTCATGTAGACGCGGCCCTCGTTGTAGGGGTCGCCGCCCGGCAGGTCACGGAACCGCGCGAGGGCGTCGTTCAGCCGGGCGATGGCGGGGATGAAGTGCCGCTGCTTGGTCTGGGCACGGCCGATGTGGTGCTCCAGCAGGGCTGTGGCACGGGCCAGGTCGTCCCATCCGTCTTCGCCCCGGCCGATACGCTCCAGAATCTGCTGCGCCTCCTCGAAGCACCGCTGGGCCGCCACGGACTCCCACTGCCTCAGGCGGAGCAGCCCCAGCGCCTCGACGGCGGTTGCCTCCCCGCGGTGGTGGCCGCATGCCCGGTCCGCGGCCTTGGCCTCCGTGAGGGCGTCCTCGGCATCGCCCACCTGGCCGAGTCCCATGTAGCCGAAGGCGAGTTGCGTCCACATGCGGCCCACGGCACGCGGATCACCGAACTCCTCCGCACTGCGCCGCGCGGCCTCGACTCCGAGCAGATGCGTGTCGATCCACTGCGCGTGGAAACCAAGTTTCAGATGCAGGCCCCACATGGCCTCGCACAGTTGCCATACGAGGTCGTCGAAGCCGTGGTGCGCGGCGGCCTTGATGACGGCCGCGAGGTTCTCCCGCTCACGGCGCAGTTCCGCCAGCGCGCGTTTGCCGTCCGCCCCGTCGCGGTGTTCCGGAAGGACGAGCCGCTGGTAGGCGGGGCCGAGACGCCACCGCAGCGGCATGACCCGGAAATCCGCGCCCGCCGCGAAGCGCAGATGCGCGACCGCCACCCGGCGGACCGCCGCGGCCATACGGCCGTGGCCGTCCTCGGCATCCGCGAGCTCACGGGCGTGCGCCCGGGTCAGGTCGTGGAACCGGTAACGCTCCTCCCCGACCTCCTCCAGCAGATGCACACGGGCCAGTTGCTCAAGGAGCGCCCGTGCCTCGGCCTCTCCGACGTCGGCGGCGTGCGCGGCACACATGACGCTCACGGTCGGCCATGCCCACACCGCGATCGCTCGGTAGAAGGCAGCACAGTCGGGCGTCAGTTCGCTGTAGGAGACGTCCTGGGCAAGACGGACGGGATCCGCCGGAGTCCCCGAACCGTCAGAACTTCCCTCTCGCACGGTGGCGCCTTCCTGATCGTGACCGCGGATCCGGTCGGACAGTTGCCGCGCGACACGCTCCCAAGTGAGGTGCTCCCGGACGGCCAAGCTGGCGCCCGCAGTGCACACTGCGAGGGGAATCCCACCCGTAGCCTCCACCACGGCACGGACCATCGCGTCCGAAGCGGGCGGCCGATTGTCTCCGACGACACGCCTGATCAAACTGACGGAGTCCTCGGTCGACAGCGGCCCCAGAGACAACGGCCGTGCCCCGTACTCGCCCACGAGGCGCCCCAGCCGATACCGGCTGGTCACCAGCACGAGACACCTCGGCGAGGCAGGAAGAAACGGAACGACTTGGGCGTCGTCACGAGCGTTGTCCAGGACGACGATCATGCGCCGGTCGGCCATGCAGTCGCGGTACAGATCCCGCTGCCGTGCCTCGTCGCCCGGCACTGTGGCGGTCGGAACCCCGAGCCGCTCCAAGAACCGCGCGAGCACCTCGGAAGGCGAAAGAGCCGTGCCCGAGGCGCTGTTGAGATCGATGAACAGGGCACCGTCAGCAAACCGCTCACCCAATTCGAACGCGCACTGGACGGCGGCAGCGGTCTTGCCGATTCCACCCGGCCCGGTGAGAACGGCGATCGTGGGCGCACCCGGCGGCCGGCCCTCCTCATCCAGCAATGCCGTGATCCACGCCAGCACATCTGCGCGGTCGGTGAACACCGCACTCGCGGGCGGCAGCATCTGCGGACGAGAGGCACCGTGCGCCACGGCCCTCGGCGCCAGCCACGAGGCCTCACGGACCCACTCCGTCACCTCGCGCGCGGCCTCTGGGGAACTACGGGCGATTTCCATCAGCCGTAACGCGGCGGCCGTGCGCTCGGGTTCGGTGACGGGCAGGGCGAGTTGGCGCAGACCGCCCCCTTCAGCCCCGGTGTCGGCTTCCCCACCCCCGGCACGGTCACGGCTCAGCAGGTCGTAGAGCCTCTCGGAGATCCGCCTGCCCGTCTCGCCACCCGCTCCGGAAAGAGCGCCCGAAGCGACCGTACTGACAGCCGAGAGCGCCATGCCCATCAATAGTTCCACTCTGGACTCTCCCAACTCGCCGGTCCCGCAATGCTATCGACGAGATCTGAAGGACGAGCTGGAACACCGGTGTCGCGAAGCCGACACGTGACGATCTGTACCAGACTCGTACCACCTGCCGAGGTCGTGGTCGTGTTGGTGAAGCTGCCCTTGTGGCGCGGGGTGGGCACGCGGACGGCCCGCTACCGCGTGAGGTGTCGGATCAGTGAAGGAGGCGCCCTGTTGCCTCGGGGAGCGCGCGTGAGCCCTGCGCCCTGTGGATTTGACCGCACCTTGAAGCCAGGGGCCTCATCTTGCAGAGGCCTCTGCGGCCCGCCGTCTGCACACCAAGATCGATTCAGCCGAGCTCCCGGTACGCCACCAGACCAGACGACAGGGACGCCCCGCCCTCGTGCTGACCAAGACCGAGGAGTTGTTCACCCGCGAGCGGACCGCCCGCCACCAGGCCGTAGCCGACCTGACGTGGCTGCGCTCGGCGTGGAACGCCTTGCCCACTGGGCCGTGTTGAGCCCGTGGGACGTTGTCGGCGAATGCGATGAAGCGTCAGCCGTGATTTCGAAGTGAGACAGGCGTATTGGTCAGTGTCTGCAACACCCAGCGGTACAAGGGCCGATTCCTCCAGCGGTGCGAGACAGGATCACACCGCCTGCCGCGGTGCCGGAAGTCTCGGCCAATGACCCCCCGTCAGTCGGCCGGGCGCCGGCCCAGCCACCCTGTTGAACCACCCTGGGTTCGCTCTCTCCAGGCTGCGGCGGGATTGGCAAACGGTCTCGACCCCATGCCGATGAAGGCCTGCGCCCCGAGTCTCGAGGTCGAACTGGTCGAGACCGGGGCCGACACCGCCGTCCTCGCCGCCGCACAGCCCCACACCCAACAAGCCGCAGTACGGAGCACGCAGCCAGGCCCCCTGGCGACAGCCAGGCCGACGAGAAGGCGTACTGGACGCGCCCCCTGCCAGGCACCGACCGGCGTCCGAGGCGACACCACCCGAACGAGGACGTCACGCCTCGACCACTCCCATCAGCGCGACTGAGCCGACCAGAAAAGCCAGTTCAACTCCACGAAGGAGCAGGCCCTGTGAGCATCATGGACACGAACTCCACGGCCGGTGAGCACCTCATCCCTCCCACGTCACGGATCGCCGACGACACCGCGAAGGGCTCGGACCACGACGGGCAATCGGAAACGGACGCCGCCCGGATCATCCTCCAACTGGAGCAGAACCACGCCGAGGCCAACGCCGTCGGCCTCGGCAGCCCCGAGCTGGACGCCTTCCACAGCCTGATGGTCAGCCTCGTCGCTGAAGCGGACGACCCGAAGGCCGTCATCGCCTACATCGCCGAACTCCTCTCCGACCACGCCGAAAACAAGGCCTGCTTGCCCAAGCTCATCCAGGAGTGCGAGCGCCTCGGCCTCGCACTCCAGCTGACCGACGACCCGACCGTGGACCTCCCCGGCGTCAGGACCATCGACGGCCGACGCACCGTCGTCGCCCGCGCCGACGAGGTGGCCGTGGCATACGGCGACGTGCACGCGGTCGGCCGCTGCCTCACCTGCAGCAGTGAGCTGGACGACACCGCTCTCCTGGACTTCCCTGCCAATGCCCTCTTGAGCTTCCGCGCCGTTCAGGACATGACTGGCGCGGACGTCAAGATCTGCCACACATGCTTCGAGGCATCCGGTCTCCCGCTCACCGCCGCCCAGCGCGGCCCTGAGTGGATGCTCCGCTGGTGCTGCCCACCCTGGTGCGTCAACGACCACACCGCGCCTTGCGCCGCAGAGTGGCACTGCGCCTTCCCTGCCGAGGCCAAGCTGCGGGACGCCGCCGTCGACTCCAGCGGGTACAGCGGGAGCAGCGACGGGCTGCCGTGGCTGTCCGCGCAGGTCGTCGTCAGCAACGACAAGCCGCAGGCGTACGGCCGCCGCACGCAGGTATGGCTGAGCTACGGCGTCCGCTTGGGCGAGCTGAGCCCGGCCGAGGCGCGGGAAGCACTGGGAGAGATGCGCGGCTTCGTCAATCAGCTGGAGCATGTGGTCAAGCAGGCGGAAAAGATCGCCCGTGACGACTTCGGGAGTGACCCCGAGATCGCACGTCTCGATCGTGAGGCGGAGGACCGCCGGATCCAGGTGATCCGAAGCTCGTCGGCGCGCGCCGCCTAGTCCGACCTCAAGACGGCCCCCGGGTCAGCGGCTGCACCACCGGCCCGGGGCCGGGGTCCGGTCCCCCGACCAAACCAAGAGTCGGATTCTGTCCAGAACCGTCCCCACCTGCGTTCAGGCACCTGCTCGGTGCGGCACTCCCCAGTCCAGCGACCTCGCAGTCGTGATCGGTGCCGCCCTGGCACAGTGAGCATCCGCCAGGTAGATGTCGGCGGAGGTGTGCGGCTCCTGGCCCACACATCGGGCAGAAGAGCCCCATATCCGTCGTGCCGCTGCCTCCCACCGGCGATACTGGACACATGGACGCGACGACCACCGCCCCCCGCGCCGAGGTGCTGCGGGACCGTTACCGCAGTCGGCTGCCCAAGCGCCTGCAGGAGCTGGCCGGCCCTGTGGAGGGCACTGTCGACCTGCCGCTGCACATCGTCTGGTCCGGGCGGACGAACTACAGTCTGGACCGTCCGAAGTCCCGAATGACGCTCTACCGGACTGTCCTCACCGAGGGCCTGCGCGAGGATGTGGCGGCCTTCCTGCACCACCGGCTGCTGGCCGAGCAGTGGCCCGTTCTCCGTCGCCTGGTCAGCCCCTACATTCGCGAGGTCTGGGAGGACGCCTTCCCCGAGCTGCCCCGCACCGCTCCGGCCAACGCGACCGCCGCGTGAGGCTCACTCCGCTCCACGAGCGTCTCCTCGCCGACATCCTCGACCTCGGCTCCCCTTACCCTCTGGTCCTCACCGGTGGTTACGCCGTGCAGGCCCACGGCCTGGTCGAACGCTTCAGCCGCGACCTCGACGTCGCCACGGAGAATCCCGCCCCGATGGACGAGATCGTCGCCTCCCTCACAACTGGCCTCGCCACGCGCGGTTGGCGGACCACCCATGTCCAGACCGACCCGCTCAGCGGCCGGTTCCTCGTCACCGACCCAGACACCGGCGAGGAGTGTGAGGTCGACGTCCTCAAGGAGGCATTCTGGGCCCCACCCGCCCAGACCCCCTACGGCCCCGTCCTCTCCCTCGACGACGTGATCGGCACCAAGGTCCGTGCCCTCGCCGACCGCGGCACCGTCCGCGACCTCATCGATGTCCAGGCGGCCTCCCGCCACCGCTCCACCGCCGACCTCGAATCCCTCGGCCGCCGCCGCGCCCACGACGAGTTCAGTCTCGAAGACCTCCGCGACCGGCTCACCGGCGCCGACTGGTACGAGGATGAGGACTACGCCGCATACGGACTCACGTCCCGGCAGATCGAAGAGCTCAAGGCATGGGCGCTGGAGTGGGCGGAGGACCTGGGGGCGCGCATCCACGATGAGAACGCCTGACGAAGGGCCGTACCCTCTCCGCTCGCCGTGATCACTCGCCGCACGGTGGTGTCGAGAGCTCGGCCCGGACAGTCTTACTTCTGGGCGGAGAGGGGATGGAGTCCTGACCACAGCGGTCGGCAGAGCAATGGCACCATCGACAACCCCAGTGTCGCGGGACGGGTCTGAGCGGATCTCGGCGTAACGCCTGCGGGTATCCACCAGCCCGGCGCGCCCATCAACGCGGTGCCCCTATGACGGCGGAAGACGCAGTGGCACAGGTTGGCACTTCTCGACAAGGAACGGCCACTGTCACCAGCGTGTTCGAGACCGCGGCGGTCGCGTTTCCCTCATTCTCTGCACCCGCTTCGGCCTCTCTACAGCAGCCCGTGCCGCACCATCGCCGCACCGATGGCCTCCCCTCGGCCTCCCCTGCTTACTGAGTCCTGGTCCGAAACAGGCGCTCATCCGCACAAATATGCAGGTCAACGGCCTACCGGTCACCAGATTCACCGGGTGTGGAGACCTCACAACCTACGCACGGAATGCGTAGGTCAACAGGTGCTCCAAATCGACGTTTCCATGGTCAAGGAAAAGAAAAAACCGCAGGTCATAGGCTTGACCTGCGGTTCCCTTTGGAGCCGCCTTCGGGATTCGAACCCGAGACCTACGCATTACGAGTGCGTTGCTCTGGCCATCTGAGCTAAGGCGGCGCGCCGTACGCACTATGGTGCGATCAGCAACGTCGGTAAGTCTACACAGTTTCGGGGGGTGCTCCGTACCGGCCCCGGAGGGGTGGCTCCGGGGCCGGTGACGTGGGCTATGAGCAGCGCTTTCCTGTGGTCGGCGGGGTGCCGCGGAGCAGGTAGGCGTTGATCGTGGAGTCGATGCACTTGCTGCCGCGGCCGTAGGCGGTGTGGCCGTCGCCCTCGTAGGTGAGGAGGCGGGCGGAGGAGAGCTGGCCGGACAGGGCGCGGGCCCAGCGGTAGGGCGTCGCGGGGTCGCGGGTGGTGCCGACCACGACGATCGGGGCCGCGCCCTTGGCCTCGATGCGCTGCGGTCCGCCCGTGGCCGCCACCGGCCAGTACGCGCACGGCAGAGTCGCCCAGGCGAGGCCCTCACCGAAGACCGGAGAGGCCTTCTCGAAGGCGGGGAGAGCCTTCTGCACCTCCTCCGGGGTGTCGAAGGCGGCCGGGAGGTCCAGGCAGTTCACGGCGGCGTTGGCGAACATCAGGTTCGTGTAGCGGCCGTCGGCGTCACGCTCGTAGTAGCTGTCGGAGAGGACGAGCAGGCCCGCGCCGTCCTTCTCCTTCATCGCCAAGGTCAGCGCCTCGCGCAGTTGCGCCCACGCTCCCTCGTCGTACATCGCGGCGATCACGCCGGTGGTGGCGAGGGACTCGGTGAGCGTACGGCCGTCCGCGTCCCCGGTGGGGATGGGCTGCGCGTCGAGCTTCGCGAAGAACGCCTTGAGGTTGTCGCCGACCTTCGCCGGCGTCGTGCCCTTGCCGCCGAGCGGGCAGTCCGACTGCTGCACGCAGTCCTTCGCGAAGGACTGGAACGCCGTCTCGAAGCCCGCCGTCTGGTCGAGGTTCAGCCTGCGCGCGGGCAGCGACGGGTCCATCGCACCGTCGAGCACCAGCCGGCCCGCCCGGTCCGGGAAGAGTCCCGCGTACGTCGCCCCGAGGAACGTCCCGTACGACGCCCCCACGAAGTTCAGCTTCCGGTCCCCCAGCGCGGCCCGCACGATGTCCATGTCCCGCGCCGCCTCGGCGGTGGAGACATGGCGCAGCAGCCGGGGCGCGTCACGGCCGCAGCCCTCCGCGAACTTCTTGTACGCGTCGACGAGTTCGGTGGTCTCCTGCACGTCGTCCGGCGTCGTGTCCGTCCGCGTGTAGGTGTCCATCTCCTTCCCGTCCAGGCATTCGACCGGCTCGCTCCGGGCGACCCCGCGCGGGTCCACCGCCACCATGTCGTAGCGGGCGCGGACCTCCGCCGGATAGCCGATACCGGCGTACGCCTGTAGGTAGCCGATCGCCGAGCCGCCCGGACCGCCGGGGTTCACCAGCAGCGACCCGACACGCTTGCCCGGTCCCGTGGCTTTCTTCCGGGCCACGGCGAGCTGGACTTCGCCGGCGTCGGGCTCGTCGTAGTCGAGCGGCGCCTTGATCGTGGCGCACTCGAACCCTTCCACCCCGCAACTGCGCCAGCCCGGCTTCTGCCCGTAGTACGCCGAGAGCGCGGCCGGCGTCGCCCGCGGCAGCGCGGCCAGTGCCGCCTCGGCCGCCGTACCGGCCGACGTCGTCGCGCCGCCGGAGGAACAGGCGGAGGCGAGGAGGGCGACTGCGGTGAGCAGTGCGGCGGTGGCGGCAGTGGCTGTGGTTTTACGGGTGGGGCGGGTGGGGCCCGCCGTGTCCGTAGCGTCACGGGCATAGGGCTGGGGCTGGGGCTGGGGCTGAGAGCTCCGGCCGGCCGGTCGGGAGGCGCGCCTGATGTGCATCCAGCGAGCGTAACCCTGCGCGATGGATTGGTTGCCGTCCGTGCAGGGCGTGGCTCGCATGTCCGCAGGTCAGGTCTCGGTCGGATGCGGGGTGTGCGGAGTGCCTCGTACGAGTTACGTCGTCAACATGTCGGCCGCTGCTCCTACGGTCGCGTCGGCCACCCCACAGTTTCGGGGTGCCGAGCGACCGTCAGCCCGCTCTCAGTGCCATCGTCATCGCCTCCACGGCGAGGAGTGGGGCCACATTGCGGTCGAGGGCGTCTCGGCAGGCGGCGATGGCCTCGATGCGGCGGAGTGTGGACTCGGGGGACGCGGCGCGGGCGAGGCGCTCCAGGGTGTCCTCGGCATCGGCGTTGGCGATGGCCACGCGGGAGCCGAACTGGAGGGCGAGGACGTCGCGGTAGAAGGCGGTGAGGTCGGTCAGGGCGAGGTCGAGGCTGTCCCGCTGCGTACGCGTCCTGCGGCGTTTCTGCTTGTCCTCCAGGTCCTTCATTACGCCTGCCGTGCCTCGCGGCATGCGACCGCCCTGGGACGCGCCCATGGCCGCCTTCAGCTCCTCGGTCTCCTTGTCGTCCATCTCTGCGGCGAGTTGCTTGGCGTCCTCGGCTGCCGCGTCGACGAGTTCCTGGGCGGCCCTGAGGCAGCCGCCCACGTCGTCGACCCGCAGCGGCATCTTGAGCACGGCTGCCCGGCGCTCGCGAGCCGCCGGGTCCGTGGCCAGGCGGCGGGCATGGTCGATGTGCCCCTGAGTGGCACTGGCGGCCGCGGCGGCGATCACGGGCTCGATGCCCTCACGTCGTACGAGCATGTCGGCGACGGCGTCGACCGAGGGCGTCCGCAGGTTCAGGTGGCGGCAGCGGGAGCGGATGGTCGGCAGCACGTCCTCGATGGAGGGGGCGCAGAGCAGCCAGACGGTGCGGGGGGCGGGCTCCTCGACCGCCTTGAGGACGGCGTTGGCCGACTTCTCGTTCAGCCGCTCGGCGTCCTCGACGAGGATGACCTGCCAGCGGCCGGTCGCCGGCGAGGTGAACGACTTACGGACGGTGTCCCGCATGTCGTCCGCCAGAATCTGCGCGCCGACGGCCACGACGGTGCTGACATCTGCGTGCGTGCCGATCAGTGTCGTATGGCAGCCGTCGCAGAAACCGCAGCCGGGGGCTCCGCCGAGCGCACGGTCCGGGCTGACGCACTGGAGCGCGGCGGCGAAGGCCCGCGCCGCCTGGGTGCGGCCGGAGCCGGGCGGGCCGGTGAACAGCCAGGCATGCGTCATCTTCGACGCCTCGGGGGGCGGCGCGTCCGTGCCCGCGGCGGTGACCAGGGCGTCGGCATCGCGGGCGGCGGCATCGAGCTGAGCGCTCACCTTCTCCTGCCCCACCAGGTCATCCCATACGGTCATGGGTCACCCGCCCCTTTCGTCATGCTCCGTGCTGTGCCATCCATTGTGGCGGGTGGCACTGACAACGGGTCTCCAGAGACGACTCGGTGCGGCGCCCTGGGTCCCCGGGCGCCGCATCGACCGAGCTCAGCGGCGCCGACCGCGCCCCCGCCCCCGCTCGTCGTCGAACTCCTCGTCGTCCTCGCGCGGTCCGAGCAATTCGTCCGCCAGCGTCGGCAGATCGTCCAGCGGCGTCTCCTCGGCCCAGTCGGACCGCGTCCGCCGCTTGGGCGCCGCCTCCGCGTCGACCTGAGGCATCTCGCGCGTACGGTCCTCAGTCCCGTCCGGCTGCGCCCCCGTCCGCTCGTCCCGGAAGAGCCCGGGCGGAACCCGATCCGAAGGGTCCTCCCCCCGAACAGGCGGAAGCACCGCGGTCTCGTCTGCCGCGCCCGGCGTCACGGGAGGAAGCACCGCAGTCTCATCCGCAGCGCCCGGCGTCACCGGCGGAAGCACCGCCGTCTCATCCGCCGCCCCCGGAGCCACCTCGGGCTTGGGCAGCTCGGCCGTCACCTCGGACTCGCCCGCCCCGGAGGAGCCGGCCTTTCCGGAAGAACCGGCCCCGGAGGAACCGCCCTCGGCCGCATCCCCCCGCACCGGCCGCAGCACAGCCGTCTCTTCAGCCGACCGCCCGCGAGCCGCGTCCTCCGGCGTCACAACCGGCGTGGGCACAGTCACCGCATCCGACACCGCACCGGGCGCCGCCGCCTGCGGCGCCGAAGGAGTGGTCGCCTGCGGAGGTCCCGCCTCCGCTGCGGCCGCCGCCTGCTCCGCCAGCCTGCGTGCCTCCTCGGCCCGCAGCAGCGCCTCCTCGGCCTTCCGCTGCTTCTCCACGCGCCGCGCTTCGGCCTCGGCGCGCAGCCGGGCCTCTTCCTCGGCCTGCTTGCGCCGCCGGTCCTCGTCGGCCTTGCGGCGGGCCTCCTCCTGGGCGCGGGCCGTCTCTTCGGCGAGGAGTCGGACCTGCTCCTCCTCCGCACGCCGACGCGCTTCCTCGGCCCGCTGCCGGGCCTCCTCCGCCTGCCGCTCGGCCTCGCGCCGCTGCGCCTCCTCCAACTCGCGCCGCTTGCGCTCCTCCTCCTCGGCGCGCAGCCGCTCCAGCTGCTCCTGGCGCTCGCGCTCCAGTCGCTCCTCCTCGGCCTTGCGGGCCGCCTCTTCCTCAGCCTTGCGCCGGGCCTCTTCCTCGGCCTTCCGGCGTGCCTCCTCCTGGGCCTGGATCTCGGCCTCGGACAGCGGCAGCATCTGGTCGAGCCGCGCCCGGACGACGGTCGTGACGGCCTCGGGCTCCTGGCCCGCGTCCACGACCAGATACCGCCCGGGGTCGGCGGCGGCCAGCGTCAGGAAACCGGACCGCACGCGTGCGTGGAACTCGGCGGGCTCCGACTCCAGCCGGTCCGGCGCCTCCGTGAACCGCTCGCGCGCGGTCTCCGGCGAGACGTCCAGCAGAACGGTCAGGTGCGGCACCAGTCCGTCCGTCGCCCATCGGTTGATGCGGGCGATCTCCGTCGGGGACAGGTCACGCCCCGCCCCCTGGTAGGCCACGGACGAGTCGATGTAACGGTCCGACACGACCACCGCGCCGCGCTCCAGCGCGGGCCGGACGACCGTGTCCACGTGTTCCGCGCGGTCCGCCGCGTACAGCAGCGCCTCCGCCCGGTGCGACAGTCCCGCCGACGACACGTCCAGCAGGATCGACCGCAGCCGCTTGCCGACCGGCGTCGCCCCCGGCTCACGGGTCACCACGACCTCGTGTCCCTTGGCCCGGATCCACTCGGCGAGCGCCTCGGCCTGGGTGGACTTCCCGGCGCCGTCGCCGCCCTCCAGGGCGATGAAGAATCCAAACGTGGCGGGGACCGTCTCGGGGTCGTCGCCGCCGAGCAGCGCGTCCCGCAGGTCCTGCCGCAGCGGCACACCGGAGCGGTCGTCGGCCTTGGCGAGCACCAGCGCGGCCACCGGCAGCAGCAGCGCGCCGACCAGCATCAGCGTGAACGCGGCGCCGCCGTGCGCGAACACGAACTTGCCGTTCTCCAGCCGGTGCGGGCCGATGAGCGCCGCCACCAGGGGGGCGATCAGCGCGCCGAGCGCAACGAAGACCCGTACCACCGCGTGCAGATGCTCCGTCGTGCGCGCCCGGCGGTAGTCCTCGGCCTCCTGGTCGAGCAGCGTGTGCCCGGTGTTGGCGGCCACGCCCGCGCCGATGCCGGCCAGCGCGACTATCAGCAGCACGGAGGTCAGGTCCGGGACGAGCCCGGCGGCGAGCAGCGCAACCCCGGTGAAGGCGATGGCCAGCGCGAACAGGCGGCGGCGCGACAGGGAGGGGAGCACCGAAGCTGCCGTACGGATGCCGACGACGACGCCGCCGGTCAGTGCGAGCACCAGCAGCCCGTACGTCACGGGGCCGCCGCCCAGGTCCTTGGCGTGCAGCACCGACACGGCGACGGCCGCGGCGATCGCCCCGGCCACGGCGCCGCAGGCCAGCACCAGCAGGGGCAGCGCGCCGGTGCGGCCCTTGTCGTCCGTGCCGGTGCCCGTCTTGGGTCGGCGCAGCCCCTCGAGCGGCGACCGCGCGCGCGGGGTGCGCGTGTCGGGCAGCTCCAGGAAGGTCAGCACGGACAGGGAAGCGGCGAAGAGACCGGCCGCCACATATGACGCGAGGGCGGCCTGGTGCTGCTCGAACCAGTCGATCCCGGCACCCAGCAGGTTGTTGAGCAGGCCCGCCGCGATCAACCCGACGGCCGCGAGAGGGATCGCCACGAAGGTCGTACGGATCGACAGGCGCCGCAGGGCGTCCAGGTGGTCCGGCAGCGGACGCACCGTCGCCCCCTCCAGGGGCGGGGCCGGCAGCAGCGCGGGCGCCGCGCTCTCCCGGCACACCGTCCAGAAGCGCTCGGCGACTCCGGTAACGAAGACGGTAACCAGGAGGACGGCCAGTGCGTCGTCCGGCATCCAGTCGATCCACAGCGGCGCGACGATCAGCAGCGCGGCCCGCAGTCCGTCCGCGCCGACCATGGTCCAGCGGCGGTCGAGCGGGCCGTCCTGGGACGTGAGCGAGGTGAGCGGGCCGAGCAGTACGGCCCCGAAGAGCAGCGTGGCGAGGACCCGCACGGCGAAGACGGTCGCCACTGCGAACGCCACGCCCCGGTAGCCGCCGCCGAACGAGCCCTCGGCGATCGCCGCCTGGAGGGCGAGGAGGACCAGCACCAGCAGTGCCAGCACATCGCCGACTCCGCCCACGAGATGTGCGCTCCACAACCGCTTCAGCTGCGGTTCGCGCAGCAGCGCGCGGACGGCACGCTCGCGGGAATCCGCGACCAGGGTGTCGTCGGGGGCCGGGTTATGGGCCGTTGGCTGCTCGGCTCGCGTCATGCGTTCAGCCTATCGGCAGCCACCGACAGCCCGCCGCGCCCACCCGAACGTGCGCACGCCCCGACACCAAAGTGTTGCCGGGGCGCGCCTTTTGCGAACCAGAAGTGAAGAAGCGGGCACTCACTCCACTCGCGGAGAGCCTCAGGGAGAGTCTCAGTCCTCCGACGCAGACTTGGCAGCCGTCGCCTTCTTGGCCGCCGCCGTCGTCTTCGCGGCCGTCTTCTTCGCCGTGGTCTTCTTGGCGGCCGTCGTCGTCTTCTTCGCGGCGGTCTTCTTGGCGGCGGTGGCCTTCTTGGCCGGAGCCTTCTTCGCGGCCGTCTTCTTCGCCGTCTTCTTGGCGGGCGCCTTCGCCCGCTTCTCGGCGAGCAGTTCGAAGCCGCGCTCCGGGCTGATCTCCTCGACACTGTCGCCGGACCGAAGTGTCGCGTTGGTCTCGCCGTCGGTGACGTACGGCCCGAAGCGGCCGTCCTTGACGACGACGGGCTTCCCGCTGACCGGGTCCTCGCCCAGCTCCTTCAGCGGCGGCTTGGCGGCTGCCCGGCCACGCTGCTTGGGCTGGGAGTAGATCTCCAGCGCCTCTTCAAGGGTGATCGTGAAGAGCTGGTCCTCGGTCTGGAGCGAGCGCGAGTCCGTGCCCTTCTTCAGATACGGGCCGTAGCGGCCGTTCTGCGCGGTGATCTCCACGCCCTCGGCGTCCTTGCCGACGACACGCGGCAACGACATCAGCTTGAGGGCGTCCTGAAGGGTCACCGTGTCGAGGGACATCGACTTGAACAGCGAGGCCGTACGCGGCTTCACGGCGTTCTTGCCGGTCTTCGGGGTGCCCTCCGGGAGCACCTCGGTGACGTACGGGCCGTAGCGGCCGTCGCGGGCGATGATCTGGTGGCCCGTCTGCGGGTCGGCGCCCAGCTCGAAGTCGCCGCTCGGCTTGGCGAGCAGTTCCTCGGCGAGCTCGACGGAGAGCTCGTCCGGGGCGAGGTCCTCAGGCACGTCCGCGCGCTGGTGGAACTCGGAGTCCTTCTCACCACGCTCCACGTACGGGCCGTAGCGCCCGACCCGCAGCACGATGTCGTTGGCCACGGGGAACGACGACACCTCGCGCGCGTCGATCGCGCCCAGGTCGGTCACCAGCTCCTTGAGACCACCGAGGTGGTCACCGTCGCCGTTGCCGGCCTCCGCCGCACCGCCCGAGCCCGTGCCCTCGCCGAAGTAGAACCGCCTCAGCCACGGCACGGACTGTGCCTCGCCGCGCGCGATGCGGTCGAGGTCGTCCTCCATCTTGGCGGTGAAGTCGTAGTCGACGAGCCGCCCGAAGTGCTTCTCCAGGAGGTTGACCACGGCGAAGGAGAGGAAGGACGGCACGAGTGCCGTGCCCTTCTTGAACACATAGCCGCGGTCGAGGATCGTCCCGATGATCGACGCGTACGTCGACGGGCGGCCGATCTCGCGCTCTTCGAGCTCCTTGACCAGGCTGGCCTCGGTGTAGCGGGCCGGGGGCTTGGTGGCGTGCCCGTCGACCGTGATCTCCTCGGCGCTGAGCGCGTCGCCCTCGTTGACCTGGGGCAGACGGCGCTCGCGGTCGTCGAGCTCGGCGTTCGGGTCGTCGGCGCCCTCGACGTACGCCTTCAGGAAGCCGTGGAAGGTGATCGTCTTGCCGGAGGCGCTGAACTCGACGTCTCGGCCGTCGGCGGCGGCGCCACCGATCTTCACGGTCACGCTGTTCCCGGTCGCGTCCTTCATCTGCGAGGCGACGGTCCGCTTCCAGATCAGCTCGTAGAGCCTGAACTGGTCGCCGGTCAGGCCGGTCTCGGCAGGTGTGCGGAAGCGGTCGCCCGAGGGGCGGATCGCCTCGTGGGCCTCCTGCGCGTTCTTGACCTTCCCGGCGTACGTCCGCGGGGACGACGGCAGGTAGTCGGCGCCGTACAACTGCGTGACCTGGGCGCGGGCGGCCGTGATCGCGGTGTCGCTCAGCGTCGTGGAGTCCGTACGCATGTACGTGATGAAGCCGTTCTCGTACAGCTTCTGCGCGACCTGCATCGTGGCCTTCGCGCCGAAGCCGAGCTTGCGGCTGGCCTCCTGCTGCATCGTCGTCGTACGGAACGGGGCGTACGGCGAGCGGCGGTACGGCTTGGACTCGACGGACCGGACGGCGAACCGCGTGTCCTCCAGGGCGGCGGCCAGCGCGCGGGCGTTGGCCTCGTCGAGGTGGAGGATGTTCGCGCTCTTGAGTTGTCCCAGGGAGTCGAAGTCGCGGCCCTGCGCGACCCGCCTGCCGTCGACGGTCTGGAGGCGGGCTACCAGCGACGACGGGTCCGAGGAGTCCCCCGCGCGGCCGGTGGCGAAGGTGCCCGTCAGGTCCCAGTACTCAGCAGAACGGAACGCGATGCGCTCGCGTTCCCGCTCCACCACGAGCCGAGTGGCGACCGACTGGACGCGGCCGGCCGACAGCCGCGGCATGACCTTCTTCCACAGGACCGGCGAGACCTCGTAGCCGTAGAGGCGGTCGAGGATGCGGCGGGTCTCCTGGGCGTCGACCATGCGCTGGTTGAGGTCGCGCGGGTTGGCGACGGCGGCGCGGATGGCGTCCTTGGTGATCTCGTGGAACACCATGCGCTTGACCGGGACCTTGGGCTTGAGCACCTCCAGGAGGTGCCACGCGATGGCCTCGCCCTCGCGGTCCTCATCGGTGGCGAGGTAGAGCTCGTCGGAGTCCTTCAGCAGGTCCTTGAGCTTCTTGACCTGCGCTCTCTTGTCGGCGTTGACCACATAGATCGGCTCGAAGTCGTGCTCGACGTCCACGCCGAGCCGACGCACCTCACCGGTGTACTTCTCGGGCACCTCTGCGGCGCCGTTGGGGAGGTCGCGGATGTGCCCGACGCTCGCCTCGACGACGTATCCGGGGCCGAGATAGCCCTTGATCGTCTTCGCCTTGGCAGGCGACTCGACGATGACGAGTCGGCGGCCGCCCTGTGCGGTCTCGCTGGTCGGGGACAACTTCGCTCTTCTCTCCGGTCGACACTGGGGTCAATCCCCAGGCCTTGGTTCCCGGGGTCGGGTCATGCTGACGCTGCGGAGTGTGACGGTACATCCCGCCCCCGTGTCAAACGGGAAAAGCCCGCAACGGCCACTCGAACGGTAACCCGACTCCCGCCATTCCTGCCGCCCGGAGTGCCCACCGGCCTTTTCGAAGCTATCCGGAGGATGACCTCCTAATTATTGAAGTCCCTGTCCTGGGACGGTCCTCAGACGCGGGTGAAGCACCACGTTCCGAGGACCAGCGCGATCACCGCGGCGACGGTCGCGAGGGTCACCGATGCGACAGGGCTCACACCCTGGGCCACGGGTTGGCGATGCCGCACACGGACCGCCGTCCACACCAGCAGTCCGCCCCCGAACAGGGCGAACACCACACCCGCGAAGATCGCCGGTCCGCTCTCCATGGCTTTTTGTGCCCCTTTTCTCCCGTCCGTACCTACCCCGGTGCCGGGAGGCTGGCACGGACGGACGGCGGCCCGGCGAACCTCAGGTGAACGAGGGACCGACGTCTCAGTGGATCCCCGCCGGCGGGCCCCCGGACCGGTCCCGGCCCGGCCTCAGACCGATCCGGGCGCGGGTATCTTTCCGGTCGTCTTCTCGTCGTCGGCACGGCTCACCGTGCACACGATCTTGGTGAAGCCCAGTTCCCAGTCGTCCTCGTCGGCCACCCAGCCGTAGACGGTCCGCTCCGAACCGGGTGCCCAGGTCGACTCGAATTTGTTGCGGCACAGCTTGGTCGAGTTGTCGCCGCCCTTCTTCTGGCTCATTCCGCTCGGCGCCTGAACAGCGCCTATGACCTGGTCGGTGTGCGGTTTGGAGCATTCGGTGAGCGGTGCTTTGTAGCCGTCCTCCAGTTCCTCGTAGACCCAGCAGTCGCCGACGCTCATCTGTCCGACCCACAAATCCGTGCCCGCGTCGCGGAAGCTGCCCACTTCGCCGCCTATCGCGGCATGGCGGCCCAGTACGAGACATGCCGTACCGCTGTTGGCCGTCGTGAAGCCCTCCTTCGTCGGTACGACGGCGTAGCCGGCCGCGTCCGGGAGCGCCTCGGTGACCGACCGGGTCTGGTTCTCGCAGCGTTTCGCGCCCTGGGTGCGGGCATCGTCGTAGTCGCCGGCGGTGTCCACCGCGACGACCTGTCCGTCCGGCCAGTCCTCGGCGCAGTCCACGACCCCGAGGTTCGGCTCCGACTTGAACGGCGCCCCCGTCCAGACCGCCTGCACACAGTCGCCGGTCTCCAGGGCATCGGTGAGGCCGATCACTTCGCCGTACGGATACACGGGCCCGGCCGGCGGTTGCGACCCCTGGGACGACGCGCTCGGCGACGGCGAGCTCTTCGTCACGGCGCGCTTGCCGCCACCGTCATCACCGGTCAGCGACACGGCCGCCCAGGCACCGCCGGCGACGACGAGGACGGCGGCCACGACGAAGGCGATGAGCGCGAGGCGATTCCTGGCAGCGGGGGGTGGGGGCGGAGCGCCACCCGGACTGCCGGGGAAGCCTCCGGCATACGGCTGTGGAGTGCCGCCGTACGACGGAGGCGCGCCGCTCCCCGCGTACGGCGAGCCCGGCATCTGCGCATACGGGTTGCCGGGGTCGACGGCACCCTGGGGTCCGGGCTGCCGCCAGACGTCGTACGGCGTCGCCCCGGGCGAGCCGCCGTATGTCCCGCCGGGCGTCACCGGACCGCCGGCACCGGGACCACCGGGCGCGACCGGCGCACCGGGGCCGGGGCTGCCCTGACCGCCCCCTCCCGGAGTGGCCGGACCGCCGGCAGGAGTGTGCGGCGTCTGTGGGGTGTTGGGAGTCGGAGGCATGCCAGGTGTCCAGGGCATGCCGGGCGGAGCCGCCACGAACCCCTCCGGCGGCGGCCCGAAACCCCCCGCCACGGGCGCCGCGCCCCATCCGGGCGCCCCGGGGAACCCCGAGCCCGCCGCACCCTGCAGCACCCGCTCCAGCCCCCGCACCACCGCCTCCGGCGCCGACCTGCGCACCGGGTCCTTCACCAGCAACCCCTGCAACACCGGCGCCAGTTCCCCCGCGCGGACCGGTGGCGTGGGTTCCTCGCCGAGCAGCGCCGTCAACGTCGCGTAGTCGCCGTGGCGGTCGAAGGGGCCGCGTCCCTCGACCGCGGCGTACAGCGTGGCGCCGAGCGAGAACAGGTCGGCGGCCGGTGTGGGCGGCTCGCCGCGTGCCCGCTCCGGGGCGAGATAGCCGGGCGTGCCGAGGATGCCGGCGGTGGCGGTGAGCCGGGGTTCGCGGGACTCGGGCTGGAGGGCGATGCCGTAGTCGGTGAGCAGCACGCGCGCGTGCGGGTCGCCCGAAGCGTCCGGCGCCAGAAGGATGTTGGCCGGTTTCACATCCCGGTGGAGGATGCCGATGCGGTGCCCGGCGGCGAGTGCGTCGAGGACGGCGAGCCCGACACGGGCCACCTGGGCGGGCAACAGCGGCCCCGAGCTCCGTACGACCGCCTGGAGGTCGACCGCGTCCGGCACGTACTCCATGACGATCCAGGGCAGTCCCTCGTGCACCACCACGTCATGCACCGTCGCGACATGCGGATGGCCGCGCAGCCGTGCCGCGTGCCGGGCCTCGCTGCGGGCGCGGGCGATCCTCTGGGCCGGCTCGCTCGCGTCCATCGGCACATCCGGAAGCGCGATCTCCTTCATCGCGACCTCGCAGGCCAACTCCTCGTCGTACGCGAGCCACACGCGGCCCATGCCGCCCGCGCCGAGCGCGCTCAGCAGCCGATACCGGCCGTTGATGACCCTGCCTTCGCCTTGATCCGGCGTCTCCCCCGACATCACGCCTCCCCCGAGACAGCGCGCCTCCCCCGAGAACGCGTGAGCTCTGTCTCTCGAAGGTAGCTTCGCACGCACCACTGACAGGAGACCTTTTCCGGATCAATCCCGCCAGAGCGGACGCATGCGCATCAGGGACGCACTCCTGCCTCAGGCATCACAAGCGCAGGCGCCGGCCGAGGTCACTACGCCGGATCGAGGAACCCCTGCTCCACCAGCAGCCGGATCTGCGCGGGCGTACGGTCGCGCAGCAACACCGGGTCCTCGCCCATCAGTTGGGCGATGGCATCCAGAATGCGACCCGCACTCAGCCTGCCGTCGCAGACGCCCGCGAAGCCCGCGCCGACGGTGTCCACCTTGGTGGCCCGGCGCATCCCACGGTGCTGGCGCAGCACCACGTGCTCCGGGTCCTCGGCACCGGGCAGCCCGACCTGTTCCTGGACGATCTCGGCGGCGAGCCTGGAGTGCCCTTCGAGCAGGTCCGCGTCGTCGTGCGCGCGCAGAAAGTCGAGGCGCCGGAAGTGCGCCCGGACCGTCTCGCCGAGCGGCTGTTCCACCGGATGCGGCCACTCCTCGACCGTCACTGAGGGCACGGCCGTCCCCGTCCTGCGCAGGGCGATCCAGCCGAAGCCGACCGCCTTCACCTTGCGCGCCTCGAACTCGTCGAGCCACGCGTCGTACAGCGCTTGATACTCGGCCGGGTCACTCCGGTGATCGCCTGCGTCCCTGAGCCACAACTCGGCGTACTGCGTGACGTCCTGCACCTCGCGCTGCACGATCCAGGCATCGCACCCGCGCGGCACCCACGACCTGAGCCTGTCCTGCCAGTCCTCCCCCTCCACGTGCTGCCAGTTGGCGAGGAACTGCGCGAACCCGCCCTCCCGCAGCCGTTCCCCCGACTCCTGAACGAGCGTGCGGCACAGATCGTCCCCGCCCATCCCGCCGTCGCGGTACGTCAGCCGTGCGCCGGGCGAGATCACGAAGGGCGGGTTCGACACGATCAGGTCGTACGTCTCGTCGTCCCGGACCGGCTCGAACAGCGAGCCCTCCCGGAGGTCGGCCCCCGGAGCGCCCGACAGGGCCAGCGTGAGTGCGGTGATGTGCAACGCGCGCGGGTTGACGTCGGTCGCCGTCACGCGCGTGGCGTGCTGCGCGGCGTGCAGGGCCTGGATCCCGGAGCCGGTACCGAGGTCGAGGGCGGCGGAGACGGGCGTACGGACGGTGATGCCCGCCAGCGTCATGGACGCGCCGCCGACGCCGAGGACGACGCCCTCATTCCGGCTGCCGATGCCGCCGGCGCCCCCGACCGCGCACCCCAGGTCGGACACGATGAACCAGTCCTCACCACCGGGCCCGCCGTACGGCCGTACATCCACGGCGGCGGCGACCTCAGCCCCGCCGACGGGCGACAGCCACCCGCTGTCGAGGCACTCCGCCAGCGGCAGAACGCCCTCCACGCGCGCGTGCGGCACCGGCTGCTGCAACAGGAACAGCCGTACGAGCATCTCCAGCGGCGTGTCGCCGCGTGTCGCCCGGAGCGCCGGCACGGTCTCGCTCCGCGCGAGCGCCGCGTACGCGGGCGCGCCGAGCAGCTCGAGCAGCCCGTCGGCGGTGAAGGAGGCCGCGAGCAGGGCGTCCCGGAGGCGGGCGGTGATCTCGGGGCGGTCGGCGGAGGGCAGCGGGGACAGGCTGGAGTTACTCACGCCCTCATTGTGACCCGCGTGCGGCCACGGGTGCCCGCGTCCCGCCCCGGAGGAGGCCTCAGCTGTCGGTGGCCGAGGCCGACGCGGCTGCCTTCTTGCAGCTGTCCTGCTTGACCAGAGACTTCTTGGCGTCGCCCTCTTCGAGCTGCTTGAGCGCGGCGACCGCGTTCTTGCGCAGGGTCGCCACGTCCTTCATGCCGTCCGACATCTCGTTCAGTCCGGACGCGAACTTCGCCTGATCCTTCGTGTTCAGCCCGTCGACCTGCTTCTTGAGATCGGTGTAGGCCGTGGAGACGGCGGTGAGCTTGTTGATGGCGTCCTGCTGCTTCTTGTCGCCGTCGTCGATGCCCGCAGGCGCTCCGGCGTCCGTGAGGGAGGCCGCCCGCGTCTTGAAGCCTTCGGCGAGGTCCCCGAATGCCTGGGAGTCGACCTTCTGGAGCTCCTCGGGCTCGCTGTCCGTGGCCACCTTGTTGATCGCGGCGTCGGCGGCGGCGATCTTCGCGTTCGGCGCCAGGGCCGTGTCGCAGATCTTCTTGGCCCAGGCGTCGAGCTCCTCGTTGCTCTCGTCGCTGGTGCATGCCGACAGCGCCAGTACCAGTACCGCACCGCCGGACAGTGCGGCCGCGAGCTTCTTGTTCACCGGTTTGGTCCCTTCCGTGGCTCTCGGCCCCGGAACTTACACGCCGGATGGGGGACACCAGTACGCCGAAGGCCCACTAGAAACCCTTTTGATGTGATTTACACCAGAGAGAGAAGGGTCACGGCATCGGGCGTGAACACGCACGGGGCGGGCGGACGGCGCGTCGATGCGCGCCGTCCGCCCGCCCCGTGAGCTGGGCGTCGTAAGACCGCCTACGAAACCACCGCAGGATCGGCCGGCTTGGCCACCCGCTCCGCGTTGCCTTCGTCACCCATGGCGATGCCACGTCGCTTGGAGACGTAGACAGCGCCGACGATCACAAGGATCGAGAGCACCGCGATGGTGACGCGGATGCCGACGCTCTTGTCCTCGCCGTAGCTGAACTTGATCACCGCGGGTGCGATCAGCAGCGCCACCAGGTTCATGACCTTCAGCAGCGGGTTGATCGCAGGGCCTGCCGTGTCCTTGAAGGGGTCGCCGACCGTGTCGCCGATCACCGTGGCGGCGTGGGCCTCGCTGCCCTTGCCTCCGTGGTGACCGTCCTCGACGAGCTTCTTGGCGTTGTCCCAGGCACCGCCGGAGTTGGCGAGGAACACCGCCATCAGCGTGCCGGTGCCGATCGCGCCCGCGAGGAACGAGCCGAGCGCGCCCACACCGAGCGTGAACCCGATGGCGATGGGTGCGATGACCGCCAGCAGACCGGGGGTCGTGAGCTCCCTGAGGGCGTCCCGGGTGCAGATGTCGACGACCTTGCCGTATTCGGGCTTCTCCGTGTAGTCCATGATCCCGGGCCGCTCACGGAACTGCCGTCGCACCTCGTACACCACCGCCCCCGCCGACCGCGAGACCGCGTTGATCGCCAGCCCCGAGAAGAGGAAGACGACCGCCGCGCCCGCGATGAGGCCGACGAGGTTGTTGGGCTGCGAGATGTCCATCATCAGGTTCATCGGCGCGCCCTCGCCGGTGAGTTTCTCGCCGACGTCCCGCGCGCCGGTCGTGATCGCGTCACGGTACGACCCGAAGAGCGCCGAAGCCGCGAGGACCGCGGTGGCGATGGCGATGCCCTTGGTGATGGCCTTGGTGGTGTTGCCGACCGCGTCCAGGTCGGTGAGCACCTGGGCGCCCGCGCCCTCGACGTCGCCGGACATCTCCGCGATGCCCTGGGCGTTGTCGGAGACCGGCCCGAAGGTGTCCATCGCGACGATCACACCGACCGTGGTGAGCAGGCCGGTACCGGCCAGCGCCACCGCGAACAGCGCCAGCATGATCGACGTACCGCCGAGCAGGAAGGCCCCGTACACGCCGAGGCCGATCAACAGGGCGGTGTAGACGGCCGATTCGAGGCCGAGGGAGATACCGGCGAGGACGACGGTGGCCGGGCCGGTCAGCGAGCTCTTGCCGATGTCCCGGACCGGGCGACGGTTCGTCTCGGTGAAGTAGCCCGTCAGCTGCTGGATCACAGCGGCGAGCAGAATGCCGATCCCCACCGCGATCAGCGCGAGGATCCGCGGATCGCCGCTCTTGGCCTGGATCGCCGCGTCGGTGACGCCGTCGAGATCGGCGTACGACGACGGCAGATAGACGTAGACAGCGATCGCGACCAGCACGAGCGAGATCACCGCGGAGATGAAGAACCCACGGTTGATCGCGGACATGCCGCTACGGTCGGAACGCCTCGGCGCCACCGCGAAGATGCCGATCATCGCGGTGATCACGCCGATCGCGGGTACGAGCAGCGGGAAGCCGAGCCCGGCGTCGCCGAAGGCGGCCATGCCGAGGATCAGCGCGGCGACGAGCGTCACGGCGTACGACTCGAAAAGGTCGGCCGCCATGCCGGCACAGTCGCCGACGTTGTCGCCCACGTTGTCGGCGATGGTCGCGGCATTGCGCGGATCGTCCTCCGGAATGCCCTGTTCGACCTTGCCGACCAGGTCGGCGCCGACGTCGGCGGCCTTGGTGAAGATGCCGCCTCCGACACGCATGAACATGGCGATCAGGGCGGCCCCGAGGCCGAAGCCTTCGAGGACCTTCGGCGCGTCGGCCGCGTAGACGAGCACCACACAAGAGGCGCCCAGCAGACCGAGCCCCACTGTGAACATGCCGACGACGCCGCCTGTGCGGAAAGCGATCTTCATGGCTTTGTGCGAGACGGCGGTGAGATCCTTTTCCGGTTCACCCTCCGCGGGGGTCGCCTCGCGCGCGGCGGCGGCGACTCGCACATTGCTCCGTACAGCGAGCCACATGCCGATATAACCGGTGGCCGCCGAGAACGCGGCGCCGATCAAGAAGAACGCCGATCGGCCGGCGCGCTGATTCCAGTCGTCCGCTGGCAGCAGCATGAGCAGGAAGAACACGATGACGGCGAAAACACCGAGCGTGCGCAGCTGCCGGGCCAGATAGGCGTTCGCGCCCTCCTGGATGGCTGTTGCGATCTTCTTCATGCTGTCGGTGCCTTCGCCGGCCGCGAGCACCTGGCGCACCAGGATGCCTGCGACCACGAGAGCCGCGAGCGCGACGACCGCGATGACCATCACGAGGATGCGGTTGTCGTCGGTCAGGACTGCGGCTGCGAAGGTTGTGGGTTGGTCAAACTGATGAGGGGTAGAAAGCCCCGCCATTCGTCCTCCTTGACGCCTGTGCTGAGCTCAAGATGTGGACGGATTCTAGGTACCCGGACCTGATCAAAACAGTGGGCGGTAAACGGAATTAGCCTTCACATGCTCTTCAGCAAATGATCGACGTCACGCCACAGAACCCGAAAGAAGTAATGCCTCAAAGGCATTGACGCCCACATGCACCTTGATCGAATTATCGGATCATTGATCGTGAATTCCTTCACGAATTGCCTGGATGCTGTGCCGGAAAACACCAAGGGCCCTGCTCAGCAGGGCCCTTGGTGGTGAAGCGTGGGTCAGTTCAGCCGAGCGCCACGGTCGGCGGTGTGGTCGGCCAGGTCATACGGATCAGCCCGCCGTGCTCGCCGGCGGTGACCTCGACATCGTCGACGAGGCCGCTGATGACCGCGAGGCCCATCTCGTCCTCCTCGGTCTCCGCGTCGGGGTCCTCGGCGGCGCCGCCCGGCGCGCGGTCCCCGGGGGCAGAGCGCGGTGCCTCGTCGCCGACCTCGATGGAGAACTGTTTCTCCTCCTCGATCAGCAGCACCTTCACCGGCGACGTGATCCCGCCGCTCTGGTGCAGTCCGACGGCACGGGTGCAGGCCTCGCCGACGGCGAGTCTGACCTCGTCGAGAACGGCCTCGTCCACTCCGGCCCTGCGCGCCACCGCTGCCGCCACCAGTCGGGCGGTCCTGACGTGCTCGGGCAGCGCGCTGAAGCGGAGTTCAACGGTGGCCATGCATCCCCCTCGGAACTTCGGGCGTGCTGTCGGGGGACCGGGCTGCCGAAAGCCCGGACCCCCTGATGAACTTCTTCCGTCCCGGGCGCGGACGACTGATCACTGGCCCGGGTCCGGCGGTCAGTCGGTGGCCGCCACCGCTTCCTCGACCGAGGTGTGAATGGGGAACACCTTGGTGAGGCCGGTGATGCGGAAGATCTTCAAAATGCGCTCCTGGTTGCAGACCAGGCGCAGCGAGCCCTCATGGGCACGCACACGCTTCAGGCCGCCGACCAGCACGCCGAGACCGGTGGAGTCGAGGAAGTCCACGCCCTCCATGTCGACGACGAGGTGAAAACTCCCGTCGTTCACCAGCTCGACGAGCTGCTCGCGCAGCTTGGGCGCGGTATAAACGTCGATTTCGCCACCGACCTTGACGATCGTGCGATCGCCGATGGTCTCGGTCGACAGGGACAGGTCCACGGATCCTCCAGCACCTTGCTATCGAGCGGTCGTCCCTCGGGACACCTCGGCAGGGCCCGGGACGGTTCGCCAGCCGCGATGGCATTCAATCACTTACGGCAGGCGTGCACGACGCCTTGGTCCCATTGTCCGTCACGCCAGTGACACACTCGGTGCCGATGGCCAAGAATCACCGATCCGATCGACCCCCGGCGGACCCCGCCTCCGGCCTCTCGCCCGGCATGGTCCTGGACCGGCTCGCCGCAGGGCCGAGCCGGGCTTCGCGCATCACTCATACGGAGCACTTGCCCCCGCGCGAGGGTCGCCATGCCGTCTGGCCCGATCGGATCCGGGCCGAGGTCATCGCGGCCGTGCAGGCGGCGGGCATCGAGCATCCCTGGGCCCACCAGGCCAGCGCGGCCGAGCACGCCCTGGACGGCGACTCGGTGGTCGTCGCCACCGGCACCGCGTCCGGCAAGTCCCTGGCCTATCTGGCGCCCGTTCTGTCGACCCTCCTGGACGGGTCCGAGGCACCGAACGGCCGCGGCACCACCGCGCTCTACCTGGCACCCACCAAGGCTCTCGCGGCGGATCAGTGGCGATCTGTGAAGGAACTTTCACAACCACTGGGCAATTCGGTCCGCCCCGCGGTCTACGACGGCGACACCCCGTTCGAGGAACGCGAGTGGATCCGCCAGTACGCCAACTACGTCCTCACCAACCCGGACATGCTGCACCGCGGCATACTCCCGTCCCACCCTCGCTGGTCCTCCTTCCTGAAGTCGCTGAAGTACGTGGTCATCGACGAGTGCCACACCTACCGCGGTGTCTTCGGCTCCCACGTCGCCCAGGTGCTGCGCCGACTGCGCCGCCTGTGCGCCCGGTACGGCGCCTCGCCCGTGTTCCTGCTGGCCTCCGCGACCGCCGCCGAGCCCTCGGTCGCCGCCCGCCGCCTCACCGGCCTCCCGGTGGTCGAGGTCGCCGACGACGCCTCCCCACGCGGCGAACTGGTGTTCGCCCTGTGGGAGCCCCCGCTCACCGAGCTCCAGGGTGAGAAGGGCGCACCGGTCCGCCGTACCGCCACCGCCGAGACGGCCGACCTGCTGACCGACCTCGCCGTCCAGGGTGTGCGCACCGTCGCCTTCGTCCGCTCCCGGCGCGGCGCCGAGCTGATCTCGGTGATCGCCCAGGAAAGGCTGGCCGAGATCGACCGCTCGCTCGCCCGGCGGGTGGCCGCCTACCGCGGCGGCTACCTCCCCGAGGAACGCCGCGCCCTCGAACAGGCCCTGCACTCCGGCGAACTCCTCGGTCTCGCCGCGACCACCGCCCTCGAACTCGGCATCGACGTCTCCGGGTTGGACGCGGTCGTCATCGCCGGCTACCCGGGCACACGCGCGTCGCTGTGGCAACAGGCGGGCCGGGCCGGCCGGTCGGGGCAAGGAGCCCTCGCCGTCCTGGTCGCCCGCGACGACCCCCTGGACACCTTCCTCGTCCACCACCCCGAGGCCCTGTTCGACCAGCCCGTCGAGTCGACCGTCCTCGACCCGGACAACCCGTACGTCCTGGCCCCGCACCTGTGCGCAGCGGCGGCGGAACTGCCGCTGACGGACGACGACTTGGAGCTGTTCGGCCCGGAGACGGAAGGTCTGCTGCCGCAGCTGGAGGCCGCGAAGCTGCTGCGCCGCCGGACCAAGGCGTGGCACTGGACCCGCCGGGAACGGGCCGCCGACCTGACCGACATCCGGGGCGGCGGCGGTCAGTCGGTGCAGATCGTCGAGGCCGGCACAGGACGGCTGCTCGGCACCGTGGACGCGGGTGCCGCGCACACGACGGTGCACGAAGGCGCGGTCCACCTCCACCAGGGCCGTACCTACCTGGTCCGCTCACTGGACCTGGAGGACTCGGTCGCCCTGGTCGAGGAGGCCAACCCGCCGTACGCCACGGTCGCCCGCGACACGACGTCGATCTCCGTCCTGGAGACGGACGTCGAGATCCCCTGGGGCGACGGCCGCCTCTGCTACGGCTCCGTCGAAGTCACCAACCAAGTCGTCTCCTTCCTGCGTCGACGCGTCATCACCGGTGAAGTGCTGGGCGAGACAAAGCTCGACCTCCCTCCTCGTACGCTGCGCACGCGTGCCGTGTGGTGGACGGTCACCGAGGACCAGTTGGACGCCGCCCGGATCAACCCGGAGATCCTCGGCGGCGCCCTGCACGCCGCCGAGCACGCGTCCATCGGCATGCTGCCCCTCTTCGCGACCTGCGACCGCTGGGACATCGGCGGCGTCTCCGTCCCACTGCACCCGGACACCCTTCTGCCGACGGTCTTCGTCTACGACGGCCACCCGGGCGGCGCGGGCTTCGCCGAGCGCGCCTTCCACACGGCCCGCTCCTGGCTGACGGCCACCCGACAGGCCATCGCCTCCTGCGAGTGCGACGCCGGGTGCCCGTCCTGCATCCAGTCCCCCAAGTGCGGCAACGGCAACGATCCGTTGCACAAGAGGGGGGCGGTGCGGCTGCTCACGGTGTTGCTGCGAGGGGCTCCTGAGGAGAAGGGGGGCGGGGAGCCGGGGAGGGGGCCGATACAGGAGCCGGTCGGAGAATCCTCCCGGGAGCCGCTACGAGGGCCCGCGCAGGAGCCGGTCCAAGGGCCTGCCCTGGAGCCGACCGAGGAGCCGGTACAGAGGGCTGCCCAGGAGCCGGTCCAGGACCCTGTGGGACCGCCCCCGCAGGCCCCGCCCGCGCCCTGACCTCCGCCGCGAACGGGCCCCGTCCCGATCTCGCCGTCACGTCCGAGATCTCGCCCACGACAGCGCACCGCACAAGCCGAGTGCCCTGGGCTCTCGCTACCCGGTCCGCCCGGGCGCAGGCCGCGGCGCCGCCCTCCGTCCAGTGGTCTGCCGCCGCCAACGCGGCCAGGTCGGCGGCGCCCGCCGCGCTGTGCCGGGCCACGACGGCCTGCCCCAGGGCGAGTACGACGCCGAACACCACGCAGAGCACCGCGATTGCACCGACGCTCCAGACGGTGGCGGAACCTCGATCGGAACGCCGGCCTACGGCGAACCCTCGGCCGAAGCACCTCACGGCTGCCCCGCCACCGGAGACCCAGCCCTGCGCAGAGCGGCCGTCGACGACTGCCCCGCCACCCGAGGCCAGACCCCCGCCCCTCAACTCTTCACCTCCCCACTGTCCTCCGCCGATGCCACGGCTTCCTCTCGCACCTCGAAAGGCAGACCGTCCAGCGCCGGTGGCTTCGCCACGACCACCACGCGGACCTGGTCGCCCTCCCGGCTGAGCGTGACCTGCGCGCCGTGGGGTGCCGCCTCGCGGGTCAACTTCACGACCGCGGCGGCCGGATCCTGGCGAGCCGCCGCGCGGGCGCCCGTCCTGGCCGCGTCGACACACTGGATCTGGGCGCCCACGACGAGCAGCCCCCACACCAACGCCATCGCGAACATCACCAGCACGGGCAGCACCACTGCCGACTCCGCCGTCACGAACCCCCGGTCCGCCTCCCGCGCGCATCCGCGCGTCCATCGCGCCGATCGCCCGTCACATCCCGGCATCGAGGGCCCGTTTCACGATGGCCTGGAGTTCCGCGTCGACCTGCCCGCTCGTGACCACCTTGTAGAGGACCACTGCGAACGCCACCGCCGCGACGATCCCCATCGCGTACTCGGAGGTGACCATCCCCGCGTCCCTCCGCGCCAACCGCGCCCCGCACATCAGGGCACGCAGCCGCGCCCGTACCGCCTTGTACATCTCAACCCCCGTGAGGTTCAGCCCTGTTGATCTCTTTGAGCTCTTGATCTCTCGTTGTCCGTCATACGTCGTTCACCCGTGCCGTGCCGTCATCCACCACCCCCTCCCAGCGCTCCACTCGCGAGCCCGATCACCACGGGCAGCACGCCGACCGCGATGAACGCCGGCAGAAAGCACAGCCCCACCGGAACGGTGACCATGACGGCCGCCCGTCTGGCCCGTGCGGTCGCAGTGCGGGCCCAGTCGGCGCGGGCCTGAGCGGCGAGGTGGGCGACCGGCACGGCCGCGGGGACCCCGGACACGTCGGCCCGTTCCAACAGCCGCGCCAGCGCCCCGGCCCCCGGCATGGAGGCCAGCCTCCGCCAGGCCGCGCCCGGTTCACCGCCGAGCCGCACCTCCGCGGCACCGCGGGCCAGCGCTTCCCCCACGGGGCCTCCCAGGGCCTCGCCCACGGCCTGCGCGGCGATCACCGGACCAGCTCCCGCGGCGATACAGGCCGCCAGCAGATCGGCCGCGAGCGGTAGTTGACGCGCCGCCTCACCGGCGTCGAATCCCTCGGCCGGCCCGGCGGTCAACCGCCGACGACGCCACCGCCACAGCCCGACCGCACCGACCAGCCCCACAGCGACCCCGGCAACTCCGCCGATGACAGCCCAACAGGCGCCCAGGACCCCCACCACCGGCGCCCACCGCCGCACGACGTCCCGCAGATCGACGCGCATCCCCGCGGACGCCGACTCCAGGTCCAGCAACTCGGCAACCCGCCGCCGCACCCTCCGCTCACGCCGTACCGCCCCAACCCACCGCACCACCCACCCGAGCACCAGCGCGGCCCCCAGAACCGCCCCCACCCTGTGGAAAACTTCCGTACCCACGTCGCCTCCTTCTCCCGATCCCGCCGCTCCCGCACCCGCACCCGCTCCCTCACATCGCCTCCGCGCCCCGCACGATCCGAGCAACCCACCACACCCCCACCACCTCCAGCAGCCCGCCGACCACCAGGCACCCGAACCCCGCCCCGGTGTGCAGCAGGACGTGCAGTGGGTCGGCGCCGAGGGCCGTGCCGAGGGCGAGGCCGAAGGCCGGGAGCGCGGCGAGCATCACCGCCGTAGAGCGGGCGCCGGCCAACTGGGCGCGCAGATCGGACCGTTGGTCCCGCTCCGCACGCAGGGCCGCCTCCAGCCGGTCGAGCCCGGCCGCGAGCCCCGCGCCCTGGTCCACTGCCACCCGCCAGCAGGCCGCGAGCCCCAGCAGCCCCTCGGCGCCCGGCTGGCGCGCCGCGCCCGCCAGCGCACCCGGCACGTCCCCGCCGAATCTCGCCGCCGCCAGCACCGCAGCCTGTGCCGCCCCGAACCCGCCGGAGTCGCGTACCGCACTCAGCAAGGCCTCACCCGGCTGCCGTCCGGCCCGCACCTCCCCGGCGAGCGCCGCGCACAACCCGATCGCCCCGTCCGCGCGCCGCTCCCGCGCCCTCCGCGCCTCCCCGGCCAGCCGCAGCCGTCGTAGCAAGGGCACTCCGGCCGCCCCCGCGACGACCGGCAGTACCGACGCGCCCAGCACCGCCAGCACCAGCCCGGCGACCGGCGCCCACCACTCGACCCGCAGCTGCCCGCGGATCTGCCGCAGCCGACCGACCGCATCCCGCCACACGGGCGGCCCGGTTCCCACCACTCCGCCGCCCGCGAGCAGCAACTGCGCCCGCCGTGCCCCGGAGTGCCATCCGCCCATCAGCCAGACCGCCTCCCCGACACACACCACGGCAGCCCCCGCCGAGAGCTCACCCATCCCGATCACCCCTCCGTCCCCACACACCACACGCGTCGCCCAGCAACTCCCGCAACCGCCCCCACCCCCGCTCCCGCACAAACGCCTCCTCGCCCCACCGCAGGGCCGGCACCGTCCGCACCAGTCCGGACGGGTCCCGCTCCAGCACATGCACCTCGGCGATCCGCCGCCGTCCGGCCCGGTCGCGCACGAGATGCAGTACGACCGACAGAGCGGCCGCCAACTGGCTGTGCAGGGCGGCCCGGTCGAGCCCGGCCGCCGTGCCGAGCGCCTCCAGTCGGGCCGGCACGTCCGCGGCCGCGTTGGCGTGGACGGTCCCGCAGCCGCCCTCATGGCCCGTGTTCAACGCGGCCAGCAAATGGACCACTTCGGGCCCGCGCACCTCCCCCACGACAAGTCGATCGGGTCGCATCCGCAGGGCTTGCCGTACGAGGTCCTCAAGGGTGACGAGCCCCGCGCCCTCCTGGTTGGCGGGCCGGGTCTCCAACCGCACGACATGCGGATGGTCGGGCCGCAGCTCCGCCGAGTCCTCGGCGAGCACGATCCGCTCACCCGATCCGACGAGCCCCAGCAGTGCGCTCAGCAGCGTCGTCTTGCCGCTGCCGGTCCCACCGCTGATCAGGAAGGACAGCCGGGCCTCCAGCAACGCCCGCAGCACCCGGTCCCCACCCGGCGGGACCGTGCCCGCCGTCACCAGTTCGTCGAGCGTGAAGGCCCGGGGCCGTACGACCCGAAGGGACAGGCACGCACAGCCCACGGCGACCGGAGGCAGCACCGCGTGCAGGCGTGTCCCGTCGGGCAGCCGGGCGTCGACCCACGGACGGGCGTCGTCCAGCCGCCGCCCGGCCACCGCGGCCAGACGCTGCGCAAGACGTCGTACGGCCGCCGCGTCGGCGAAGGAGACCGGCGTCAACTCCAGTCCGCCGCCCCGGTCGACCCACACCCGGTCCGGGGCGGAGACCAGGACGTCGGTCACCGACGGGTCGGCGAGCAGGGGTTCCAGCGGGCCGCTGCCGACCAGTTCGGAGCGCAACTGTCGGGCCGCGCCGAGGACTTCGGCGTCGCCGAGCACCCGCCCCTGCTCCCGCAGCGCCTGTGCCACGCGCGCGGGTGTCGGCTCGGCGCCGCTCTCGGCCAGCCACTGCCGTACGCCGTCGAGCTGTGGCCCGGAGAATGTGTTCATGCGGCGCTCGCCTCCATCAGCGCCCGCTCCCAGAACCCTTTGCAGAACCGCGCCAGCGGTCCGCGAGCGGATGCCCCGGGCGGCGACTTGCTCTCGTGCGGACGCAGCAGCCCGGATTCCACGGGCACTTCGCCGACCAACGGCAGTCCGAGCAGCCGGGCCACCTCGCGGTCGTCGAGCCCGGGAGCGTACGGTCCGCGCACCGCCACCCGCAGGTCGCGCAGAACCATGCCGACGGCGGAGGCCACCCGCCCGGCGGCCGCGACCGCGCGCAGCTCGGCGGGGACCACAAGCAGTCCGACGTCGAGTTGGGCGAGTGCCTCGGCGACCCCGTCGTCGAGGCGGCGTGGCAGATCGACGACCACCGTGCCGCCCCGGCGTCGGGCTGCGGCGAGCACCGCGCGTACGGCCTGCGGCGGGACGGCGATACGGTCCCCGCGATCCCAGCTGAGCACCCGCAGCGAGTGCAGCCGCGGCAGCGACTCCTCCAGGGCGCCGCCGCCGACCCGTCCGCGCGAGGCGGCGAAGGCGGGCCAGCGCAGGCCCTCCGCGGTCTCGCCGCCAAGGAGGACGTCGAGTCCGCCGCCCAGCGGATCGGCGTCGACCAGCAGTGTGCGCAGCCCCTCCCGCGCGGAGGTGACGGCGAGCGCGCACGCGAGCGTGGAGGCGCCTGCCCCGCCGCGGCCCCCGATGACGCCCACGGTGAGCGCGGGCCTGCCGACGCCCTCCGCGACGTCGGCGATGCGGTCGACCAGCCACTGTTCTCCGTCGGGGAGCATCAGGACGTGGTCGGCGCCGATCTCGACGGCCCGCTTCCAGACTCCGGGGTCGTCCTGGTCCCGGCCGACGAGCACGACCCCCCTTCTGCGGGCGGCGCCGTACACCCGCCGCGCGGCGTCGTCCCCGACGAGGACGAGCGGCGCGGCCTCCCAGCGCCCCCTGGGCTCCGGCACTCCGTGGTGCACCTCGGGTGTGGCACCGGCCGCCGCGCACAGGCGCAGCAGGTCGTCCAGCAGGTCGGCGTCCTCCGTGACGATCAACGGTCCGCCCTGTCGCCCTCCGGCGGCGGGCTGCGGATCGTGAGTGACGGCTGCGGCCACGATGTCCATCCCCCTTCGCGCAGGCCCGCACCGAGCCCGACGCATCTCTCCCGCAGGCCCGCACCGAGCCCGCGACACACCTCTCACGCAGCCCCTGCGGCCACGCGATTCCCAAACGTGTGAAGAACCGGCAACCGGCCTCCATATGAACAGCCGATAGGAACCGGCCAAACGCGCCTTGCAAACCGGAACCAGCCATGAAGTCGGCACGGTCGGGGCGCGCTGGAATCACGGTGCAGCGAACCCGGAAATCGTGTGGATCTTGGTCGATAACTGTGGACAACTCGATGGTTGTGAATATCGCCGTCACCCATACCGGTGACCCCTGTACTGCCCCCCGTGCGACTTCCGCAGAGCAGCCCAACGGCTACGCACAGTGACGGATCACGGACATGCCGAAGAGGCGGCCGCAGCCGCCTCACGATGGCCGTACGGCCGTGTGCAGAGAAAGAAAAACCCGCCCGGACATGCGACGACCCCCGCCGGGGGGGAGAGCGGGGGTCGCCTTCACGGCCGACTCGGGGGGGGAGGAGCCGGACCGCGTTAGCACGGTCGCGAACGATCCGTGACTTCCATGGTGTACCCGAGAGCCCTCTCAGGCAAACCCACGCGCCCACCTTACGCCGAATGGGCTGCCCCTATGCTCGGGGTTGTGGAAAACCACTCCTTGCCCCGCACAGCGGCCTTCTTTGACCTGGACAAGACGGTCATTGCGAAGTCGAGCACGCTCACCTTCAGCAAGTCGTTCTACCAAGGCGGACTGATCAACCGCAGGGCCGCCTTGCGTACCGCATATGCCCAGTTCGTCTTCCTCGCGGGCGGCGCCGATCACGACCAGATGGAGCGGATGCGCAAGTACCTGTCCGCGATGTGCCGCGGCTGGAACGTCCAGCAGGTGAAGGAGATCGTGGCCGAGACCCTTCACGATCTGATCGACCCGATCATCTACGACGAAGCCGCCTCCCTCATCGAGCAGCACCACACGGCAGGGCGGGATGTCGTGATCGTGTCCACGTCGGGTGCCGAAGTGGTCGAGCCCATCGGTGAACTGCTCGGCGCGGACCGGGTGGTCGCGACCCGGATGGTCGTGGGCGACGACGGCTGCTTCACCGGCGAGGTGGAGTACTACGCGTACGGCCCGACGAAGGCCGAGGCGATCAAGGAGCTGGCCGAGTCCGAGGGGTACGACCTCGAGCGCTGCTACGCCTACAGCGACTCGGCGACCGACCTGCCGATGCTCAAGTCGGTCGGCCATCCGCACGCCGTGAACCCGGACCGCTCTCTGCGTCGTGAAGCGCTCGCGCGCGGGTGGCCGATTCTCGATTTCCACCGCCCGGTCCGGCTCAAGCAGCGTATGCCCACCCTCTCCGTACCGTCGCGTCCGGCGCTCGTCGCGGTGGCCGCCATAGGGGCAGCCGCGGCCACAGCGGGCCTCGTCTGGTACGCCAGCCGACGTCGGACAGCGGTCGCCTGACCTGCTTCCTTGTCCGCACGCGGCCTCCACGCGGCCTCCACGCGCGCGTGCTTCGACAGAGCGCCGCCCTTTTAGTACGCCTTTGAACCTAAAAGTAAAGAAGTGCAGCCACCACTTCCGCTTGCCCAGGTCCTGGAGTACAAAGGACTCAACGGCCCGCGAGACCAAGGACATCCGAGAGGATCACCTTCAATACCGCATTTGGCCCCACGGACCGCGCATGGACACCGGGCACCCACGCGACGTCGACCCGTCGATTACGGGCCAGCCGCACCAGGTGACGGGCAATGTTCCCGACCTGATGGGCAATATCTCGAGGACGCTTGGTAACCCGGTGGACATGCCAGCGGCGGTACGAGGACTCGTACCGCCGCAACCCCTGTCAGGCCCCTTTGGGGGCCTTTTTCATGCGCCCTTTCCGGCGGCTTTCCTGACTACGCGGACCCGCCGAACCCGCCGGACCCCCCGAACCCGCCGCTCTCCCTGCTACGCCGCCCCACGCTGCAACGCCTCGCACACCGCCGTCGACTCGCGAGCCCCCAGCTCGACCGCCTTGCCGCAGTGGGCGATCCACGCGGCCATGCCCTCCGGAGTGCCGGAGGCATAGCCGTCGAGCGCCGCCAGATACTCCGCGCGGCCCAGCTCGGCGTGGCCGACCTCCGCCGGACAGACCGACTTCGGGTCGAGACCGCTGCCGACCAGGACGATGCGCGCGGCCGTACGCGCGACCAGGCCGTTGTGGGAGGCGAAGGGCCGCAGCGCAAGGAGTTCTCCGTGCACGACCGCGGCCGTCACCAGTGCGGGCGCGGAACTTCCCGCGATGATCAGCTCGGACAGGCCGTCCAGTCGCCCGGACACCTCCGCCGCACCCGGCAGCGACAGTTCGACCAGGGGCTCGTCGACCGGCTCGCCCTGCTGTCGGGGCCGCCCGACCTCGTCGGCGTTGCTCGCCGCCGCGACCAGATGCAGCCGGGCCAGCACACGCAGGGGCGACTGCCGCCAGACGGACAGGAGTTGGCCCGCCTCGGCGGTCAGCCTGAGGGCCGCGCCCACCCTGTGGGCATCGTCGTCGCCGCTGAAGTCGGTGCGCCGGCGCACCTCTTCGAGGGCCCAGTCGGCGCCGGACAGCGCCGCGGAGCCGCGGGCGCCGCGCAGTGCCGCCTCGGAGGTGATCTCGTTGCTGCGACGCCGCATGATCCGGTGGCCGTAGACCCGGTCCACGGCCTTGCGCACGGACTCCACGGACTCGGCCACACCGGGCAGCGAGCCCAGGGCCGCCAGAGGATCGGCGGTCGCACCTGTCGTACTCATGAGTACGACACTAGCCACACCGGGCGCGTACCCCACGATTGAGTGGTCTTCTTCACGCCCGCCTGCCACCTACAGCTATCGCCCGACTACCCTTTGTGAACATGAAAATTGCTTTCGTCGGGAAGGGCGGCAGTGGCAAGACGACGCTGTCCTCCCTCTTCATTCGTCATCTCGCGGCCGACGGCGCACCGGTCGTCGCGATCGACGCGGACATCAACCAGCACCTGGGGGGCGCGCTCGGCCTGGACGAGACGGACGCGGGCGAGCTGCCCGCGATGGGCGACCGGCTGCCGCTGATCAAGAACTATCTGCGTGGCACCAACCCCCACATCACGTCCGCCGAGACGATGATCAAGACCACACCGCCCGGGGAGGGTTCACGGCTGCTGCGGGTGCGCGGGGACAATCCGGTCTACGACGCCTGCGCCCGGCCGGTGGAACTCGACGGCGGCGCCGTCCGTTTGATGGTCACGGGCCCCTTCACGGACGCCGACCTGGGAGTCGCCTGCTACCACTCCAAGACCGGAGCGGTGGAGCTGTGTCTGAACCACCTGGTGGACGGCCGTGACGAGTATGTCGTGGTCGACATGACAGCGGGCTCGGACTCCTTCGCCTCCGGCCTGTTCACCCGCTTCGACATCACGTTCCTCGTCGCCGAGCCGACCCGAAGGGGGGTCTCCGTCTATCGCCAGTACAAGGAGTACGCCGCCGACTTCGGAGTCGTCCTCCAGGTCGTCGGCAACAAGGTGCACAGCCAGGAGGACCTCGACTTCCTCCGCGCCGAGGTCGGGGACGACCTGCTGGTGTCGGTCGGCCACTCGGACTGGGTGCGCGCCATGGAGAAGGGCCGCCCACCCCGGTTCGAGTTCCTGGAGGACGCGAGCCGCCGCGCCCTGCGGCTGCTGCGGACGGCCGCCGACGCGACATACGGGCTGCGCGACTGGGAGCGCTACACGCAGCAGATGGTGCACTTCCATCTGAAGAACGCCCGGACGTGGGGCAATGAGCGCACCGGGGTCGACCTGGCGGCGCAGGTCGACCCCGGGTTCGTGCTCGGCGAGGATGTCACGACCCTTGCGTGACGGCCGCTACCGCTGGTCCGCCGGCGCCCCGGGCGCGCCCTTGGGGGCCGGCGCCGGGCGGCCGGACAAGAAGGATGCCCAGCCCTGCTTCGGGGCCTCGCCGACCTTCAGGGTGCTCAGCTTCCGCAGCGTCTTGGGGTCCTGGGCGTCCAGCCAGTCCGCCAGTTGCCGGAAGGACACACAACGCACCTCGGACTTGGTGCACACCTCCTCGACGACCTCCTCGACGGCCCTCATGTAGGTGCCGCCGTTCCAGGACTCGAAGTGGTTGCCGATGATCAGGGGTGCGCGGTTGCCGTCGTAGGCCCGGAAGAAGCCCTTGAGCAGGCCGTCCCGCATCTGGTCGCCCCAGAACTCGTACTTGTCGGGGTCACCCTGGGTGGTGGTGCCCGACTGGTTGACCATGAAGTTGTAGTCCATGGTGAGCTGTTCGTAGGTGTGCCCGGGGAACGGCACGAGTTGCATCGACAGGTCCCACAGACCTTCCTTCTTCTTCGGCCAGACCTGGTCGTTGACTCCGCTGGTGTCATAGCGGAAGCCCAGCTCGCGGGCGGCCTTCATGAAGTTCTCCTGGCCCTCCAGACAGGGTGTGCGGGCGCCGATGAGCTCCTTGTCGTAGTCGAAGGGCAGCGAAGCGGCCTTCTTCATACCGGTGTTGGTCTTCCAGGACTTGACGAATCGTTTCGCCTGGGCGATCTCGTCCTTCCACTCCTCGACCGACCAGTCACCGACCCCGCCGTCGGTGCCGCAGAAGTGGCCGTTGAAGTGGGTGCCGATCTCGTTGCCCTCCAGCCACGCCAGGCGCAGTTGCTTGACGGTGTCGGCGATGCCGCGGTCGTCGTTGAAGCCGATGTCCGAGCGGCCGGGCGAGTGTTGCGGGGGTCTGTAGAGGTCGCGCTTTCCCTCTGGCAGCACGTACACGCCGCTGAGGAAGTACGTCATCGTCGCGTCGTTCTTCTTGGCGACCTTGCGGAAGTGGGAGAACAGCCGCTGGCTGTCCTCGCCCGCGCCGTCCCAGGAGAACACGACGAACTGCGGTGGTTTCTGGCCGGGCTTGAGGCGTTCGGGTCTGGGCAGATGCGGCTGGGCTCCGGTGTAGGAGGTGGAGCCGTCGCCGATCAGACGGACCACGCTCTTGGGCGCCTGCGCAGCCTTCTGCGGACCAGGGGCTCCTTGCTTGGCAGTTGGGGAGTCATTCGTCCCCGTCGTACAACCGGCTAGCGATGCGGCACAGGCCGCGGCGGCCACTGCGCCCGCGGCGATCCTCTGGGTGGCGGCCATATTCCGCCCACCTTTCCTTCTCTCAGGCCAACGCTGATGAGTCGTTCTCGGGTGATGTGCCGGGAAGGGCCGACAGCGCCGCCAAGATCGCATGGGATTGAGAAGGAATTAATATGACAAGCCGATAAAAATCCTATGTCACTCATGCGAGTGAGGTATTCGCCCATTTGCGCGGAAAGTCTATGCTCTCCCTTTACTCTCCATTACGATCCATTTACCGAACGTTGATTTCATCCCGCCGCTGCACGCCGTGACCCACGGCCGCGACCCGCCCCTCCGCCCGAGCGGAGGACCACCAGATCTGCGACCGCGCCGCCCCGGAGGAGACGGGAAACATGTCTGCCTGCGTCCCCACCCGCGCCACCGATTCCCCTCGGCCCAAGCGCCGGCCCCACAGTTCCCCGCCGTCCCGCCGCCGCTTCCGTATCGCGGGCGCCGATGTGTCGGCTTCGATCGCGGTCTTCCTGATCGCCCTGCCCCTGTCCCTCGGCATCGCCCTCGCCACCGGTGCGCCGCTCCAGGCCGGCCTCGTCGCGGCCGCCGTGGGCGGGCTCGTCGCCGGATGGCTCGGTGGCGCCCCGCTCCAGGTCAGCGGCCCCGCCGCCGGCCTGACCGTGGTCACCGCCGATCTCATCCAGCGGTACGGCTGGCGTACGACCTGCGCCATCACCGTCCTCGCCGGTCTCGCCCAACTCGGCCTGGGCTTCCTGCGCGTGGCGCGCACCGCGCTCGCCGTGAGCCCCGCCATCGTGCACGGCATGCTCGCCGGTATCGGCGCGACCATCGCCGTCGCCCAGCTGCACATCGTCCTCGGCGGCACACCGCACAGCTCGGTCGTCGACAACGTGCGGGAACTGCCCGCCCAGTTGGCACAGCTGCATCCGGCCGCGGTGTCGGTGAGCATCCTGACCCTGGCGATCCTCCTGCTGTGGCCGCGCATTCCCGGCCGCGTCGGCCGTCTCCTGCGCAAGGTGCCGGCCGCACTCGTCGCCGTCGCCGGAGCCACCGCCATCGCCTCGCTCGCCGGACTGACCCTGCCCAAGGTCGACCTGCCGTCCTGGCGCAGCCACGCCCTGGCCGGACTTCCCGAGGGACCGGTGCTCGGCCTGATCGCCGCCGTGCTCACCACCACGCTGGTGTGCAGCGTGCAGTCACTGCTCGGCGCCGTCGCCGTGGACAAGCTGGTGGCCTCCCGCACCGATCCGGCGGCCGGCGGTCCCGGCACGACCACCCGCGTCGGCCGCTCCGACCTGAACCGCGAGCTGCTGGGACAGGGCGCCGCCAACGTCGTCGCCGGCACGCTCGGCGGTCTCCCCGTCGCGGGCGTGGCCGTGCGCAGTGTGGCGAATGTCCAATCCGGTGCCGTGAGTCGGAACTCCACGATGTTGCACGGCGTTTTCGTAGTAGTCGCCGCACTGCTGATGGTCCCGATTCTGGAGTTCATCCCGCTGGCCTCACTCGCCGCCCTGGTGATGGCCGTCGGCATCCAGATGGTGTCCCTGCACCACATCCGCACGGTGACCCGCCACCGAGAAGTGCTGGTGTACACCGTCACCACACTCGGCGTGGTGCTCCTCGGCGTCCTGGAGGGCGTGGCGCTGGGGATCGCCGTGGCCGTCGCCGTCGCCCTGCACCGCCTCACCCGCACCCGGATCACGCACGACGAGAAGGAAGGAGTCCATCACGTCCATGTACGAGGGCAGTTGACGTTCCTCGCGGTGCCGCGCCTCAGCCGTGTCCTGCATCGTGTGCCCGAAGGGGCCCATGTCGTCGTCGAGTTGGACGGCTCCTTCATGGACCACGCGGCGTACGAGTCACTCCAGGACTGGCAGAACACGCACACGGCGCACGGCGGCACGGTCGAGATGAGCGGCCGTCGCGTCGGGGTCCGGATCACCGAGCCCGCCGGCACCGGTTCCGGTGAGCACGCCGACTGTCACTGCCGCCCCTGGACACCGTGGCGCAACCACCAGTGCGAACCCCCGCGGTCCACGGCCACTCCCGACGGACATGCGACCGGTCCCTCCGACACCGACGAGATCGGGCCCAGCACCCATGAGCTGGCCCGCGGCATCAACTCGTTCCATCGCAACACCGCGCCCATGGTGCGGCGCGAGCTGGCCCGGCTGGCGCGCGAGGGGCAGCAGCCGGCTCAGCTCTTCCTCACCTGCGCCGACTCACGACTGGTCACCTCGATGATCACCTCCAGTGGTCCGGGCGATCTGTTCGTGGTGCGCAATGTGGGCAACCTCGTGCCGCCGCCCGGGGAGGAGAGCGGGGACGACTCGGTGGCGGCCGCGATCGAGTACGCGGTGGAGGTGCTGAAGGTGCGGTCCATCACGGTGTGCGGGCACTCCGGGTGCGGAGCCATGCAGGCGCTGCTCAACTCCGAGTCCGGCGGCGGCCAGACGCCGCTCAAGCGGTGGCTGCGGCACGGGCTGCCGAGCCTGGAGCGCATGGCCGACGACACCCGACCCTGGGCCCGGCTCGCCGGACGCAAGCCCGCCGACGCGGTCGAGCAGCTCTGTCTGACCAATGTGGTCCAGCAGTTGGAGAACCTGCGCGCCCACGAGTCGGTGGCCCAGAGACTGCGGGAGGGCTCGCTGGAGTTGCAGGGGATGTACTTCCACGTGGGCGAGGCCCAGGCGTACCTGCTCGCCGGGGTGGGCGAGGGCGAAGTGTTCGGCCATGTAGGTGCCGCGGACATGTCGGCATGACCAGGGATGTGAGAGGCACGACACCAAATGAACCCGCTGCCCGCGCTGTCCGTGAGATGGGATGACCCCGGCCGCCGAAAGGACCGTGGCGGACCCCCGCAGACAGGTCTAAACCAATTTCCGGTCGGCCCTTGTCATCGGGCCCTCCGGTCTGATGAGCTGTGGCCTGGGACACAACGGACACCCTGGGAAAGGGAGATGTCGTGAGCAACGAAAGCCTGGCCAACCTGCTCAAGGAAGAACGCAGGTTCGCACCCCCCGCCGACCTGGCCGCAGGCGCCAACGTCACCGCGGAGGCGTATGAACAGGCCAAGGCTGACAGGCTCGGCTTCTGGGCCGAGCAGGCCCGGCGGCTGACCTGGGCCAAGGAACCGACCGAGACACTGGACTGGTCGAAACCGCCGTTCGCCAAGTGGTTCAAGGACGGCGAGCTGAACGTCGCGTACAACTGCGTCGACCGGCATGTCGAGGCGGGCCACGGCGATCGCGTCGCCATCCACTTCGAGGGCGAGCCCGGCGACAGTCGCACCATCACCTATGCCGAGCTGAAGGACGAGGTCTCCAAGGCGGCAGGCGCCCTGCTGGAGCTGGGCGTGCAGAAGGGCGACCGGGTCGCCGTCTACATGCCGATGATCCCCGAGACGGCGATCGCGATGCTGGCGTGCGCCCGGATCGGCGCCGCGCACTCCGTGGTCTTCGGCGGCTTCTCGGCGGACGCGCTCGCGACCCGGATCCAGGACGCCGACGCCAAGGTCGTCATCACCTCCGACGGCGGCTACCGGCGCGGCAAGCCGTCCGCGCTCAAGCCGGCCGTCGACGAGGCGGTCGACAAGGCGGGCAATGTCGACCACGTGCTCGTGGTCCGCCGTACGGGCCAGGAGGTCGCCTGGAACGACGAGCGGGACGTGTGGTGGCACGAGATCGTCGACCGGCAGTCCACCGAGCACACCCCCGAGGCCTTCGGGGCCGAGCACCCGCTCTTCATCCTCTACACGTCCGGTACGACGGGTAAGCCGAAGGGCATCCTGCACACCTCGGGCGGCTATCTGACGCAGACCGCGTACACCCACCACGCGGTCTTCAACCTCAAGCCCGAGACGGACGTGTACTGGTGCACCGCCGACGTCGGCTGGGTCACCGGGCACTCGTACATCGTCTACGGTCCGCTGGCGAACGGCGCGACGCAGGTCATGTACGAGGGCACGCCGGACACCCCGCACCAGGGGCGGTTCTGGGAGATCGTGCAGAAGTACGGGGTGACGATCCTCTACACGGCGCCGACCGCGATCCGTACGTTCATGAAGTGGGGCGACGACATCCCCGCGAAGTTCGATCTCAGCAGTCTGCGGGTCCTCGGGTCCGTCGGTGAGCCCATCAACCCCGAGGCCTGGATCTGGTACCGCAAGCACATCGGGGCCGACCGGACGCCGATCGTGGACACCTGGTGGCAGACCGAGACCGGCGCGATGATGATCTCACCGCTGCCCGGGGTCACCGAGACCAAGCCGGGATCGGCGCAGGTCCCGCTGCCCGGTATCTCCGCGACCGTCGTCGACGACGAGGCGCGGGAGGTCCCCAACGGCGGCGGTGGCTATCTGGTCCTGACCGAGCCGTGGCCGTCGATGCTGCGCACCATCTGGGGTGACGACCAGAGGTTCCTGGACACGTACTGGTCACGATTCGAGGGCAAGTACTTCGCCGGTGACGGGGCGAAAAAGGACGACGACGGCGACATCTGGCTGCTCGGTCGGGTCGACGACGTCATGCTCGTGTCCGGCCACAACATCTCCACGACGGAGGTGGAGTCGGCGCTCGTGTCGCACCCCTCCGTCGCCGAGGCGGCCGTGGTCGGTGCCGCCGACGAGACGACCGGGCAGGCCATCGTCGCCTTCGTGATCCTGCGCGGGACGGCGAACGCCGAGGACGAGAACCTCGTCGCCGACCTGCGCAATCACGTCGGCGCCACCCTCGGCCCCATCGCCAAGCCGAAGCGGATCCTGCCCGTCGCGGAGCTGCCCAAGACCCGCTCCGGCAAGATCATGCGCCGTCTGCTGCGGGACGTCGCGGAGAACCGTCAGCTCGGTGATGTCACCACGCTGACCGACTCGACGGTCATGGACCTCATCCAGGCGAAGCTCCCGGCGGCGCCGAGCGAGGACTGAGTACGGCACTCAGGGGCACCCGGCGCCAAGCGCGCCGGGTGCCCCTTTTGCGTCTAGCGTGAAGATCTCCCGACGAGCCCGGGCCGCATCTTAGGTAAACTAAGCAAAGCGTCAAGAACGTGACAACGAATCAAGGTGCGCCGGGAAGTCTGGTCGGCATGTGTTCCGTCCTGCCCACCGACCGGAGGTCTCCTCGTGTCCGCGCCCGTCCGCAACAGGGAAAACGCCAGCACCCGCAAGGTTTTCGGACGCCTGTCCCTGCCCGAGCGGACCTTCGTGGCGGACGCGCTGCGCACCGAGACCGTCGGCGGCGTGCTGCTGCTCATCGCCGCGATATCCGCCTTGATCTGGGCGAACGTACCCGCACTGCACGACAGCTATGAGAGCGTCAGCCACTTCCACCTCGGCCCCAAGGCGCTCGGCCTGAACCTGTCGATCGCCCACTGGGCCGCCGACGGCCTGCTCGCGGTCTTCTTCTTCGTCGCCGGCATCGAACTCAAGCGTGAGCTGGTCGCGGGTGATCTGCGCGACCCCAAGGCCGCCGTGCTTCCCGTCGTCGCCGCGCTGTGCGGCATGGCCGTACCGGCGCTGGTCTACACCCTCACCAACATCACCGGCGGCGGCTCGCTCGAGGGCTGGGCCGTGCCCACCGCCACCGACATCGCCTTCGCGCTGGCGGTGCTCGCGGTCATCGGTACGTCACTGCCGAGCGCCCTGCGCGCCTTCCTGCTGACGCTGGCCGTCGTCGACGACCTGTTCGCGATTCTGATCATCGCGGTCTTCTTCACCGACAAGATCGACTTCGCCGCGCTCGGCGGCGCCGTCGTCGGTCTGCTCGTCTTCTGGATGCTGCTGCGCAAGGGCGTACGCGGCTGGTACATCTACGCGCCGCTCGCCCTGGTCATCTGGGCGCTGATGTACAACAGCGGCATCCACGCCACGATCGCGGGCGTCGCGATGGGACTGATGCTGCGCTGCACGACGCACGCCGATGAGGACCACTCCCCCGGCGAGCACATCGAGCACCTCGTACGCCCGCTCTCGGCGGGCCTCGCCGTCCCGCTGTTCGCGCTGTTCAGCGCCGGTGTCGCCATCTCCGGGGGCGCCCTGGGCGACGTATTCACCAAGCCGGAGACGCTCGGTGTCGTCCTCGGGCTGGTCGTCGGCAAGGCGGTCGGAATTTTCGGGGGTACGTGGCTGACGGCACGTTTCACCAGGGCGTCGCTCAGCGATGAGCTCGCCTGGCCCGATGTGTTCGCGGTGGCGTCGCTGGCCGGGATCGGGTTCACCGTCTCGCTGCTGATCGGCGAGCTGGCCTTCGACGGCGACACGGTGCTGACCGGCGAGATCAAGGCCGCCGTACTGATGGGGTCCCTGATCTCGGCGGGCCTTGCCACCGTGCTGCTGAAGATACGGAACGCCAAGTACCGCAAGATGTGCGAGGACGAGGAGCGCGACGAGGACCTCGACGGCATCCCGGACATCTACGAGGAGGACGACCCGGCGTACCACCTGAGGATGGCCGACATCCACGACCGCAAGGCCGCCGAGCACCGCCGGATCGCCGAACTCATGACCGCCGAGAACGGCACGGGCATGCCGAAGTGACGGGCGGGCAGGCGACGGGAACGACGGTCCGGCATGATCTGACGGGACGGTACAAAATGACCGTCGAAGAGAAGACAGGCACAAGAGGGAGAACGCGATGAGCGCACCCGACGGCAGCCCGGTCGGCGCCGAACGCAGCATCGGCCAACTGTTCGCCTCGGCGACCACCGAGATGTCGGCGCTGGTGCACGACGAGATCGCGCTGGCCAAGGCGCAGCTCAAGCAGGACGTCAAGCGCGGCGCGACGAGCGGCGGCGCGTTCACGGTGGCCGCCGGCGTGCTGGTGTTCTCCCTGCCGATGCTGAACTTCGCCCTGGCGTACGGCATCCGGACCTGGAGCGACTGGAACCTCGCGATCTGCTTCCTGCTGTCCTTCGCGGCGAATGTGCTCGTCGCGGTCGTCCTCGCGCTGATCGGCGTCGTCTTCGCGAAGAAGACCAAGAAGAGCAAGGGCCCGCAGAAGGTCGCGGCCTCCATGAAGGAGACGGCGGGCGTGCTCCAGAAGGCCAAGCCGCACCCGCGTCCCGAACTGCCGCAGGACCGGGTCCCGGAGGCCATCGAAGCTGTGGCACGCTCGTCGTCATGACGGACCCTTCGGCGCAGCCCCTTTCGGTCGTACGGCCAGACGGTCCCTGGACACACCGGGAAGTGGCCGCCAACGGCGCGCGCTTCCACATCGCCGAGATGGGCGACGGGCCGCTCGTGCTGCTGCTGCACGGCTTCCCGCAGTTCTGGTGGACCTGGCGGCACCAGCTGGTCGCCCTCGCCGACGCCGGGTTCCGGGCCGTCGCGATGGACCTGCGGGGCGTCGGCGGCAGCGACCGCACGCCCCGGGGCTACGACCCGGGCAACCTCGCCCTCGACGTCACGGGTGTCGTACGGTCCCTCGGCGAGCCGGACGCCGCGCTCGTCGGGCACGACCTCGGCGGGTATGTGGCGTGGACGGCGGCCGTGATGCGCCCGAAGCTCGTACGGCGGCTCGCGGTCACCTCGATGCCGCATCCGCGGCGCTGGCGGGCCGCCATGCTCTCGGACGTCAGGCAGACGGCTGCCGGCTCCTACATCTGGGGGTTCCAGCGGCCCTGGATCCCGGAGCGCCAGCTCATCGCCGACGACGGGGCGCTCGTCGCCCGGCTGATCCGGGACTGGTCCGGGCCGAGCCTGCCGGACGACAAGGCGGTGGACACGTACCGACGTGCCATGTGCATCCCGTCGACCGCGCACTGCTCGATCGAGCCGTACCGGTGGATGGTGCGGTCCCTCGGCCGCCTGGACGGCGTCCAGTTCAACCGGCGGATGAAGCGGCCGGTGCGGGTGCCGACGCTGCATCTGCACGGCTCGCTGGACCCGGTGATGCGCACACGCAGCGCGGCCGGGTCCGGGGAGTACGTCGAAGCGCCGTACCGCTGGCGGCTCTTCGACGGGCTCGGGCACTTCCCGCACGAGGAGGATCCAGTGGCGTTCTCCTCAGAGCTCATCAGCTGGCTGAAGGATCCGGAGCCGGACCGATGAAGTGCACCTCAGCCGTGCCCGGCTGGGGGTCCGGGGGTCGCCCCCCGGGAAAACACAGCCCGCACGAGGAGGATCCCGTCGCTTTCTCGACCGAGTTGATCAGCTGGCTGAAGGATCCCGAACCCGATCGGTGACCGTGCCGCTGCGCGTGGTGTCGCCCGTCCGGAACAACTGTCCTACGAACAGCCAAATGCCCGGCGCATAGGCCAATTGGGGGCCCTGGGGGCGGTTATCGACCTTGGGGCAGGGGCACACGTCGGGGTATGGGCTGGACGCACGACTACAGTGACGCAGCACGCAATCGACGCTCGGGCAACGCTCTGAGCTCCCATCAGCGAGGCACCCCGCAACTGCCGGGCGGTGACCTCCGGGTGGGCATTCCGCGCATCCTGCGCCGCCGGGCCCGCTGGGTCTCGGTACGGCTGCGTCACCCGCGCGGCTGACACCTCACCAGCAGTCGGCCGACGCCCTCTCGCCGCACCCCTCGCGGAGCGTCAGAGCGCGCAGCTGTCGCTGTCCACCTGCTGGTTCGCGGTGCGCCCCTTGGTGATGTCCTCCTGGATCTCGTCCGCGGTGAGGGCGTACCCGGTCTCGGCGTCGTCGAGGGACTTGGCGAAGACCACGCCGTAGACCTGGCCGTCGGGCGTGAGCAGCGGGCCGCCGGAGTTGCCCTGGCGGACGGTCGCGTAGAGGGAGTAGACGTCGCGGCTGACGGTGCCGCGGTGGTAGATGTCCGCACCGGTGGCAGTGATGCGCCCGCGCACCCGCGCGGCCCGCACGTCGTACGCCCCGTTCTCCGGGAAGCCGGCGACGATCGCGCTGTCCCCGCTGCCCGCGTCCTCGGTGGTGAACTTGAGCGTCGGCGCGTCCAGGTCCGGTACGTCGAGTACGGCGATGTCGCGCTCCCAGTCGTAGAGGACGACCGTCGCGTCGTACTTCCTGCCCTCGCCGCCTATCTGGACGGTGGGTTCGTCGACGCCGCCGACGACATGTGCGTTGGTCATGACGCGGCGGTCGGAGAAGACGAAGCCGGTGCCTTCGAGGACCTTGCCGCAACTCTCCGCGGTGCCCATGACCTTGACGATGGAGCGCTGGGCGCGGGTGGCGACGGCGCTGTTCGCGAGGGCCGGGTCCGGGGGCGCGACCTCCTTGATCGGCTCGTTCGAGAACGGGCTGAAGACCTGCGGGAAGCCGTTCTGAGCGAGGACCGAGGTGAAGTCCTTGAACCAGGTGTCGGCCTGGGTGGGCAACGCCTCCGACACACCCAGCAGCACCTTGGAGTTGCGGACCTCCTTGCCCAGCGTCGGCAGCGTGGTCTGCGCGAGGGCCGAGCCGATGAGCCACGCGACGAGGAGCATCGCGACGACGTTCACGAGCGCTCCGCCCGTCGCGTCCAGGGCGCGGGCCGGGGACCAGGTGATGTATCGGCGCAGCTTGTTGCCGAGGTGGGTGGTGAGGGCCTGGCCGACGGAGGCGCAGACGATGACGACGACGACCGCGACCACGGCGGCGGTGGTGCCGACTTCGGCGTTGTCGGTCAGCGCGTCCCAGATGACGGGCAGCACATAGACCGCGACGAGGCCGCCGCCCAGGAAGCCGATCACCGACAGGATGCCGACGACGAAGCCCTGGCGATAGCCGACGATCGCGAACCACACGGCGGCGACCAGCAACAGGATGTCCAGCACGTTCACCGCTTCTAGCCTCGCCTCATCACTACGCGGTCACCTCAGGTCGGCCGGGAGTCTGGCCCGCCGCGCAGCGGCAATGCGATACAGCGTCCCCCGGTTGGACACAGCACGCGGACACCTTGTCATGCGCGCCAGTCGAGCGGGACCTGCTTCTCGCGGTCCCATGGTCGCTCCCAGCCCGCGTAATGCATGAGGCGGTCGATGATTCCTGCCGTGAAACCCCACACCAGGGCCGATTCGACCAGAAATGCCGGACCTCGGTGACCGCTGGGGTGGACGGTGGTGGCGCGGTTGGCGGGATCCGTGAGATCCGCCACGGGGACGGTGAAGACGCGCGCGGTCTCATTCGGATCGACGACCCCGACCGGGCTCGGCTCGCGCCACCAGCCGAGGACCGGGGTCACGACGAACCGGCTCACCGGGATGTACAGCGTCGGCAGCACGCCGAACAGCTGGACGCCGCCCGGATTCAGCCCGGTCTCCTCCTCGGCCTCGCGGAGAGCGGCCCGCAGCGGTCCGTCGCCCTTCGGGTCGCCGTCCTCCGGGTCGAGGGCGCCGCCCGGGAAGGACGGCTGCCCGGCGTGCGAGCGCAGCGAACTCGCCCGCTCCATGAGCAGCAGCTCGGGGCCCCGCTCGCCGTCGCCGAACAGGATGAGGACGGCGGACTGCCGCCCCGCGCCGTTCTCCGGCGGCAGGAAGCGGCTGAGCTGGAGCGGCTGGACCGTCTCCACCGCGTGCACCACCGGGTCGAGCCAGGCGGGCAGGCCCTCCTTGCTGAGCGCCACCGGCCCGCCCTGTGTGTCGCTTGCTCGCGTCATCGCCACCCCCGTCGTCCTGAACTGCCCAACGCCGGGCGCCCCCGAGATCGTTCCTGAGAACTCATCCGGCCCCCAGCGGCGGCGCCGGTTTGCCACCCGCGTCCAGATACGACTGCGGAGGCTTCAGACGCTGGCCGGGGAAGCCGCCCTTCTCGTACTTGAGCAGCTTCTTCGCCTTCTCCGGGTCCGTCTCGCCCTCGCCGTACGCCGGGCAGAGCGGGGCGATGGGGCAGGCACCGCAGGCGGGCTTGCGGGCGTGGCAGATACGTCGGCCGTGGAAGATCACGTGATGCGAGAGCATCGTCCACTCACTCTTGGGGAAGAGCGCGCCCACGGCGGCCTCGATCTTGTCCGGGTCGGTCGCGTCGGTCCACTGCCAACGCCTCACCAGCCGCTGGAAATGCGTGTCCACGGTGATGCCGGGGCGGCCGAAGGCGTTCCCGAGCACGACGAAGGCGGTCTTGCGGCCCACGCCGGGGAGCTTTACGAGGTCTTCGAGCCTGCCGGGGACCTCGCCGCCGAAGTCCTCCGCGAGGGCCTTCGACAGTCCCATCACCGACTTGGTCTTGGCCCGGAAGAAGCCGGTCGGGCGCAGGATCTCCTCGACCTCCTCGGGGTTGGCGGCGGCCAGGTCCTCGGGCGTGGGGTACTTGGCGAAGAGCGCCGGGGTGGTCTGGTTGACGCGCAGGTCGGTGGTCTGGGCGGACAGCACCGTGGCCACCACCAGCTGGAAGGGGTTCTCGAAGTCCAGCTCGGGGTGGGCATAGGGGTAGACCTCGGCGAGCTCGCGGTTGATACGGCGGGCTCGGCGGACCAGGGCGGTGCGGGACTCGCCCTTCGGAGGCTTCGCGGGCTTGAGAGGCTCCGGAGGCTTCGCAGGCCTCTTCGCCGTGGCCTTCTTTTTCACATCCCCCTCTGTCACTTTTGCCGCTTTCTTTCCGCCAGTGGGAATCTGTTCGCCCACAGCAGAATCCCGACGTGCAGCCACTCGTACAGCCCCCTTGGCCTGTGCTCTCACCGGCGTTTTGGACACCCGGCCAGCCTAAAGCCCGGCACTGACATCCGCCCCGGACCCGGGAGATCGGCCCCCGATTGGACCCCTGCCGCTTACCTCAGGACACCTGTGCGGCATCCTTGTGACAGATCACACTGTTTGGACCGTCCGGCAAAATGGGGAGCACGGTCCCCTGGTACGTGGGGGAATGATCCCCTGAGCAGGTCGACAAGGAGAGAACTCGTGGACGACGTTCTGCGGCGCAATCCGCTCTTCGCGGCGCTCGATGACGAGCAGTCCGCGGAGCTGCGCGCCTCCATGAGTGAGGCGACCCTCGCACGTGGCGACTCCCTGTTCCACGAGGGTGACCCGGGCGACCGGCTCTACGTGGTCACCGAGGGCAAGGTCAAGCTTCACCGCACCTCGCCCGACGGCCGCGAGAACATGCTGGCCGTCGTCGGCCCCGGTGAGCTCATCGGCGAACTGTCCCTCTTCGACCCGGGTCCGCGCACGGCGACCGCCACCGCGCTGACCGAGGTCAAGCTGCTGGGCCTGGGCCACGGCGACCTCCAGCCCTGGCTGAACGCCCGCCCCGAGGTGGCCACCGCGCTGCTGCGCGCCGTCGCCCGCCGGCTGCGGAAGACCAACGACCAGATGTCCGACCTGGTCTTCTCCGACGTCCCCGGCCGTGTCGCGCGCGCCCTGCTGGACCTCTCCCGCCGCTTCGGCGTGCAGTCCGAAGAGGGCATCCACGTCGTCCACGACCTCACGCAGGAGGAGCTGGCCCAGCTGGTCGGCGCGTCCCGCGAGACGGTCAACAAGGCGCTGGCCGACTTCGCACAGCGCGGATGGCTGCGTCTTGAGGCGCGTGCGGTGATCCTGCTGGACGTGGAGCGGCTCGCCAAGCGCTCGCGGTAGCCACGCCGTAAATCACCGGCCACGGCGGCTCCGTCGGGGCACAGTGATGCCATGGCCGGAAGCATTCCCCCCAAGGGGCTCGACTCCCTCGGCTTCATCGAGCGCGAGGGGTCCCTCGGGTGTGTCCCGCGCGAGTTCCGTCCCGTCGTCGTCGCCACGCGTGACCGGGTGCTCGATCACTTCGGAGCGCGGCTGGACAGCGCATACCTCTACGGGTCGATTCCGCGGGGCACCGCGCGCGTGGGGCGCAGTGATCTGGATCTGCTGGTCGTGCTGCGCGAGGAGCCCGGTGACGGGGACCGGGAGGGCGCGCGGGCGCTGGGTGAGGCGGTCGACAAGGAGTTTACGCAGGTCGACGGGGTCGGGATCCTGCTGGTCAGCCGGGCACAGACGCTGAGCGAGCCGGAGCGGTACGACCTGGGGTGGTTCGTCGCCTGTCTGTGCACCCCGTTGCTCGGCGAGGACCTCGCCGATTATCTGCCGCGCTACCGGCCCGACTCGCTGCTCGCCCGCGAGACCAACGGCGACCTCGCCATGCTCCTGCCCCGCTGGCGCGAGCGGATCGCGCGGGCAGACTCCGCCGACGAAACGGAGGACGCCCGGCGGCCCCTCGTACGCCTGCTGTCCCGCCGCCTCGTCCGCACGGGCTTCACGCTCGTCATGCCCCGCTGGAACGGCTGGACGAGCGATCTGGCCGACATGGCCGAGGTGTTCGCCGCGTACTACCCCGCGCGCGGGGAGCAGATGCGCGCGGCCGCCGTCCTCGGCTGCGAGCCGACCGGCGACAGGGGCGTCCTCACGTCGTACGTCGACGACCTCGGGCCCTGGCTCGCGGAGGAGTACGCGCGCGTGCACGGCATCAAGGCCCCGCGGCCCGACTCCTAGATGAGGCCGTGCTCCTGGAGATAGTCCAGCTGAGCCCGTACCGACAACTCCGCCGCCGGCCACAGGGAACGGTCCACGTCCGCGTAGACATGCGCGACGACCTCCGACGGAGCCCGGTAGCCGTCCTCGACGGCCGTCTCGATCTGGGCGAGTCGGTGGGCGCGATGGGCGAGATAGAACTCGACGGCGCCCTGGGCGTCCTCCAGGACCGGTCCATGGCCCGGCAGCACGGTGTGGACGCCGTCGTCGACCGTGAGGGACCTGAGCCGTCGCAGGGAGTCCAGGTAGTCGCCCAGGCGGCCGTCGGGGTGCGCCACGACCGTCGTACCGCGCCCCAGGATCGTGTCGCCGGTCAGGACCGCACGGTCGGCCGGGAGATGGAAGCACAGGGAGTCCGCGGTGTGTCCGGGCGTCGGTACGACCCTCAGCTCCAGGCCGCCGACCGTGACCACGTCCCCGGCGGCCAGCCCCTCGTCGCCCAGCCGCAGCGCCGGGTCCAGGGCCCGCACCTTCGTGCCCGTCAGTTCCGCGAAGCGGGCGGCGCCTTCGGCGTGGTCGGGGTGACCGTGCGTCAGCAGGGTCAGCGCGACGCGCTTGCCGGCCCGCTCGGCGGTGTCGAGGACGGTGCGCAGATGGCCGTCGGCAAGGGGACCCGGGTCGATCACGACGGCCAGTTCGGAGTCGGGCTCCGACACGATCCACGTGTTGGTGCCGTCCAGGGTCATCGCGGAGGCGTTGGGCGCAAGGACGTTGACGGCCCGTTCGGTGGCGGGGCCCGAGAGGTCCCCGCCCCTCGGCTGGCCGGGGAGGGCGGCTGCGTCGGTCATGCGGAGGTTCCTCCCGTCAGGCTGGGCAGCACGTCAGGTTGCCGGTCGGAGGCCGGCGCAGCGTCCCGAAGCCTGCGGAGCAGTGCGAGGGGCGCACGAGGAATTGGGACCCCGCCCCTCGGCCGGCCGGGGAGGGCGGCTGCGTCGGTCATGCGGAGGTTCCTCCCGTCAGGCTGGGCAGCACGTCAGGTTGCCGGTCGGAAGCCGGCGCAGCGTCCCGAAGCCTGCGGAGCAGTGCGAGGGGCGCACGAGGAATTGGGACCCCGCCCCTCGGCCGGCCGGGGAGGGCGGCTGCGTCCGTCATACGAGGGGATCCTTCGGGGCGTCCGATGCGGCGGTCTGGGTCGTGCGCGGGGCTCTGGCTCGGGTCATGCTTCAGGCCCCGCCCGTGGGGATGTGCTTCGTGAACTCGTCGTGTCCCGGCCAGGACAGCACGATCTCGTCGTCCTCCAGGCGGGCCCGGGCCAGGACCGGCGTCATGTCACGACCGGGGGCGGCGGCGAGCGCCTCGGCGGCCGTGGCGTACGGGGTCAGCTGACGCAGGGTCGCGATCGTCGGCGGCATCATCAGCAGCTCGCCCTTGTCGTACGACGTGGCGGCGTCGGCCGGTGTCGTCCACACCGTGCGGTCGGCCTCCTCGGAGACGTTGCGGGTGCGCTGGCCCTCGGGGAGGGCGGCCACGAAGAACCAGGTGTCGTAGCGGCGGGGTTCGAACTCCGGGGTGATCCAGCGGGTCCAGGCGCCCAGCAGGTCCGAGCGCAGGACCAGGCCGCGGCGCTCCAGGAACTCCGCGAAGGACAGGTCCCGGGCGACCAGGGCGGCGCGGTCCGCCTCCCAGTCGTCGCCGGTGGTGTCGCCGACGACCGAGTCGGGGGTGGGGCCCGCGAGGAGGACGCCTGCCTCCTCGTACGTCTCCCGTACCGCCGCGCAGACGATCGCCTGGGCCGCCGTCGGCTCGTCGACACCGAGCCTGTCCGCCCACCACGCGCGCGTGGGGCCCGCCCAGCGGATGAGGTGCTCGTCGTCGCGGGGGTCGACGCCGCCGCCCGGATATGCGTACGCGCCTCCGGCGAAGGCCATGGAGGCGCGTCTGCGCAGCATGTGGACGGCGGGTCCGGTGTCGGTGTCCTTCAGGAGCATGACGGTGGCCGCGCGCTTGGGGGTGACCGGGGTGAGGGTTCCTTCCGCGAGGGCGCGGATCAGGGCCGGCCACTCCTTGGGGTACCACTGCCCGTTTGCCATGGGCGGAGGGTATCCCGGGGCGGGTGGATGTTCGAGATGTGGCCGCGGCCTACGCCGAGGTCAGCTCCACCTGGACCTCGACCTCCACCGGCGCGTCCAGCGGCAGTACGGCCACGCCCACAGCGCTGCGCGCGTGCACGCCCTTGTCGCCCAGGACCTCGCCCAGGAGTTCGCTGGCGCCGTTGATGACACCGGGCTGCCCCGTGAAGTCGGAGGCCGAGGCGACGAAGCCGACGACCTTCACCACGCGCGCGATGCGGTCCAGGTCACCCGCGACGGACTTGACCGCGGCGAGGGCGTTCAGCGCGCAGGTGCGGGCGAGGGCCTTGGCCTCCTCGGCCGTGACCTCCGCGCCCACCTTGCCGGTGACCGGAAGCTTGCCGTCCACCATCGGGAGCTGGCCCGAGGTGTAGACGTACACACCGCTCTGCACGGCCGGCTGGTACGCGGCGAGCGGCGGGACGACGTCCGGCAGGGTCAGGCCCAGTTCGGCCAGCTTCGCCTCGACCGCGCTCACTGCTTCTCCCGCTTCAGGTAGGCCACCAGCTGCTCGGGGTTGTTCGGCCCGGGCACGACCTGGACGAGCTCCCAGCCGTCCTCGCCCCAGGTGTCCAGAATCTGCTTCGTGGCATGGACGAGCAGCGGCACGGTGGCGTATTCCCACTTAGTCATGGGCCGACTGTAACTGCTGCCGCGTGAGGCCTCGCGCACACGTTGTCCACAGCCTCCGGCGTACTCCGGCAGCCGACTGGTTAGGCTCGAATACGTGAGCAGGCTCCAGGTCGTCAGCGGCAAGGGCGGAACCGGTAAGACCACGGTGGCCGCCGCCCTCGCGCTGGCCCTCGCCACCGAGGGGAAGCGCACGCTTCTCGTCGAGGTCGAGGGCCGGCAGGGCATCGCACAGCTCTTCGAGACGGAGGCGCTGCCCTATGCGGAGCGCAAGATCGCCGTCGCGCCCGGGGGCGGGGAGGTGCACGCGCTCGCCATCGACCCCGAACTGGCCCTTCTGGACTACCTCCAGATGTTCTACAAACTGGGCGGTGCCGGCCGGGCCCTGAAGAAACTCGGCGCCATCGACTTCGCCACCACCGTCGCGCCGGGGCTGAGGGACGTACTCCTGACCGGCAAGGCGTGCGAGGCCGTGCGCAGGAAGGACAAGGCCGGACGGTTCGTGTACGACTACGTCGTCATGGACGCCCCGCCCACGGGCCGCATCACCCGCTTTCTGAACGTCAACGACGAGGTCGCCGGGCTCGCGAAGATCGGCCCGATACACAATCAGGCGCAGGCCGTGATGCGGGTGCTGAAGTCCAAGGAGACAGCCGTCCACCTGGTGACGCTGCTCGAGGAGATGCCCGTGCAGGAGACCGCGGACGGGATCGCCGAGCTGCGGGCGGCGCGGCTGCCGGTGGGTCGGATCATGGTGAACATGGTGCGGCCCCAGGTGCTGGACGAGGCCGACCTGGATCTCGTACGAGCCGTTCCGCGGGCCTCGGTCGCCAGGTCGCTGTCCGCTGCCGGGCTCGGCGGCGCACGCCGCGGCGGGAACGCCGAGCGGCTGGTCGATCCGCTGCTGGAGCAGGCCGGGGAGTACGCCGAGCGGTACGCCCTGGAACACGAACAGCGGGCCGTCCTCGGCGAACTGGGCCTGCCGTTGCACGAACTCCCGCTGTTCGCCGAGGGCATGGATCTGGCGGCTCTGTACCAACTGGCGCGCAGGCTGCGGAAACAGGGGATGTCATGAGCAGGTGTGCCAAGAGTCGGAAGCAGGGGATGTCATGAGTCCGGACCACTCGGCCCACGCGCACGACACCGCCCGCCACCGCATCTCCCCCGCCCGCATGCTCGACGTCGATCCGCTGCTCGACGATCCGAGGACCCGCATCGTGGTGTGCTGCGGCTCGGGCGGGGTCGGCAAGACGACCACGGCGGCGGCGCTGGGGCTGCGTGCCGCCGAGCGCGGCCGGAAGGTGGTCGTCCTCACCATCGACCCGGCCCGCCGGCTCGCCCAGTCCATGGGCATCGACTCCCTGGACAACGTCCCGCGCCGGGTGAAGGGCGTGGAGGGCACCGGTGAGCTGCACGCCATGATGCTCGACATGAAGCGCACCTTCGACGAGATCGTCGAGGCGCACGCCGACGCCGAGCGGGCGGCCGCGATCCTGGGCAACCCGTTCTACCAGTCGCTCTCGGCGGGCTTCGCGGGCACGCAGGAGTACATGGCGATGGAGAAGCTGGGGCAGCTGCGCGCCAAGGACGACTGGGATCTGATCGTCGTGGACACGCCCCCGTCCCGCTCGGCGCTGGACTTCCTGGACGCGCCCAAGCGCCTCGGCTCCTTCCTCGACGGCAAGCTCATCCGTGTCCTGCTGGCCCCCGCGAAGGTCGGCGGCCGGGCGGGGATGATGTTCCTGAACGCCGGGATGTCGATGATGACCGGGGCGCTGGGCAAGCTGCTCGGCGGACAGCTGCTGAAGGACGTACAGACCTTCGTGGCGGCGATGGACTCGATGTTCGGCGGCTTCCGCACCCGCGCGGACGCGACGTACAAGCTGCTTCAGGCGCCCGGGACGGCGTTCCTGGTGGTCGCGGCGCCGGAGCGGGACGCGCTGCGGGAGGCCGCCTACTTCGTGGAGCGGCTGGCCGCCGAGGACATGCCGCTGGCGGGTCTGGTGCTCAACCGGGTCCACGGCAGCGGCGCCGCCCGGCTGTCGGCCGAGCGGGCACTCGCCGCCGCGGAAAATCTTGAAGAGCCCCGCATTGTGGATCAGGGGGACGGGAAAGCTGGTCTTCGTAACTCTCCCGACACGTACGACAGTTCAGAATCTCCCGCGTCCACGACACCAGCGCCGGCCGAAGGCTCCCCCGCCGATCCGGATCCGGAGCGCTCCGTCGACCAGCTCACCGCAGGCCTGCTGAGGCTGCACGCCGAGCGTATGCGGCTGCTCTCCCGCGAGCAGCGCACGCGTGACCGCTTCACCGCGCTCCACCCCGAGGTGGCGATGGCCGAAGTGGCCGCGCTGCCCGGCGACGTACACGACCTCGCGGGGCTGCGAGACATCGGGAACCGGCTCGCGGCCAACCGGCCGGAGCTGCCGAGCAGTGACTGAGGGAACCCCCTGAAGGGGTGGCCTCAGCTCACCGCCGCGTAGTTCTCGTACACCTCGTCGTCGTCGAGGGGCAGAATGCCGGCCCCTCGCTCGTACTCCGTCCGCGCGGTCTCCAGCAGTCGGCGCCAGGAGGTCACGGTGGGTCGCCTGCGCAACAGCGCGCGGCGCTCCCGCTCCGTCATCCCTCCCCACACGCCGAACTCGACGCGGTTGTCCAGCGCATCGGCCAGGCACTCGGTCCGCACCGGACATCCGGTGCACACCGCCTTGGCCCTGTTCTGCGCTGCTCCTTGAACGAACAGTTCATCCGGATCGGTAGTGCGGCAGGCCGCCTGCGCACTCCAGTCGGTTACCCAGCCCATACCGGCGCCGTCCTCTCCCGAATCGAGGCTCCCCCACGGCGGCAGCGGCATATTCACCGCCGCCAGTTGAGGACGTTACGGAAGGTGGGCACAGCGCAACACCCCCAGCGGGCCCAATCTTGAATGGCCCGAACGGACTATGCGTAAGCGGCAGATCACCCGGGGGAGTGAGGTGTCGACATGCGTGATCATCCCGGCAAACCGGGGCAGTTCTCCAGGGTCACAACGGACGCCAGGTGACACACAAGGCGGATTCGGACACGTACCCCATAAAAAGTTGGGCTACTTCCGGAACGTTTCGGGGTCGCCGGACGTATTGATACGTGACCTGACTGCCGTGACAGTTGAGAGCAGCTTAGGCCAAGGCCTAGACGCGTGTCCGGCGAATGAGAAGGTAGACGGTCGGCGTTGCCGTGCCGTGATGCAGTGGGCTGACGTGTGCCCTCATGTCACGATCCCGCACCCGAACCTCTCAGGACGCACCGGTCCCTCGGATCGGACTCAGGTACGGATTAGGCTGCTCCCATGCCAAAGAAGCGCGCGGGTGGTGGGCTGTCGCCCACGCAGGAGGCCGCCAAGTTCCTCGGTGTCAGTGTGCTCGCGGGAGCCGTGCTGGCCGGCATCGCCCTGCCCGCGTTCGGCGCGCTGGGCCTCGCGGCGAAGGGGTCGGTCGAGGGATTCGACGAGATCCCGGCCAATCTCAAGCAGCCACCGCTGAGTCAGCGCACCACGATCCTCGATGCCAACGGCTCCCAGATCGCCACGGTCTACTCCCGTGACCGCACGGTGGTCGACCTCAAGAGCGTCTCGCCGTACATGCAGAAGGCGATCGTCGCGATCGAGGACGCCCGCTTCTACCAGCACGGCGCGGTCGACCTGAAGGGCGTCCTGCGCGCGCTCAACCGCAACGCCCAGAGCGGTGGCGTCGCCGAGGGCGCCTCCACCCTCACCCAGCAGTACGTGAAGAACGTGTTCGTGGAGGAGGCCGGCGACGACCCGACGAAGGTCGCCCAGGCCACCCAGCAGACCCTCGGCCGCAAGATCAAGGAGCTGAAGTACGCGATCCAGGTCGAGGAGGAGCTCGGCAAGAAGAAGATCCTCGAGAACTACCTGAACATCACGTTCTTCGGCCAGCAGGCGTACGGCGTCGAGGCGGCCGCCCAGCGCTACTTCTCCACGTCCGCCAAGGACCTCAGCCTCCAGCAGTCGGCCCTCCTCGCCGGCATCGTCCAGTCCCCCAGCCGGTACGACCCGGTCAACGACGAGGCCGAGGCCACCAAGCGCCGCAACACCGTGCTCCAGCGCATGGCCGACGTGGGCGACGTCTCCCAGGAGGAGGCCGACAAGGCCAAGGAGCAGCCGCTGGGGCTGAAGGTGAGTCAGCCGAAGAACGGGTGCATCACCGCGGTCAAGGGCGCCAGTTTCTTCTGCAAGTACGTCGAGAAGGTCTTCCTCAGCGACCCGGTCTTCGGCAAGACCAAGGAGGCCCGGGCGAAGGTCTGGAACCGGGGCGGCCTGACGATCCGTACGACGCTCGACGCGCAGGCGCAGGCGTCGGTCCAGCAGTCCCTCAAGGACCACGTCAACCAGGACGACCAGGTCGCCGCGGCCTCCACCCTGGTCGAGCCCGGCACCGGCAAGATCCTCGCGATGGGCCAGTCGAAGCCGTACGGCTACGGCAAGAACGAGACCGAGTACAACTACTCGGTCAACTCTGCCTACGGCGGCTCCAACTACGGCTTCCCGACCGGTTCGACCTTCAAGCCGTTCGTGGCGGCGGCCGCGCTGGAGGAGGGGCGACCGCCGAACCAGGAGTACTCGTCGCCGTACGAGATGGAGTACCCGAGCCCGGTCCAGACGTGCAGCAGCAAGCCATGGGTCAACGACGACGGCTTCACGGTCGAGAACGAGGACGAGTCCGAGGTCGGCCCGTACCAGCTGCGGAAGGCCATGGAGAAGTCGGTGAACACCTACTTCGTCCAGATGATCTCCGACATCGGTCTGTGCCCGGTCGTGAAGATGACCGACGCGCTGCATGTCGTGCAGGGCAACGGCACCAAGCTGCCGGAGCAGCCCGCCATCGCCCTCGGCTCCGTGGGTCTCTCCCCGCTGACGATGGCGAGCGCGTACGCCGCCTTCGCCTCCCGCGGCATGTACTGCACGCCGGTCGCCATCGAGTCGATCACGCAGAAGATCGCCGGTGTGCAGAAGTCCCTCGAGGTCCCGAAGTCGACGTGCTCGCGGGCGATGAGCGAGAAGACCGCGGACACCATCAACACCCTGCTGCAAGGCGTGGTCGACTCCGGCACCGGTCAGCAGGCCGGTCTCACCGACCGCGACAACGCCGGTAAGACGGGTACGACGGACGAACGCAAGAACGCCTGGTTCGTCGGCTACACGCCGAACCTCTCGGGCGCCGTCTGGGTCGGCAGCGCCACCCAGAAGGTCGAGATGAAGAACATCACCATCGGCGGCGTCTACCACGAGCTCGTCTACGGCGGCCAGGTCCCGGGCCCGATCTGGAAGGACGCCATGACCGGCGCCCTCGAGGGCAAGGAGTCCCCGCCCTTCAACATCGTCGACATCCCCGAGCCCGACAAGGGCCGCGGCGACGGCGATGGGAACGGCAACGGAAACGGCAACGACGACGGTGACAACGGCGACGAGGACGGCGGCCTCATCGCCGGCCTGATCAACGGCGGCACGGACGGCGGCGCCACCGAACCGACGCCTTCCTTCTCCATCCCGGAGAACCTCTTCGAGGGGCAGGACGGCGGGAACAACGGGAACGGTAACGGGGGGAACTTCCCCTGACGGTCCGGCCGCGGTACGCGGTGGTTACGACGATGGGGGCGCCCCTTTTCGAAGGGGCGCCCCCATCGTCGTAGGAGGGGCTGTGGTCCTACACGGGACTGCGACTGCGGTCAGCCCGCGAGCAGCTTCTTGACCGCGGCGGCGACCCGGCCGCCCTCGGCCTGTCCGGCGACCTTGGGGTTCACGATCTTCATCACGGCGCCCATGGCCCGCGGCCCCTCGGCGCCTGCCGCCCTGGCCTCCTCGACGGCCTGGGCGACGATCTGGTCGAGCTGCTCGTCGCTGAGCTGCTTGGGCAGGTACGCGGCGAGCACCTCGCCCTCCGCCTTCTCCCGCTCGGCCTGCTCGGGGCGACCGCCCTGCGCGAAGGCGTCGGCGGCCTCGCGCCGCTTCTTCGCCTCGCGGGTGATCACCTTCTGCACCTCGTCGTCGGAGAGCTCGCGCTTCTCCTTGCCCGCGACCTCCTCCTTGGTGATCGCGGAGAGCGTCAGCCGGAGCGTCGAGGAGCGGAGCTCGTCGCGCGCCTTGATCGCGGTGTTGAGGTCGTCCTGAAGCGTCGACTTGAGGTTGGTCATGCGTTTGATTGTCGCAGGTGCGGGAGCCCGAACGCCCGCTGATTTAAGGGCCGGCGCGGGCGACGGCCACGGTCTGACACGATGGTCGTATGCGCGCACGATACGGAGTTCCCCTGGGAATCGCGGCGGCCGGCGCCGCCGGTCTGGTCTATGCAGCGGGTTTCGAGGCCCGCTCGTTCCGTCTCCGACGGGTGACCGTCCCGGCCCTGCCCGCCGGGATGCGGCCGCTGCGTGTGCTCCAGGTCTCCGACATCCACATGGTCGGCGGCCAGCGCAAGAAGCAGCGGTGGCTGCGCTCGCTGGCCGGCCTGCGCCCCGACTTCGTGATCAACACGGGTGACAACCTGTCCGACCCCGAGGGCGTCCCCGAGGTACTGGACGCGCTCGGCCCGCTGATGGAGTTCCCGGGCGCGTACATCTTCGGCTCCAACGACTACTACGGCCCGACACTCCGCAATCCGGGCCGGTACTTGATCGAGAAGGTCCAGGGCAAGCACGGCCTGAACGGCAACGCGCCCGCGGTCGGCGTGATCCACAACCCGTGGGAGGACCTGCGGGACGGCTTCGACGCGGCGGGCTGGCTGAACCTGACGAACACCCGCGGCACCCTGAAGATCGAGGGCGCCGAGGTCGAGCTGACGGGACTGGACGACCCGCACATCAAGCGGGACCGCTACGAGCGGGTGGCTGGCGGCCCGTCGAGCGGCGCCGACTTCTCGATGGGCGTGGTGCACGCGCCGTATCTGCGCACGCTGGACGCGTTCACCGCGGACGGCTATCCGCTGATCCTGGCCGGCCACACCCACGGCGGCCAGCTGTGCATCCCCTTCTACGGCGCCCTGGTCACCAACTGCGATCTGGACACGGACCGGGTGAAGGGGTTGTCGACGCATCGCGCGGAGGGCCGTACGGCGTATCTGCACGTGTCGGCTGGGTGCGGGACGAGTCGGTACACGCCGGTGAGGTTCGCTTGCCCGCCGGAGGCGACGTTGTTGACGTTGGTGGGGCGGGAGTAGGGCACAGCACGGGTAGTGCGGAAAGTGCGTCTGCCGGGCGGTTGCCGGGTGACCACACGAGCAGCATGACGGGTCACTCACACAGCCCACCCGTATCGCCCGTTTTGTCCAACCTGCTTAGCGTGAGGGCATGACCGCCCCGATACCCAGGGACATCCCGGATCTGCCCGCGGTTCCCGGAGTGCCCTCGCTGCTGCCCTCGCACGTCCCCGCCACGGCGGTGATGGCTCCCGTACGCCACCCCCTGACCGCCGCGTTCCGTCTGCTGGTCGCCCTGACAGCGGCCGGAGCCGTGGCAATCGACCTGGCCCTGGGCAGCCCGGTCCGGGTCCTGAGCTACTTCACGATCCAGAGCAACATCCTGCTGGCCCTGGTCCTCGCGCTCTCGGCCCGCCGCGCCTGGACCGCGCGCCGCCCGCTGCCGTCGGCCCTGACCGGCGCGACGCTCCTCTACATCGCGGTCACGGGCCTCGTGTACCACCTGCTGCTGGCGAACGCCGCGAGCCCGTTCTCGATGACCGGCGAGACGGTGGCGCCGACGGGCGTACAGGCGATCACCAACCAGGTGCTGCACACGGTGACGCCGATCGCGGCGGTCGTGGACTGGCTGCTGCTGACGGCTCCCGGCCGACTGCATCTGCGCCAGGCCGCGACGTGGCTCCTCTACCCGCTGGCCTACCTGGCGTTCTCCCTCATCCGGGGCGAACTGATCCTGCCCGGCACGCCGGCCCGCTATCTCTACCCCTTCCTGGACGTCGACCAGCACGGCTACAAGAGCGTCCTCGGCAACGCCCTCCTCCTCGGCCTCGCCATGTACGCCCTCGCCATCCTCCTGGTGGCCCTCGACCACATCCGCCCGAACCCGATCCGCCGCCACCTCCTCCACCGCGCGAAAACCGGATTTCGCCTCCAGCCACCGGTGGGCTAAAGTAAACGACGTCGCCGCGACGAGCAGCGACGATCGGGGTGTAGCGCAGCTTGGCAGCGCGCTTCGTTCGGGACGAAGAGGTCGTGGGTTCAAATCCCGCCACCCCGACAGCTGAATAGCAGTTCAGAGGGCCCTCACCGAGTCGGTGAGGGCCCTCTGACGTTGCGAATCCCGCTTGAAGATGCCGTCCATGGCCAAGCGGCCGCCGCCCGCGTCGGCGCCGGGGAAGTCGAGGACGCGGGGCGGCCGTGTCGGGAACAGTCGGTCCGGGCGGGACGGTTGCATCGAGTGAGGGACCGGCGTCGGGCGGGCGGGGGACACGGGGAGCACACGTCGTCCGCCCGCCAGGATCCGGGACCCAGGATTGCGGGATCGCAGTACGCCTGCCGCGCTGCTTGGACCTAGACGTATTTCTTCAGGAGGACTGTTTCATGACTGACCGGCCCTTGACGCTCATGGCAGTGCACGCCCACCCCGATGACGAGGCCACCGGAACCGGAGGGGTCCTCGCGCGGTACGCGGCGGAAGGCATCCGCACGGTTCTCGTGACGTGTACCGACGGCGCCTGCGGTGATGGACCGGGGGGTGTCAAGCCGGGCGATCCCGGGCACGATCCGGCGGCGGTCGCCTTGCTGCGCCGTCAGGAACTCGAGGAGAGCTGTAGCGTCCTGAAGATCAGCGATCTGGAGATGCTGGACTATGCGGACTCCGGGATGATGGGCTGGCCGAGCAACGACGCCCCCGGATCCTTCTGGCAGACCCCCGTGCAGGACGGCGCGGCCCGACTCGCGGAACTCATGCGGCACTACCGACCCGATGTGGTCGTCACCTACGACGAGAACGGCTTCTACGGCCACCCCGACCACATCCAGGCCCACCGCATCACGATGGCCGCCCTGGAGATGACCGCGCTGACACCGAAGGTGTACTGGACCACGATGCCTCGCTCGGGGATGCAGCGGTTCGGGGAGATCATGCGCGAGTTTCATCCGGACATGCCGGAGCCGGATCCCGCCGAGGCTGCCGCGATGGCCGAGATCGGCCTCCCCGACGATGAGATCACCACGTGGGTGGACACCACCGCGTTCAGCGGCCAGAAGTTCGACGCGTTGGCCGCGCACGCCAGTCAGGGCGAGAACATCTTCTTCCTCAAGATGGGCAAGGAGAGGTTCGGCGAGTTGATGGGCATGGAGACCTTCGTACGTGTCCAGGACGCCACCGGAGCGGCCGTACCCGAGAACGATCTCTTCGCCGGACTGCGCTGATCCGCCCGCCCGCCGACCGGCCGGGAAAGCGCATCGACCGCACGGCCCGACGAGCGGCCGGAGGGACCCGCCTTCAGCTCCCCGTGGACATCCCCCGCCCGTCGGAGAGCGGGGGCCGGAGGTGGGGTGATCTCCGGGAGCGGTCCGTTCGGGGGGTTCAGGGAGTAGCGTGAACTTATCGGGAGCACTTCGCGCACCGGCTCCGACTGCCGGTGTCGTTCCTGGTGAGCAACTACACCGGGCAACTGCCCCCGCGCAGGGGTCCGGAGACGGGTTCGCACGATGTCCGCGACCACCGATCGTCCCCCGCCGCGCGCCGTGCCCTTCGGCGCGGCGGCCGCGCGCCTCGCACTCAGACCCGCCGGTCTCCCCTCCGCGGAGGGCGGGCTGGAGGGGGCCTGGTGGCCCCGTTCACGTGACCTGAGTCAGGAACTCCCTGCGCTGGCCGACGTACTGGATCCGCTGTGGGGACGAGTCACCCGTATCGGTGTGAATCCCCGCTACTGGCCGGTGATTCCGCCTCGGATCTTCGTCAACGGGCATGTGGTGAAGGTGGGTTGGTTCACGTCGGCACTGGATCCGCACATGATCCTGCTGCTGTCCTGCACGGCGGGGCGCCGGGATCTGCTGGTGATTCCGCCGGAGACCGGTGCCCCGTCGGCCGGCCGGTTGATGACCGCCGCGAGCACGAGCGCGAGCACCGGTCCGCAGTTGACCGCGACTGCTCTGATGACAGAGGAGCCGGGCTACTGCGCTTCCTTGTCGGATGGCGTGGGCACCGGGCTGTCCGGTTCGCTGGCGGCGGGGATGTGACCAGCACGGTGCGGGGCCGTGTCGCTTCGGAAGCCACGGCCAGGCACTCCGCTCTTCCGTCTCGCCCGGACCCCGCGGGAAACCCATCCACCGGACAACAGTGAGGTCGGCCATGATCGTGTCGCAGTCCGTCAGGCACCAGGCGCAGAGGATGAAAAGCAGGAACGACCGGCTCTCCGGAAATCTGAAACGGGCCTTCGGGAGGACCGAGGAAGCCTTCAGGCGCAACGGAAGCGGTCCCCGATGATGTACGACCAGACACGCGCCCAGCAGCCTGCGGGCCAGACCTCGGGTTCCGCCGGGCGCCGCAGCCAGGGCCCGGAGCCGCTCGTCCCGGCGGACCAGCAGGACAAGGTCGTCCAGCGCCTCCGGCACGCCATCAACACCTTCCCCGACTCCCCGCTCGAAGCGTTGGAAGAGGCCGAGAGTGCCTACGACGAAGCCACCGCGCAGTTGGCGAGCGCCCTCGCGGAACGGCGGCGTCTGCTGCGGGCCGGCTGGCAGGACCGGGACCCCGAGACACAGCCCGACGAAATCCGGCTCGCGCTGAGGCAGTACCGGGAGATCACCCAGCGACTGCTCCACCTCTAGGTCCGTCGCTGGTCCCGTCACTGGAGCCGTCGCCGCACCCGTCATCGGAGCCGCCGCAGGTCCGCGCTGCGGCGGAGCGCGGAGTAGTGTGGAGAACACCGAGGGTATTTCGCATACCGGCCTCCACGCCGGGTCGTTCTCGGCGAGCGATGAAACCCGGGCCGCTGCTGAGGCGGCCCGGAGACGGGTCCGCGCCATGTCGGCGACCTTGCCCTTGCCTTTGCCCTCGCACCCAACCCTTCCGCGTCACGAGTCCGTCGCGGGCCCGACCGTGCGTCTCGCCCTGAAGACCGACGGCAGCTCCCGCGGACTCCTGGACGGGGCCTGGTGGCCCCGCTCCCGGGATCTGCTCGTCGAACTGCCCGCGCTGACCGAGGTGTTGGACCCCTTGTGGGGCCGTATCACCCGCATCGCCGTCAATCCGATGCACTGGCCGGTCATCCCCCGCCAGGCTCCCGTGGCCGGCCACATCGTCAAGGTCGGCTGGTTCACCCCGGAACTCGACCCGCACAAGCTGCTGCTGCTCTCCTATCGCACCGGCCGCTGGGATCTCCTGGTCATCCCGCCCGAGACCGGGGCGGAGACGGCGGCCCGGCTGATGGCCGCCGCGTCCGACCCCGCCGGCCCCCTTCTCACCGCGAGCGCGCTCATCGCCGCGGACGAGACACGGGAGGAGGACGAGGCACGGAAGTACGAGGGCAGCGCCTCCGCGATGTCAGCGATGTCAGCCATGTCAGCCGCCGTCCCACAGCAGCCCGCCCCGCCCGCTCCTCCCAGTCCATGAGGCGGCCGGCATGAACGCCTTGCCGACGGCCGCCCCGCCCGGCTTCCCGACCCCCACCGGCCCCGACGACGACTCGGCGCCACCGTCCCCGCTTCGGACTCCCGGGCCGACCGCCCCGGATACGAACGCTGAGACCCGAGTACGAATGCGGAGAGGTGCCGTCATGCGCCTGTGGCCCCGCCACCCACGTGGCACGAACGACTCCTCCGCGCCGGCGAGTCCTCCGGACGAGAGCACGCCGGCCGGAGGCCTCGCCGAGGTCCGCATCATCGCCGCGGACCCCGACACCGCCCAGCAGGTGGCGCGGCTGCTGCGTCAGGGCTTCCGCTGCGACGAGCCCCGCAGCTACCCCGCGGGACGGGACGGGCACGGCACCCTCCTGCACCTCACGGTCGACACCGGACAGGCCGGGCGGACGCCGGCGGCGGAGTCGTCCTCGACGGAGGCGTCGACCGAGTCGTCGTGGCTGAACTCCAGCCGTTCCGAGGAACGACGCATTCACGCCGACGAGCCGGGCTGACCGGCGGGCCACTGGGCGGCCGGGCGCCCGAGAATGCCCGATGACGCGGACTCGCCGGTCCGGGAGGAGGCCCGTATGGCCATGGCAGAGGTGCACCTGCGGCGGCTGAGCAGGTGGCAGGCCGAGCAGCAGCGCGAGACGGTCGCGGACGCGTATGTCATGGCGTACGGCAGCGGCGGGGACGGCGATCAGCAGGACCGCCGGGTCTTCCTGCGCGGATTTGCCGCCGATGTCCAGCGCGCCGGCTTCGACATGGTCGTCGCCGACTCGGCCGGGCTCGTCGGGTGCGCCTATGGATACCGCCTGGACCGCACCGGCACGGAGTGGTCCGGCTTCGCGGGAGAACAGCGGCCGCGCACAGTGGAGTTCACCGCGTCGAGCCGGGTCTTCGCGCTGGCCGAGGTGATGGTGCTGCCCGCGCACCGCCGTCGCGGCATCGCGACGCTGCTGGTCGAACGGCTGTTGTCCCGGCCGAGCACGGATCTGGTCGTGGCTTCCGTCGACCGGCGTCTCGGGACGGGACCGCGGGAAATGCTCAGGGCGTGGGGCTGGAAGGAACTGGGCGGAGCAGAAGCCGCGGCCGTTTCCGACGGGACGGGGGGCATGGAGGCCTGGGTCCGCGGGCCGGTTCGGTGAGGCCGTGGGCCCAGCGCGAGGGCCCACACTGCCCGCCGGAACGCCCCGGTACCGGTCCGGTGCCGGTCCAGTGCCGGTCCGCGCCATGGTTACGTTCCACAACGCCCGCTTCGTCGCGCCCACAGGTAGGCTGAAAAGACCGAGGGCATGACGCATGCCGGTGACCGAACCGGTCTCGTCCTTGGCGTACCACGACTCCGGGGGTTCGCCGCCCGGGACAGGTTCCGCATCATGACAGCGCCTGCCACTTGTCTGCCGTCCTGCCGCCGTGACCCCGCGTTTCCGCGCGCGAGCGGCGAGGAGAACCAGAACCCCACCTGACGGCGCCACACCTGCCACCGGCCAACCCGCACATGAGAGTGCGGAGTTCGGAGCGTACGCGGCGCGTTGCGACGCGGTCCGAGGCGGGCCCGCGCACATCGTGCACCCCGCCGGGGCGTTCGAGGAGTGACCAGAGACGACCACAGACCACGGATCAGCCGTCAGGAGACGTCATGACCACCGCATTGCAGCCCCCGCTTCCCTCCCTTCCCCTCCTCCGCCTGCGGCTCGCGCCCCACAGCGCCATGCCGCGGCGCCTCGACGGCGCGTGGTGGCCGCGCTCCAACGACCTCCTGGCGGAACTGCCGCAGCTGCTCGCCGGACTGCCGCGGTCCTGGGGCACCGTCGTCAGTGTCGTCGTGAACGGCGCCACCTGGTCCCCGACACCGGGCCGGATGCTGGTCTTCAACCAGGTCGTACGGCTGCGCAAGACGCACCCGGCGCATGCCTTGAACACCGTTGTCCTGCTCTCCCCCGGCCGGGGACGCTGGGATCTGCTGGTCGTGCCGCCTGATACGACCGAGGAGGCCGCCGAACCGCTCATGGCCGACGCCGCGGGCGAAACCGCCTGAGGAGGTCCTGAGAGGTCGTCCCGCCGAAGGGTCTGCCCAAGGGTCTGCCCGGCGTCCGCTCACCTCGGACGTGCGGACCAGGAGGAGTAGCGTGGAAACGAGTCGGCCTCGTTGGTCCTGGTCCTCCCCGGCAGGCCGAGCCGAGTTACGCAATCCGCAGGGTCAGGTGAACGCGATGCCCGACACCGGCTCCCCGCATCTGAGGCCCGGCCTCCTGCCGGACACCGTGCACGCTGGCGTACGGCCCGGAACGGCTCTGTTGCGGCTGGAGACGACCCACGATCGCAAGGGGATCCTCGACGGCGCGTGGTGGCCGCGGTCCCGGGACATCGCCGCTGAGCTTCCCGGTCTGATCGCCGCGCTGACCGAGCATCTCGGGCCGGTCACCCGGGTCGGTCTGGATGCCGATGCCTGGGACGCCCTGCCGACGCGCATGACCATCGACGACCGTGTCGTGCACATCGACTCGCACGCGGTGGGAGACGACACCGTCCTTGTCACCCGGGGCGAGGGAGACCTCTTCTCCCTCCTCGTGGTCCCGCCCAACGCCACGCCCGAGGCGGCCCGCGCCGCGATGGCCGAAGCGGTGCGTGCGGGCAGTCTCAGCAGTGCCGAGCAGATCATCGTCGCCACCGGAACCGATGTCGCCACCGGAACCGATCACGAACGGTGAGGACGCTCCCCCCGGCCCCGACGGCTCGGTCAGGTGGCGGGTGTCCGGCCGATCTCCGCCGAGGTCAGGACATGGCCGCCGATGCCCCAGCCGCCGTCGGGCACCTCCTCGACCAGGACCAGGGTGGTGGCGCGGGCGCGTTCGCCGTAGAGCTCGGCGTAGAGGTCGGTGGTGCGGGTGATGATCTGCTCCTTCTGCTTCTCGGTGAGGGTGCCCGCGGGGACCTTGGACGTTGCGTGCGGCATGGGGAGTTCGCCTTCTGTCAGGGGACAACGGTGGGCTGACCGCGGTGTCGCGTGTCCGCCGCCCGGCCTGCCCGCCGGGCCGCGGAGCAGGGTTCCCGGGCTGCGGCGGGAAGAGGTGGCGCAGTTGGCCGGTCTGTCGGCGGACTACTACACGGAGTTGGAACGCGGGCGCGGCACCCGGCCCTCGGCGCAGGTGCTGGCCGCGCTCGCCCGGACACTGCGGCTGAACGGCGACGAACGCGACCATCTGTTCCGCCTCGCCGAGCGGCCCGTACCTCCGGCCGCGGCCGGCCCGACCGCGCACGTCCAGCCGGGGCTGCTCGGTCTCCTCGACCGGCTCGCGACGACACCCGCGCAGATCATCACCGACCTGCACGAGACCCTCGTACAGAACGCGGCGGCCGTCGCGCTCATCGGCCGGCAGCCGACGGGACGAGGGCCTGAGGCGGGCTTCATCCACCGCTGGTTCACCGATCCCGGCTCCCGTGCGATCTATCCGCCCGACGAACACCCGCACCATTCCCGGGTGTTCGTCGCCGACCTGCGGGCGGTCGCCTCGCGGCGCGGCGACGATGCCGAAGTGGCGTGTCTCGTGGGCGGGTTGCGGCGACGCAGCGAGGAGTTCGCCGCGCTGTGGGACACCCATGACGTCGCCCTGCGCAGATCGGACCACAAGCGCATCGTCCATCCGGCCCTCGGCGTCCTCGCGGTGGACTGCAACACCCTGTTCAGCGAGGACGGACGCCAGCGCCTGCTGTGGTTCACCGCCACGCCCGGCACCGAAGCCGCCGCCGGACGGTCGAGCGGTAGCCGCCCACGCCGGCGAACCCGCCCGTCAGGTGTCGAAGCGCCGGCGGGAGGCTTCGATGTGGCCCAGGTAGTGGTGGGTCCAGTCGCACAGTGCGTCGATCGTCACCCGCAGGGCCTGGCCGGCCTCGGTGAGGGTGTACTCGACCCGGGGCGGCACGACGGGGTGCACCGTCCGCCGGATCAGGCCGTTGCGCTCCAGCATGCGCAGGTTCTGGGTGAGCATCTTGTGGCTGACGCCCTCGATCTCGTTCCGCAGCTCGCTGAAACGCAGGGTGCGTTCTCCGAGGGACTCGATGATCAGGAGCGCCCACTTGTTGGCGACGTCCGAGAAGATCTCCCGCGCCAGAGAGTCCGCCCGCCTCAGGTCCGCATCCTCGGCCGAGCCGCTGAACTGCTTGGTCACCATCAGGTTCCCCTGTCACCGAAAAGTGCGTTCTTCCATGTCAGCAGCCACTCTCCTACGGTTCCTGAGTAACCACAAGAGAGTGACTCGCCAGAGCACTCGGCGCAGCACTCGCACAGCAACGGAGGCAGGAAAGATGGCCATCACCCTGGTGAACCCCGACGGATTGCCGAAGATCGACGTCTACCGGCAGGTGTCGATCGCAAGCGGCTCGAAGCTGGTCTTCATCGCCGGGCAGGTCGCCTGGGACGTCGACGGTGTCACGGTCGGCGAGGGCGACCTCGCCGCCCAGATCGAGCAGTGCTACGTCAACGTCGGCACCGCCCTGGCCGCGGCCGGTGCGTCCTTCGACGACCTGGCGAAGCTGACCATGTACGTCGTCGACTGGACCCCCGACAAGATGCCCCTGGTTCTCGAGGGGATCGCGCGGGCGTCCGCGAAGCTGGGCGTCACGCCGGTGCCGCCGGCCTCGTTGCTGGGCATCGTGGCCCTGGACATCCCCGAGCACCTGGTCGAGATCGAGGCCACCGCCGTCATCGACTGAGCGCATGGCGTGACGAATGCCGGGCAGGTGAGCCGGTATGCGTCGCCGCGTCGTCCGGAACCGGTCCCTCCCCACGTGGGGACCGGTACCGAACGACGCGCGAGGCCTCGGTCCGCGCCAGTCGCGGCGCGGACCGAGGCGGGGCGGGATCCGTGGTCGGCGATGAGCGGTCCGGATGGGACGGCTCCACGGATCTCTCAGGCCTTGGGCACGGGTCCGACACCACCGAAACGGAACTTCGGCGGAAGCTGGCCGAGAACGTACGGCGTCATTGGCTGCCTCTCCGAGCACTGGGCTGGTGGCCTGTCATAACGGCGTGCAGTCGGTTCGCTACTGCGTCGTGATCCTGCCATCTGGAGCCCTCCACGAGGAGGTTGCGGTATCCGGTCCGGTCCTTCCTCGCAGGTCAGCTGTATAAAGTGAGTTTTCCGGTCCGGATGTTCAGCAGCGAGGGAAGTAAGGGGTGGAGACCTTGAGTTCCGACTCAGGGGCGCGCACAGCCTTCGCGGAGCGTCTTGCGCTGCTGTACAAGGAGGCCGGCAACCCTCCGCTCAAGCGGGTGGCCGAGGCGGTCGTACAGCTTCAGCGGGTCGACGAACGCGGGCGGCAGGTGCGGGTGTCCGCTCAGCGGATCAGCGACTGGCGACGCGCGAAGAACGTGCCCGCCCACTTCACCGCGCTGGCCGCCGTGCTGTCCATCCTGATCCCGCAGGCGCGGCGCGCGCGACCCACGCCGGTGTCGACGGGCCTGTACGACCTGGGTCAGTGGCAGCGCATCTGGGAGCAGGCGGTGGCCGATCCCATCGGCGAGCGTGCCGCCGTGACCGGGGAAGAGGAGGAGCGGCCCTCGGGCGAAGGCCAGGCCGTCCCCGGTGGGGTGTGTCCGTACCGGGGGCTCGCGTCGTACCGGCAGCAGGACGCCCGGTGGTTCTTCGGCCGGGAGCGGAGCACCGACGCCCTCATGGCCCAGCTGGGCTCGGCGGAGGAGAGCGGCGGGCTGGTCATGCTCGTGGGCGCCTCCGGTGCGGGAAAGTCCTCCCTGCTGAACGCCGGCCTGGTGCCCGCCCTGGAGCAGGATGCGCGGGAGGTCGTGCAGCTGGTGCCGGGCGGCAATCCGCTCACCGAGCTGGCCGAACGGATCCCCGAGCTCGTGCCCCTCGTCTCCGCGAGAAAGACAGAGACGGCCACGCCACAGGCGGTGCGGGACGCCGTCACGCGCTGGGCGGAGACCTGCTCCCCCATCCGCCCCGTCCTCATCGTGGACCAGTTCGAGGAGACCTTCACCCTCTGCTCCGACGAGGCCGACAGGCATACGTTCATCCGGTTCCTGCACGCCGCCTGTGCACCCGGGCCCGACGGCCCCGCCCCCGTCCTCGTCGTCCTCGGCATACGCGCCGACTTCTACGAGCAGTGCCTCGCGTATCCCGAACTCGCCGACGCGCTGCAACACCGGCACATGGTGCTCGGGCCGCTGACCACCACGGAGCTGCGTGAAGCGGTGACCGGACCGGCCAAGGCCGTGGGTCTGGAACTCGAACCCGGGCTGGCGGAGTTGATCGTCCGGGAGGTGAGCGCCGACGGACCCCGCGGGGCGCACGACGCCGGGGTGCTGCCGCTGCTCTCCCACGCCCTGCTGGCCACCTGGCAGCGGCGCAAGGGGGGACGGCTGACACTGGCCGGCTTCCGGGCGGCGGGCGGTATCCAGGGCGCGGTGGCGGCGACCGCCGAGCGGGCCTGGTCCAGCCTCGATCCGGCGGCGCGTACGGCCGCGCGGCTGCTGCTGCTCCGCCTGGTCCGGCTGGGCGAGGACACCCAGGCCACCCGCCGGCGGGGGACGCGACGACAGCTCGCGGACGAGTCGACGGACCCCGGCAAGACGGAGGAGTCGCTCGAAGCCCTGGTGCAGGCCCGGTTGGTGACGCTCGACGCGGAGAGCGTGGAGATCACCCATGAGGCCCTGCTGCACGCCTGGCCGCGGCTGCGCGACTGGATCGACGAGGGCCGCAGCGACCATCTGCTGCGCCAGCGGCTGGAGGAGGACAGTCGGTCCTGGGAGGGCTCGAACCGCGACACGTCGCTGCTGTACCGGGGCTCGCGGCTGGAACAGGCCCACGCCTGGGCCAAGTCCGACGGTGACACCTTCATGACCCGTAGCGCGGTGGACTTCCTGGCCGCCTCAGTGCGCTTGCGCAGGCGCGTGGTCTGGGTCAGCCGCGGTGCGGTGGCGGCGCTGATGGTGCTGGCGCTGGTGGCCGTAGGCGGGGCGGTGATCGCGACGCAGCAGCGGGACGACGCGGTGTTCGCGCAGGTGCTCGCCGAGGCCGATCGCGTCCAGTCCACGGATCCGTCGCTGTCCGCCCAACTCGCCCTGGTGGCGCATCGGCTGCGGTCGGGCGACGAGGACGCGGGCAACCGGCTGATCTCGATCGTCAACGCACCGCTGGCCACGCCCGTGCTCGGCCACACCGGAGCCGTCTACCTCACCACGTTCAGCCCGGACGGACGGCTGCTGGCCACCGCCAGCTACGACCGGACCGTACGCCTGTGGGACGTATCGGACCCGACCCGCCCCAAGGCCCTGGGCAAACCCCTGACCGGACACACCAGTTGGGTGAGCAGCGCGGTCTTCAGCCCTGACGGGAAGACGCTGGCCAGCGCCGGGGACGACGGCACGGTCCGGCTGTGGGATGTACGCGACGCGAGTCGTCCGCGGTCGCTGGGCGCGCCGCTGACCGGGCACAACGGCACGATCTATCTGACCGCCTTCAGCCCGGACGGGCGCACGCTGACCACCGCCGACGAGGACGGCACCGTAGGCCTGTGGGACGTGAGCGATCCGCGGCGGCCCGCGACGCTCGGCACCCTGGACCGCCGCTCAGCGCCCGTTCGCTCGGTGGCGTTCAGCCCCGACGGGCGGACGCTCGCGGCAGGCGGCGACGACAACACGGTCACGCTGTGGGACATGCGTGATCCGCGCCGTCCGGACCGGATCGGCAAGCCGCTCACCGGCCACACCAACACCGTGCACTCCGTGGCCTTCAGCCCGGACGGCAAGACCCTCGCCAGCGGCAGCTCGGACAACACCGTCCGGCTGTGGGACGTCGGCGACCGCGACCGTGCGACCGCGGTCGGGGCGCCGCTGACCGGGCACACCGGTCCCATCTGGTCGGTGGCCTTCAGCCCGGACGGGAGCATGCTCGCGGCCGGCAGCGCGGACAGCACGGCGAGTCTGTGGAACGTCCGCAATCCGGCGTACCCGTCGCAGGTCGGCATGCCGCTGGCGGGCAGCAGCGGGGAGATGTACGCCCTCGGTTTCAGCCCCGACGGACGCACCCTCGCCACCGGCACCGGCGACAGCAAGGTCCGGCTGTGGTCGATCCCCAGGTCGGACATGATCGGCCGCATCGGGGCGTTCCGCCAGGACGGGCGGATACTCGCCACCGGGAGCGGCGACAGCAAGATCCGGATGTTCAACGTGGCGAATCCCGACCGGCCCGTGGCGCTGGGCGAGCCGTTCCCGACCGGGGAGAAGGACCTCAGGCTGATGGTGTTCTCGCCCGACGGCCGCACCCTCGCCGTCCTGACGGGCATCCGCAACACGCTTCAGCTGTGGAACGTCTCCGACCCCGCCCACCCCGTCGCCTACGGCCGTCCCGTCCTGCTGCCCACGCGGTACGCGGGCCCCGACTCGCTGGCCTTCAGCCCGGACGGCCGTACCCTCGCCAGCGCCTACGACGACCGCACGATCCAGCTGTGGGACGCCTCCGACCCGGCCCGTCCGGTCCGGCTCGGCAAGCCGCTCACCGGCCACAAGGGGTACGTCAACGCCCTCGCGTTCAGCCCTGACGGACGCACCCTCGCCAGCGGCAGCGCCGACATCACCATCCGGCTCTGGAACGTCACCGACCCGAGCCGTACGACCCCGCGCGGCAAGCCGCTCACCGGGCATCTCGGCCCCATCAACGCCCTCGCCTACAGCCCGGACGGCCATACGCTGGCCAGCGGCAGCGACGACAACACCGTCCGCCTGTGGAACGTCACCGACCCCGGCGGGGCGACCCTGCTGGGCTCCCCCCTCGCCGGCCACACCGAGGCGCTGGTGTCGCTCACCTTCAGCCACGACGGGCACACCCTCGCCACCGGCGGCAACGACAACACCGTCCGGCTGTGGAACGTCGCCGACCCTTCCGATGCCTCGCCCATCGGCCAGTCGATGAGCCCCAACGCCAAGACGGGCAACTTCCTGTCCTTCAGCCCCAACAGCCACATGATCGGGGTGTCGAGCGGCTCCGACACGGTCCGGCTGTGGAACCTGGACGTCGACAAGGCGATCGACCGTATCTGCTCGGTCACCAGGGGTGTTCTGACCAGGGAGAAGTGGGACGAGTACCTGCCCCGGCTGTCGTACGAACCACCCTGCGGCCAGTGATCCCGATCACAACGCCTCGGTGTGGCTGAGCAGTCGCCTCCCACAGCACTCGTAGCCTTGTTAGCCTTGGCCATAGCCCGATCGCTGGTGCATCCCCCGTCGCCAGCGGTCGGGTCTTTTCGTGGAGCCGCTTTCGTCGAGAGTCTTGGGGACAGGAGGTGAGCGCTGCCGTGAGCGGGCGCATCGTCGTCGTCACCGCTGTGCACGCGCCCTCGGCCGTGTTCCTGGCGGACGCCCACAAGTCGCTGTGCGAACAGGAGTTGCCGGCCGGCTGGGAGTGGCACTGGGTGATCCAGGAGGACGGCCGCACCGACGCCGTCGCCCCGCACGTGCCCGACGACGACCGCGTGACCTTCCGCCAGGGGCGGCCGGGCGGCCCCGGAGTCGCGCGCACGATGGCCCTCGCGCACGCCGACGGCGACTACGTCAAGATCCTCGACGCCGACGACCAGCTCGGTCCCGGCGCTCTGGCCCGCGACCTGGCGGCCCTGGAGGCCGACCCGGCGATCGGCTGGGCGACGTCGCGGGCCCTGGACCTGCTGCCGGACGGCTCGACGGCCGGCTTCCCCGGCGACCCCGCCCCCGGCCCCATCGAGCGCGGATCCGTACTCGACCGCTGGAAGGCCAACGCCTTCCGCGCCCAGGTCCATCCGGCGACGCTCTTCGTCCGACGTGACCTGCTGCTCGCCCTGGGCGGCTGGATGGCCCTGCCCGCATCCGAGGACACCGGCCTGCTGCTCGCCCTCAACTCCGTGAGCCGGGGGTGGTTTTCGGCCGAGGTCGGCCTCCTGTACCGCAAGTGGGAGGGCCAGGCCACCGGCCAGGCCTCGCACATCGATCCCACCGAACGCGAGGCCCGCATGGCCGTGGTGGAGGCGCGGGCACGGGCGTTGGCCGACGTGCGGTGGGGGTATACGGCGCCCAGTGGGACGCCGGACGCCTTCTGAGACTCGGGGCGCCCACTGGGACGCCGGACGGCTCGACCGTTCAGGCCCGGATCAGGCCGACCGTTCAACCTTCGCCGCGGCGGTCTCCGCCCGGCGTTCGGCCTCGCGGACGTGGCGATCGGCGCGGCGGGCGTCCTCGCGGGCCCTGTGCTCGGCCGTGCGTGCCTGCTCGTGCTCGCCTCGGACACGTTTGAGTTCGGCGGTCAGGTCGTCGATGTGCCGCTGGAGCTTCTCCGCCAGTTTCCGGGCCTGGTCGGCGGCACGGGTCGCGGCCGCGGCCTCCTTCTTCCGGGCGCGCAGTTCGTCCTCGGCTTCCTTGGCGTCCCTCCGAGCCCGGGCCTGCCGCTCGCGGCGCTGCTCGTCGGCGGGGACGCGCTTCGGGGCCGGGGCGGGGCGTGGCCTGGCCGAAGGGGAGGCCACGGGGAAACCGACCGTGGCGGTGAGGGGCTTGACCAGCCGGCCCCTGGCCCATTCGCGGGCGGCCTCCGGATCGGCGAGGACGGTGTGCAGGGTGCTTTCGATCTCGCGCCGCGCATCCTCGCCGATGGGGTGACCGGCCTGCGCGGCCAGCTGCCCGGCCTGCCGCGACAGGGCGCTGATCAGGGCCCGCTGCTGCCGGCTGAGCTCCCTCAACTGCGCCCCGTCCAGGTCCTGGTGCGCCTGCCGCAGGCCCTCCCCGAGTCTGAGCAGGGGCTCGATCCGGTCGGGCTGCTCGCGTACGAGGAGGTTGCCGGCCCATGCCGACAGGCTGGGGCGGCGCAGCTTTCCGATGCTCTCCGCGAGGGCGCGGTCTCCTGCCGTCCGGGCCGCCGCCGCGCGGACATCGCGGGCGGCGGTGAAGTCCTCCGGCCGCAGTCCGTACAGCTCGTCGGCGACGGCGTCCAGGTCCAGGTCCATCAGGAGCCCTTTCGACACCACTGGTCCGACAATTTTCTCACCGGAGGACCTGCTCGTCGAAGGCACGCTGCGGCCTGGACGCGATGACCCGGATTCCGTCCGGGACGACATCATGTACAACAATGCTCAGCAGCTGATCACCCGTTGATCGAGCTTGAGAGCCGCACCGGAGGCGCGTGATGAGTACCGGCTTCACCGAGGCCCTGGTCACCCTGGGTCGCCGGTATGTGCGCGACGCCCCGGTCCCGCTCGGCAAGGCGCCGCTGGCCGCGCGGTACCTCAACTCCCGTCTGCGTGATCATCCGCGGCGCCGGGTCGCGGAGACCCGGTTCGGCGCCCGGTTCGCGGTCGACACACAGGACCTCATCCAGCGCTACGTCTATCTGTTCGGCGTGTGGGAGCCGCACATGACGGCGTGGCTCCGGGGCCGGCTGCGACCGGGCGACACCTTCGTCGACGTCGGCGCCAACGTGGGCTACTTCGCGGTCCTCGGCTCCCGGCTCGTCGGCGACACGGGCCGGGTCGTGGCCGTGGAGGCGTCCCCCGCCTTCCACGACAGGATGCGGCAGCAGCTCACGCTCAACGGCTGCACCAACGTCCGTACCGTGAACGCCGCGGTCTCCGACAGCCGCAGGACGCTCACGTTCGTCCTGGCCAGCTCCCACAACATGGGCGCGAACTCGATCGTCCCGTACGACGGCCCGGCGGAGTCGACCTTCGAGGCGGAGGCCCGGCCGCTCCCCGAGCTCCTCGACCCCGACGACCTCACCCGGGCCCGGGTGATCAAGATCGACGTCGAAGGGGCGGAGGGCGGCGTCGTACGAGGCCTGGCTCCCGTCCTCGGCCGGCTCCGGGACGACGCGGAGATCGCCGTGGAGGTCACTCCCGAGCGGATGGCCCAACTGGGGGATTCCGTCGAGGAGTTGCTGGACATCATGCGCGGGCACGGCTTTCACACCTACCGACTGCCCAACAGCTACAAGCCGGACAGCTACCCCCACGCCCTGCGCAGCCCCTCCCCGCCGGTGCGGTGGCGGGGGCCGGTCGTCGGCGAGACCGAGCTGGTCTTCTCGCGCGTCGACGCCGAGGAACTCACCGACTAGGACGCTCAGTCGAGGGCGAACGGGTCCCGGATCACCGCCGACCTCTGTTCGGTGAAAAGCCCCTCCGGCGGCTCCATGATCGGCAGCGGGTCGATGCTGACGTGGCTGCCGCCGACGCAGCGGGCGAACGGCCCGGTGAAGGGATCCGTCAGGGCGCGCATGTGCGGTTCGGTGTGGTGGATCCACCAGTTCGACATGCCCAACGGGCCGTCCCAGCGCAATGCCTCCCAGGCACGCCACAAGGAGTCGAGCCGGGAGAGCGCCTCGGCGTGGCGATACCACTCCGGGCACCACAATCGCCCTGATTCGGGAGTGGGCAGCGAGACGAGATAGCGGAACCGGTCGGAGACGAACTCGCCGACGTTCGGGTAGAACAGCTCCCCGGAGCGCTCGATCTTCTCCTCGTCCCGCCGGATGTCCTCGGCGGACTCGCCCCGCTCCTCGTCGTCGAGTGGTGATGTCATGGCGTCATGCTCCTCTTCGCTGCACTACGTCGGTCGCCTCGGCGTGCCGGCCGATGCGGTCGAGGGCTTTCGCGAGCCCGGTGACGGCCCGTCTCAGCTGGGGCTGCCAGTTCGGGTCCTGGTTCACCAGGGCCCGGTAGCGCCGGACGGCCCGTCGCGCCGGTTGCACACCACGGGCGGCCAGGCGCACATCGTGCCGGCCGGCCAGGCTCAGCGTCCCGCCCAGCCGGTACAGCAGCCACGCGGTCGTCTCCGGCGGTTCGCCGGGGCGAGCGATCAGTGGCCCGCAGGCTTCCTCGCCCTCGAGTGCGGTACGCCAGGCCGCGCCCGCCCGGCCGGCCATCGCCTGCGCGTCGGCAAGGCGCAGGAGAGCGTGGCAGAAGGGGCGCTCCTGACCTTCAGGGTCCGCGACGAGCAACCGGCGCCGCAGCTGCACCTCGTGCTCGGCGACGCGCAGAGCGTCCAGGAAGCGGCTGATTCCCAGCAGGGCAAGGCACAGCTCGATGCAGGTGTCGGCCAGGTACGCCTCGTGTCTCGCATCGCCGGCCGCCAGCTGCACGCGCAGTTCGTACGCCTCCCGCAGTACCGGAATCCCCCGCCAGGTCGTCGCCGGGGACGTCGTGTAGCCGGTGCCCAGGTCGTGCAGGCAGGACGCCAGCCCTTCGCGCCCTTCCTCGCTGTCACGCGACAGCCGGCGGTACTGCGGAAGCGCCTGCCTCAACAGGATGCGGGACGCGACCTGCCGGTTGTGCCTTCGGTACGTGTCGGAGGCGTCGTGGAGACCGAAGGCATGGCTGTCCGTGTAAAGCCGGGGGGCGTACGTACTGAGCCGGTTCCTGATGGCGATACCGTCGTTCAGGGCGGCGAGAGCCTCCGCCGAGCGGCCCAGTTCGGCGTAGGAGTTGCCGAGTTTGAGTGCGGTTCCTGCCCGGATGTTCAAGTCGCTCGCGCTGAGGGACAGTTCGGCGCCGTCGTAGATCCGAAGGGCCTCCTTGAACTCCTCCACCGCCACCCCGTGTTTGCCGGTCCCCGCGTGGAAGGTGGCGAGAAGGGTCACCGAATGGGCCAGCTGGGGCTCGGTGACACCGAACGGACTGTTGCGCACCAGGGCTCTGCGATGCTCGATGGCCTGCCCGATGGACTTCAGCGCCTCCTCGTGCTTCCCGTCGTAGAACTGGTCCCAGGAGAGGTTGTGCAACATCTGCGCCAGGCCGGCGAGATGGACCTCCGGAAGCTCCTCGGCCAGCGGCGTGACGAGCGCGATCGCCTCCTGATCCAGCGCCATCGACTCGCTGCGGGGGCGGAAGGAGGAGTCGCTGTAGTCGTTGGCGAGACTCTTGAGGGCCTGCGCGAGGTCGGCGCGGAAGGCGTCCGCGTTCTCCGCCGCCAGCCGGCGACAGGTTTCGACGGCCTCCTCACCGAGCAGCATCGCCTCCGAATGCCGGTTGAAGCGCCACAGGTTCGAGCCTCGCTCCGTCAGCGCCGTGCTGAGCAGGAGCGGGTCCAGATCGGGGTGGTCCGCGGCCAGCTTGCGGGCACGCTGGACGGCCTCGTCCGTGTATTCGTCGGACCGGGCGATCTGGTCGAAGCGAATCATGTCCGGAGCGAGCCGCCAGACCACCCGTGACAGGTTGATGAGCGCCCGCACCAGGCCACGCTCGCGTTTCTCCCACTCCTCGCCGTCCTCGGCCGCCAGCGCGCGGAACAGGCTCAGCGCCCGGTCGCCGGCCTCGTACGCGTCCGTCAGCCGCCCGGTCAGGTGCGCGGCGCGGGAGAGCACCAGCAGCGAGTCGGCCCACTCGGTGCGGTGGGTCACCGTACCGTCGTCCGCGAGCCGTTGGCGGATCGCCGCCGCGCCGTCGGCCGCGATCCGGGCGTCCGCCCGGGCTCCGACATCCAGCTGCCGCTCCGCGAGGTTGTGCAGCGCCCACGCACGGTCGCGGAGCGCCTGCGGGTCGTCGTCCGTGGCGTGGCACAGCCGGTTGAGTTCGAGGGCGACGTCGAGTGCGTACTCGCGCAGCACATGGGTGCGTTCCGGCAGGGCGTCGGTGTGTGCGCGCAGCATGGCGGCGGTCAGCGGTGCCTCGGCAGGGACCGTGCGCAGTGCCTCGCGCAGCCTGTCGACGATGGCGCGCGCCTCGTCCTTGCGGTCCTCGTTGGCGTGGGCCACGGCGGACCGGGCCAGCACGGTCAAGGTCTGCACCCGCTGGTGGTCCGGGGCGCCGGCGAACAGCCGTCCGAGCAGCCCGGGTTCCTGGATGATCTGCTCGGAGGCCTGGAACTCGGCCAGCCGGTCCGGCTCGAGCCGGCCCCAGTAGCGGCCCTCCGGCGGTGGGTACAGGCCGCGCAGCCAGGCGACGACATCCGTGACCAGCGGCCGCGGCTCATCGGGCAGCAGCCGGGCGATGGTGGCACGCGCCTCCCGTTCGTCCTGGGCGGGACACAGGACGGCCGCCGTAACCGCCTGGCCGAGCAGTTCCTTCTCCCGAGGTCCCATGCCCCTGCCGTCGGCGGTGTCCTGCCAGTACGTGTTCTCGTGCTCCAGGAGTTCGGCCTCCAGCGCATCCTCCTCCCGCCGGGGGGTCCGTACGTGGCGCAGCAGCGCGGCCAGGGCCGCCATCTGCACGGTCAGCGCCGTTGCGGGCCCCTGGCCCACCGCGGGGGGAGGGACGCGGAGTCCGCCCACCAGCCCGGGCCAGTCGACGCCCCTCCCAGCGGGTACCTCCGCCAGTCGACGGGAGAGGTCCCGCACCGCTATCCGGAACACCCGCTCCTGGTCGGCGGCGTCAGGGCTGAGCGCATGCAACCTGATCTCACGCAGGGCACCCGTCGCCCTGTTCTTCCACGAGCCGAGAGAGCGGGCGAGAAGCAGCAGCCGCACCGGATACCCGCATTCCTCCGTCTCCTCCCACAGCTCCCTGACCAGCTCGGGCCGCGTCTCGGCGTAGTCGACGACCAGCAGCAGCGGGTGCTGGACCATGCGCAGCGCCCGCAGGTCCGCCGGCTTGCGGAGCACCTGCCCGGCCACCCAGCCCTGCTCCCGCATCCGCGCCATCAGCTCTCGCGCCAGCCGGGTCTTGCCCTGTCCGCCCGGCGCGGTGAGCACGCGGGCGGAAGGGAGGCCGTCCCGGTCCTCCCGGCACCACTGCTCCAAGTCGGCAAGCGTGTCCTGTCTGCCGTGGAACGACACCACCTCGGCGTCGGCCCGCAGCAGCATGGTGAGAGAGGTCACCTCCCGTTTGGGCGGCGCCGGCTCCAACAGGCGGGCGAGTTCGGCCGGTTCGAGCTGCGGGTCGGCGGCTGTCGCCTCGCGGACCACCGAGCGGAATCCGGCACAGGCCAGCAGATCCTCGCTGCGGGTGTACGCCAGCCGTGTGCCGACATCCGGCCGGCGGTCCTCCCGCACCATGCCGAGCAGCAGCTTCCCGCCGGACAGGAAGACGGCCGCGCCCGACATCCCGGACCAGTGGGTGGTCCGGCGGGCGGCCTCGGGGGTGGGACCTGCGGTGTCGTACGCCAGCAGGCCGGCGTTGTCGAGGATCTCGAAGGCCTCGCCACCACCGTGCGGCCGGACCCGGCCGACCAGCATCTCCCGGCCGCGCCTGATCACCTTCCCCGGTCCGTCGCCGTCCTGCTCCCGCTGCTGCCGTGGGAATCCGATGGCGGCGACCTGTACTTCGTCCCCGATCGTCACGCATCGGCCCCAGCGCTGCGGGCGTCGGCCCCGGGCGTCGCCCAACGTCCCGGGCGGCTCCCAGTCCTTGACCTCGGCCGGGATCTCCAGCAGAGCGGCGTCCAGAGTCTCGTCGGACTGTCGCCACCGCACCACGGCAGGGAACCGCGCGTCCGCATCCGGGAACGACACGGTGAGCTTCCCCGGCATGCCGGGCGCCGGGAGCAGGTGCGCGGCGGTCAGGACGAGCCGCGGCGCGATCAGATAGCCGGTGCCGAAGCTCTGGTCCCTGTCGCTCACGAACCTTCGGACCTGGACGACCTGCTTTGCTTCCATCAGTCCGGCGCCCGGCTACTCGGAGTCGCCCACGGTGACACTCCGGCCTCCGCGCTGTTCCGGGTTCAGGTGCACGGTCACGCGCTGGGTGGACCGTGCCGAGCGCTCCCCGCGGGCGTTGGCCTCCACGACACCGAACCGCAGCGCACCGCCGCCGTTCCGCGTCCGCATCAGCTCGACCTCGAACTCCACAGTGATCTCGCCCAGCACGAAGCGCAGTTCGGATTCCTGGCCGCGGAACTGCGCATCGGACAGCTGCTCTCGCAGCACGTCGATGGCATCGGCCAGGTCCAGCCAGTCCTTGTCCCGCTCGTCGCGCGCCATGCCCCGTCTCCGTCACCGTGTCGTCAGGCCACACACATCCCAGTGACCTTGTCACCCATCACACCCGTTTGTGAAACATGATGACGTGAGCGATTCCGGCAGACGGACGGCGGATTCGGTGACAACGGCGCCCGGACAGGCCCTAGTCGGCGATGACGACGGCCTGGGACGGGCAGCCCTCGGCGGCTTCCCGGACCCGTGGATCGTCGCCGCTGTCCTCGCGGCCCGGTATGACGGCACCGAAGCCGTCCTCCACGGTGAAGACGGACGGCACCCGGTAGACGCAATCGCCGGAGCCGTAGCAGCGGTCGGGGTCGACGGAGACCTTCATGCCCCTTCCCGTTCCCCTCGGAGGACCCCGTGAATCGAGCCCGGCCCTACTGGTCGAACGGCAGCTGGAGCATCCGAATGGCATTCCCCCGCAGCAGCTTGTAGGTCACCTCGTCGGAGAGACCGGCGACATGCTCGGCCGCCACCTTCTTCGTCTCGGGCCAGGTCGAGTCGACGTGCGGGTAGTCCGTCTCGAAGGTCGCGTTGTTCACGCCGACGGTCTCGATGGCCTCGATGCCGTGCCGGTCGCGGAAGAAGCAGCAGAAGATCTGCCGGTAGTAGTACGTCGACGGCGGCTCCGGAACCAGGTCCCTGACGCCGCCCCACGCCCGGTGCTCCTCCCACACGTCGTCCGCGCGTTCCAGGGCGTACGGGATCCAGCCCATCTGCCCTTCGCTGTACGCGAGTTTGAGCCGGGGGAACTTCACCAGCACACCGCTGAAGAGGAAGTCCATCATCGACGCCATGGCGTTGTTGAAGCTGAGGGAAGCCTGAACGGCGGGGGGAGCGTCGGGTGACGCGGCCGGCATCTGCGAGGACGAGCCGATGTGCATGTTCACCACGGTCCCGGTCTCCTCGCAGGCCGCGAAGAAGGGGTCCCAGTAGCCGGAGTGGATGGAGGGGAGCCCGAGATAGGTCGGGATCTCGCTGAAGGTGACGGCGCGCACGCCCCGGGCGGCATTGCGGTGGATCTCCGCGACCGCCAACTCGATGTCCCACAGGGGGATGAGGCACAGCGGGATCAGCCGGCCGCCGCTGTCGCCGCACCACTCCTCGACCATCCAGTCGTTGTAGGCGCGCACACAGGCGAGGCCGACCTCCTTGTCCTTGGCCTCGGCGAAGGTCTGTCCGCAGAAGCGGGGGAAGGTCGGGAAGCAGAGCGAGGCCTCGACGTGATTGAGGTCCATGTCCTCCAGCCGGGCCTTGGGATCCCAGCAGCCCCGCCGCATCTGCTCCCGGGTGATCCCGTCGAGCGTCATCTCGTCCCGGGAGAAGCCGACGGCCGCGATGATGCGCTTGTACGGGAAGAACTCGCCCTCGTACTCCCACCAGTCGGTGATCTGGCCGTCCGGATCCGTCGTGAACCGGTACTTCCCGCCGACGTAGGCGAGATCTCCGATACCGGCGGTGAAGGGCTTGGGGCCCTTGTCCCGGTACTTGGCCGGGAGCCACGTCTCGAAGAGGTGCGCGGGCTCGATCACATGATCGTCCACGCTGATGACCTTGGGCAGATCCCTGGTATCGCTCACGCTGTACCCCTAATCTGACGATCCATCAGATTTAGAGGTTAGGGCAGCCTTCTCACGGCAGCAAGGGAACGGCGGCACGGGAACCGGCGCCCTCACCGGAGGAGGTCCATGTGCAGAGCATCTGGCTCAGCGGCGCCGAGTGGTTCGCAGTCCTCCGGGTCGGTCTCGGCCTGTGGTGGCTGGAGAGCTGGCGACACAAGGACAAGCGGGACTGGTTCGCCGGCGGCGGCATCCGATGGGCGGCCGGCATCGCGGCGGAACACCGGTGGGGCTTCGTCCGGCTGGGCTTCGACCGCGTCGTCGGACCCCGTCCGCGTCTGATGGCGTACGTCGTCGCCTACGCGGAACTCGCCCTCGGGCTCGGTCTCGTCGTCGGCTTCCTCACGCCGATCGCCCTGGTCGGCGGCCTCATACTCAACCTGGTCTATCTGGTGCTGATGATCCACGACTGGGCAGAGCAGGGGCAGAACCTCATGATGGCCCTGATCTCGCTGGTCACCCTGTTCGCGATGGGGTGGCAGTCATGGTCCGTGGATGCGGCGCTGGGGCTCTTCGGGTAGGCGGTCACGGTCGCCGCCAGTCGGTGAAGTCGGGTGTGCAGTCGCGCCCCATCAGGGGCGCGGGGAACTGCGCGACCAGCCCCCACAGGCCCGCGGGCAAAACGAACCCCATATCCAGCGGAGCGCTTAGCGCTCGTCAGTGCGGTCGACGGAGGCCTGCGACCAGGAGTTCCACCAGTCGGCGTGGGTCGTAGCGGGGGTCGCTGTCCGCGCCGATGCAGAGGTTGCCCACGCCGCGCATGAGTGCGTAGGCGTCCACGTCGGTGCGGATCTCCCCGGCCGCGGCTTCGAGCAGCTGGGCGCACACGGGCACGAGGCGGTCGAGGAAGTAGGAGTGCAGCGTGTCGAAGCCGGCGTTGTCGGACTGGAGCACCCCGGCGAGCCCGTGCTTGGTGACCAGGAAGTCGACGAAGAGGTCGATCCACTGCCCCAGTGCGGCATGCGGGGTCGCGCCGCTCGCCAGCAGGGCCGGGCCGGCCTCGGCGCAGGCGTCGACCTGGTGCCGGTAGACGGCGATGATGAGGTCCGCCCGCGTGGGGAAGTGGCGGTAGATCGTGCCCACCCCGACGCCGGCCTCGGCCGCGATGTCGCGTACCGGCGCTTCCACACCCGACCTGACGAAGACCGCGGCGGCCGCGTCGAGCAGGGTCTCCTTGTTGCGTCGGGCGTCCGCCCGCTTGGACCGGGCCGCGCGCCCCGCATTCTCGTCGCCGTCGTCCACCGCGCCACTCCTCCACTGCCAGCCTTGCTAAACGGAACAGCGTTCCGTATCGTCGTTACCGGAACGAGGTTCCGTTTACCCATGATGCCAGAGCTGGGGCCCGCCCCCCAAGCCACGCATCGTCACCACGACGGAGGAACAAGCTCATGCAGTACCGCACCTTGGGCCGCACCGGTGTACAGGTCAGCTCCCTCGCGCTCGGCGCGATGAACTTCGGCGCGATCGGGCGCACCACCCAGGACGAGGCCACCGCGATCGTCGACGCCGCCCTCGAAGGCGGGATCAACGTCATCGACACCGCCGACGCATACAGCCAGGGCGAGTCGGAGACGATGGTCGGCAAGGCCATCGCCGGCCGCCGCGAGGACATCGTGCTGGCCACGAAGGCGCAGATGCCCATGGGCGACGAGCGCAACCACCAGGGCGGCTCGCGCCGCTGGCTGGTCACCGCGCTGGAGGACAGTTTGCGCCGCCTCGGCGTCGACCACGTCGACCTCTACCAGCTCCACCGCTGGGACCCGAAGACCAGCGACGAGGAGACGCTGTCGGCGCTGACCGACCTGCAACGCGCGGGAAAGATCCGCTACTTCGGCTCCTCGACCTTCCCCGCCTACCGCATCGTGCAGGCCCAGTGGACCGCCCGCGAGCGCCATCTGAGCCGCTACGTCACCGAACAGCCCAGCTACTCGATCCTTCAGCGCGGCATCGAGAGCCATGTACTGCCCGTGACCGAGGAGTACGGGATGGGTGTGCTGGCGTGGAGCCCGCTGGCCTCGGGCTGGCTGTCGGGTGCGGTCCGTGAGGGCCGGTCCGTCACCACCAGCCGTTCGACGTTCATGCCGCAGCGCTTCGACCTCACCGTCCCGTCCAACCGGGCCAGGCTCGACGCCGTCGAGCGGCTGGCCCGGGTCGCCGACGAGGCCGGTCTCACCATGGTCCAGCTCGCGCTCGGATTCGTGACCGCGCATCCCGCCGTGACCAGCGCGCTCATCGGCCCCCGCACGATGGACCACCTGCACTCGCAGCTCGCCGCCGCGGACACCGTGCTCTCCGCCGACGTACTCGACGCGGTCGATGCGATCGTCGCGCCGGGCACCGACCTCGCCGCGCACGAGAAGTTCGACACCCCGCCCGCACTGCTCGACCCGGCACTGCGCCGCCGCTGACAGAAACCCTTCGGCCGACGAGCGTCACGGGAAGCGCGAAAAATCGAACACATGATTGAATCTGGTCATGCGACCGATCCCCGACGACCTCGTCCAGGCGCAGCAGGAGTGGCACGCGACGTACCGGCGCCTCGCCGAACGGCCCCGCGCCGAGCTGCGCCGTCGGCTGTACCGGCTGTCGACCGCGGTGCTCTTCCATCCCTACTGGAGAGAGCACGGCCGGACCCCGGCGGCGTGGGCGGAGCTGCGCAGCCTGGGGCGGGGAGGAAGGAGCGGGGGGTGATGACCCGGCTCCGGTGCGAGGCGAGGGCACGCCATGTCCGAGCTGCCGCCTGATGCCGCCCGGCTTCGGGCGATCATGACCTTCCTCGACGAGCAGATCGCCAGGAACGACACCGTCGGCGTCTATCTGCGGCTCCAGCGCGGCGCCGTGGAGGCGGCGCTCGCCCGCGCCGAGGGTCAGCGGCCACCGGAGCCCCGGCCCCGAAAGAGGCAGCAACGCCCTGCGGCTCCCCCGGCGTTCACGGCCGCCCGCCGAGGACATGGCTCGACGGGCTTCGCCGTCGAGCAGCAGCCGCGGGCCATGGGTCCGGAGCCGGCCCGCATCCACACCGACGGCTGCCCGCACGGGGACACAAAGCATCCCATCAGCGCCCATGACGCCCGGGCGGCACTCGTCGACCCGCAGGTGGAGGCATGCCCGTTCTGCCGTCCCGACGACGAACTCGGGCTCGACCTCGACTGATACATCGACCCCGATGAACGAGGACCCGGCACCCCCCTGACATCCTTGCCCCGTGCCGAAGCCCACCCCCGTCACCCCCGACGCCCCCGTCCCGATACCCGGCCCGCTGCTCACCCAGCACTGGCTCGACCTCTGCTTCATCCACTGGGCCGTCGAACCGGACGTGGTGGCGGGGCTGTTGCCGAGGGGCACCGTTCCCGACACGTACGACGGGATGACGTATGTCGGGCTGGTCGCGTTCCGGATGGACAAGGTGGGGTGGCTGCGGCTGCCGGGGGTGCCGTACTTCGGGTCGTTCCCGGAGACGAACGTGCGGCTGTACTCCGTCGGCGCGGACGGGCGGCGCGGTGTGGTGTTCCGGTCGATGGACGCCTCGCGGCTGCTGCCGGTGGCGATGGGGCGCGCCGGCTTCCGGCTGCCGTACCTCTGGTCCCGGATGAGCGTGCGCGCCGACGGCGACACCGTCTCGTACGACAGCGTCCGCCGCTGGCCGGGGCCGCGCGGCGCCTACAGCCGGATCGTCGTGCGGGCCGGTGAACGCATAGCGCAACCCAGCGACTTGGAGCACTTCCTGACCGCCCGCTGGGGCATGCACAACGCCTTCCCCCGCGGGGTCGCGTTTCTGCCCAACGACCACCCCAGCTGGCCGCTGCACCGCGCCGACCTGATCGACTGCGACGAGAACCTGATCGCGGCGGCCGGACTGCCCGCCCCGACCGGCGCCCCGGTCAGCGTGCTGTACTCCCCCGGTGTGCCGGTCCGGTTGGGCCGGCCCGTCAGGAGTTCCATGTCTCGTCGTACGGATCCCGCGGCTGAGCCACCGGTCGGGCCTCGCTGACCTGGATGAACGGGATGGGCCCGTCGTTGACCCGGTCGTGCGTCCGGCGGGCGGTGTAGGTGCCGGTGACCTCCAGCCAGGTGTCCGGTTGCAGCACCGGCGGGATGTGTCCGACGAGACCGACCTTGACCGGCTGGGCGTCCGCCGCACAGCAGTTGAGGGTCATCCGCACCAGGTAGGGCGTGCCGTCGCGGTCCAGCGCGACAAAGCCGGTGATCTTCAGCTGGCGGCCGCCGAGGGAGCGGCCCTTGTCGTAGACGGCGCGGCCCGCGTAGTCGGCCAGGGCAAGGCGCAAAGGACCGTCACCCTGCGGCAACTTCGTGAATCCGTACGGCTGTTGCAGCGCCGTCCCCGTGCGTACGGCGCTGTAGGAGCCGAGGGCGGGCGGAGCGACCAGGATCAGGGCGAGGACGGGGAGGGCCAGCAGCCAGGAGATGTGCGGTTCGGGATGGCCGTGTCCGTCCGGCCGGCGCCGCTCGTACCAGACCGTCGCCAGCGCCGCCGCGATCAGCACCGCACCGGCCAGCAACACCATCGGCCGCAGCCCCGCCTTGACATAGCGCAGGTAGAGATCGGTCACGCCCGCGTGCAGCAGACTCGCGCCGAGCAGGAAGAGTACGGCCGCCTGGGCCTGCCGGTTCACAGGAGCACCGCCCCGGTCAGCACCGACACCAGCACCGCCAGCACGAAGGTGGCGGGTGCGAAGCGCAGGGCGAAGGAGCGGCCGAAGGTGCCCGCCTGCATCGCGAACAGCTTCAGGTCGATCATGGGGCCGACCACCAGGAACGTCAGCCGGGCGGTGAGCGAGAACTGTGTCAGCGAGGCCGCCACGAAGGCGTCCGCCTCCGAGCAGATCGACAGCAGCACGGCGAGCACGGCGAGGGCCAGAACGGACACGACCGGGTTGTCGGCCGCCGTACGCAGCCAGGCCTGGGGCACCACCGCCTTCAGCGTCGCGGCGGCCATCGCGCCCAGGACCAGAAAGCCCCCTGCGTGCATCACGTCGTGCCGGACCGACCCCCAGAACGCCGCGCCCCTGCCCTGACCCTCGTACGACGAACGGGCCGGCGGGCGGAGCCAGTCGGCGCGGCCGAGCCGCAGCCACAACCAGCCCATCGCGCACGCCACCAGCAGGCTCGCGACGAGCCGGGCGAGGACCATCTCGGGGTTGCCGGGGAAGGCCACGGCCGTCGCGGTGAGGACGATCGGGTTGATCGCCGGGGCGGAGAGCAGAAACGCCAGCGCCGCGGCCGGAGTCACCCCGCGGCGCACCAACGCGCCCGCCACCGGCACGGACGCGCACTCGCACCCGGGCAGCACCGCGCCCGCCGCTCCCGCCACCGGTACGGCGAGCGCGGGTCGCTTCGGCAACGCGCGGACGAAGAACGACGGCGGGACGAACACCGCGATCGCCGCCGACAGCAGCACCCCGAGGACGAGGAACGGCAGCGCCTGGACGACCACGGCTACGAACACCGTCATCCAGCTCTGCATCACCGGCACGCCCAGCATCCGCCTGATCGGGCCCTGCGCCAGCACGGCCAGGACCAGCACCATGGTCAGCACGAGCGGCGAGTTGAGGTGCCTGGCCTGCGATTCCTCCGGCGTTCCCGGTTTCCCCGGCTTTCCCGGTTCTTCCGCCGACGCGGCGGCCCGCGGCGGGGGCGGCTTGGTGATGGCCACGGGTGAGGTACCTCCGGTGCTCCGGTGCGAGGGCGCGGGCCCCCTCCCCTTCAGTACGGCCGAACACGGCCGGGCGTTCAACCAGTTGCTGGAACCACGCGTCTCATTGAGGCAGTCTTTCCCCTCGTGGGGAGCAGCGTTCCGAATCAGGGTCAGCAGGGCAGCGCGCCGGCGCAGATGGTGGTGTGCGGCGACGACGGCCTCGCGCACCGGCTCGCCGCCGAACTGCGCGGAGTCTACGGCGAACAGGTCACCCTCGTCGTTCCCCCGTCCGTACGGACCGTACGACCACCCGTGGTCGGGCGGGCGCGGGCGGCCTCGGCGGCGCTGCTCGACCGTTGGGTCACGGCCGCGGTCAGCCGGGCCAACGGCGCGCCCGGCGGAACCGAGCGGGTCGTCGAGGCCCCTGAGCTCACCGAGGCCGTGCTCGCCGAGGCCGGCGTGGACCGGGCCGAGGCGCTGGCGCTGGTGTACGACGACGACGAGACCAACATCCGCGCCGCCCTCACCGCCCGCCGGCTCAACCCCCGGCTGCGGCTCGTCCTGCGGCTGTACAACCGGCGGCTCGGCCAGCACATCGAGGAACTCCTCGACCAGGCGGCCGCGTTGGCGACCGGCGACGAGGACATCGGCGCCGACGCCTCCACGACCGTCCTGTCCGACGCCGACACGGCCGCACCCGCGCTGGCCGCCACCGCACTCGCCGGGACCAGCAAGGTCGTACAGACCGACGGGCTGCTGCTGCGGGCGGTCGAGCGGCAGCCGTGGCGCGGCCGGATCGCCGATCCCGGGCTGGCCACGCTGGCCCTGCTGTCTCCCACGAACAGCGACTCGGCCGGCACCGACGAGCAGGGCCCGCAGCTCCTGCCCGACGACGCCGCGGTACGGGCCGCCACCGGGCGCGGAGCCGTCGTCCTGGAGCAGGTGTCGTACTCGGGCCCTTCGCTGCCGGCGGGGCGCGCGGTCGGCGTCGTACCGGCCTTCGCGTCGCTGTTCTCGCGGCGGCTGCGGTGGTCGCTGGCGGGCCTGGTGGGGTGCGTGCTCGCACTCGCGGTCGCGCTGACGGTGGTCACGGGCGACCATCCGCTGTACGCGACCTACGAGACCCTGCTCGACCTCTTCGCCATCAACGAACCCGCCCTTCACCAGCCCCTCGGCCGGCAGATCCTCCAACTCCTGTCCGGGCTGCTGGGGTTGCTGCTGCTGCCGGTGCTGCTGGCCGCCGTGCTGGAGGCGCTGGGGACCTTCCGCAGCGCCTCCGCCCTGCGCAAGCCGCCGCGCGGGCTCGGCGGGCATGTCGTGCTGCTCGGCCTCGGCAAGATCGGCACCCGTGTGCTGACCCGGCTGCACGAGCTGCGCATCCCGGTCGTGTGCGTCGAGGCCGACCCGGAGGCGCGCGGCGTCGCGACCGCGCGGCGGTTGCGCGTGCCGGTGATCCTCGGGGACGTCACCCAGGAGGGCGTCCTGGAGTCCGCCAAGATCCACCGCTCCAGCGCGCTCCTCGCGGTGACCAGCGCGGACACCACGAATCTGGAGGCCGTGCTGTACGCCCGTTCCGTACGGCCCGACCTGCGGGTCGTCCTGCGGCTGTACGACGACGACTTCGCGACCGCCGTGTACCGCACCCTGCGCGCCGCCCACCCGAACGCCAGCACCCGCAGCCGCAGCGTGACCCATCTCGCCGCGCCCTCCTTCGCCGGCGCCATGATGGGGCGGCAGATCCTGGGCGCGATCCCGGTCGAGCGACGCGTGCTGCTGTTCGCGGCCGTTGATGTGGGCGGGCATCCGCAGCTGGAGGGCAAGACGGTCGGCGAGGCGTTCCGGCCGGGGGCGTGGCGGGTGCTGGCGCTGGACACGGCCACGGAGGCCGCCCGGCAGGGGACTTCGGGCACCGGTTCGGCTTCGGGTTCGGCTTCCGGGGACTCCGACGGGGATGTTCAGCAGTCGGCGCTGGTGTGGGACCTGCACGACGGATATGTGCTCAAGGCCGAGGACCGGGTGGTGCTGGCGGCGACACGGAGGGGGTTGGCGGAGCTGTTGGGACGGCGGCGTCGGGAGCCGGCCGGAACGTAGCGCTTCGCGGGTGGCGGTCATTTGTCTGTGGCCCGGTGGGGGCTGGTCGCGCGGTTCCCCGCGCCCCTTGCGGGGCGCGGGGCGGGTCGGTGTGGTCAGACCTTGAGGTGGCGGTGGGCGAAGTCCAGTTCCAGGCGTACCTGTTTGATGCGTTCGTCGACGACCAGTGAGCCGTGTCCCGCGTCGTAGCGGTAGACCTCGTGGGCTGCGCCGCGGGTCTCGAGGCGCTTGACGTAGTTGTCGATCTGGCGGATCGGGCAACGTGGGTCGTTGACGCCTGCCGAGATGTAGACGGGGGCCTCGACCTGGTCGACGTAGGTGATCGGCGAGGATGCCTCGAAGCGCTCGGGGACCTCTTCGGGGGTGCCGCCGAGGAGGGTGCGGTCCATGGCCTTCAGGGCTTCCATCTCGTCGTGGTACGCGGTGACGTAGTCGGCGACCGGGACCGCCGCGATGCCCATCGTCCAGGCGTCCGGCTGGGTGCCGAGGCCGAGCAGGGTGAGGTAGCCGCCCCAGGAACCGCCGGTGAGGATCAGCCGGTCCGGGTCCGCCAGCCCCGAGGTGACCGCCCACTCGCGCACCGCCTCGATGTCCTCCAGCTCGATCAGGCCGACCCGGTGCTTGAGGGCGTCGGTCCACGCGCGTCCGTACCCGGTGGAACCGCGGTAGTTGACCCGCACGACCGCGTACCCGTGGTCGACCCAGGCGGCCGGGCCGGCCGCGAAGGAGTCGCTGTCGTGCCAGGTCGGGCCGCCGTGGATGTCGAAGACGGTGGGGAGGGGGCCGGTCACGCCCGCCGGCTTCTGGACCAGGGCGTGGATACGGCCGCCCGGCCCCTCCACCCACACGTCCTCGACCGGCACCGATCCCGGGGACTTCAGGCCGGGCGGGTCGAGGACGACGTCGCCGGTCGTGGAGCGCACGGTGGACGGCTCGGCGGCCGACGACCACAGGAATTCCACGGTGCCGTCCGGTCGGGCGGTAGCGCCGGAGACGGAGCCCGCCGGGGTGGGGACCCGGTCCAGCGCGCGGGACGCCAGGTCGTAGCGGAACAGCTCGCTGCGGGCCTCGAAGCTGTGCACGATGAGCAGCGCGGAGCCGTCCGGATACCACTCGGCGCTCACATCACCGGGCAGGTCGAGGGCGAGATCGGTCTCCACGCCGCTCGCCACGTCCCACACCAGCGGCTCCCAGCGGCCACGCCGCTGATGCCCGATGAGCAGCCGGGTGTCCCCGTCGACCGGCGCGAAGCCCAGCGCCTCCAGGCCCAGCTCGACGGTGCCGCCCTTGGTGTCGTCGAGCTCGGCGAGCGCCGTGCCGTCGGGGCGGAGCACGCGCAGCGCCGAGTGCATCGCGTCGCCGTGCTCGGTGTGCTCGACGGCGATCAGCGAGCCGTCGTGCGAGAGGTCGCCGACGCCCGCCGACTCGCGGTGCCGGTAGATCTCCACCGGGTCCCCGCCCGCGCGCGCGAGATGGATCGTCGTACCGTCCTCGTCGGTGGAGCGGCCCACGACCGCCGTACGCCCGTCCCGGCCGAGGGCGAGGCCCGCCGGATACGACGGCTGAAGACCGGGGACGGCGGCGTCGTCCGGTCCCCCGCCGAAGGGTTGCCGACGCCATACGCCGAACTCGTCGCCGTCCTTGTCGTCGAACCACCAGATCCAGGCGCCGTCCGGTGAGAGCACGCCGTCCGTCGTGCCGTTCGGCCGGTCGGTGACCTGGCGCTGCTCGTCCGTCGAACGGTCCCAGGCGTACAACTCGTATGTCCCCGTCGCGTTCGACACGAACAGGGAACGGTCCGGTGCGTCCTCCGCCCAGTCGGGCAGCGACACCCGGGGCGCCCGGAAGCGCTTCTCCCAGTCCGGCATGTCTTCTTTCCGCTCCGGAGAGTCGGACCCGTTGCTCTCAGTCATGACCCCATACTGCCCGCTCCCTGCGACAATCGGCCGACCAGGTCCCCAGCCTGTGGATAACTCCACGATGGCTGCACCGGGGTGCCGACCCCGCATCCCGGCCCCGACCGCCCGCCCCGTACCGTTGAGAGCGTGTACCGGTTCCTGCTGACCCCCCGCTGGTGGGGAATCAACGTCTTCGTACTCCTCGCCATCCCCTTCTGCATCTACATGGGGTCATGGCAGCTGAGCCGGTTCGAGGAGCGCGTGGACAGTCACCGCGGCGCGCAGGAGAAGGCCGCCTCGGACAAGCACGAAGCGGCCCGTCCGCTGGCCGAGTTGCTGCCCGTGGACAAGGAGACCTCCGGCGAGCAGGTCACCGCGGCCGGGCGGTACGGCAAGCAGCTGCTGGTGCCCGGCCGGGAGCTGGACGACAAGAGCGGCTTCTATGTGCTGACGCTGCTGCACACCGACGAGGGCAAGGCACTGCCCGTCGTACGGGGATGGCTGCCGGGCGACGCCGACTCGGCGAAGGTGCCCGCCGCGCCCTCCGGTGAGGTCACCGTCACCGGTGCGCTCCAGGCGTCCGAGACACCCGGCCAGAACGGGGTCAGTGCGCAGGGCGGACTGCCGGCCGGGCAGACCGCGGCGATCAGTGCCGCGTCGCTGGTGAACCTCGTGTCCTACGACGTGTACGACGCCTGGGTCACGCTCAACACCGGTGACGCCGGGATGAAGGCGGTGCCGGCGGTCGCCGCGCAGGACACCGGGCTGGACCTGAAGGCGTTCCAGAACCTCGGCTACACCGGCGAGTGGTTCGTCTTCGCCGGGTTCGTGGTCTTCATGTGGTTCCGGTTGCTGCGACGCGAGGTGGAGTTCCTTCGGGACGCGGAGCTGGGCCTGGTGGCGGAAGAGGAACGCGACCCCGTTTCCGCGTAGCGCTCCGCAGGAATTGCATGGAAACCGCCCCGCGCCCCTTGCGGCGCTGCCGAACCGCAGCCGACTACGACACCGTCAGCAGGCCCGTCCAGTAGACCGTCCCCGCGCACGCGCCCGTCACGATCGCCGACGCCGTGGGCGCCCCGGGCTCTGCCGTGTTCGAGACGGTCACGCTGCCGTCCGCCGTGCCGTCCTCCGTCACCAGCTGGGTCGATGTGCCGCTGTCGGTGCCGGTGGTCGTGCCGGTCGTGGTGCCGGTGCCGTCCGTGGGCGTCGGGTCGGGCGTCGGTTCGCCCGTGTTGCCGCCGTCGCTGTCGCCGGTGGTGGGACAGGTTTCCGAGGGCACCCAGGCGAACTTGACCTCGTACGCCGTGCCGGGCGTCAGCAGCAGCTCGGGGGCCTCGAGCGACGGGTCGGGCAGCGAGGCCGCGGCGTCCCCGGAGACATGCCGGAGGGCGGAGATCTTGGTGGCGTCTGCGGCGCCCGCGGGGGTCGTGTTCACCGTGCCGGGACTGGTGACCTTGCAGTCGGTGGTGGAGATGTTGCTGACGCGGAAAGTGCCGTAGACCGCGTTGGCGGAGTCGGGGGCGTTGGTCGTCGGGGCGGCGGTGCCGAGCTGCTCGGCGGTGCACAGGGGCGCGCCCGCCATGGCCGTCGCCGTCGGGTCGGCCCCGCTCGTGGTCGCCGCGGTACCGCCGGTGCCGCTGGCGCTGTCCTTCTCGTCGTCCTTCTCGCCGCCGTCCTGGTCCTTGCCGTCACCCCGGCCCGAGCTGCCGCCGGAGGTGTTCTCACCGCCGTCCGGGCCCTTGTCCTGTCCCACCCCGCCCTGCGCCTGGGACGCATGGCCGGCGTTCGAGGTGTTGGTGGCGGAGCCGGTGACGTTCGAGACGTGCAGGAGAGCCGGGACCGCGGTGCCGACGAAGAGGGCGGCCGCGGCCATGCCGACGAGGGCCTGGCGCTTGCGGGCCCGCCGCGCGGGTACCGCCCGCCGCAGATGGTCCAGCGTGCCGTCGCGCGGCTCGACCTCCTGGACGGCCCGGTGCAGCATCCTGCGCAGTGCCAGCTCGTCCGAGTCGAGCCCCGTCAGGCTCTGGTCGTCGGGGCCGTGGTTCACAGTTCCGTTCCCAGCGTGCGATTGCTTCGGCTCGTGCGGGTCCGACTCCGTCGGCTCACGGGCTTCGTAGGGTTCATGAGGGATGTGGAGATGTCGCCGTCCCTCGTCGTCGTCGCTCATGCCGGCGCCTCCATCGCGACTCGCAGCGCCGCGATGCCGCGCGAGCCGTAGGCCTTCACGGAGCCCAGCGATATGCCGAGCGTCTCGGCGACCTGCGCCTCGGTCATGTCGGCAAAGTAGCGCAGGACGAGGACCTCGCGCTGCCGGCGCTGAAGACCCTTCATCGCGTTGATGAGCGAGTCGCGCTCCAGCAGGTCGTACGCGCCCTCCTCGGCGCTCGCCATGTCGGGCATCGGCTTCGACAGCAGCTTCAGGCCGATGATGCGGCGGCGCAGGGCGGAACGCGAGAGGTTCACGACCGTCTGACGCAGATAGGCGAGGGTCTTCTCCGGGTCGCGGACCCGCTTGCGCGCCGAGTGGACGCGGATGAACGCCTCCTGGACGACGTCCTCGCAGGAGGCGGTGTCGTCGAGGAGGAGCGCCGCGAGACCCAGCAGCGAACGGTAGTGGGCGCGGTAGGTCTCGGTGAGGTGGTCGACCGTGGTACCGGCCGCCACGACGTCTTCCGCGCCGTCACGCTGGCTGGGTATGCGGGTGGGCCGCGCTGCGGGCATGGGCGCGATCACCGGCATGCCGCCGGCCACGCCGGACATGCGGGGTCGGCGGGGACGCAGGACTGTGCCGCGCGTCGCCGCTGTGAAGTCGAGTACCTCTGCCACGCCAGTTGGACACACGACCCCCCATGAGGGTTGTACGTGCCGGGCGTCACGTTCACGCCGGGCGACGTTCTCTCCTCAGGCAGCACAACTGAAGGTGCCTCACAAGCCCTCATGCGACCCGCTCTTCCCCTATGTCCCATATGAACCAAGCGTCCCCACGCTCGGCTCACGGCGTCCCCACGCCGACCACATCGCGTCTCCACGCCCCAGGAAGGGCGACCGCAAAGACGCTCCCCGCCCTCCGCACGGTTGCGGAAGGCGGGGAGGAAATCTTCGAACGCCGATGGGGCCCGGTACAAGTGGTCCGGACCATTGCCCAAATCACATGTTGTACATGAATCCTACAAACAATTCCGGCCATGCCCAGGCCATTTTCCTGTGGGCTGAACGCCTCACGAGAACTCCGCCGCCACCAGCTCGGCGATCTGCGCGGTGTTGAGGGCGGCCCCCTTGCGCAGGTTGTCCCCGCAGACGAAGAGTTCGAGCGCCGTGGGGTCGTCCAGCGCCCGGCGCAGCCGCCCCACCCACGTGGGATCGGTGCCGACCACATCGGCGGGCGTGGGGAACTCCCCGGCGGCCGGGTTGTCGAAGAGGACGACGCCGGGTGCCGTGGCCAGGATCTCCCGGGCGCCCTGGACGGTGGCCTCGCCCTCGAAGCGGGCATGGACGGTCAGCGAGTGCGTGGTGAGCACCGGTACCCGCACGCAGGTCACGGCGACGGGCAACTTCGGCAGCCCGAGGATCTTGCGGGTCTCGTCCCGCACCTTCATCTCCTCCGAGGACCAGCCGTCCTCGCGCAGCGAACCGGCCCACGGTACGACGTTCAGTGCGACCGGCTCCGGGAACGGCCCGGTGAGGTCGCCGACGGCCCGCCGTACGTCACCGGGGTGCGTCCCCAGTTCCGTACCGGCCACCAGGGACAGCTGCCGGCGCAGTGTCTCGACGCCGGCCCGCCCGGCCCCGCTGACGGCCTGGTACGAGGAGACCACCAGCTCGCGCAGCCCGAACTCGGCGTGCAGCGCGCCCAGGGCCACGATCATGGAGAGGGTGGTGCAGTTCGGGTTGGCGATGATCCCGCGGGGTCTGACCCGCGCCGCGTGCGCGTTGACCTCGGGCACGACGAGCGGCACATCGGAGTCCATCCGGAAGGCGCCCGAGTTGTCCACGACCACCGCGCCCTTGGCGGCGGCGACGGGCGCCCACTGGGCGGCGACCTCGTCCGGTACGTCGAACATCGCGACGTCGACGCCGTCGAAGGCCTCCTCGGTGAGCGCCACCACCTCGACCTCCTGGCCGCGCACGGTCAGCTTGCGGCCGGCCGAGCGCGGCGAGGCGATCAGACGGATCTCGCCCCAGATGTCCGCGTGCTGCGAAAGGATCTGGAGCATGACCGTGCCGACGGCCCCGGTCGCTCCCACGACCGCGAGCGTCGGTAGTACGGTCCCTGGCATCAGCGTCCGGTGCCTCCGTAGACAACGGCCTCGTCGCTGTCGGAGTCGAGTCCGAAGGCGCTGTGCACGGCGGTCACGGCCTCCTTGACGTCGTCGGCGCGGGTGACGACCGAGATACGGATCTCGGAGGTCGAGATCAGCTCGATGTTCACGCCGGCGTCGGACAGGGCCGTGAAGAAGTCGGCCGTCACGCCCGGGTTGGTCTTCATGCCGGCGCCGACGAGCGAGATCTTGCCGATCTGGTCGTCGTAGCGCAGCGATTCGTAGCCGATGCCGTGCTTGTTCCGCTCCAGGGCGTCGATGGCCTTGCGGCCCTCGGACTTGGGGAGCGTGAACGAGATGTCCGTCAGACCGGTGGAGGCCGCGGACACGTTCTGCACGATCATGTCGATGTTGATCTCGGCGTCGGAGATCGTGCGGAAGATCGCGGCGGCCTCGCCCGGCTTGTCCGGCACACCGACGACCGTGACCTTGGCCTCGGAGGTGTCGTGCGCGACACCGGAGATGATGGCCTGCTCCACCGTCTTTTCCCCTTGCGTAATCGGCTCACTGCTGACCCAGGTGCCCTGGAGTCCGCTGAAGCTGGACCGGACATGGATCGGGATGTTGTAGCGGCGGGCGTACTCCACACAGCGGTGGAGCAGCACCTTGGACCCGGAGCTGGCCAGTTCGAGCATGTCCTCGAACGAGATCCAGTCGATCTTCCGGGCCTTCTTCACCACACGCGGGTCGGCGGTGAACACACCGTCGACGTCGGTGTAGATCTCGCAGACCTCGGCGTCGAGGGCGGCGGCGAGAGCGACGGCCGTGGTGTCGGAACCACCGCGCCCGAGCGTGGTGATGTCCTTCTTGTCCTGGGAGACGCCCTGGAACCCGGCGACGATGGCGATATTGCCCTCGTCCAGCGCGGTCCGAATACGACCCGGCGTGACGTCGATGATCCGGGCTTTGTTGTGGACCGAGTCGGTGATGACGCCTGCCTGGCTGCCGGTGAAGCTCTGGGCTTCATGCCCCAGGTTTTTGATCGCCATGGCCAGCAACGCCATGGAGATCCGCTCTCCGGCGGTCAGCAGCATGTCGAATTCCCGACCGGCAGGCATCGGGGATACCTCTCCGGCGAGATCGATCAGCTCGTCCGTCGTGTCGCCCATCGCGGAAACGACGACGACCACCTGGTGGCCGTTCTTCTTCGCTTCCACGATCCGCTTGGCGACGCGCTTGATGCCCTCGGCATCGGCTACGGAGGAGCCTCCGTACTTCTGCACGACAAGGCCCACGTGCGCTCCTCGCTCAGTCCGTGTGTGTCGGCTCAGTTTAACGAGCGTCCGAATATCCCCTCCGGAATACCGCATGGTGAGATGTCCGGCCGCTCGTTCTCGGACTGCACATGCCCGGTGCGCGGCAAAGGCACTCAGAAAAGTGCCACGGGTCACAAGGGCCCGCTGTGCATCAACTTTCAAGCACTAGGGTTCGGCCTGTGCGCGTACTTCTGGTGGAAGACGATGAGCCGGTGGCCCAGTCGCTGCGCCGCGGCCTGATCCGCTACGGCTTCGAGGTGGAGTGGGTGGCCACAGGCGGGTCGGCACTCGCCTACGAAGGGGCGTACGACGTCGTCCTCCTCGACCTCGGGCTGCCCGACACCGACGGCCTCGACGTCTGCAAGGCGCTGCGCGAGCGCGGCAGCGTACCGATCATCGTGATCAGCGCGCGCAGCGACGAGACGGACCGCGTGGTCGGCCTGGAGCTGGGCGCCGACGACTATGTGTCCAAGCCGTTCGGGGTACGGGAGGTGATCGCGCGGATCAGGGCGGTGATGCGGCGCGTCCAGCCCCGTACGACCGCGTCGGAGTCCGGCCCCGACCGCTACGGCCCCCGTCTGACGATCGACCGCAGGGCGGTCCGCGTCCGGCTGGACGGCGAGGAGGTGCCGCTCGCCCCCAAGGAGTACGACCTGCTGGCCTTCCTCACCGAGGAGCCCGGCGCGCTGATGTCGCGCGAGCAGATCATGGAGGCGGTCTGGGACGCGAACTGGTTCGGGCCGACGAAGACGCTGGATGTGCATGTGGCCGCGCTGCGCCGGAAACTGGCGGGCGCGATAGCGATAGAGGCGGTAAGGGGTGTCGGCTTCCGCCTGGAGATCCTCGGGGTCGGGGACGGCGGTAGCAGCCCCTCATGATCCGCCGGCTCATCCGCAGTTACGTCCTGCTCGTCGCCGTAGCCATCGCTCTGTTCACGGTGCCGGTGGCCTTCACGCTGACGGACCAGCTGCGGGACGACACCGCGGATTCCGTCCGGCGTGAGGCCGACACGATGGCCCTGCTGCTCGGCAACGGCAACGTCCCGTCGTGTGCGGCACTGGTCGAGATGGCCGCGGCGTACGCCGGTCAGACACCCGGTGCGGTCGAGGTGACCGGGAGCTGCGCCGCCTCGGACCTGCCGAGCCCGCAGCGGGACGCGGACCTGACCGAGGTCCTTCGGACGGGCGAGCCGACGACCGACTGGGGCTCCTCCTTCATCTGGGGGCCGGAGCTGGTGATCACGGTGCCCGCCCGCGAGAGCGCGGTGGCCGGCGACGGCCGCAACAGGGGCGAGGTCATCGGCGCCGTACGCATCGTGTACTCGACCGACCACCTGACCGACCGGCTGTGGCAGATCTGGGGCTTCCGCGCGGGCCTCGCGGTCGCCGTCCTCGCCGTGGCCGCCGTGATCGGTGCCGCGGCGGCACGGCGTATCACCCGCCCCCTGCGCCAACTCAACGACATGGCGACCAAGTTCAGCGACGGCGATCTGACGGCACGGTCGCCGGTGACGGGTCCGACGGAGACGCAGACCCTGGCCCGGACCCTCAACCAGGCCGGCGAACGCCTCGACACCCTGATCGCCTCGCAGCGCATCTTCGTCGCGGACGCCTCCCACCAACTCCGCACCCCCCTCACGGCGCTCAGGCTCTCGCTGGACAACATCGCGGACGGGGTGGACGACGAGTTCGTACGGGAGGACGTGGAGCAGGCGACCGCGGAGGTGGTCCGGATGAGCCGCCTGGTCAACGGCCTGCTGGTGCTGGCCCGCGCGGAGGCCAAGGTCACGGCGGCGGAGCCGCTGGCGCTGCGGGACATCGTCAACGACCGCCTCGCGGTGTGGAGACCGGCCGCCGACGAGCGCGGAGTCACCATCGCGCTCGGGGGGAGTGCCGACGACCGGCCGTCCGTGCTGGCCAGCCCCGGCCATCTGGACCAGGCCCTGGACAACGTGCTCTCGAACGCCCTGGAGGTCTCACCGGACGGCGGCACGATCACCGTACGGATGGAACCGAAGGGCGACAGGGTGGTGCTGTCCGTCCTGGACGACGGCCCCGGCATGTCGGACGCGGAGAAGTCCCGCGCCTTCGACCGCTTCTGGCGGGGCCAGGGCCTCACCGGGCGCGCGGGGTCCGGCCTGGGCCTCGCCATCGTCAAGCAGTTGGTGACGGACGACGGCGGAACCGTCGCGTTGCGGGACGCTCCCGGGGGCGGGCTGTGCGTGGAGATCAGCCTTCGGGCATCGCAGAGGAGTGGTGGTTGACGATCTTCCACTCGCCGTTGCGCTGCTTCTCGTACTCGTAGGTGTAGCGGGCCTCGACGATGCTCTTCTCGCCGGTCTCCGGGTCGGTGAGGGTGAAGTCGTACGCCCCCGTGTCGATCGCGGAGTTGCCGTCGAGAACCTTCACGACCGACGTGACCTTCTTCCCGACCGGCTTGTTCGCCAGGAAGTGCTCGAAGTAGTCGACGATGCCGGCCCGGTCGGTACGGATCTCGTTGGAGACGGTGGGAAGCAGGACGGCGTCCTTGGCGTAGAGGTCGGCGACCTTCTCCGGATCACCGGTCCGAAGCGCGGCGTTCCAGCCGTCGAACAGCGAAAGGATCTGCGCCTTGCCGGGCTTGCCGGCCCCCTCCGGCCCGGCCACCGCGACACCGGCGGCGAAGGTGCCTGCGGCGACGAGGGCGGTGGCGGTGACGACGGCGGCGCGTATGCGGGTCTTGCGGGTCATCGCAACTCCAGTGCGGGTCGGGGGACTTGCTTCCCTCCGCGTTCACCGCGGTGGAAGTGACTCCAGACTCGCCGTCCGCCGGCCAGCGCCTGTGCAGCCGACGTACAGGGGAGGGCCAGGACCCGCCCAACATACGCAGGGTGACGTTCCCGATCGCCTCAGCCCGCGAAGTCCTTGAGCGGCTCGGTGTCCAGGGTGATGTTCACCGGCTCGGGGAGCGGATCACGTGCCGTGACCTCGACCGCCATGAGCACGCCCGCCGGGTCCTCCACTCACCGTGCCCGTCCTCTGCCATCGGCTTCCGCACGCAGGCCTCGGTGCGCGTAGAGCCACGGACCCGGCACCCGCCCCGCCCACAGCCGCTGCAACCAGGCGATGATCTCGCGCAGCGGGGCCGGTCCCGGAACTCCGCGTAAGGCTGTCGCCACGCCCAGCTCGTCATGGTCGCTCGACGCGGATGCGTTTGCGGTTGGCGCACTCGGTCAGGGCGCGGATGTCGCCGAGGTCGTCGGTGAGGATGGGGGCGTCGCTGTATGCGATGGACGCGAGGACGACGCCGGCATCGATGACGTCGGAGGACTTGTTCTTCTGGCAGAGAACCGCGGCCGCCTTCGCCAGGGCTTCGGTGAATGGCAGCACCTCGCAGCCGTGCAGCAGGCGATGGAGCGCCGCCGCTTTCGGCCGCGCGTCCCAGCCCTGCGCGAGAACGCCCGCCGGGACGATGGGAAGCTTTCCTCTCCCGATCATCTCGTAGTGGCGGTTCAGGAACGCCGGTTCGTTCTTGGCGGCTGCGATCAGCGCGCCGGTGTCATAGATGATGTGGCTCATGCGCTGCGGCGCTCCTCATGCGTTTCGCCGAAGAGGTCGTCGACCCACGCGCCGGCTTCTGCGCGTTCCTCAGGCGTCGGCCACCCGTGCTCATCGAAGTGCTCCTCCATCGCCCGCAGCCCTTCACGCAGGATGCGGCGCTTGTCGAGGTACTGCTCCAGTGCCCGGCTGACCACCGCCGAGATCTGCTCGTCCTCGGCGGCGGCGTACTGCCGCAGCGCCTCGCCGAGCTCGGCATCGAGACTCACGCTGAACTTCACCTTCTCTGCCATATTACGAATGTAATCCGGGATCTCTGCTGGGACCACCGGCGCGCGGAGGCGCGCGTGCGTTCGCCCGCGTCGCCGCTGTCACCAGTTCCAGCGCCTCGGCGGGAGCCCGTTCGCAATGCGGTCGCGGTTGTCGCGATAGTGGTAGAACACGCGATCCTCGATGGGCACGGAGCGGAACGTGTCGGGTACGGGGCCGCCCGTACGGCGTTCCAGCTTCTTCTTGAGGAAGTAGGCCGACGTGACGCCCAGGTGGGCGATCTCCTCGAAGCCCTTGGCGATGTCCTCGTCGGACATCGGGTTCTCTGCGTCCTCCTTGCGGCAGTCCTCGCAGATGCCCCGGTCGATCTTCACGGTGCGTTCGTCCTGGTCACAGGTTGCGCAGGCCATGATCACGCGGGTGATGCGGCCGCGGAGGGGACGGCTCTCGGCCGGCGCGGCGCTGGCGTCGCTGTTCTGCGGGGGCATCTTGGCCTCCAGTCGGTTGCGGGCGAGTCCGCCCGGGTTGGTGACATTGGGTGGGAGCCCGTCGGTCAGGGCTCGGGTGATGTCGTTCGGCGTCGCGCCGCGGGACAGCCACTCCGCGGCGAGGGACTCGAGGGATCGGCAGTCGGCCTCGGACAGGGGCATGCGAGGGTCGGCGGCGCGGAGCCCGGCGAGGGTGCGGTATGCGGCGCTGGGTTCGCCAGGAGCCGGCTCGTCCTGCGTGGCTTCGGGAGTCGGCTGCGGCGTCGGGTCCTCGATGCGGGCCAGGCCCGGTCGGTAGTCCGTCACGTCCTTGCCGTCGCGCTCCCGCGCGAAGTTCGCCCACCACTCCGGTGACCTGCGCGTACGCGACCAGTACGTGCGCGTCACCCACCGCATGGTGTTGTCCGCGAGGGTGATGTGCTCCTTGATCCAACGCAGGTGACCGGCTTCGGTGAGGCGGTTCAACGACGAGCGCATCGACTGCTGGCCGTAGCGGGGGTGTTCCGCCGCGAGCACCTTGTGGCCCATCGCGTGACCGTCGTCGAGATGGTCGATGAAGACGGCGACATCGGCGTCACGCGGGATCAGATGTGCGAAGTCCGGGTCGGCGTGCGGGTCTTCGTCACCCACGCAGCGTTTTCCGTAGCCCGTTTTGGCCAGGGGGTGCGACGGGGACGGCAGGGCGGGGCTAGGGTGGTGGCAAGCCACTGTCGAGGCTCCTCGTTCGCGTAGGTACCGAGGTTCCTCGATACGTAGGTCCAGGCCCCGGAGCCGGTGCTACCAACACCGACCGGGGCCGATCTATTTGCTCGTTTGCCGCGAACCTAGAGCGGCTTCACGTTCCGACGCAAGCCGATCACGGAACGTCACTCTTTCGAGGTATGACGCCTCAACTCACGTTCAGACTTGGTTGGTTGGGTCGGATTTAACCCAACCCAGAACCCATGGAAGAGCTCGGAGCCCGAGGCTCAAGCTCCGGGCTGAACTGCGGAAATGAACGCCTCCCACGCGGGGGCGGTGAGCTGGAGCTCGGGGCCCGAGGGGACCTTGGAGTCGCGGATGTGGATGCGGGTGGAGAACGCAGCTTCGACGCAGTCGCCGCCCTCATCGTCGCTGTAGCTGGACTTGAACCACATCAACTGGTCACTCATGACTGCTCCACCATCCGCTCGATGAATCGGGCCGACTCAGCGGGGCTGAGGGCCTGCGCGCGGATCATGCTAAGCCGCTCGGTCACGCGGCTGACAACATCCGGATCGGCGGACAGCTCACTGGCGAACGGGCCCTCCGTGAAGGCGAACCGCTCGTGGTCGCGGGTCTCCAGCAGAACCATGGGCCCCATGAGCGCGGCGGTAACGGCCCGCTCGAATGGAAGCACCTGCAACGAGACGTTCCGCAGCCGCGCAACGTCCAACAGGTGACGCAGTTGTTCTGTGTCCACCTGGGGACTGCGTAGCACAGCCTCATAGAGGACGAAGTTCAAGGCCACCGGCGGTCTGCGTTCCGTGAGGATGGCCTGGCGCTCCATGCGCGCGGCGATCCGCTCCTCTACCGTCTCCTCGTCCAGAGGCGGGAGGCGGTTCTCGATCAGCGTCCGGGCGTACCCCTTCGTCTGCAACAACCCCGGGATCAGCGTGACTTCGTAAGACCAGCGGCTGATCGCCTCCTTCTCCCGCTCCATGAAGTCCTGCGCCCGCGCCGGGAACTTCTCCTTCAGGAGGTACTCCTTGGCCGCACTGAGCAGCCCCTCCGCCCGGCACAACTCGTCGGCCACGTCCAGCACGCGCGGCGTCGGCATGCGTACGCCCTGCTCCATGGACTTGATGGTGTCCGGCGAGTAGTTGGAGGCGGCGGCCAACTCGTCGCGGGTCACGTTCGCCTTCGTGCGCCAGCGTTTCATCTGGTTACCGCTGTAACGCCAGTTGAGGGGCGACGAGTGGGAGTTGTACTGCACTGACACAGCGGGCACCTCCGGCCGATACACCCCGGCGAGTATCACCTCAGTCGCTACCGAGCGTAGCCCGCTCGGCGGCACGGTGTGACCATGACGAACGCAATTCCCCACTACCGGCCCGAGTGGGTTCCCCTGGCCGGCCACCAACTCTGCGTATCCGGCGTCCACTTCGACGCGGTCCGTATCCAGGGGGTACGAGGAGAGCAGGTCGCCGCCGACCTCATCGAGGCGGCCGACGGGGACGCGGGGCCGGTGGTGTGCGAGGCGGTCGGGTTCCGGTGGATGTACTTCCTGCTGGCGCCGGGGGCCGCGCGGGGGCAGCAGTGGCCGTTGGGCGTGCAGCGGTTCTGCGGGGCCGGGAGTGGGAGCCGTACGGTCACCTACGTCGGGATTCCGGCGCTGGACGGGAACACGTGGCCGTTGCGGTGGTACAGCGAGCCTACGGTTACGGCGCCGTTTGTGGAGGCGGGGCGGTTGCGGGGGGTGGTGGGGGCGTAGGTCAGGGCTGTTGGGCACGGGCGTTGGACAGATTCGCGCGGACGGTTGTTGTCGTCGGGTGGTCCTCGCCCAGTGCCCGAATACAGCCGGTCAGCGCCTGCTCGTACAACGGGATCGCCCGCGCCACGTCCCCCCAAGTCACATACGCGCCAGCCAGGTTGTTCAGCGAAACCAGCGTGTCCGGGTGATCCTCACCCAACACCCGCACACGATCCTCCAACGTCCGCTCGTACAACGGGATCGCCCGCACCACATCACCCGACACCTCATACGCGTAAGCCAGGTTGATCCGCGAAGTCATCGTGCTCGGGTCATCCTCACCGAACAGCCGGACAGCCGCCGCCAGGGAACGGACGAAGTAGCCGGTTGCCTGACTCAACTGCCCTTGCTCTTGGAGGAACTGTCCTGCCTGATGGAGGATCAGATCCATCTCAGCCGTGTCCTCGCCCGGATCGCACGCGTCGAGGACGGCTTCGACGTGCGGAAGCAAGGCTCTCCACGTCGGCCAGCCCGCGACGTTCGCGCGGGGATCGCGCGGAAGCTCGTCGATCATCAGCCTCGTGGCCCTGTCACGCGCAGCCAGGATGCCCGCCTGGTCACGATGCGGGTCGTCCGGCGACGGTGTACGGGCCACCCTCTGGACCAGGCGGTGGATGCCGATCCCCGCCCGGTCGAGCGTGATCATGTTGTAGTCGGCCAGCAGCCCCAGGAGCTGGGCGAGGTCGACCGGGTCCTCGGCGAGTGGCTCGAACAGGGCTCGTGGAATGCCGCTCGGGGCATACCACGCTGCGATCCGCAGGATGTCCACCGCCCTGGGATCCTTCTCCTCAAGCACGTCCAGTGTGATGCGCCAGATCCGCGCGACCGTCCGTGCGGGGTCGGAACCGCCTGGTGCCGCATCCGTGGCGCGCTGGGGGTGCCGGTGCAGCATGGCGCTGTAATCGGCGATCGTGATCCCGGTCTGGGCGATAAAGGCCCCGGCCTGTTCCAGCGCGAGCGGCAGGTAACCCAACTCGTCGGCCAAGGCCTGGGCCTCGTCGACGTCAGCATCCTCGACGAGGCGTGACAAGAGATCCCGCGCTGCTTCCTCGTCCAGCACGCGCAAAGAGATCGGTTCGCACACCCAGCCCCGTTTGTACCGGCTCGTGATCAAGTGGCGGCCCGATGCCCGCAGTTGGCCTGTCCAGGCGTGCACATCCTCCGGTCCCTCCGCGTTGTCGAAGACCAGGAGCCACCCGGGATGCGTCTGCAACCACCCCACCGCCCACTCGGCGGCCTGCGTCGTGGTGAGCTCGGACGCCTCCTCGCCCCGCAGTCGGACGGTGAGGGCGGCGAAGCCCGCCTCGATCAGCTCGGGGGTGTCGGAGCGAATCCACCACACCAACCGGTACGCCCCGGCATAGTCATGCGCGTAGTGCAGGGCCAGCGTCGTCTTCCCCACACCCCCGAGTCCGTGCACCGTCTGCGTGATCGTCTGTGACTCCGCAGACAGAGCCCGCTCCAGCTCGGCCATCACCTCCGCCCGGCCGACGAAGATCGGTGACGGCAGCTCGGGCAGGTTGTTCACGCCCGGCGGGACTTCGACGTCGTACGCCGTTGCCGTGCGCGGCGGCCCCTCGCGGTCGGCGGCCGTGACGTCCTCCGGGACCAACTCCCCCACCGCCGCGACGAACCCGGGCCGCGCCGCCAGCGAGACCACCGACACCGCCGTCAACTGGTCCCCGTCGTAGTCCCGTTGCCGGTCGGTCGTCACGACCCCGATGAGCCGGCCCCACGCGAACAACGCCGCCCCGGACGCCCCCGCCCACCGCGACTTCTCGTGCGGCTTGCTGGGTACGGCGACCTGGTCGACGTACGCCGTGATCAGTCCACCGGACTTGAGCCCGGTCAGCGTCTCGATGTGGCCGCGGATCTCTTTGGTGTCCCGGACACCGTCCCGCACCTCGGACCGGGGAAACCCGACCGCGACGCACGTCAGCCGTTGCTCGTCCCGCACGACCGTGCCGTCGATCCGGCCCCACCGGACGGGTTCGGCGCCCGACGGCGGCTGCCAGGCCGGGTCCGTGATCCTGACCAACGCCCCGTCGGCCCCCGGCTCCCGCTCCGGATCAGGTAGCGGAGTCTGCGGCCACAGCACCTCCGCCGCAGCCCATTTGGCATCGCGGCCGAGCCCTCGGACCTCCAAGGTCCCGCAGCGCAGCACATTGTGAAGAGCCGTCAGGACCAGCCGGTCCGCGACCAGGTATCCGGTGCCGGAACACTTCCCGACCGGGTTCCACACCTCGACAACCCGTCGCACATCCACAGGCCAACACCCCCGTGCTCCCCGTTACTTGGGGCGTTCCCCCGAGTCGTCCGCGATACGCAGATCCGTGCCCTCGGCGTCGACCGGCTGAAGTGTGATCTTCACGCGGTTCGTCGTGCCCTTGGAGCGGGCGGCCTTCGCCTCCGCGCCGAACGGCAGCACCAGGACCTTCGCCCGCGCCTCCCCGTCCTTCTTCACGTCCACGGCGAACTCGATCTCCACCGCGCCCGTCCGGAACTGGATCTCCTGTCCCGCCCCGTCCCGCGCAGCCTGCTGAAGCTCCGTGCGGATCGCCCCGATCGCCTCGGCCAGCCCCGCCCACGCCTCGTCCGCCACCGGGCGCCCCCTTCATCCCCGTACACCCGTCGTGGGCGCAGCGTACTCGCCGTGTCCACGGCTGACGCCCCGCTCAATGACATTGACCGAGCCAACCGATACGGCGAGGATCCCCACCCGTGTCAGCTGATCTCCTCCTTGCCGCGGTCGTGCTGCTCGCCTCCTGCGTCCAGTGGCTCACCGGCGTGGGATTCGCCCTGGTCGCCGCGCCGGCGCTGGTGGTGTTGCTCGGGCCGGGTGAGGGGGTCGCGCTGGTCAACTGTGCGGCCGGGGTGATCAGTGCCATGGGGCTGGCCGCCGGGTGGCGGCTGGTGCGGGCGGGGGCGATGCTGCCGTTGTGTGTCGCGGCGGTGTGCACGGTACCGGCGGGGAGCTGGCTCACCCGCCAACTGCCCGAGCCAGAGCTGATGTTGGTCATGGGCGGGCTGGTGACGGTCGCCGTTCTGCTCGTCATGCGGGGCGTCCGTGTGTCCGCGCTGCGTGGCACCGGAGGGGCCGTCGCGGCCGGTGCCGTGGGCGGGTTCATGAACTCGGCCGCGGGAGTGGGGGGACCGGCGATGTCCCTGTACGCGGTCAACGCGGGGTGGGCCGTACGGGACTTCGTGCCGAACGCGCTGTTCTACGGCGTGGTCGTCAACGTCTTCTCCGTGGTCGCGAACGGGGTGCCCACGATGGACTCGGCACGGTGGACCGCCGTCGCCGTCGCGATGGCCGTCGGTGCCCTGGCCGGGCGGGGGCTCGCCGGGCGCGTACCGGAGCAGCGGGTCCGGTCCCTCGTACTGCTGCTGGCCCTGGCGGGCGGGCTCGGGGCGGTGGGGAAGGGGCTGTGGGCTTATTGGGGTGGCCTTCGGTAGCCCGCCTCGTTACGGTCGGCCGCATGGAGATCTTGCGCTACACCGCCTTCACCGCCGACCCGGCCGGGGGCAACCCCGCGGGTGTGGTGCTCGACGCCACCGGGGTCGACGAGGCGACGATGCTGGCGACCGCGGCGGAAGTCGGCTATTCGGAGTCGGCGTTCGTGCTGCCGTCCGCCGAAGGCGCCCTGGACGTGAGGTACTTCAGCCCGCTCGCCGAGGTGCCGTTCTGCGGTCACGCCACGATCGCGACGGCGGTCGCGTACACGGACCTGCACGGAACGGGGCCCCTGTTGCTGCACACCAAGGCGGGCCCGGTACCCGTCACGACGGCCCGGGCGGAGGACGGTTCCATCGTGGCCACCCTGACCAGCGTCGAGCCGCGTACGGCACCCATCGCGGACGCCGATCTGGCCGAACTGCTCGCCGCCCTGCGCTGGTCCGCCGAGGATCTCGATCCGGCGCTGCCGCCGCGGGCGGCGTATGCCGGCGCCTGGCATCCGGTGATCGCCGCGGGCTCCCGGAGCCGCCTGGCCGACCTGGACTACGACATGCCCGCGCTCAGCGCGCTCATGCACCGCAAGGACTGGACCACCGTCGACCTGGTCCGGCGGGAGTCGCCCACCGTGTTCCACGCCCGCAATCCCTTCCCGCCCGGCGGTGTCGTCGAGGACCCCGCCACCGGTGCGGCGGCGGCCGCGTTCGGCGGCTATCTCAGGGAGTTGGGACTCGTGCCCGTTCCGGCGGCCTTGACGATCCATCAGGGTGTGGACATGGGGCGGCCGAGCACGATCTCGGTGACGGTGCCGGAGGCGCCGGGCAGCGGCATCGGCGTCAGCGGCACCGCCGTACGCATCTGAGCCGACCCACCACAACACCTCAGACTCCGCCGAGCAGTGAGGTGAGGCCCTGGTCGAAGGCCTCTGTGAGGTTCTCCTCGGCCGGTTCGACCACGGTGTACGAGCGGAGCAGGAAGCGGCGCAGGACGGCCGGGTCGAACCAGACCATGGCCACGCCCTCCGGCGCGTGCAGTTCCACGACCGTGCGGAGCGGGCCGCACGGCCATATGTGCACGCTGCCGAGCCCGGCGGCCGCGTCCAGCCCCTCCTCCAGCAGGGAGCGGGCGAAGGTCCAGGTCGCCGCCTGACCGGTGAGCGAGATATGGGCCGGGAAGTCGAGGTGCACGGCGAGGGGATCGGCCGAGGTGTAGCGGAGGGTCACGGGGACCGGGAGCTCACGGCCGGTGGTGATCAGACGGGCGTGGACGGGGTGTTCCAGGGTGATGTCCATGGTCGGACTCCGATTCGGATGAGGTGGGGCGCCTGTTTGGGCCGATGCCCTCCTTGAGTGCGCGGGCGGCTCGCTCATTACGCAGAAAACAGAGGACAGTTGATGTGATCCACATCACTCCCCCTGAGGCCGGGAACTTTTGTTGAATGTTATGGCATCTAGGCTTACAAACCTGTCCCTGCCACACCCGCAGGCAACTGGAGCCCCGCCATGACCGACGGCCCCCTCGCCGCCGCGCCCGCCCCGGAGTTCGCGTCCACCACCGCCGCGTACGCACGGATCTACGAGGAGCAACAGCCGCGCCTCGTCGCCTACGCACGGACGCTCACCCGGAACGCCTGGGTCGCCGAGGACCTCGTCGCCGAGGCCCACTTCCGCGTCTGGCGGCGGCTGGCGGCCGGGCACGAGATCGACAACGTGCCCGCGTATCTCATGACGACGGTGCGCCATCTCGCCGCCGCGGCCGGAAGTGCCGCGCGCGAGACGCCGCGGGACCCGCACACCGACGAGCACGCCGGACCCGACGCGCACATCGACGATCCGGCCGAACAGGTCTCCTCCGTCGACCTGTTGGTGCGGGTGCTGGGTCAGCTGCCCGAGCGCTGGGTGAAGGCGCTGTGGCTGGCGGAGGCGGAGGGCCAGCCGCTGACCGCCGTCGGCACCCAGATCGGCATCCGGCAGGGCGCGACGGCGGTCCTGCTGCACCGGGCGCGTGAAGGCATGCGCCAGGCCTTCCTGCGGACCCAGGACGGCGCCCCCGACGACCCCGCCTGCGAGGTGCATTGGGGCCGCATGCCCGCGTATGTGCGCGGCAACGCGACCTCGCGCCAGTCGGAGCGGCTGCTCGGTCATGTGGACGCCTGCGAGGACTGCCGCCACCGGCTCGCGGTCCTGATGCGCGCCAACGACCGGCTGCCCGCGTTCACCGGTCCCGCTCTGCTGGTCTTCGCGCTGGGCGGCACGGGCAAGTTCCTGCTGTCGTTCGCTGCGGGGTCCGCCGGTGCGGCGTCCGCCGCGGGCGCGGCGGGCGGGCACGTCAGCGGACTGTTGGACGGCGTACGCCAGGCCGCGACCGGCTCGAAGGTGCCGGCGTCGGTCGCGGCCGGTACGACGGTGGTGGCCGCCACCGCGCTCGTCCTCGCACTCGGCGTGCTCGACTCCCCTTCCGGTCAGCCGGGGGGCGTGCCGATGGCGAAGGACCCCGTGGCCGAGATACCCGTGGAACAGCCGTCGAAGGACGTGGCCGCGGAGGTGCCGGTCGACCGGCAGAACGACGAGCAGGCCGGGTCGAACGACCGGACCGGCCCCGCGCACACCGTCGTCGACGCCCCGGCCGACACCTCAGTGGTGGTCCCGGTGACGGTGATCGACGGGTCGACGCCGAGCGGTCCGGATCCGCGCCCTGCCACCCCGCAAGCACCGGAGGAGCCGGCGGGGTCGCCCGCGCCGGGGCCCTCGCCCACTCCCGTCGGGGAGACACCGCCCCCTCCGGGGCAGGCCGAACCGAGCGAACCGGCAGAACCGACGGAGCCGTCAGGCCCGTACGAGCCCACCGACCCCAGCGAACCCGGCGAACCGACGCCCCCCGCCGAACCGACGGAACCCGCGCCCTCCGAACCGCAGCCGGAGCCCTCGACGCCCCCCTCCCCCGGAGAGGGCTGCGAGGACTGACGACGCCGACGGGCCCCTGACTACTTGGACTTGGCCTTGGGCTTGACCTTCGCCGACGGCAGCCCCAGCGGACCCCCGATCTCCTCCGCCATCACCTTCCCGGCCTCGAACTCGAGGGTGTCGTCACCCATGGCCAGGTCGGTGTCGAGGCCGTCGAGTTCTTCGAGGGGCTGGTTGAGGCGGACGTGGGCGAGGACGGACTGGAGCGCGCGGAGCGTCGCGGAGGCCGTGGCGCCCCAGTTGGAGAAGTAGGAGAACTGCCACCACCACATGGCCTCGACGGTGCGGCCCGCACGGTAGTGGGCCATGCCGTGGCGGAGGTCCGCCATGACATCGGCGAGGTCGTCGGAGATACGGGCCGGGACCGGTGCCTTACGGGGCTCGTAGGGGTCGAAGACCTCGGAGTAGACGTCGACCGGTTCGAGCAGCCGGGCGAGGTTCTCACGGAGTTCGTCCACGTCCGGCTCGGGGCCCAGATCGGGCTCGTAGCGCTCCTCGGGCACGAAGTCCTCGTGCGCGCCGAGACGGCCCCCGGCCAGCAGCAGCTGGGAGACCTCCAGCAGGAGGAAGGGGATCGCCGATTCCGGCTCGTCGCCCTTCGCCACCTCGCTCACCGCTACGAGGAAGCTCTCCACCTGGTCCGCGATCTGGACCGCGAAGTCGTCCGGATCCTGCGTGGTCGCGTGCAGCGTGGCGTCAGACATCTAGGAGTCGTCTCCCCTCGAAGGCGCGGCCGAGGGTCACCTCGTCCGCGTATTCCAGGTCGCCACCCACTGGGAGGCCGCTGGCCAGGCGGGTGACCTTGAGGCCCATGGGCTTGATCATGCGGGCGAGGTACGTGGCCGTGGCCTCGCCTTCCAGATTCGGGTCCGTCGCCAGGATCAGTTCCGTGACCGTCCCGTCGGCCAACCGCGCGAGAAGTTCTCGTATACGCAGGTCGTCCGGACCGACACCCTCGATCGGGCTGATCGCGCCGCCGAGGACGTGGTAGCGGCCGCGGAACTCACGGGTGCGCTCGATCGCGACGACGTCCTTCGGCTCCTCCACCACGCAGATGGCGGCGGGGTCGCGGCGGGTGTCGCGGCAGATGTTGCAGTTCTCCTCCTGCGCGACGTTCCCGCAGATCGCGCAGAAGCGGACCTTGGCCTTGACTTCCATGAGGGCCTGCGCGAGGCGCCGTACGTCCGTCGGTTCGGCCTGGAGGATGTGGAAGGCGATCCGCTGCGCGCTCTTGGGACCGACGCCGGGCAACCGCCCCAGTTCGTCGATGAGGTCCTGGACCACGCCTTCGTACACGGACTGCCGCCCTTTCTGGTGCTCTTCAGTTCGTACGGTAGTTGCCCGACGCCCGTCCTAGATAGGCAGGCCCGGTCACAGAACAGAAGTCAGAACGGCAGGCCGGGGATACCGCTGCCGCCGCCCAGCCCCTGTGCCAGCGGGCCCAGCTTCTGCTGCTGGAGCGTCTGCGCATTCTCGTTGGCCGCGTGCACGGCCGCGATGACCAGGTCGGCGAGCGTCTCGACCGTCTCTTCCAAAGATGCAGTCTCGGGGTCGACCGCCTTCGGGTCGATCTTGAGGGCGCGCAGCTCACCGGCGCCGGTGACGGTGGCCGTCACCAGGCCGCCGCCGGCCTGGCCGTCGACCTCCGTCTGCGCCAGTTCCTCCTGCGCTTGCGCCAGGTCCTGCTGCATCTTCTGGGCCTGCTGGAGCAGCTGCTGCATGTTGGGCTGGCCACCACCGGGGATCACGATCAGCTCCTCTTTCGCGTACGGGTTTTTCCCGCTCGGCACGAGCCTACGTGGTCCGCGCAGCCGTCGCCCCAGCACTCTTTCGAGTGAGGCGACCGTGAGTCCTATACCTGATCAAGACCCACTTCCGGGCGGAAAAGAGGCGAAAACCGGGCCTTCGCCACCCATTGGGCGGTAGGAAGGGTCGAGCGCGTCAGCATCAGGCGTCACGCAGGCGTCGTCCATCGTATGTCGCACGAAGCGTACGAGACGTCACGCACCGTGATCAGTGCGATCAGTAGGGAGTGCCGGGTGGGTCAGCCGGAGATGCAGCCCGAGGGTCCGGCTCAGGACGGGCGCGGCGGGCGCGGCGAGGACCGGGAGGGCGCTGCCGGGCTGCGGCCGGGCGATCTCGTCGGGCGGGCGTTTCCGCCCGGGGACTGGGCGGAGCCGGCGGAACGGCTGGACGAGCTGTACCGGTGGGTGGAGCGCGGGGCGCTCGACACCGCGGCCTGGTATCTCGCGGATCGGGTGTGGAAGCGGCGAGGGGCGCGTGGATTGCGGACGGGCGCCGCGATGGGGGCGGTGGCCGGGGGTGTGCTGCCGTTGCTGGATCTGACGGGGGTGATCGGCGGGGCGGCCGCGTGGGGATATCTGGCGCTGCTGCTCGCAGTGGCCTGTGTGGCCGTCGACCGGTGCTTCGGGGTGACGTCCGGCTGGATAAGGGACGTCGCGACTGCGCAGGCGGTGCAGCGGCGGCTTCAGGTACTCCAGTTCGACTGGGCTTCGGAGAGTGTGCGGGAGGTCCTGGGGCCGACGGAGGGGACGGCGGGCGAGGCCGCCGAGCGGTGCCTCGGGGTGCTGCGGCGGTTCTCCGAGGATGTGACGGAGCTGGTGCGGGCGGAGACGGCGGACTGGATGGTGGAGTTCCGCACGGGGTCCGCGCCGATGGGGATCCAGTCGGCGGTGGCCGGCACCCCGCGGGGGGAGGGGGCCGTGGTGCAGGGTCGGTTCCCGATGTCACCGGGGAGCGGGGCGCGACCCAACATGCCTCGGCAGCGACCGCCGGAACCGCGGTGAGAAGGACCGCTACGTCTGCGGGTCCGGAAATGCCACCGGGCTGCGGTTCCCCGCCCGGTTGACCGCCCGCACCCCGAAGAACACGTTGTCCTTCGACAGGTCCACCTCATACCCCGTCACGTCCCCCACCGGGATCACATGCGTCCAGTCCGAGGACGTCGTCTCGCGCCAGACGATCTCGTATCCCGCGAGGTCCGGTTCCGTGCCCCTCGTCCACACCAGCTCGGTCGAGTTGGTGAGCGTGGACGTGATGATCTTTGCGCCCGTCGGGGTGCCGGGAGCCTGGGCCAGGGTCCAGAGGGTGGCGGCATTCACCCGGGCCACCCGTTGGATGAACGGGAAGTCGCAGAACTCGGGCAGGTCGCCGTACTGCTTGCCCGTTTCGTCGACGCGTACGTCCTGGTGCTGGTGGGCGTAGTCCTCGGTCGGTTCGGTGAAGCGGGCGGCGGGATAGGCGCGTTCGAGGAACGGGATGTGGTCGCCGCCCCGGCGATAGCGGTCCCGGCGGTAGATCACACGGACGTGCATCCGCGTCGCGTCGTTCTCCGCCACGTCACGGACGAAGCGCGCCAGCTGGCGGGTGGCGGAGTCGTTCTCGCCGCCCACCGAGCGCCGTGTCGCCGCCTGTTCCGGCGTCTCCGAGGACGGCACGCCCTCCGCGAAGAGCCGGATCGTGTACGGGTCCACCGTGCCGTCGTCCGCCTTCGGGCTGCCGACGATGTCGTTGGTGAACATGCCCTGCACATCGGTCCCGGCCGCCCGGTACTGCTGCGCCATGTACGCCGCCCCGAACAGCCCCTGCTCCTCCCCCGCCACCGCGGCGAACACGATCGTCGCGGCGGGCCTGCGCCGGGCCATCACCCGCGCCAGCTCCATCGCCACCGCCACCCCCGACGCGTCGTCGTCCGCGCCCGGCGCGTCCGAGGTGGCGTCCATGACGTCGGTGACGCGGGAGTCGTAGTGACCGGACACGACGTACACGCGGTCCGGCGTCACCGAGCCGCGCAGGGTCGCCACGACGTTGGTGATACGCGTCGCGACCGGGACACGGGGCCCCGGTTCCTGGATGTACGACTGGAGCTCCACGGTCATACGGCCGTCCGAGCTCGCCGCGTACTTGCGCAGTTCCGCCGCTATCCAGTCCCGCGCCGCGCCGATCCCCCGTACCGGGTCGTCCTGGACGGAGAGGGTGTGGCGGGTGCCGAAGGAGACCAGTTTGCGGACCGTCGCCTCGATGCGGGCCTCGGATATCTCCTTCAGCAGGGCGCGGAGTTCACGGGACGGGCGCTGGGACGTGCCCATGCCTTGGGGCGCCGCCTCCGCCCCGCCGGCCGTGCCCAGTGCGGCCGCGCTCGCCGCCGTCGCGGTGAGGACCGTTCTTCTGGAGGGGCTGGGGCGCATGTCGTCTCCCGTGGCCGATGCGAACGAACCGCCCCATGGTTGTGGACGCGTCAAGTGCAGCGCAAGAGGGCCTGCCGTACGTCGAGTTGAGGCTGTGTCAGTCGTCGCGGCAGAGCTGCTCGCCCGCCGTCGTCGAGCAGGGCACATGGCCGTGGCTGCGGATCACGATCTGGCCGTGGTTGCGGACGTAGTTGAGGAAGCTGGCGGCGAGGGACCCGGCGGGCGGCGAACCGTAGGTGTAGGCGTACTCCACGCCTCGGTACGGGTAGGGGCTGCCGTTGTGCTCGATGGCGTCGACGTCGGCGATGTCGCCGTTGAGGGCCACGAGCTTGACGCCCTTCTCGTCGGTCGCCTGGTTCAGTTCGCTGAAGCCGATCGCGCCCTGGGTGGCGGCGACCGTCTTCAGCACGTCCTCCGTGGAGTTGAGTTCGCAGCGCACGGGGGCGGACCTGTCGACCTGGAGGTTGCAGTCCAGCGAGGTGGTGGGCACGCCCTCCCATCTGCCGTCGAGCACCCGGTCCTGGAAGATCTGCCGGGTGCCGGAGTCGGCGTTCCGGCTGACCAGGACGACACGCCGGTGCGGCAGCGACGGGTCGAGCTCGTCCCAGTACCCGATCTCCCCGGAGTAGAGGCGCCGGACGCTCGTCAGGGACAGGCCCTTGGAGAGGTCGATGCCGTCGTTGGCGACCAGTGTGAAGACGGACAGGGCGATGGGCTCGGCCTGAAGTGTGCTGCCGGCGCGTGCGCTGCGGCCGTCCGAGAACGCGAGCACGGACGCCCGGGTCTTCGCCGACTCGCCCGCCAGGCCCGCGAGTTCACCGACGCCGGCCGAACTGCCGCGGGCCTCCATGACGATGTCGGAGCCCTCGCAGTCCTTCTTGTACTCCTTGGCCAGGTCCTCCACGACGGGCGCGAAGGCGGTGGAGCCGGTGACCGTGAGCTTGCCCTTCTCACAGCCGAGTGGGGGCGGATTGTCGTCGCGGGCGATGACGATGGCGGCGAGGAGGACGACGGAGACGGTGAGCATGATGGTGATCACCCGGGCCGCCCGGCTGAACAGCGGCGGCTTGTCGTCCGGCAGCGCACCGCGGTTGGGCCGCACCACACCGTCCCGGATGCCGCCGACGAGCCTGATGTCCGCGCCCACGTCACCGCCCGACAGCAGCACGAGCAGCTTGAAGTACTCGCCGCGGTTGAGCGGGACCCGCGGGATGCGCAGCTTGTTGCCGTCCTCGTCGTAGCCGAAGCCCGAGTGCGGCGTGAAGTGGCTCATCAGGTGGTCGGTGCCCTGCGGCTGGGTGACCGACACGCCGTGGATGTTCCGGTCGGTGAACTCCACGGTGAGGCCGTTGAGTTCACGGCTCGTGTAGTCGTCGAGGCCGATGCTCTCCGAGCCGTCGTTCTCGATGCGCAGCAGTACGAGCGTCCCGTTGGCCATGTTGGGCGCGTCGAACGAACCGAGCCGGACGTTCGGGCGGCCCGACTGGAAGTCATCGCCTATCGGGTTGTCCATCTGGACGCGGTAACCGATCCGCTTGCGTCGCGGTATGTGGCGCTCGTACCACACCATGACGGCCGAAGCCACGATGCCGACCATGGCGGTCGAGACGGCGACGATGTTCTCTGCGCTCAGCCACTCCACTGGGTGCCCCCGCAACTCCCAGACCCGGACGATGTCCGGTCACTGTACGGTCGCAGGCTGTGATATTCCGTTTCCGTCCGCAGAAGTTCGCTTGACATTCAACTAACGCACAGTGCCTTCAACCGACGCACACGGAACGGGACTTGGTCACTCCCGCGTGTAGGTCAGCTTCTCCCCGTTGCTCGTGGTCACCCGCTCCAGACGGCCGTCCGGAAGCAGGGTCAGCTCGGTGGCGGCACCCGGCGTGCAGGAGGTGGCCGGTTCACCGACGGTGACGGTGGACGGGCCGATCGCCAACGGGCCGTCCGCGCCCGGCTCTTCGGCCAGCTTCGCCTGGAACACACAGTGATAGTCCGAGCCGTCGGCCGCGAGCGAGAGCACCGTGTCGCCCACCTCGCCCTGCTGGACGGTGAGCCGGCGGGTGTGACGCCCGGCGTCGTTGTCGATGGTCGCGGACCAGGTGCCCAGAAACGCGGTCGGGATCACGCCGTCGGTGGGCGTCGAGGCGGCCGGGGAGGACTCCGGCGCCGTCGTCGGCCCGGACGTGGCGGAGGCGCTCGCGCTCGGGGACGCGGTGGACTTGCCGTCGTTCTTGTCGTCGTCGCCGCCGTTCATCAGGGCGAAGACCGAGCCGCCGGCGGCGAGCGCGACCACCAGGGCGATCACGACGAGCAGCGCGGTGGAACGGCCGTTCTGGCGCGGCGGTTCCTGGGGTGCGCCGGGGCCGTACGGCGGAGTCGGACCGTAGGGCGGGGTGGCGCCGGAGCCGCTGTACGGGTTGTACGGGGTGCTGTAGCCCCCCTGCTGCTGCGGGTATCCGTAGGCCGGAGGCTGCGGATGCTGCTGGGCATAGCCGTACGCGGGGTGCGGCGTAGGCGTGGGCGGAGGCGTCTGGGTCCCCTGGCCGGAGACCGTGGTGGGCAGGTGGTTCAAGGGGCCGCCGCCACCCGGCTGACCGGGCGGAGGCGGGGCCTGTACCACCGTAGGAGGATCGCCGTCCGCGGCCGAGGCGTGCTCGGGAGACGCCTCGGCCGCCGCCTCGGGGGCGGCGGCCTCCGGATTCTCCGTCTCCAGCAACTGCACGGCGTGCCGCCCGAGTTGGGCCACCAGCGCACCGGGCAGCCAGGGATCGCGCGACCGCCCGTCCGAGACGGTCTCGTCGACGCCCGTACGCTCCAGGATCTCGTCGAGCGTCGGCCGCGCCGCCGGGTCCTTGCGCAGACAGTGCCGTACGAGATCGGCGACGCCCTCCGGTACGCCCTCCAGGTCGGGTTCCTCCTGGGCGATGCGGAACATCAGGGCGTGGACACCGCTGTTGGCGGTCCCGAAGGGGAGGCTGCCGGTGGCGGCGTAGGCGAGGACCGAGCCGAGGCAGAAGACGTCGCAGGCCGGGGTGATCCGGTCCCCGCGCACCTGCTCGGGCGCCATGAAACCGGGCGAGCCGACGAGCCCGCCGGTGCGGGTGAGCCCGCCGTCCGTCACGGTCTCCATCGCCCGCGCGATCCCGAAGTCGATGACCCGGGGCCCGTCGATGGTGACCAGCACGTTGGACGGCTTCAGATCGCGGTGGACGATCCCGGTCGCATGGATGTCCTTGAGGGCGTGCGCGAGCCCGGCCGCGAGGATGCGCACGGACCGCTCGGGCAGCGCGCCATGGTCATGGCCGACGACCTGCTGGAGGCTGGGACCGGCGACATACCCGGTGGCGACCCAGGGCACGGCGGCCTCGGTGTCGGCGTCCAGCACGGGCGCCGTCCAGTACCCGCCGACCTGCCGCGCGGCCTGCACCTCCTGCCGGAAGCGGGCCCGGAACTCCTCCTGCGCGGCCAGTTCCTCCCGTACGAGCTTGACCGCGACGGTCCGGCCACGGTCCGACCGGGCCAGATACACCTGCCCCATACCGCCCGCGCCCAGCCGCGCCAGCAGCCGGTACGCCCCGATCCGCGGTGGATCCCCGGCCCCCAGTTTCTCCATCGCCGCGCCGCCTTCCCCCCGATACGCGCCCTGCAACAGATCAAAGATAGTGCGGGGATACGGGGAGGCGAGTGGGGCGGCGTCTACGGTTCCGTAACAGGCGGACCCACTTGTTCGAGGACCTTCGACAGCCGTTCCAGGAGGCGCACGGCGTCCGCGAGTTCACGCTCCCCGAATGCCTCCGCGAGCCGGTCGGCGAAGACGGCGTGCCCGGGGTCGATCCGCCGGACAGCCGCGAACCCCTCCTCGGTCGGGGCGAGGAGCTTGGCGCGGCGGTGGGCGGGGTTGGGCCGGTACTCGGCGAGTCCGCGCTCCACCAGCAGATCGGCGATCCGCTGCACGCTCTGCCGCGTTCTGTGCTTTCTGGGGGACACCCCCAGACCCCCGTCCATCTCCCGCGCGATCCCGGACACGCTGAGCGGTTCCCGCAGCACCGCGCCGAGCACCTGCCACCAGGCGGCGGTGAGCCCGGCGGGCCGCGCCAACTCCTCTGCCACGGCGAGGAATTGACCGTTGAGCCGGAAGACGCCGAGGGCGCTGCGGCTGAGCAGATCCTGCCGCTTTGCGCTCACGCCGCCCCCGCCTTGGCGAGCACGGCGTACGCCTCCGCGTCCGAGTCGTGGAACAGCCGGTACCAGGCGTCGAGCAGCTCACCCTCGTACACCCCGAGGAGCCGGAAGATCTCCCGGGCGAAGGCGACGGGTTCGGTGGGTCCCGCGGTGACGAGGTTGCCGTCGGTCACGGCGTCGGTGTCGATGTACCGGTCACCGCCCGCATATCCCGTGGCCGCGAGATAGAAGGAGACGGCACTGGTGTGGTCGCGGTCGTCGAGCAGGCCCTCGCGGGCGAGTCCGGCGGTGCCTCCGCAGATCGCGGCGACGGGGACGCCCGCGTCGAGGAACTCCCGTGCCTTGCGCGCGAACGGCGCGAGGTCGTCGCTCGTGTCCCAGAGGTCGGCGCCCGGGAGGATCAGCAGGGAGCTGTCTTCGGGGCGTACGTCGGCCAGGGCGAGGTCGGGCTGGATGCGGAGTCCGCCGATGCTGGTGACCGGTTCGCGGGCCGGACCGACGGTACGGATGCGGTACCCGGCGCGGGCGAGGTGCGCGGTGGCGTGACCGGGCTCCCAGTCGGCGAGGGTGTCGTAGACGGCGAGGTGTACGGGCTGGGTGTTCATGGCTCCTCCTCGGCCGATTTATGACAGCATCCTGTCATTCACGCAGCATGCTGTCAATGCGGTGGGGCCGGATCCCCGGCTGTCGACAACCTGTCGCGGAAACCGCCGTCCCGCAGACAGGACGCCGATACCGCTTCCGTATCGCGGACATTTACGCTCGCCCGCATGACCCCTCAGCCAAACCCCGAGGTCGGCGCCGCCGTGAAGGCCGCGGACCGTGCGCATGTGTTCCACTCCTGGTCCGCGCAGGAGCTCATCGACCCGCTCGCCGTCGCCGGCGCGGAGGGGTCGTACTTCTGGGACTACGACGGCAACCGCTACCTCGACTTCACCAGCGGCCTCGTGTACACGAACATCGGCTACCAGCACCCGAAGGTCGTCGCCGCGATCCAGGAACAGGCCGCGAAGCTGACGACCTTCGCGCCCGCGTTCGCGATCGAGGCGCGGTCGGAGGCGGCACGGCTGATAGCCGAGCGGACGCCGGGTGACCTGGACAAGATCTTCTTCACCAACGGCGGCGCGGACGCCGTGGAGCACGCGGTGCGGATGGCCCGGCTGCACACGGGCCGCCCGAAGGTCCTGTCGGCGTACCGCTCGTACCACGGTGGTACGCAGCAGGCGGTGAACCTCACCGGCGACCCGCGCCGCTGGGCGTCGGACACCGGCACCGCAGGGGTCGTGCACTTCTGGGCACCCTTCCTCTACCGCTCCCGCTTCTACGCGGAGACGGAGGAGCAGGAGTGCGCGCGGGCGCTGGAGCACCTGGAGACGACGATCGCCTTCGAGGGCCCCTCGACCGTCGCCGCGATCATCCTGGAGACGATCCCGGGGACGGCGGGAATCATGGTGCCGCCGCCGGGATATCTGGCGGGCGTCCGTGAGATATGCGACAAGTACGGGATCGTCTTCGTCCTGGACGAGGTCATGGCCGGGTTCGGGCGGACCGGGGAGTGGTTCGCGGCGGACCTGTTCGGTGTCGTGCCGGACCTGATGACCTTCGCGAAGGGCGTGAACTCCGGGTATGTGCCGCTGGGCGGGGTCGCGATCTCCGGGGCGATCGCGGAGACGTTCGCAAAGCGGGCCTACCCGGGTGGCCTGACCTACTCCGGCCACCCGCTGGCCTGCGCGGCCGCCGTCGCGACGATCGACGTCATGGCCGAGGAAGGCGTCGTCGAGAACGCGGCGAAGCTCGGCACGGAGGTCGTGGAACCGGCCCTGCGAGACCTGGCCGAGCGGCACCCCTGCGTGGGCGAGGTCCGCGGCGTCGGCATGTTCTGGGCACTGGAGCTGGTGAAGAACAAGGAGACCCGCGAGCCCCTGGTCCCGTACAACGCACCCGGCCCCGCCATGACCGCGTTCACCAGCACCGCCAAAGCCGCCGGAATCTGGCCCTTCGTGAACATGAACCGAACCCACGTCGTCCCCCCGTGCAACGTGAGCGAGTCCGAACTGAAGGAGGGACTCACAGCGCTGGACGCGGCGCTGAGCGCGGCGGACGAGTACACGGAGTAGGAGCACTCCAGCCCACCGGCATTCCAGCCCGCCCGGCATTTCAGCCCACCCGGCATTCCAGCCCGTCCGGCGTTTGAGGACGAGGCCGTTCAGGCCGATGGCGGGGGTCCGGGGGCGCAGCCCCGGGGTCGGGAAGGGTGGGGGCGGCGGGGGCGAAATCGGCTCGGCGTTCACCTCCGCCGGGACGGCGACCCGCCGCACCCGAACGCGTAAGGTGGCGTGCTCGTAGTCATATGCGTGCACGCCGACCACCGCGACGTAGGGAGACGCCCCGACCATGCCCGGCAGCCCCGGCAACGGCTCCGTGACCCGCAGCACACTGCGGCAACAGATCGCCGAAGCACTTCGCGACGAGGTGCTGGCGGGGCGGCTGAAGCCGGGTCAGGAGTTCACGGTGAAGGAGATCGCCGACCAGTACGGCGTCTCCGCCACCCCCGTACGCGAGGCACTGGTCGACCTCTCCGCGCAGGGCCTCCTGGAGGCCGACCAGCACCGCGGCTTCCGCGTCCACGAGTACTCCGTAGAGGACTACCGGGGCATCCTGGAGGCCCGCAGACTGGTCACCGACGGCATGTTCCTGGCCCTCGACGACGGCCACATGGGGTACCGGGACAACGACGACGCCCGTTCCGCCGCCGTCCTCGCGGGCGTGCGCCGCCGCGGCGAGGAGGCTCAGCGCGCGGCGGCCGCCGGCGACGTCACCGTCCTGATCGGCTACGACCTGCGCTTCTGGAAAGAGCTCGGCAACCTCTTCGGCAACCCCTACCTCACCGACTTCCTGCACCGGCTGCGCGTGCAGTCCTGGGTCTGCGCGGTCCAGCATCTGCGCCGGATGACCGACCTGCGCGGCCACCTGTGGGCGGGCCACACCGAGCTGGTGGACGCGCTGGCCCGCCGCGACACCACCGAGGCCCGAGTGATCATCGCCTCGTACAACGCGGACTCCCTCGCCCTCATCGAACGGCTGGCGGCCGGATGAAGGGCCCCGCAGCCGCCGTGGACCTCTCCGTCGTCATCCCCGCCTACAACGAAGAACGGCGTCTCGGCCCCACCCTCGATGCCATAGCCGGCTACCTCGGCGAGGACGAGGGCCGCTGGGGCGACTGGGAGATCATCGTCGTCGACGACGGCTCCACCGACGGCACCCGGGACATCGTCAGCGGGCGGCCCGACCCCCGCGTCCGGCTCGTCACCAGCCCCCGCAACCGCGGCAAGGGCCACGCCCTCCGCCTCGGCGTCGGCGCCTCCCTCGGCCGCCGGGTCCTGGTCACCGACGCCGATCTGGCGGCCCCCATCGAGGAGTTGGAGCGGCTCGACAAGGCGCTCAGCGAGGGCTGCGCGGCCGCGATCGGCTCCCGTTCCGTGCCCGGCGCGACGATCGGCGACCGCCAGCACCCGGTGCGTGAGCTGCTCGGCCGCGCGGGCAACGTCCTCATACGCCGGATAGCCGTGCCCGGCATCCGCGACACCCAGTGCGGCTTCAAGCTGTTCGACGGCGACCGCGCCCGCGAGGCCTTCGCCGACTCCCGCCTCGACGGCTGGGGCATCGACGTCGAGGTCCTCCAGCACTTCCGCCGGTCCGACTGGCCGGTCGCCGAGGTCCCGGTGCGCTGGTCGCACCAGAGCGGCTCGAAGGTCGGCGCCCTCGACTACGGCCGTGTACTCGCCGAACTCACCCGGCTCAAGGCACGCGCGCTCCGCCCGGCCGACGCCCTGGCCGTCGTCTTCTTCCTCGTGATGTCGACGGCCCTGTACTCGGGCCGCCTTTTCGACCCGAACCACCGCTATCTGCCGGACTCCATGAGGGACCAGAACCAGTGGGAGTGGTTCTTCGCGGTGACGGCCGACAACGTCGCCCACTTCCGCAACCCCCTCTTCACCGACCTCCAGGGCTTCCCGGACGGCGTGAACCTCATGGCCAACACGGTCATGCTCGGCGTATCGGTCCCGTTCGCACCGCTCACCCTGCTCGCGGGCCCCGCGATCTCCCTCAGCGTCGTCATGACGCTGGGCCTCGCCGCCACCGCCGCCGCCTGGTACTGGCTGATCGTGAAGCGGGTCGTGCACCAGCGCGCCGCGGCCTTCGTCGGCGCGTCCCTCGCGGCCTTCGCCCCGCCGATGGTCAGCCACGCCAACGCGCACCCGAACTTCATCATCCTGTTCATGATCCCGCTGATCATCGACCGCGCCCTGCGTCTGTGCACGGGCACCCGGGTCGTGCGGGACGGGATCGTGCTGGGCCTGATGGCCGCGTACCAGATCTTCCTCGGCGAGGAGCCCCTCCTCCTGGCGGCGATCGGCATGCTGCTGTTCGCCGCCGCCTACGGCCTCATACGACGGGATGTGGCGAAGGCGGCCTGGCGCCCCCTCCTCAGGGGCCTGCTGATCGCCGGCACGACCTGTCTCCCCTTGATCGTCTACCCGCTGGCCTGGCAGTTCTACGGCCCGCAGAGCTACCACAGCGTTCTGCACGGCGACAACGCGGGCAACAGCCCCCTCGCCCTGCTGTCCTTCGCCGAACGCTCGTTCATCGCGGGCAACGCGGACACGGCGAACGCGCTCTCGCTCAACCCCACCGAACAGAACGCCTTCTACGGCTGGCCGCTGGTCGCCCTCGCCTTCGCGATCGTCGTACGGCTCTGGGAACACGCCCTGGTCAAGGCGCTGGCGTTCACCGCGGTCGCCGCCGCATTCCTCTCCCTGGGCCCGGAGTTCCGCATCCCGCTGACGGACCTCGTCCTCCCCGGCCCCTGGGCCCTACTCGCCGGAAAACCCCTCTTCGAGTCGGTCATCGAGAGCCGGGTGGCGATGGTCTGCGCACCGGCGCTGGGCATGCTGGTGGCGCTGGCCGTGGACCGACTGGCCGGCACCCGCCTCAGAAGCGCGCAGTACGTCGGTTTCGTCGGCGTCTGTCTCGCGCTGCTCCCCCTCGTCCCCGCCCCGCTGAAGGCGGTGGACCGGGCGGAGGTGCCGGCGTTCATCGCGGACGGGACCTGGAAGTCGTACCTCGGAAAGGGCGAGGCACTCGTCCCGGTGCCCCTCCCGGATCCGGGCGACGCGGAGGCCCTGCACTGGCAGACCGTGGCCGGCATGGACTTCAAGCTCCCCGGCGGCTACTTCAACGGCCCCTACGGCGAGGACCGCACCGGCATCTACGGCGCCGCCCCCCGCCACACCTCCAACCTCCTGCGGGAGGTGCGCTACTCGGGCGTGGTTCCCGAGATCGGGGAGAACTGGCGGGAGGTGGCCCGGCAGGACCTCGAATTCTGGAAGGCGGGCGTGCTGGTGCTGGCGCCGCAGCCGAACGACGCCAAGCTGCGCGAGACGGTGGAGAAGCTGGTGGGCAGCCCTGGTAAGTGGACGGGCGGCGTGTGGGTATGGGACCTGCACGCGGGGAGCTGATCGGCACCTCACCGACTACTGTTCCTCTGTTCCTCCGAGTCGTTTCGAGGAGACCTCTTTTGGCCTGTGACCTGTGGCTGGTACCGCTCGTCGATGTGTTGTGCCACACCCCCGACAACCCGTTCGCCGAGGAACTCGCGCAATACAACAAGGTGCTGGCGGAGGCCGGGCTGCCACCGGTGCCGGTGTACCAGTACATGCCGGGCCTGACGGGCGAGGTCGCCCCGGTCGCCGGCTTCGACTACGACGCGCTGCACTTCCTGCGCCGCATCTATCTGCTCCAGATGTGCGGCCTGCCGGTGACGCCGGTGGACGACCTCGGCGGCGACTACGAACAACTGCTGGAGATGTTCGAGACGACGGCCCAGCAGTCGCACCTGGTCTGGCACTACGACCATGCGGGCGCCTACGTCCCCGTCGAGTTCCCGCACCCGCTGTCGAGCGACGAACTCCTCGCGGGCGGCGGCCCGTTGGGTTCCTCGCAGACGCTGCTGCGCGAGCTGGAGTTCGTGGCGGCGGCGATCGGCATCGACCCGGCCAACCCCCCGGCCGCGCCTCAGGCCCCGCTGGCCCCCACGGAACTGGAGGAACCGGCGGTCCCCGCCCCCTACGACCCCAGCCCCTTCGCCCGCGAACGGCATGTCTGGCTGGGCCTGCACGCGGCGGCGACGCGAAGCCTGGCGCAAGGGTCGATGATCATCTTCAGCTGAGGGTCAGCGGCCCAGCGCGGACAGCCCCTTCTGAAGGTCCTCGGGGTTCATGACCGGGGTGTACGAGACCTCGGCGCCGAGCTCCAGGAAGAACGGCTCCGCGATCGCCGGCATCTGGGAACTGTCCTGGAGGTCGAAGACGAGGAAGCAGGTGCGTCGGCCCTCGTCGGTGGTGAAATAGGCGGCCTCCGGCTTGACCTGTTCCATCGAGGACTGCATCAGCTTGCCCAAAGTGCCGTTCCGGATGGCCTCGTTCGACCGCTCCGTGTCGAGGTGTGCCCTGAACAGAACGCGCATCGCACTCACCTTCTCCTCGTCGACGCACGACCGGTGCGGCCGCACGGCACGCACGGTTTCAGAGTATGCCTATATGCCGCTTCTCGGACGGAAGGGGTCAGTTCTGCTCGACGATGCGGATGGTGCGGATACCGGTGCCGCGATAGCGCGTAGGCGTCCTGGTCAGGACCGGACGACCTCGCGGCCACTCGACGGTCGGCAGAGCGAGGTGCAGCACGTGAGCTCCGCTCCAGTCCGCCTCGCCCTTCCCTCCCTGCTCCCCGTCCTCCCCGACGGCCGCCGTCCGCAGTCGCTTGCCCACGGCGGTCGCCGCCGCGAAGTCGAGACCCTCGATGTTCACGGAGGGCAGTGCCCCCAGATGCTCGGCGACCCCGGCCCGCTCCTGCTCGGCGGCGGCGAGACTGAGCGCCGGGATGTAGACCCGCACGACCGGGTCCTTCTCGGCCTCGACGACGAGCCGCGAGGCCATGCTGTTCCCTGCTCCGAGAGCGAGCGCGGCCGTGTCGTCGAAGATGACGGCACGTGGCAGCGGGTATCGGTCCTTCTCGGTCACTGGACCTCCCCGATGCGCCCGGCCTCAAGGTCGGCCCACAGCTTCTCGCCGGCCTCCTCGTCCTCCTCGGTGTACGGCCTGCCGAGGAAGTGCTCCTCGACATACGCCTTGGTCTCCTCGTACTGCTTGCGCAGCTCTTCCTTGGTCGGCGTGGCCCCGGCCAGCTCCGCCACGAAGTCCCGCATGCTCATCCCGCGCTCCCGGGCCAGCTCCTGGAGCCGGTCTCGGACAGCGGGATCGACCTTGATCGTGGTGTCAGCCATGAGCACAGTATACCGGCGGTATACCACCTCAGGGCGTACGAGTGTGACGGTCATCGAGTCTCCATTTCTTTCGATGGGCCCAGCACGCGAATGCGCGCCGGGAGTCTGTATGCGCCTACGCGGGCACCGCTCACCCGTTCAGGAGAGGACGCCCAAGACGCAATCGGTCCTCGAGCAGGGCCCGCGCCGAGCGCACCGGCTGCGGCGGCCAGCCGTACACCAGGGCCGCCCGCACCTGGGCGCTGCTGACCCCCCGCGCCCACCACCCCTCGACGAGCGGCGCGAGCCGGAGCGCCTCGGTGGCGTCGAGTGTGAGCCGGGAATCGATCTGTCCGAGCGAGATGAGCAGTTGCGCGGCGCGCGCGGTGTGCCTGCGAGGCGCGTTCCGATCCCGGACTTTTTCGGTTTCACCCATTGGTGACTCGACTTCGCACGGGACGTCGAACACCTCGTGAACGACGGGGAGTTGACCCGCACCCCCGGCCCCGCGCAGTTCCTCCAGCTCACGCAGGGCGGCGGCGAGCTGCGCGGCAAGGGCGCACAGGGGCACGCGGACGCCGTTCAGGAGGGCCAATAGGTACGTCAGTACGCCCACCGCGCACCAGGCGATGCGCCGGTCGCGGAGGAGGGTGGCAGAGAAGCCTGAAAAGACGCGCGCAGGCGTCGTACGATGAAAACGCATCCGGAGGTGTTTCTCCTGGTGTCGAGCCCCCGGGTGTTGGCGCACCGCGGGGGCATTTCGTTCGTTGGGCGTGACTCTACGGGTACGCAGAGCGACGAATGCAAGCCGAAACCACCTTTTCCCAGGCGGAAGTTCACGTTCTTCACCCCTGCGAGTGAAGGGCGGTGCGCAGCAGGAGCGCGTGTACGAGGTGATCGGCGACCGTCGGGCGGTAGCGCCAACTCAAGGGCCAGGTCAGGCCGTTGAGGGCCGGGATCGGGATGTACGACACGTGCTGCGGACCGGCAGCGAGACGGGTGGCGCCATCGGGCCACGGACGGTGAGACGTACTGCCGACGGGCACGAGGAAGTAGACCCCGCGGCGACCGGTGGCCGTCTCGACGATCGGCCCCGGATCACCGCCGGTCATCCGGGCGAGACGGTCAGCGACGATTCGACCGTCCTCGCCGTCGACCCTCAGGGCGTCGAACTGGACACCTGCCTTGCGGAGTTGGACGCCGGACGCCGGGATCCAACTCAGCTCACTTTGCGTATTCACACGGTTAGTTTCCGCAACCGGAACCAGCGTGATCAATGACTCTGCGTCGCTGGTCGAGCACAGTTGTGCGGCGACGTCGGCAGTCGTGACCGGTTGAGTTCGGTTGAGTCCGGGGGTGACCGCATTGGCGCGGGCGGAGAACAAGACGGAAGCAGGCGGTACGGCCCATATGGTCGCCGCCCTGGCGAAAGCGCTTCGGGAGCAACGGGGGCTGTCGCAGCCGCAGTTGGGCGATCTGCTCGGGTACACGGCATCGGCGGTCAGCGCGATGGAGACGTGTGCGCAGCCGGCGAGCGATCAGATGCTGGTGAAGTTGGAGGAGGTGATCGGGGGTGGGTTGGGCGTCTTCGAGAAAGCTCGCAAGTGGATGCTGCTGGAGAAGTACCCGGCGCGCTTCCGCGGGTTCTCGGAGCTGGAGGCCGGGGCGATCACGCTCTGCTCGTACGAGACGCTGGTCGTCGACGGTCTGTTCCAGACCGAGGACTACGCGCGGGCGCTGATCGGCGGCAGCTATCCGCCGGTGTCCGAGCAGAAGCGCGAGGAACTGGTCGAGGCGCGGCTGGCCCGCAGGGCGCTGTTCGACCGGGATCCGGCCCCGTTGATCGAGCTGATCCTCGAAGAGAGCGTGCTGCGGCGGCCGTTCGGCAGCTGGGAGATTCTGCGCGGGCAACTGCGCTCGCTCGGCGAGGACGCCCGGAGGGACAATGTCTGTGTGCAGGTGCTGCCCCTGGACCGTGGGGTGCGCGGGACGTACGCGGGCGACCGCGGCGCCATGAAGCTCGTGGAGACCGATGACCACCAGGAGAAGCTCTCGTAGGACCAGTTGGGTCGGAAGATCGGCCACACGGCATCGGCGATCAGTCCGATGGTTGGGACGGCCACGCCGCCACGAGCGGCTACCCGTTTCTCGGAGGAGTGACGGGCTCGGTATCCGAAAGTCCCCGGCCGGGCAGAGCCGACCGGGGACAGGGCAAGGCACGCGGGACTGACAGCCGTACTAGAGGAACGAGTTGATCTCGATCGTCTCGTCCCGGCCCGGGCCCACGCCGATCGCGGAGATCGGGGCGCCGGACATCTCCTCCAGGGCCTTGACGTAGTCCTGCGCGTTCTTCGGCAGGTCGGCGAAGGTCTTGGCCTTCGAGATGTCCTCCGACCAGCCCGGCAGGGTTTCGTAGATGGGCTTCGCGTGGTGGAAGTCGGACTGGGAGTACGGGAGTTCCTCGACGCGCCGGCCGTCGATCTCGTAGGCGACGCAGACCGGGATCTGCTCCCAGCCGGTGAGGACGTCGAGCTTGGTGAGGAAGAAGTCCGTCAGGCCGTTGACCCGCGTCGCGTACCGGGCGATCACCGCGTCGAACCAGCCACAGCGGCGGTCCCGGCCGGTGGTGACACCGCGCTCGCCGCCGATGCGACGCAGGGCCTCGCCGTCCTCGTCGAAGAGCTCGGTCGGGAACGGACCCGCGCCCACACGCGTGGTGTACGCCTTCAGGATGCCGATGACGCGGCTGATCTTCGTCGGGCCCACGCCGGCGCCCGTGCAGGCGCCGCCCGCCGTCGGGTTCGACGACGTCACGAACGGATACGTGCCGTGGTCGATGTCCAGCAGCGTGCCCTGGCCGCCCTCGAAGAGGACGACCTTGTCGTCCTCCAGGGCCTGGTTGAGGACCAGGACCGTGTCGGCGACATACGGTTCGAGCCGGTCGGCGTAGGTCAGCAGCTCCTCGACCACCTGGTCGACGGCGATGGCACGCCGGTTGTAGAGCTTGGTGAGCATCTGGTTCTTGACGTCGAGGGCCGCCTCGACCTTCTGGGTGAGGATCGACTCGTCGTAGAGGTCCTGGACGCGGATGCCGACGCGGTTGATCTTGTCCGCGTAGGTCGGCCCGATGCCGCGGCCGGTCGTCCCGATCTTCCGCTTCCCGAGGAAGCGTTCCGTCACCTTGTCCACCGTCACGTTGTACGGCGTGATGATGTGAGCGTTTCCGCTGATCAGGAGCTTCGACGTGTCGACGCCGCGCTCGTTCAGCCCGTTCAGCTCGGAGAACAGGACCGACGGGTCGACGACGACACCGTTGCCGATGACCGGGGTGCACCCCGGGGACAGGATTCCGGAAGGGAGGAGGTGCAGGGCGTACTTCTGATCGCCCACGACTACCGTGTGGCCGGCGTTGTTGCCGCCTTGGTAGCGCACCACATAGTCGACGGAGCCGCCTAGCAGGTCCGTCGCCTTTCCCTTGCCTTCGTCACCCCACTGAGCACCGAGCAGCACAAGTGCGGGCACGCGCGTACACCCCTTCCGGGCGGGGCATGTCCAAGGTCAGGGGCGTACGCGACACTGCTGTGCCTCGTGCACCGGCGACCTTCGTTGGCCGCAACCCGTCGGACCGGATGCCCCGGAATAGACGAAGCCCCTGGCGCAATAGCGCAAGGGGCTCTTGCACAAAGATGCTACCCGAGGAAGCGAGGCATGACCGAGGTGGCGACTTCTCCGACGTCCGAACAGCTGCTGGTGGTGGTCGACCCGGTCGCCCGTCGGACGGACGGAGAGTCCGTACGGATCGCGAAAGACGTGCTCAGCGCGGGTGCCACGACGAAGGTCTGCCTCCCGGACGGTCCGGAGGAATTCGCCCGGGCGCTGGCCAGGCGGGGGTCGCGGCGCCCGGTCGTGGTCGGCGACGACCGTGCCCTGCTGCGGGCCGTGTCCCTGCTGCACCGCCAGCGGGACCTCGCCGCGTGTGCCCTGTCGGTGGTGCCGGTGGGCGGTGTGCTGTCGCTGGCCCGGTCCCTGGGGGTGCCCACGGGGGCGGTGGCGGCCGCGCGGGCCGTACTGGACGGGGTGGAGCGGCGGCTGGATCTGCTCGTCGACGACAGCGACGGTCTGGTCCTCGGCACCCTGCGCATCCCACCTCTCCCCTTGCGTGAGCCTCCGGCGGGTGCGTCCGCCATCTCGTCCTCCGGGCATCCATGGCTGCGGACGTGCCAGTCGCTCGTACGGACGCTGGCGGCCCGGCCGGGACGGGTCGTGTCGTCGGGCCCCGTGCCCGGACCCTCACGGCTGCGCGTCGAGGTCGACGGCGTGACGCTGGTGGACCTGGACCAGCCGGTGGAGGCCGTGTCCGTCATGCCGTGCAGCGCGGGCACCGCGGAGGTGGAGGTACGACCGGCCTCGGTGGGCGCGGAGGCGTCCCCGCTGCGGGCGGTGGGACGGACGGTGACCGTCTCGGGGGCCGACTTCCGGTACCGGGCGGATGCGGTGGTGAGCGGGCCGGTACGGACTCGGACGTGGACGGTGCGCGAGGGGGCGTGGGGGCTCACGCTGCCGGGGTGAGCCCCGGCTACGCCGGCAGCACGTCCGACTCGTCCTTGAGCCCCACCCCCGTGGCCCCCAGCTCCCGCGCCCTCCCCATCAGCCCCGCCAGCTTCCCCGCCGCGCCCTCGTACGACAGCCCCAGCGGTGGCCGGATGTTGGACAGGCAGTTGCGATCGGCGTCGGTCGTCGCACCGGGCCTCGGCTGGTACGTCAGATACGCCCCCAGCGAGTCCGCCGCCGACATCCCCGGCCGCTCACCGATCAGCACGATCACCATGGCCGCTCCCACCGCCGCCGCGATGTCGTCACCCAGGGCCACCCGAGCCTGTTCGGCGAGGACGACCGGCGCGATCCGGAACGTGGGCACGCGCACCACCGTCTCCCGCACCACCGCCGCCGCGTGCTCGTGCACCGCCCGGCTGGACAGCCCGTCCGCGATCACGAACACCACGTCCCACTCACCCACCGGAAGGTGCGCCCGGTCCGTCGCGTCCAGCCGGCGGCCCAGGTCCGGGCGCTGGAGGTACGTGAGCCGGTCGGGGGCCGCGCTGCGCACCCATACCGTCGGCATGCCCGGCAACTGTGCCGCCACCGCCTCCGGGTCGAACGGCGAGTGCACCGCGTCCCGGGCCGCCGCGTGCGCGGACTGGAGTTCCAGACGGTGGCGGGTCGGCAGTCCGGAGCCCGACCGGCCGAGGCCGATCCGGGCCTGGGTGTGGCGTCGTAGCGCCGACCACAGGGCCAAGTCGCCCGTGACCGACTGGACTTGGCTGTCCGTCATGCCGCCAGCTCCCTTCCGATGGCCGTCAGCGGGTGTCCCGTACCGGACACGTCCCGGATCGCGCCCCGTTCGTCCAGCAGCCCGATCGACTCCAGCCACGCCTCGAACTCCGGTGCCGGGCGCAGTCCCAGCACCTCGCGCAGGTACAACGCGTCGTGGTACGAGGCCGATTGGTAGTTGAGCATGATGTCGTCGCCGCCGGGCGTGCAGATCACGAAGGACGCCCCGGCCACGCCGAGCATGGTGAGCATGGTCGCCACATCGTCGTCGTCCGCGTCCGCGTGGTTCGTGTAGCAGATGTCCAGGCCCATGGGCAGGCCGAGCAGCTTGCCGCAGAAGTGGTCCTCCAGGGCGGCGCGGAGGATCTGGCGGCCGTCGTACAGGTACTCGGGGCCGATGAAGCCGACGACCGTGTTCACCAGGAGCGGGGCGTAGCGGCGGGCGACCGCGTAGGCCCTCGCCTCGACCGTCTGCTGGTCCACGCCGTGGTGCGCGCCGGCGGAGAGGGCGCTGCCCTGGCCCGTCTCGAAGTACATGACGTTCCGGCCGACCGTGCCCCGGTTCAGTGCCCGCGCCGCCTCGTACGCCTCGTCCAGCAGGCCGAGTGTCACGCCGAAGGACGCGTTCGCCGCCTGTGTCCCCGCGATGGACTGGAAGACCAGGTCGACCGGGGCGCCGCGCTCCATCAGGTCCACGCTGGTGGTGACGTGGCACAGCACGCACGACTGGGTGGGGATGGCGTGGCGGCCGATCACTCCGTCCAGGAGTTCCAGCAGGTCCCGTACCGCCTTGGGGCTGTCCGTCGCCGGGTTGATGCCGATCACCGCGTCGCCGGAGCCGAGCAGCAGGCCGTCGAGGAGGGCGGCGGCGACACCGGCCGGATCGTCGGTGGGGTGGTTGGGCTGGAGGCGGGTCGCCAGGCGTCCCGGCAGTCCGATCGTCGACCGGAACGCCGTCACCACCCGCACCTTCCGCGCCACCGCGACCAGGTCGGCGTTCCCCATGAGCTTGGACACGGCCGCGGCCATCTCCGGCGTCAGCCCGGGCGCCAGCGCGGCCAGCGTCCCCGCGTCCGCCGCCTCCGACAGCAGCCACTCCCGGAACTCGCCGACCGTCAGGCCGGCCACCGGCGCGAAGGCGGCGGCATCGTGGCCGTCCATGATCAGCCGGGTCACGTCGTCGGTCTCGTACGGAATCACGGGCTCGACGAGAAACTCCGCGAGCGGCACCTCCGCCAGCGCCCAGCGCGCCGCCACCCGCTCCCGGGCACTGCGGGCGGCCAGCCCGGCGAGCCGGTCGCCGGAGCGTTCGGGGCTCGCGGCGGCGAGGAGGCGGGCGAGGGAGCCGAAGCGGTGGCGCTCGCCGCCGAGGGTGGAGGTGTAGGCGCTCATGGCGGTGACCGTACGAGCCGGGTGTTGCCGCGAGATTTCTAAAGGTCTGGTTGACAAGCATTTAACATCCCGACATCCTTGCCCGACTCATTCGAGGCGCAGAGTTCCGGTCCAGCACACCAGCCGACCAGCAGGAGAGGGGCCAGCCCGATGGCAGTGGACGAGGGAGTCGCCCCAGCGGCGAAGACAGGCGACGAAGGCACCGTTCACCGGTTGAAGCCCAACGCCATCGGCCTGCTCGGCGTGGTCTTCATGGCCGTCGCGACCGCCGCGCCGATCACCGCGATGACGGGCAACGTGCCCTTCATCGTGTCGTCGGGCAACGGCATCGGCGCCCCGGCGAGCTACCTCGTCGCAATGGTCGTACTGGCAATCTTTTCCGTCGGCTTCACGTCGATGGCGAAGCACATCACGTCCACGGGCGCGTTCTACGGCTTCATCTCGTACGGCCTCGGACGCTCCGTCGGTCTGGCGTCGGGCCTGCTCGCCACGTTCGCGTACGTCGTCTTCGAACCGGCGCTGATCGGCATCTTCTCGACCTTCGCGACGGACACACTCAAGGACCAGACGGGAGCGGACATCCCTTGGTGGGCGTTCGCGGTCCTGATGCTCGCCATCAACGCGACCGGCACCTGGTTCGGCGTCTCGCTCGCGGAGAAGCTGCTCGTCGTCCTCCTGGCCACCGAGGTGACGATCCTCGCGGCCATGGCGATCTCGGTCGCCCTGCACGGCGGCGGCCCGGACGGCTTCACGTTCGGCCCGGTCAACCCGGTCAACGCCTTCCAGGGGACCAGCGCCGGACTCGGCCTCTTCTTCGCCTTCTGGTCGTGGGTCGGCTTCGAGTCGACGGCGATGTACGGCGAGGAGTCCCGCAACCCCAAGAAGATCATCCCCAAGGCGACGATGATCTCCGTCCTGGGCGTCGGCGTCTTCTACGTCTTCGTCTCCTGGATGGCCATCACGGGCAACGGCGAGGCGAACGCCGTCAAGGTCGCCACCGACAACCCGCTGGCCCTCTTCTTCAACCCCACCGAGCAGTACGTCGGCCACTGGGCGGTCGTCGTCATGCAGTGGCTGATGATCACCGGGTCCCTGGCCTGCGGCATGGCCTTCCACAACTGCGCCGCCCGCTACATGTACGCGCTCGGCCGCGAGGGCGTCCTGCCGTCGCTGAAGAACACCATCGGCCGCACCCACGCCCGGCACGGCTCCCCGCACATCGCGGGCGTCGTCCAGACCGTGGTCAGCGGGGTGCTGCTCGCCGCCTTCTGGATCGCGGGCAAGGACCCCTACACCGGCACGTACGTCCTGCTCGCCATCCTCGGCACCATGGCGATCCTGGTCGTCCAGGCCGTGTGCTCCTTCGCGGTGCTGGCGTACTTCCGCTCGCACCACCCCGAGAGCCGCCACTGGTTCCGGACGTTCACCGCCCCGCTCGTCGGCGGCCTCGCGATGCTCGCCGTGGTGGTGCTGCTCGTCTCCAACATGGGCGTGGCGGCCGGGCCCGAGTCCGGGTCGCTGGTGCTGAAGGCGACGCCGTGGCTGGTCGCGCTGATCGCGGTGGGAGGCATCGGGTACGCGCAATATCTCAAGAAGCTCTCGCCGGAGCGCTACCGACTGCTCGGGCGGACGGTGCTGGAGGAGACCAAGGAGCGGTAACCCCTAGTCGCCGAACACCTGTTGGCGGTGCACCCGCCAGCGCTCCATCATGGCCGAGATCTCGCCGTCGAGGAACTCGAAGAAGGCGAGCGTCTCGGCCATGCGCTGTCCGGCCGGTGTCTCGGCGCCGAGGCTGGTGACGCCTTCCCGCAGGGCCGCCTCCCACCTCTTGAGGACGGCCTCACGGCTGGTCAGGGCCTCGTACCACTGGTCGCCCTGCACCCGGTAGCGCTCGCGGCGCGAGCCTGGTTCCCGTTCGCGCGACACCATGTGCGTCTGTGCCAGGTAGCGCACGGCCCCGGAGACCGCCGCAGGGCTGATCTGCAACCGTTCGCCCAGCTGTGCGGAGGTCAGCGCGCCCTCGTCCGAGGAGAGGAGCGCGGTGAAGACCCGGGCGGGCATTCGCGGCATTCCCGCCTCGACGAGATGTGCCGCGAAGGACTCCACGAACTTCGACACCGCTTCCGCGTCCCGGCCGACCTCCACTGATTCCGTCATACCCACATCCTATCCGGGGGTTTATAGGCTTCCTTAACTTCACAAATTTCTGAAAGAAGCGTACGTTCTGAACCATGACGAAGGCAATCACCGTCTCCGGACTCCACAAGTCGTTCGGCAAGACGCATGCGCTCGACGGTCTCGACCTGGACGTCGCGGCCGGTGAGGTCCACGGCTTCCTCGGCCCGAACGGCGCCGGAAAGTCCACCACCATCCGCGTCCTGCTCGGCCTGCTGCACGCCGACGCCGGTGCCGCGCAGGTGCTCGGCCGTGATCCGTGGACGGACGCGGTGGAGGTGCACCGCCGGATCGCGTACGTCCCCGGCGATGTGACCCTCTGGCGCAATCTCTCCGGCGGTGAGGTCATCGACCTGTACGGCAAGCTCCGCGGCGGCCTCGACAAGCAGCGGCGGGCCGACCTGATCGAGCGGTTCGAACTGGATCCGACGAAGAAGGGACGGACGTACTCGAAGGGCAACCGGCAGAAGGTCGCCCTGGTCGCCGCCTTCGCCTCGGACGTCGACCTGCTGATCCTGGACGAGCCGACGTCCGGCCTGGACCCGCTGATGGAGGAGGTCTTCCAGCGGTGTGTGGAGGAGGAGCGGGACAAGGGCCGCACCATCCTGCTGTCCTCGCACATCCTCAGCGAGGTCGAGGAACTCTGCGACCGGGTGAGCATCATCCGCAAGGGCCGCACGGTCGAGACCGGCTCCCTCGCCGACCTGCGCCATCTGACCCGCACCAGCGTCACCGCCGAACTCGTGGGTGCGCCCAACGGGTTGGCCCAACTGCCGGGCGTGCACGACCTCGACGTCCAGGACCGGCGCGTCCGGCTCCAGGTCGACACCGACAAACTCGACGCCGTACTGCGGGCGCTCAGCGAGTCGGGCGTACGGTCGCTGACCTCGACGCCACCGACGCTGGAGGAGCTGTTCCTGCGCCACTACCAGGACGAGGCGGTGGCCCGATGACCGCCGCGACGTTCGAGGTACGACCCGGGGGCTCGCGTCAACTGGCGGGCACCGGGACCCTGTTGAGGTTCTCCCTGCGCCGTGACCGGCTGATGATCCCGGTCTGGGTGGCCGTGAACGCACTCATGATCCTCTCCATGCCGGGCACGGTGGAGGGCCTGTACTCCACCCCGGCCGACCGCGCCAAGCTGATCGAGGACACCGCGGGCAACGCCTCGTTCCGCGCGCTGATCGGCCCGCTCTTCGACGACTCGATCGGCGCGATCACGGCCTGGCGAGTCGGTGTGTACGCCGGTGCGCTGGCGGCCGTCGTCAGCCTGCTGCTCGTCGTACGGCACACCCGGGACGAGGAGGAGAGCGGCCGTCAGGAGCTGGTGGCGTCCGGGATGGTGGGCCGCCGGGCCTCCCTGACGGCTGCGCTGCTGACCGCGGTGGTCGCCAACGCCGCACTGGCCCTCCTGGTCACGGTCGGACTCGCGGGGCAGGGCGTCTCCGGGGCGCTGGCCTTCGGGCTGGGCCTGGCCGGGGTCGGCATGGTCTTCGCCACGATGGCGGCGATCGTCGCCCAGTTCACGGAGAGCGCCCGGCTGGCGCGGGGGCTCACGGCGGGGCTGCTGGGCGCCGCGTTCGTGCTGCGCGCGGCGGGCGACTCGGCTTCGGACGACGGTTCGTCGGCACTGACATGGGTGTCCCCGCTCGGCTGGCTGGAGAACCTGCGGCCCTTCGCCGAGGAACGCTGGTGGGTGCTGCTGCTGTTCGTGGCGGCGGTGGCGGTACAGGCTTTCGTCGCCTACGAGTTGGCCGGACGCCGGGACGTGGGCATGAGCTTCCTGCCCGCCCGTCCGGGACCGGCCGAGGGCCGCCTCGGCACGGCGGGCGCACTGGCCTGGCGGCTGCAACGCGGCGGCGTGCTCGGCTGGAGCATCGGCTTCTTCCTCGCCGGCATCGTCTACGGCGGACTCACCGACGGGGTGGCCGACCTGGTCGGCGACAACGAGAACGCCCGGGAGATCTTCGAGCGCATGGGCGGCCAGTCCGGCATCACCGACGCGTTCCTGGCCTCGATGGTCGGGATGCTGGGCCTGATCGCCTCGCTGTACGTCGTGGCGTCGGTGCTGCGGCTGCACGGCGAGGAGACCTCACAGCGGGCCGAACCGATCCTGGCGAACGCGGTCGGCCGACTCCGCTGGGCCGCCGGCCACCTCGTGATCGCCTTCGCCGGCTCCGCACTGATCATGCTGCTCGCCTGGCTGGGCTTCGCGATCGGCTACGGCAAGGAGATCGGCCCGCTCCTCGGGGCCTGTCTGGTGCAACTCCCGGCGATCTGGGTCATCGGCTCTCTCGCCGTCCTGCTCTACGGCGTCCTGCCGCAGGCCGCGATGGCTGCCTGGGGAGTGGCCGGGGCGGTCCTGCTGATCGGCTGGGTGGGCCCGGCCCTCGACGCCCCGCAGATCCTGCTGGACCTGTCTCCGTTCGGCCATCTGCCGAAGCTGCCGGGCGGGGGGATGGAGTGGGGGCCGGTGCTGGTGCTCGTCGCCATGGCGATGGTGCTGGCCGTCGCGGGACTGGCGGGACTGCGGCGACGTGACATGACGACGTGACTGTGGCGGCTCAGTCGACGTACTCCTTGAGCTTCTCGGTGTCGAGTTCGATTCCGAGGGGCTCGGGGAGCAGAAGTCTGTCGCCGAAGGGCACATTGCGAAGCTCGCGGTAGCCGACTTCGGGGTCCGGATCGCTGTACAGCTTGACTGTGCAGGCGTCACGGTCGATCAACAGATAGAAGGGGATACCCGCGGCACCGTATGCGACCGGCTTCTCCTGCCGGTCGCGCTGGTTTGTGTCGGAGTCGTACGACGTGACCTCAAGAACCAGAAGCACTCCGCTCGGATCGGCCCACTCGCCGTGCCCGGCAAAGTGCGCCTCTGGCACAAGAGTCGCATCAGGCCGGGCCCGGCCCTCGCGGTACTTCTCCACATGCAGGCCCCGGCTTTGATACAGATCGAGGTCGGGCCTCGCACGCATACACCGGCGCGCCAGCCACATCACGATGGTGTCGTGGTCCCCGTCCGCCACTTTCTTGACCCCGATCCGCCCGTTGATGAACTCGAACCTGACGGCGTCTTCGGTCTCCTTGGCAGCGAAGGCGGCGATCCTCTCGAACTCCTCCACGGACATCTGGGACGTCTGCAACGCGCGCTCTGCCATAACCGTCATGGTGCACCCCCTCTCAGGTTGTGGCCAGTGTGGCGAGGCTCCTGTGGATCACGGGCCGAGAGGCCTTCCTGATCATCCGAATGAGTTCTCAGGACACTGTCACGCTCACCCCCTCCAGACCCCGGATCACAAAGTTCGGCTTCCGCTCCGGCTCCGCCGCAAGCCGCAGCGTCGGGGCGCGGTCGAGGAGGGCCGTCATGGAGGCGGCCAGCTCGATACGGGCCAGCGGAGCCCCGATGCAGTAGTGGATGCCGGCGCTGAAGGAGATGTGCGGGTTGTCCTTGCGGGCGAGGTCGAGGCGCTCGGGGTTCCGGAACACCTCGGGGTCGTGGTTGGCGGAGCCGAAGAGCATGGCGATCTCGGCACCCCGGGGGATGGTGGTCCCGTCGATCTCGATCTCGTCCAGGACCCAGCGTTCGAAGAGTTGGAGCGGGGTGTCGTAGCGCATCAGCTCTTCGACGGCGGAGGGGACGAGGGAGTGGTCCGCGCGGAGGGCGGCCAGCTGGTCGGGGTTGCGGAAGAGGGCCCACCAGCCGTTCACGGTCGCGTTGACCGTGGCCTCGTGGCCGGCGTTCAGGAGGAGGACGGCGGTGGAGATCATCTCCTGCTCCGTGAGCCGGTCGCCCTCGTCGTGCGCCTCGATCAGGCCGGAGATGAGGTCGTCGCCGGGCTCCTTGCGGCGCTCGGCGATCAGCTCGTGGAGGTAGTCGGAGAACTCGACCGAGGCCCGCACCGCCTTCGTCGCCGTCTCCTGCGACGGATTCAGTTCGTACATCCCGCAGATGTCCGCCGACCAGGGGCGGAGAGGGGCCCGGTCGGACTCCGGGATGCCCAGCATCTCGGCGATGACGGCGACGGGGAGCGGTTCCGCGACATCGGCGAGCAGATCGCCGCCGCCCCGCTCCACCAGCCCGTCGACCAGTTCCCCGGCCAGCCTGGCCACATACGGCTTGAGCTGCTCCACCGTGCGCGGCGTGAACGCCTTCGACACCAGGCGCCGGATACGGGTGTGGTCCGGCGGCTCCAGGTCGAGCATCCCGTGGTCGTTGAGCGTGTGGAACGGCTCGTGTTCGGCCGGGGGCGCCGTCCGTCCGAAGTCCTCGTGCGTGAAGCGGTGCTGGTAGGTCCGCCCCAGCCGGCGGTCCCTGAGCAGCGCCGAGACATCGGCGTGATGCGGGACGAGCCACTGGTTCGTGGGCTCGTAGTAGTGCACCCGGCCCTTGGCTCGGAGCTCGCCGTAGGCGGGGTAGGGGTCGGCGAGGAACGCCGGGTCCCAGGGATCGAAGGCTGCCATGAACGGACGCTAGCCCGGCAGACCCCTCACTGACCAGGGCCGAAATCGGGGAGCGTGACCGTGCCGTCCTCGGCGAGCGGGAACCCCGGGTTGTGCGCGACCTCCCAGGCGTGGCCGTCCGGGTCGGTGAACGCGCTGGAGTAGAAGCCGATCTCGTTCACCGCGGCGGGCTTGGTGACGGTACCGCCGGCGGCCTCAGCGGCGGCGAGGAGGTCATCGACCTCCGCCTCGGACCGCACGTTGTGCGCAAGCGCGATCCCGCCGAAACCGCCCGCCGCCCCGGCCCCGGGCTCCAGCCCGCAGTCCCGCGCGAGCTTCTCCCGCCCCCACAGCACCAGCCCCAGCCCACCCGCCTGGAAGAACACGGTCTCCGCGACCTCCTGCCCCCGCCAGCCCAGAGCCTCGTAGAAGGCCTTGGCCCGCGCGAGATCGGAAACGCCGAGCGTGATCAGAGTGACTCGCTGTTCCATGCCCTCACGGTACGTCCGCCTCCCGGGCACGGCCCAGCCAAGCCGTCCGCCCGCCTCACCCCGGCGTCACCAGCCGCGCCTCATACGCGAACACCGCCGCCTGCGTCCGGTCCCTCAGTCCCAGTTTCACCAGGATGCGGCTGACGTGGGTCTTGATCGTCGACTCGGCGACGACCAGGCGCTCCGCGATCTCCGCGTTCGACAGGCCCTGGGCGATCAGGACCAGGACCTCCGTCTCGCGTTCGGTCAGGTCGCCGTAGGCCGCCTGGGCGGAGGGCATGAGGCGGGGGGCCTCGGAGAGTTTCGAGAACTCGGTGATCAGGCGCTTGGTGACGGAGGGGGCGAGGAGGGCCTCGCCGGATGCCACCACCCGTACTCCGTCGGCGAGTTGGCGGGCCGAGGCGTCCTTCAGCAGGAAGCCCGAGGCTCCCGCGCGCAGCGCCTGGTACACGTACTCGTCGAGGTCGAACGTCGTCAGCACCAGCACCTTCGCCGCACCGTCCGCCGCGACGATCTCCCTGGTCGCCTCGATGCCGTTCAGCTCGGGCATGCGGATGTCCATCAGCACGACGTCCGGGGCGAGTTCACGGACCCGGTCCACGGCCTCCCGGCCGTTGACGGCCTCGCCGACGACCTCGATGTCCGGCATCGCGTTCAGCAGGACCGAGAAGCCCTCGCGGACCATCATCTGGTCGTCCGCGACCAGGACGCGGATCGTCATGCCTCACCTTCGATCACCGCGGAGACCGGCAGGAACACCGCCACCTCGTAGCCGCCGTCGTCGGTACGGGCCGCCGTCATCTCGCCGTTCAGCATCGAGACGCGCTCCCGCATGCCCGTGATGCCGTGTCCGGCGCCGGGTGAGGGCTTGACCAGGGCGGGGACGGGTGGCGGACCGTTGACGATGCGCAGGCCCAGGCCGCCCAGGACGTAGCCGATCTCCACGCCGGCGCTTGCGCCGGGTGCGTGTCTGAGGGTGTTGCTCAGGGCCTCCTGGACTATTCGGTACGCCGACAGCTCCACGCCCTGCGGGAGTTCACGCACCGCCCCGGTGACCGTCTTCTCCACGCTCAGGCCGGTGTCCCGCACGTTCGCCAGCAGGGCGTCGAGGTCGGCGAGGGTGGGCTGCGGGGCGTCCGGGGCTTCGTAGTCCTCGGCCCGGACGACGCCCAGGACTCGGCGGAGTTCGGTGAGGGCCGCCACCGCGTTCTCCCGGATGGTGGCGAAGGCTCGCTCCAGCTCCGGCGGCGGGTTCTCCACCCGGTAGGGGGCGGCCTCCGCCTGGATGGCGACGACCGACATGTGGTGGGCGACCACGTCGTGCAGCTCTCGGGCGATCGTCGTGCGCTCCTCCAGCAGCGTGCGCTTGGAGCGCTCGTGTGCCGTGACCGTCTGCTGGGCGGTCACCTCCTGCCGGGCCTCGCGGCGGATGTGCCAGACGGTGACGCCCAGCAGGAGCAGGGCGGTGAAGAACAGCATCGGTACGAGGTCCGAGCCGTTGTATCCGTATCCCCCGCCGCCGATGCTCTCCGCCATCAGTCCGTACAGTGCGGTCAGCGCCCACATCCAGGCGGCCGTGCGAGGCCGGGTGCGCACCGCGACCACGTACAGCACCACCACATGGCAGATGTAGGTGGCGGGCTGCCACGGCCAGCCGTCCCCGCTGCTGCCGAGCACGGCGGCGACCGGGGTCACCGCCAGGGACAGCCAGAACGCACCGATCGGCCGGACCATGGTCAGCAGGACCGGAGCCAGCACGCACAGGCCGACAAGCAGGTTGGCGTCGGATGAGCCGACGAGCAGGGCCAGCAGCCCTGCCCCGGTGATCAGGGCGTGCGGCAGCCACGCCGCGGACTCCCGCATACGGCCGGGCAGTCGCCGGACGATCGGGCCGTCCACACCCCTGCGGGGCAGCGGCCGGTAGGCGAACGCCTCATGGAACAGGTCCTGCCGCAGCCCGCGCAGGGCGTCCACGGCCAGTCGGAACTCCGGGCTGCGCGGCTGATACGCATCGAACTCGCCGCCCGGCGGCGTCGGCGTCTGGGTCGTCTCGGTCACATACAAGACGGTAGAGGTCAACGGGGGTATCGGTCGTCACCAGCGAGAAGGGTTCTCCGGGATCCGTCTCAGGTACTACGGGTAGCCCCTGGAGCGGCTCAGGGACCGGCCTTCAGTACCCCGAGGGTCTGACCAGCCCCGACTCATAGGCGAACACCGCCGCCTGTGTCCGGTCCCGCAGCCCCAGCTTCACCAGGATGCGGCCCACGTGGGTCTTCACGGTCTGCTCGGCGACGACCAGGCGCTCGGCGATCTCCGCGTTCGACAGGCCCTGCGCGATCAGCGCCAGCACCTCCGTCTCGCGCTCGGTCAGATCGCCGACGCGTGACTTGAGCGGGGCGCGCGGCTTGTCGCCGAGGCGGGAGAACTCGGCGATCAGCCGCCGGGTGATGCCCGGCGCGAGCAGCGCGTCACCGTCGGCCACCACCCGGACCGCCTCGGCGAGCTTGTCCGCGGAGGCGTCCTTCAGCAGGAACCCGGACGCGCCGGCGCGCAGCGCCTCGTACACGTACTCGTCGAGGTCGAAGGTGGTGAGCACGAGCACCTTGATGTGCGGGGTCACGGCGATGATGCGGCGGGTGGCCTCGATGCCGCTCAGTTCGGGCATGCGGATGTCCATCAGCACGACGTCCGGGGCGAGTTCGGCGACCTTGGAGACCGCGTCCAGGCCGTCGACCGCCTGGCCGACCACCTCAATGTCGGGCTGGGTGTTGAGCAGCACGGTGAAGCCCTGCCGGACCATCTGCTGGTCGTCGGCGATCAGTACGCGGATGGTGCCGCTCGTCATGGATTCTCTTCTCCGGTCATGGGTCGGATTACGTCCGTCTCGAAGACGTCGGGGCCGAACACGGGCGTGATGGTGTCGGCCGGCTCGACGGGCCCTGTGTCGTCGGGGTCCGCGATGCCGTCTCGCGGGAGGAAGGCCGAGACCGAGAAGCCGCCCTGAAGGGTCGGGGTGGCGGTGAGGTGGCCGCCGAGCATCGCGGCGCGCTCCCGCATGCCGAGCAGTCCGTGGCCGGTGCCCGGCGAGGGCGGGACGGGGTGCTCCGGACGGGAGTTGATCACACCGAGGTACAGACCGCGGGGGAAGTGGGTGATCTCGACCCGCACACTGGAACCCGGCGCGTGCCGCAGGGCGTTGCTGAGCGCCTCCTGGATGATCCGGTACGCCGACAGCTCCACGCCCGGCGGATACGGGGGCGCCTGGCCCTTGATGTCGGTGACGACCGTCAGCCCCGCGGCCCGGGTGTTCTCGATCAGCGCGTCGAGACGGTCGAGCGTGGGCTGCGGGGCCTGCGGGGCGGAGCCGGTGCCCGGTTCGGCCAGGCCGTAGGGGTCGTCGGGGTTCTCGGAGCGCAGGACGCCCAGGACCCGGCGCAGTTCGGTGAGGGCGTCCAGGGCGTTCTGCCGGATGCCCGCGAGGTTCTCCTTCAGTTCGTCCGACGCGTTCTCGACCAGGTGCGGGGCGACCTGGGCCTGGATGGAGATCACCGACATGTGGTGGGCGACGACGTCGTGCAGTTCACGGGCGATACGGCTGCGCTCCTCCAGCACGGTGCGACGGGCCCGCTCCTCGGCGGTGATCGTCTCTTGTTCGACGAGCCGGCTGCGGGCCTCACTGCGGCCGCGCAGTGCGATGCCCACGAGGACGGCCACGGCGAAGACGGCCATCGCCACCACGCCCGTGCCCGAGTAGTTCTGGGCGTCGACGCCCACCTGAAGGACGAATGTCACCAGACCGGTCACTGCCAGCGCCGCGACCGCTCCGCGGGTGCGCACCCGCAGCGCGAGCAGGAGGAGTACGACGGCGTGGGCAATGAGCGCGGGTGGGCTCCACGGCCAGTCGGGGGCCGAGGGCGCGGCCCCTTCCAGGGCCGGGCGGGCGGTCAGGGCGGTGATGGCGGTGGCGGCGAGCGACAGGGCCCAGGCGGGGGTCGGGCGCCACAGGGCCAGGACGACTGCCGCCCCTTGCGCGAGGCCGGCCAGCCAACCCTGTCCCGTGGACAGGTCGTACTGGGTGCGGATCGTGCCGCTCCCGGCCAGAAAGATGCCCAGAGCGATGGAGAAGACGAGGAGATCCGTCAACCAGCGCAACCAGCGGTACCTGGACAGGTGGGGGGAGATTCGGGAGGGGGATGCGCCCAGGGCTTTGCCGAGACGGCGGAGCGGGGTGGGTACGGGTGAGTGCTTCGGCTCCTTCGCCGGGGGGCCGTTCTCCGCGCCGTTCACGGGTCAACCCTAGGCACGGTGGGAGGCCTTCGCTTGGGGGGTCCGGGGGTTGGCGTGGGATCGGATCACCCGGGAGGGGCGGGACTTGCGGCGGCCGGAGGACTGTTCGTAGGTCCGGAAGGCCGCCCAGCAGACCGTCAGGGCCAGGGCGAAGAGGGGAAGCCAGGCGCAGCGGTACGCCACCCAGGTCAGGTCGTCCGGGCGGGTGTGCAGGCCGGGGAGGTGGCCGGCCGTCAGGGCCGTGGCGGTGGTCGCCATCAGGGCCGTCTGATGCCAGAGGAAGATCGTCATCGCCGAGAGGTTGACCAGCGCCACGGCCGCCCAGGCGAGCGGCCGGCGCATCGTGCGGCGCAGCCGGTCGCGCAGCAGCAGCGCCAGGCCGCACTGGGCCAGGCCGAAGGTGACGGCGGCCAGGGTCGGCGGGTTGAGGTTCGAGACACCGGCTCCCGGCACGCCCACCATCGACGCCGGATAGCCCGCCCATGCGATGAGCACCGCGGTCGCCGCCGCACCGCCGGTGAGGAGGATCCAGCCGGCGCGGCGACGGTCCAGTTCGCCTCGGGTCCAGGCGGCGCCCAGGGTGAAGGGGACGAGCCAGCCCGCCGCCACGTTCACCCAGCCGAGCCAGGACGGGCCGCCCAGGCCGAAGCGCACCAGGTCCACATGGAGGACGACGGCCAGCGGCCAGAGCGGGTGGAGCCGCATCAGCAGGGGTGTGACCGCCGTCAGCGCCGCGAAGACCACCAGGAACCACAGGGGTGACAGGGCGAGCTTGACCAGGGTGCGGACCGTCTCGAACTCCGCGCCCGTCAGCAGCAGGGCGACCGCGGCCACCGTCCACAGGGTGAGGACGGCCGCCACCGGTTTGAACAGCCGGGACAGCCGGGCCGACAGCCACTGTCCGTAGGTCGTGCCGCGGGCGCGTGCCGAGGCGTAACCGCGGGTGGCCACATGGCCGCCCACCAGGAAGAACACGGCGAGCGTCTGGAAGGCCCAGGAGATCGGGGCCAGCCAGGGCATGTGCTGGAGCGGGCTTGCGGTGTGCAGCGTGCCGCCGTCCGCGACCAGGGCCGTCACCAGCCAGTGGCCGAGCACTATGCCGAGGATCGCGAAGGCGCGCAGGGCGTCGACCGCACGGTCCCGGTCAGCGGGGGTCGCGGCGTCGACGCGGGCGGCGCCCTCTCGTATGCGCTTCCCTATGTCGTGCCGGATGTCGTGCCGTATGTCCTTGCCCATGCCGTGCCGTAGGTCCTTCCGTTTGCGCTCCTCTGTGTCGCGCAGCCGCAGCTCACGCATGGGTCACCTCCGAGGTCTCGGCGAGGACGATCCGGGCCAGGTTGGCCAGGGAGGCCGAGCCCGGGGCGAAGTAGTCGCTGTGGCCGCCGTGGCCCGCCGCGAAGACACGGGCGCCGAAGGCCGGGGAGATCGGGTCGGTGCCGAACCCGACGGTGGTGCCGAACAGGTCGGTGCTGACGTGCGGAACGTTCGCCACCCAGTCGTCCGCGCCGCGTGCCGCCCAGACGCGGGCGCGCGTGCGCAGGTCGGCGGCGGTGTCGGCGCCCGTGCCCGGACTGCCTACGAGGACGATGTCGTCGACGTCCAGACCGGCGGCGGCCCGGGCGCAGACCACGGAGCCGTACGAGTGGCAGAGCAGGGAGACCTGTGCCTCGCGGCCGACGACACTGCGCATCTCCCGTATGAACTCCCGCAGCTCCGGGGCCGCTTGCTCGGCTCGGCCGGTCGTCGTGACCGTCGCGCTGATCGTGCCCGGCGTTTCGTAGCCGAGCCAGGCGACGACCGCGGTGCCGGTGCCCTTCGGGGACGCCCGCGCGAGTTGGTCCCGTAGCGCGAGGGCCGTCGCGCGGAAGCGGTCGTAGGTGTCGAGGGAGGTGTCCGAGCCCGGGACGAGGACCGCAATGTGGTCGGCGGTGGCCAGGTCGCCGAAGACCTCGACCGCCTCGCCCTCGCCACGGCCGTCGAAGGTGAGGAGTTGGCGGGAGGGGGCGGCGAAGGAGTCGTCCGCCGCGGCGCGACGGGTGTCCCCGTGTGCGGCGGCCATCCGGGACGCCTCCGCGGCGTTCGCCCGGTTGGCCGCGTACGCCTCGTCCAGCGTGGCCGCCGTCACCGGGGCGAGGGCCGCGGGCGGCGGCGCGGGGATCTCGGGTTGTGCGGCGGCGGAGAGGGGGAACACGACGGCGCCGGCGATGAGGGTGGCCAGGATGGTGCGAAGCCATCTGGGGGTGAGACGGGAAGGGGCGTGATCTGCCGTCGATCGGCTGCGGGTCCGTTGTGGCTGGTCGCGCCCCGCGGCGGAGCCGCATATGGATACAGCCCCGCGCTCCTTCGGGGCGCGGATGAACGGGGCGCCGCTGAACCGCAACGAACCTCGCCGGACCCGCTCAGGGCCGTCCGCCGATTCCCCCGCCGTACCCCGGCGACCCTCCGTCGTCGCCCTCGCGTCCAGCCCCATGGTCGTCTCCCCTTCCAGCTCCGCCCGGCCATCGGGCCTGTCCGGAAAGGAAGTTACGGATCAACGGACGTCGTCCGCGTCACGCCAGGGAGCTCACCTGCGCCGTAGCTCTCAGGTATTACGGGTATGAAGGGGGCCGGCAGTCACGACCGCGAACAGCCCCTGTCACCAGGCCAGTTGGGCGATCTCCTCCGCCACCACCGCGCACGCGTCCGCCGCCGGGTCGATCAGGGGAAAGTGGCCGACGTCCTCCAGGAGCGTCAGGCCCACCACCTCGCCCGCCTTCGCCGCCGCGTCCGCGTAGGACTCGGCCACCGCCTGCGGGACGTCGAGGTCCGTACGGCCCTGGACGAGGGTGGTGGCGATGCCGGTGGGCAGCAGGAGCGCCGGGTCGGCGTACGGCTGCCGCTCCGGGAACCTGTCGTCGCCGCCCAGGAGTTGACGTACCGCACCACCGCAGACATCGAGCTTCTCGGCGATCGCGAAGTCGGCGATCGGGGCGAGGGCGACCACTCCGCGCAGGGGGACGGGGCGTGCCGTTCGCCAGGGCGCGTCGTCCGGCAGGAGGTGGCGGGCGGCCGCCCACAGGGCCAGGTGACCGCCCGCGGAGTGGCCCGTGACCACCATGCGGCGCGGGTCGGCGTGCGGGAGGATCTCGCGTACGAGCGCGGGGAGCGCGTCGAGGGCGGCCGCCACGTCGTCGAAGGTGTCCGGCCAGCGACCGGCGACCGGGTTGGCCGCCCCACTCTCCTGCGCCCCGCTCGACTGCCCTCCGCTCGACTGCCCTCCGCTCGCCTGCCCTCCGCGCCGGTACTCGACGTTGGCCACCGCGAAGCCGCGCCGGGCCAGGTAGTCCGCGAACGGCGTCATGTGGCGGCGGTCGTACGGGGCTCGCCAGGCGCCGCCGTGCAGGACGACGACCAGCGGGGAGAGGGGGGCCGGGGGCGCCGAGGACGCCGGTTCGGGGGTGCGCGGGGCGTAGAAGTCGATCACCTGGTCGGGGTGGTCGCCGTAGGCCGCGGTGGCGTCGGGGTCGACGGGCGGGTGCGAGAAGGCCGACTCCTCTTCGGCGGCGGCTCGGGCTGCGGCGTCGTCCGGCATGCTCCAACCTCTCAGCAAGGAAACGGATTTGGCGGACCAGGAGAGAATTCGGCCGTTGGCGGGGACGGTATCAGGCCGGTGACGTGCGCGGACACGCGGATGTCACGCTCGGTGAGGGGGAACGGTTCTGCAGAGACGTGGCACCGGTAGACCGGAGCCCGGGTGTCCCCATGAGGGCGTTTTGTCCGCCGGTCACGGCACGGTACGCACCGAGACGCGTACCGTGCGTGCCGTCGCCCGCGGGCCCCTGAACCCGCCGCCCCGGTGCGTCACCCGGCCCCTGTGAGCGTCTCCCCCAGCACCCGCGCCGCCCGCTCCACATCCGCGAACCCGACGTACAGCGGCGTGAACCCGAACCGCAGCACATCCGGAGCCCGGAAGTCGCCGACGACGCCCCGCTCGATGAGCCGCTTCATGACGTCGCCGGCGTCCTCGCAGCGCAGCGCCACCTGGCTGCCCCGCTCCTGGTGCGCGCCCGGCGTCAGGGACTCGACCCTGCCCGGGGGGACGTATGCCGTCACGCACTCCAGGAAGAAGTCCGTCAGCGCGAGGGACTTGGCGCGGACCGACGCGATCGGGACACCGTCCCAGACCTCCAGCGCCGCCTCCAGCGCCAGCATCGAGAGGATGTCGGGCGTGCCGACCCGGCCCCGCAGCGCGCCCGCCGCCGGTTCGTACGCCGGCCGCATGCCGAAGGGCTCGACGTGCGAGTTCCAGCCGGGCAGCGGGGAGTCGAACCGGTCCTGGAGTTCACGGCGCACGTAGAGGTACGCCGGTGAACCCGGGCCGCCGTTCAGGTACTTGTACGTGCAGCCGACGGCCAGGTCGACCCCGTGCTCGTCGAGTCCCACCGGCAGGGCGCCCGCGCTGTGGCACAGGTCCCAGACCGACACGGCGCCGGCCGCGTGGACCGCGGACGTCAAGGACGGCAGGTCGTGCAGCCGGCCCGTCCGGTAGTCGACGTGGTTCAGCAGCACCGCCGCCGTACGGTCGGACAGCGTCCCCGGCACCTCCCCCGGCGCCACCGGCCGCAGCGTGCAGCCCGTCATCCGGGCGGCGGACTCGGCGATATAGCCGTCGGTGGGGAACGTCGTGGCGTCGACGACGATCTCGTCCCGACCGGAGCCGGCCATCCTGACGGCTGCCACAAGTGCCTTGAAAACATTGACACTTGTCGAGTCCCCGACGACGATCTGCCCCGCCGCCGCCCCGACCAGCGGAGCGATCAGATCGCCGATCCGCTCGGGCGCGGTCCACCAGCCGCTCTCGTCCCAGGAGCGGATCCGCAACTCGCCCCACTGCCGGCGGACGACGTCCTCGACCCGGCCGGGGACGTGCGCGGGCAGCGCGCCCAGCGAATTGCCGTCCAGGTACACGACGTCGTCGAGCACGAACCGCGAACGCACCCCGGCGAGTTCATCGGCCGCGTCCAGCTTCGCTGCCCGCATCGCCTGCTCAGACATGGGACCTCGCCGTCCACAGCTCGGGAAAGACGTTCTTCTGCGCGCGCTTCTCCAGCCAGGCGACCCCGGCGGAGCCGCCCGTGCCGGCCTTGGCGCCCATGGCCCGGCGGGTGGCGACCAGATGATCGTTGCGCCAGCGCCACACCAGCTCGGCGACATCGGTCAACGCCTCGCCCAGCCGGGCGACTTCACTGTCCGCATCGCCCGAGTAGACGGCCGTCCAGACCGCCTCCACCTCGGGCGACGGCTCGTACCGCAGCGCTACGTCACGCTGGAGGACGGACGGCGGGATCGCGTGCCCGCGCCGCGCGAGGAACCGCAGGACCTCGTCGTACAGGCTCGGCTCGTGCAGTGCCTTCTCCAGCTCGGCGTGGACACGGGGCGCGCCGCGGTGCGGGACCAGCATGGACGCGGACTTCTCGCCGAGCAGGAACTCCATGCGGCGGTACATGGCCGACTGGAAGCCGGAGCCCTCGCCGAGCGCGGAGCGATAGGAGTTGAACTGCGCCGGGGTGAGCTGTCCGAGGGGCTTCCAGGAGGCGTTCAGCGCCTGAAGCTCCCGTACCGAACGCTTCAGCGCGTCGACCGCGACCGGCACCCGGTCCTCGCGCAGGGCGAGCGCGGCGGTCTCCCATTCGTGGACGATGACGGTGAACCACAGCTCCATCACCTGGGTCGTGACCAGGAAGACCATCTCTCCGGGATCCTCGGAAAGGGTGTGCTGGAGGTGGGTGAGCACGTCCGCCTTGACGTAGTCCTCGTACGGCGTCGTACCTGCGAAGTCGAGATGCGGGGTCTCGGGCTCCTGGGTTTCGTGAGCCTCGTGGGACATCGCTGTCTCCTGTTGTGTACTCCGGGTAGCGGTCCGCCCCTGCCGATGCCGACACGGGGGCCCCGGTCCCCGCCGGGCATCCTCTTCGATGGTCCGACGAAAAGGCAAGGCCCGCCTGGTCACACCCGACGGGCCCCTGCGAGTACGGCTCAGAGCCAGCCGTTGCGCTTGAACCCGCGGTGGATGACGAAGCAGGCGACCGCGATGACACCGAGGACGAGCGGGTAGCCGAAGGTCCAGTGCAGTTCCGGCATGTGGTCGAAGTTCATGCCGTAGACGCCGCAGATCATGGTCGGTACGGCGACGATCGCGGCCCAGGCGGTGATCTTCCGCATGTCCTCGTTCTGGGCGACGGTCACCTGCGCGAGATGGGCCTGGAGGATGGAGTCGAGCAGGGCGTCGAAGGCGCTGATCTGCTCGCAGACGCGGGCGAGATGGTCGGCGACGTCCCGGAAGTACGCCTGTATCTGCTGGTCGACGGCGCGCATCGGCTCGAAGGCGAGCTTCGACAGGGGGCGGGTCAGCGGCACCACGGCCCGCTTCAGTTCCAGCAGCTCGCGCTTGAGCTGGTAGATACGGCCGGCGTCGGCGGAACGGGGGCTGCGCGGGGAGAAGACGTCGGTCTCGACCTGGTCGATGTCGTCCTGCACGGCGTCGGTGACGGTGAGGTAGTCGTCGACGACATGGTCGGCGATGGCGTGCAGCACCGTGGACGGGCCCTTGGCCAGCTGCCGCGGGTCGGCCTCGAGGTCCTCGCGCAGGGGGCCGAGGGAGCCGTGGCGGCCGTGGCGGACGGTGACGACGAAGTCGGGGCCGGCGAAGATCATGATCTCGCCGGTGTTCACGACCTCGCTGGTGGCGGTGAGCTGCTCGTGTTCGACGTACTCGACCGTCTTGAACACGGCGAACAGGACGTCTCCGTACTGCTCGATCTTGGGGCGCTGGTGGGCCTGGACCGCGCTCTCGACGGCCAGCGGGTGCAGTTCGAAGAGCTCGGCCACCCCCTCGAACTCCGTCTCCGTCGGCTCGTGCAGGCCCAGCCAGACGAACCCGTCCCTGTGCTTGCGGACCTGCCGTATCGCTTCGTCCACCGTGTCCGTGCCGGGCTGGCGGACGCCGTCGCGGTAGACGACGCAGTTGACCACCGCGGAGCCGAGCGGGGAGCGGGCCGGGTGGCTGAGGTCCACGCGTCGGCCGCCCCGCCGGGCCAGCCGGGCCACTCTGCGCAGGTTGCCCACCATCGACATACGGGACTCTCTTCCACCTGAGCTCGGACCGCTGGTTCCCGGACAGTGTGCCAGGAGGCGGTGAGATCGGTGTAAGGGCCGCGTCTGTGACGGAAGACCAGGTGGACGGGGGTGACGGAGGTGACGGGTCGACGGTTCAGAGCCAGTCGCGGCCCTTGAAGACCAGGTAGAGGCCGACGCAGACCACGGCCATCAGAACGATGGCGAAGGGGTAGCCCAGGACCCAGCCCAGCTCGGGCATGTGGTCGAAGTTCATGCCGTAGACGGTGCCGATCAGGGTCGGGGCGAAGAGGATGGCCGCCCAGGACGAGATCTTCTTGATCTCGTTGTTCTGCGCGTGGCTCGCCTCGGCCAGCAGCTTCATCTCCTCGTTCTGGGCCTGGGAGACCAGCGTGGCGTTGACGGTGAGGATGTTCTCCAGCATCTGCCGGAAGCCGTCCACCCGCTCGGCGGCGGTGGTGGCGTGGTCGGCCACGTCACGCAGGTAACGGCGCAGCTCCTCGTCGGTGCCGTACTTCTCGAAGCCGGCCTCCAGGTCCCGCATGATCGTCAGCAGGGGGCGGGCGGCGCGCTGGAAGTCGATCACTTCGCGGGACAGTTCGTAGATACGGCGGGAGACCCTGGGGTCGCCGCTGAAGACCTCGGTCTCGATCTCGTCGATGTCGTTCTGGAGCCCGGCGATCACCGGGGCGTAGCCGTCGACGACGGCGTCCAGCACCGCGTAGAGCACGGCCTCGGGGCCGAGGGCCAGCAGCTCGGGGTCCGCTTCGAGACGGCGGCGTACGACGCCGAGGTCCGGGGCCTGGGAGTGGCGCACGGTGAGGACGAAGTCGGGGCCGATGAACAGGTGGATCTCCCCGAAGTCGACCTCCTCGGCCTCGTCGATGTAGCGGGCCGCGCGCAGGACGACGAACAGGGTGTCGCCGTAGCGCTCCAGCTTGGGCCGCTGATGGGCGACGATGGCGTCCTCGACGGCCAGCTCGTGCAGGCCGAACTGCTCGGCGGCGGCCAGTAGCTGCGCCTCGGCCGGTCGGTACAGCCCGATCCAGGCCATGGTGCCGGGCTCGCCGGGCAGCTGCCGGTAGATCTCCGCCAGTGAGGTGGTGGCCTCGACCCGGTGACCGTTCCGGTAGAGGGCGGCGTCGACCAGACTGCGCTCCACGGACAGGGCGGGCGCTTCCGTGGACTCGTCGGTCCAGGGGTCCATCGTGTGCTCGGGCGCCTGTTCCTTGCCGTTGCCGCCCGGTGAGCGGGTGAACGGCCGCTTGCCCGCTCGTACCGCGCGTCCACGCCAGTCGGACATGGCTGCAACCTCCGGAGGATTTGCCTGGTCCCCGGGGATCAGGCTAGTCCCGGGCCGGGCAACACGCGCCACTACGGTTTCGTGGAGCGGGCGGCTCGGCCGAGGGCCAGCGAGGCCTGCACGGGCAGATGGTCGCTGGGGAACCGGCCGTCCCTGGAGAAGGTGTTGATCGCCGCCGAGTGCGTTTTCACGCCGGTGGTGGCGAGTATCCAGTCGATGCGCGGGCCGCCGGGCTCCAGCGCCCGGAAGTTGTTCAGGGTGGCGTACTGCGGGCCCGGCTCGGCCGCGGTGTCCCAGGTGTCCACCAGCCCGGCGGCCAGCAAGGTGTCGTAGACGGGATTGTCGTGGGCCGCGGCGTTGAAGTCGCCGACCACCAGGACCGGTAAGGAGCGCTCGAACCGGGTGAGCGTCCGGGCGATCAGCTCCGCGGAGCGTTCGCGCGCGTACTGGCTCACATGGTCCAGATGGGTGTTGAGGACGTAGAACTCCCGGCCGCCGTCGCTCAGATCGCTGAACCGTACCCATGTCGCCATGCGCGGGAAGCGTGCGCCCCAGGTATTGGAGGCGATCACATAGGGCGTGTCGGAGAGCCAGAAGTGGTCGGACTCGATCGGCGTCAGCCGTCCGGTGTCGTAGAAGATCGCCATGAACTCGTCCTTGCGGCCGCCCCCGCTCCCCGTGCCGATCCAGTCGTAGCGCGGGCCGATGTCCTGCTCGATCGTCCGCAGCTGCTGGTAGAGGCCCTCCTGGGTGCCGATGACATGCGGCCGTTCCCGGCGCAGCAGCTCCCGCATCGCCGGGCGGCGCACGGGCCAGCGGTGGCTGCCGGTGGTGCTCGCGAAGCGCACGTTGTACGTCATGACGTTCAGCTCGGGCGGAGGCCCGGCGACCGGGCCGGGCCGGTTGGCCCCGGCCGTGGCGGGCCGGACGGACTCCGGCGTGGTGGGCTGCCGGGTGGATCCCGCCATGGTCAGCAGCGGTGCGGCCATGGCGACCGCCGCCACGGTCCGCAGGCTTTGGCGACGCGTCACTCGTCCCTCGTTCAGCACACGATCCCCTCCCCTTGGGAGTCAGGATGAAGGCTGCGCACTGCGTTGCGGAAGAGGCGACGGAACTGCCGCGAAGGCCCGCCCCTACGGCCCCGGAGGGCCGTACGTGCTTCCCGAACGCCCGGCCGCAAGTGGGAGACTGCATTCATGACGACTCACAAGAACCTGCTCGGCGGCCCGGAGCCCACATACCTTCCGGAGAACGAAGAGGCGTACCGCCTGCTGGGCGAGGACTCCATGGCGCCGGCCGAGGTCGCGGCGAAGCACCCCACGTTCTCGCTCGCCTGGGCGATGCTCGCGGACGACGCCTTCGAGGCGGGTCGTGTGATCGAGTCGTACGCCTACGCCCGTACCGGGTACCACCGCGGACTCGACTCCCTGCGCCGGGCCGGCTGGAAGGGCCACGGCCCCATCCCCTGGGACCACCGCGCCAACCGCGGCTTCCTGCGCTGCCTCGCCGCCCTCGCCCGCGCCGCCGGCGAGATCAACGAGAAGGACGAGACGGAGCGGTGCTGGCAGTTCCTCCAGGACAGCAGCGCCGAGGCGTACACCGCCTTGAAGCGGTAGCGCTCCGCTGGGTGCCGCGATAGGTCGTAGGTCGGCTGCGGGTCCGTGGGGGCTGGTCGCGCCCACGCGGCGGAGCCGCATATCGATACAGCCCCGCGCCCCTGCGGGGCGCTGCTGAACCGCAGCCGATCAGCCGCTGAACGTGGCCCTATTCGATACGGCCCTTCGCCCGCTCCCCCTCCAGCGGCGGGGCGGTGATCGAGCCGAAGGTGCGGCATTCCGGGCGGCGGCAGTCCGGTGGCAGCCGTCGTACGGTCGCGAAGGAGACGGCGGAGCCCACCACCATCACGCCGGCGCACAGGAGCATCGCCCGGCCGAAGGCGTCGTCGAAGGCGTCCGGGGAGCGGTACGCGTCCTCCCCCATCCCGGCCAGCAGCGGCAGTGCCGCCACCGCGATCAGGCCGGCCGCCCGTGCCGCCGCGTTGTTGATGCCGCTGGCCAGGCCCGCCCGCGAGGTGTCCACGGAGCCGAGGACGGTGGCCGTCAGGGGCGCGACCAGGGTGACCAGGCCGACGCCGAAGACGAGCACGGCGGGCAGGATGTCGGCGACGTACGACGCGTCCGGGCCGACGCGCAGCATCAGCAGCAGGCCGGCGGCGCACACCAGGGGGCCGACGGTGAGCGGGATGCGGGGCCCGATGCGTTCGCCGAGTTCGCCGGAGCGGGCGGAGAACAGCAGCATCAGGACGGTGGACGGCAGCAGGGCCGTACCGGCGGCGAGCGCCGAGTAGCCGACGACCACCTGGAGTTGGATCACGGCCAGGAAGAAGAAACCGCCGAGAGCCGCGTACACGCACATGGTGACCAGGTTGACCGCGGTGAACTGACGGGACGCGAAGATCCCGAGCGGCATCATCGGGTCCTGCCGCCGCTTCTCGACGTATACGAAGGCGACCCCGGCGGCGATCCCGGCGATCGCGGTGACGGTGACGACCAGGGACCCTCCGCGGGCCTCGATCAGCGCGTACGTCACCAGCGCGAGGGACAGCGCCCCGAGGGCCGCGCCGAGGACGTCGAAGTGGCCGTGCTTGCGGCCGTCCCCGGACTCGGGGACATGACGCAGGGCGATGGGGACGCACAGCAGCGCCAGCGGGACGTTGAGCAGGAAGACCCAGCGCCAGCCGGGACCGTCGACGAGCCAGCCGCCGAGGAACGGACCGACGGCCGCGCCGATTCCGCCGAAGCCGGACCACAGGCCCACCGCCCGGCCCCGGTCCTCGGGATGGAAGGAGGCCTGGATCAGGGCGAGCGAGCCGGGGGTGAGGAGCGCGCCGCCGATGCCCTGGAGGGCCCGCGCGGCGATGAGCACACCGGCGTTCGGGGCGAGCCCGCACAGCAGTGAGGCCACGGCGAACCAGATGACGCCGATGACGAAGATCTTGCGGCGGCCGTACTGATCTCCCAGGGAACCGCCGAGGAGGATCAGACCGGCGAGCGTGAGCATGTACGCGTTGACGGTCCACTGGAGGGCGGACAGGTTCGCGTCGAGGTCCTCGCCGATCCGGGGGAGGGCGACATTGACGACGGTGGAGTCCAGCAGGGCCATGCTGGAGCCGAGGACGGTGGTGAGCAGGATCCACTTGCCCTGTGGGGAGGCGATCCGGACGTCAGGCATGACCTCAGGTATACAGCGAGCCCGGCGCCGTGGCACCGGGCTCGCTGCAAACGTGCGGTTGCGGCTACTTGATCTTCGTGCCGGTGGAGCGGAGGTTGCCGCAGGCCTCGAGAACGCGCTTGGACATGCTCGCCTCGGCCAGCTTGCCCCAGGTGCGCGGGTCGTAGGTCTTCTTGGAGCCGACCTCGCCGTCGACCTTGAGGACGCCGTCGTAGTTCTTGAACATGTGGTCGGCGACGGGACGCGTGAAGGCGTACTGCGTGTCCGTGTCGATGTTCATCTTGACGACGCCGTTCTCCAGCGCGGTCGCGATCTCCTCCGCGGTGGAGCCGGAGCCGCCGTGGAAGACGAAGTCGAAGGGCTGGGAGCCGGCCGGCTGCCCGTACTTCGCGGCCACACCGTCGTTGAGCTCCTTCAGCAGCTCGGGACGGAGCACGACGTTGCCCGGCTTGTACACACCGTGGACGTTGCCGAAGGAGGCGGCGAGGAGGTAGCGGCCCTTGTCACCGAGGCCGAGCGCCTCCGCCGTCCGCAGGGCGTCGTCGACGGTGGTGTAGAGGGAGTCGTTGATCTCGTGCGAGACGCCGTCCTCCTCACCGCCGGTCGGGGTGATCTCCACCTCCAGGATGATCTTCGCGGCGCGGGCGCGCGCGAGGAGCTCCTGGGCGATGGACAGGTTGTCGTTCAGGGTCTCGGCGGAGCCGTCCCACATGTGGGACTGGAACAGCGGGTTCTCACCGCGCGCGACCCGCTCCTCCGAGACGGCCAGCAGCGGACGTACGTACCCGTCGAGCTTGTCCTTCGGGCAGTGGTCCGTGTGCAGGGCGACGGTGATGTCGTACTTCTTGGCGACGATGTGCGCGAACTCGGCCAGGGCCACCGCACCGGTCACCATGTCCTTGCTGTGCTGGCCGCCCAGGAACTCGGCGCCACCCGTCGAGATCTGGATGATGCCGTCGCTCTCCGCCTCCGCGAAACCGCGCAGGGCCGCGTGCAGGGTCTGGGACGAGGTCACGTTGATGGCCGGGTAGGCGAACTTGCCTGCCTTCGCCCGGTCGAGCATCTCGTTGTAGACCTCGGGGGTTGCGATGGGCATCTGTCCGCTCCTTGATTGTGCGGGTTGCGTTCTGCTTGCTTACGGCCCTGACCTAGGGGGCGACGTCATCGTCGCGCCCATCTTTCCAGACAGCACCGGCTGATCGGGACGCCCCGTCAGTCCAGTCCCAGCTCGTCCTTCGAGTAAGCGAAGAGGTACGGCACCCCCGCGCCCTCCTGGATCTTCTCGGCGGCGCCGGTCGCCCGGTCGACGATGGTGGCGACGGCGACGACCTCGGCACCGGCCTCCCGCACGGCCTCGACGGCGGTCAGCGGGGAGCCGCCGGTGGTGGAGGTGTCCTCGACGACGAGGACACGGCGGCCGGCGATCTCCGGACCCTCGACCCGACGCTGCAGGCCGTGCGCCTTGGCGGCCTTGCGGACGACGAAGGCGTCCAGCTTCCGCCCCTTCGCGGCGGCGGCGTGCAGCATGGCGGCGGCCACCGGGTCGGCGCCCATGGTGAGGCCGCCGACCGCGTCGAAGTCCAGCTCGGAGGTGAGGTCCAGCAGCACCTGCCCGACCAGCGGGGCGGCCTCACCGTCGAGGGTGACCCGGCGCAGGTCGACGTAGTAGTCGGCCTCCAGGCCCGAGGAGAGGGTCACCTTGCCGTGCACCACGGCCTTGTCCTTGATCTGCTGCAGCAGCGCGCCGCGTACGTCCGTCGTCATGCCTGTCAGCTTAGACAGCCGACAGTCGCCGCCAGGCCCAGGTGGTCGTGGCCTCCAGCGGCTCCAGCGGGGTGACCAGGCGGGGCAGGCTGTTGAGCCCGTCCGGCGGCCCGGTCTGCGGCTCCACGCACACGGCCGCCTCCTGCTCGTCGTACACGACGACCCACTCCTCACGGCTGCTGACGGTCAGCTGAAGCTGTCCCGGCCAGGTGAGGGTGACATCGACACCGCCGGGCATACCGAAGCAGTCGTCCCAGGGGCCGGGCGCGGGGTCGATCCGCTTCCCGGTGGGCAGGTGGTCCTCGCCGCGCTCCTCCTGCCAGGCGGGGGCGAAGTCGAGGAGAACGTCCTCCGCTCCCAGGTTCCGGTTGAACCACGGGTGCCAGCCGATCTGCGCCGGGAAGGAGGAGTCGTACGTCTCCACCGCCATGGTCAGCGTGAGGGCGTCCTCGGTGAGGCTCACCACCTGGGTGACACGGCCGGGGTAGGGCCATGGGTCCACGAGGTCGTACGTGATGACGGCCTCGTCGGTGGTGGCCCGGGCGATGCGCCAGGCGCCGTCGCGGACGGTGCCGTGGATGGCGTGCGGCGGGGAGTTGAGCGGCATCTGCTGGACGACGGCCCCGTCCCGGAACCGTCCGTCCCGGACCCGCCCGCACCAGGGCACCATCGGGAAGCAGCCGAACCGGTCGCCCTGCCGCAGCAGTTGGGCCCCGCCGACCCGCAGGCCGCTCACCCGGCCACCGTTCCCCGGCGCGACGGTCACCTCCGCGTCGCCCGCGGTCAGAGTGATGTCTTCGTTACTCACGGGATGACCCTACTGGGCGGATCAAGAGGGCGGCTCCGCTACGCCGGTCAGCGGCAACGCCCCAGGGGCGCGGGGAACTGCGCGACCAGCCACGACGAGCCCGCACCCGAACGACTGCCTCAGCGACGCTTGCGCAGCACCCGGCCGACGACGATCGCCGACGCCAATACCAACGCCGCAGCCGGCGCAGCCCAGCGCAGCGTCGAGTGAGAGGCGACCGTCTGGGGCGCGGGCACAGGGGCATAGCGGCCCCGCGGCGGGGCGTGGTCGACCTCCTCCGCGCTGCGGCCGATCATCGTGCGCCGGGCATGGGCGGCTTCGGCGGGGGGTTCGGCGACGGGCGGCTCCACGGCGTCGAGGGGCGGCGGAGGCACCTCCGTGTCGAACACGGAAGGCGGCTGAGGCGCTTCCGTTTCGGCGACGGCATCCTCGGACTCCGCGCCACGCGGCTCCTCAGGCTCCTCCACCGCCTCGACGCCCAGGTTCTCCGCGAAACGGTTCAGCAGACGGGTCACGGCAGAGGCGACCGTTTCCGCCGGGAGTTCCGTGACCCGTCCGTCGGCGGTGGCGGCCCCGTCGAACGTGAGCGTCGTGCCGCCGTCCGTGTCCCGGAGGCGGACGGTGAGGGCGAGCTTGACCGAACCGGTGCCGCGGGCCTCGGTCGCGTCGCCCTCGACGGCGTACGAACCGTCGTCCTGGCCGGAGAGCCGGGCGGAACCGCGGTAGGTGATGGTGTGGCCGCCGATGCGGACCTTCAGTCTGCCGGTGACGGGCTCGGCGCCCGCGTCCTGCTGGAGCCCGGGGACCGCCCGGGCGACCCGTGCGGGGTCGGCCAGCGCCTCCCTGAGCCGCTCGGCCGGAACCGGAACGAACACCTCATGCTCCATGTCGGCCGAGGGTACCCGCAGGAACGGTTCGTATGCTCGCCGTTGCCCGCAACTCGCTCGGCGTTTGTGCGGGCGTCGACCGGGGCCGATGATCGATCCGGCGTCGCTCAGTACCGCGGATGCACCAGCGTCGAAGCCTCCAGCCCCCGCACCCGCATCCCCTCCAGCGCCCTCGCCCCCGTCTCCAACTCCCCCTGGGACAGCGTCCGGAGTGTCGGCGACGCGGCAAGGCTCAGCGGCGGTCTCCTCCCGGTCGTCGCCAGGACGAAACCCCAGTCGTGCGGGGTCCGGGCCGTGCCGCCGGTCGAGCGGTCGGGGCCCGCGAGGTAGCCCGCGTCGCGGCCGGCCACGCAGTAGGGGGACGTACGCAAGGAGGCGGCGCGCATCGTCGTGTCGACCGTCCAGAACGTCTGCGGGCGCGAGGACACCGGGCCGGCGTGCACGACGAGCCGGCCGTCCCGCGCCAGCACCCGCCCGGCCAGGCCGTAGAACTCCTGTGAGTACAGCTTGGTGCTGGCCGTGATCCCGGGGTCCGGCAGATCGGAGATCACCACGTCGTACGCCGATCTGGGCGCCGACCGCAGCCAGGCGAAGGCGTCCGCCGTGGTCACATGGACGCGGGGGTCGTCGAAGGCGTGGCCGTTCAGCGCGGAGAGCGCGGGGTCGGTGCGGGCCAGGCGGACCACCCCGGCGTCGAGTTCGACGACGTCGACGCGGTGGACGTCCCGGTGGCGCAGGACCTCGCGGGCGGCCAGCCCGTCCCCGCCGCCGAGAATCACCACGCGCGCGTGCGGGCCGTTCATCGCGGGGTGGACCAGCGCCTCGTGGTAGCGGCGCTCGTCGTGGCCGCCGACCCGGAGCCGGCCGTCGAGATAGAGGTCGAGGGGCCGGCCCTCGGTGCCGCCGGTGAGGACGACCTCCTGGACGTCGGTCTGCACGGCCACACGGACGTCCCTGCCGTACACCGCGTGCCGGGCCGCCCGCTCGAAGTCGTCGACATGGACGGCGGCGGCCGCGAGGGCGCCGAGCACGGTGAGGTTGGCCAGCACCAGCAACCACCGGGCGCGCACGGTGAGATCGCTGCGGAACAGACCCAGCACCAGCGCGCCGCCCACCACCGCGTTGACCGCGCCCGTGATCAGCGCACCCGTCAACTGGCCCAGCAGGGGGAGCAGTACGAACGGGAAGGCCAATCCGCCGACCAACGCGCCCACGTAGTCGGCCGCGAACAGATCGGCCACCGCGCCGCCCGGGTCCTGGCGCCGGATGCGCTGGATCAGCTCCATCAGCAGCGGCACTTCGGCGCCGATCAACAGGCCGATGGCGAGGGAGAAGGCGACGAGCAGGAGGCGGGGGCCGTGCACCCACAGCCCGCCCCAGTCGCCGGTCCAGGCGAAGACGGCGTACAGGGCCATCGCGCTGCACCCGCCGACCAGTGCGAGCGTCGCCTCGATCGCGCCGAAGCCGGCCGCGGCGAGACTGCGCAGCCGTTTCGCCGCGAGGGAGCCGATGCCCATCGCGAACACCATCACGGACAGCACGACGGAGGCCTGGGTGACCGAGTCGCCGATCAAGTACGAGGCGAGGGCGACGAGTTCGAGTTCGTACACGAGTCCGCAGGCAGCGCAGACGAACACCCCCGCCAGGACCAGGAACCGGCCCACGCCGGGCCGGACGGGCAGCCGCGCGAGGCTGCCCCAGGGCGGCGGTGTGCCGGGTGGGGCGGGCGCGTGCGGTTCGATCACCTTGCGACGGTACGTCACACCGCGGGCACGCTTCGTCACCCACACGTGTGGAGTCGGTTTACAGTCGCCGGATACCGGTTTGGGGCTCAAGATCCCCCGACAGGGCCCAGTCGGCCCACCGGCACCCGCACCCCCACCCGGGTCCGCGTCGCCACCAACTGCCCGTCCTGCGGGTACGCGTGCCAGGTCCGCCAGTGCACCTGCCCCTCGTACCGCTGGGCCAGCAGCGCGGTGAAGGCGTGCGGGCTGCCGGGGAAGACTCCGGCGAGACCATGGGGGTGGTCGGAGACCAGGGCCAGCAACTCCTGGGCGCGGCCTGCGAAAGAGCCCGGGGAGAGCACCTCGACACGGGCCGCGAACTCGTACTCCCAGTCGCCCACCCGCTTGGCGACGCCGAGCGGCAGCGGTGTGCTGCTGCCCGGAATGCACGCCACCGTCTCCGAGCACACGCCGCGTTCCTCCTCCAGGAGCACCTGGTGGGACGCGCCGAGCAGTCTCAACTGGAGCTTGCCCCCGGCAAGTTCGAGATCGAGGGTGGCCAGTGCGGGAAGCGGCTCCCGCCCCAGCGCCCAGGCGAGGTCGGCCGCGCGCGTGTCGGTGTACGAGGTTGTCAGGGTCGTGAGCATGGGTCGGCTCCGCTAGCACGCAAAGGAAGAGGAGGGGTGGGTCCGGCGCATCCCCGGCCCACGCCGGGAGATCGGCCCGGTCAGCCCGGTCGGGAACAGGTGTCCGCGGGATGTCCGAGGGGCCGCTTTGGTGATTTAGAGGGAATCATGAACTGAGACGCCGCCACAGCGTTTTTACCCAACTTCGTGGGGTTTCCATCCCTCAGTGGGCTCTACAGCTCAACTGTTCAACTACGGCGTACGCCTGAGCGCGTACAGCGCGCGCCGGAGTGCACGAGCGCCCGCCGGGATCTGGTCCCGGCGGGCGCGGATCGGGGCCCGGCACAGAGTGCGGGCCCCGTGGTGCGGATGCGCTTCCCCCTGCTCGGAGCTCAGCTGCCCCGTGTCAGCTGCCTCCTCCACCGCATCCGCCGCCTCCGCCGCCGCCCCCGCACGACGACCCGCCGCCACAGGACGACCCGCCGCCGCACGACGAGCCGCCGCCGCTGTCTCCTCCGCCGGCCCACCAGCTGCTGCCGCTGCCTCCGCTGCCGCCGCTCCTGCTGTACCGCCCCGCGCGCCGGCGTGACCGGCCGCCCCTGCGCACATTGGCGACCAGGGCTGCGAAGAACAGAATGATGAAGACCGTCAGGATGATGCCGAAGGTCATGGCGCCACCCTCCTTCCGTTTCCCCCGAAGCGGCCCCCCGTGGGCGCCTCGCTGGTTGCGTGACCTGGGAATGCCCGGCCGCCCCGACTGTCAAAGCAGAGTTGAGGAAGTCCAGAGCTTGGGCGCAGGATGGCGGGCATGACCTCCAGCGCACGCCCGCTCCTCAACCGCCGGCTCGCCGAGTTCGGGACGACGATCTTCGCCGAGATGTCCGCCCTGGCCCTGCGGACCGGCTCGATCAACCTCGGCCAGGGCTTCCCCGACACCGACGGGCCCGACGAGATCCGGGAGGCGGCGGTGCGCGCCCTGCGCGACGGCCGCGGCAACCAGTACCCGCCGGGTCCCGGCGTCCCCGAGCTGCGCGGCGCCGTGGCGGCGCATCAGCAGCGGCGGTACGGACTGTCGTACGACCCGGACCGTGAAGTCCTGGTGACCGCGGGTGCCACCGAGGCGATCGCCGCGTCGCTGCTGGCCCTGCTGGAACCCGGTGACGAGGTGATCGCCTTCGAGCCGTACTACGACTCGTACGCGGCCTGCATCGCGATGGCGGGCGGCACGCGCGTGCCGGTCACTCTGCGGCCGCACGACGGCAGCTTCCGCCTGGACCTGGACGAGCTGCGCGACGCGGTGACCGACCGCACCCGGCTCCTCCTCATCAACACCCCGCACAACCCGACCGGCACCGTCCTCACCCGCGAGGAGCTGACCGCGATCGCCGAGCTGGCGGTCGAGCGGGATCTGCTCGTCGTCACGGACGAGGTCTACGAGCACCTGGTCTTCGACGACGCCGAGCACCTGCCGCTGGCCACGTTCCCGGGGATGCGCGAGCGGACCGTCACCATCGGCTCGGCCGGGAAGTCCTTCTCCTTCACCGGCTGGAAGGTCGGCTGGGTCACGTCGACGCCGGAGCTGGTCACGGCGGTGCGGTCGGCGAAGCAGTTCCTGACGTACGTGGCGTCCGGCCCGTTCCAGTACGCGGTGGCCGAGGCCCTGGCCCTCCCCGACACCTACTTCTCCGCCTTCCGCGCGGACATGCTGGCCAAGCGGGACCTTCTCGCCGCGGGCCTGGCGGAGACCGGGTTCAAGGTCTTCAAGCCCGCCGGCACGTACTTCATCACCACCGACATCCGCCCCCTCGGCGAGAACGACGGCTTCGCCTTCTGCCGCGCCCTGCCGGAGCGCGCCGGGGTGGTCGCCATCCCGAACGCCGTCTTCTACGACCACCGGGAGGCAGGCGCACCCTTCGTGCGGTTCGCGTTCTGCAAGCAGACGGGGGTGCTGGAGGAGGCGGTGAAGCGGCTCAAGGCCCTCACGGGCTGAGGCCGGGTCGGGCGGATACGGCGGTCAGGTTGGGCCGATACGGAGGTCAGGCCGGGCGAGTGCCGGGATCGGCAGAGTTTTCCACAGGCTGTGGACGACGAGAGCCCGGCCCGGCGTGTGGCCGCACTGGCCCACGCCCTGGCCGGGCTCCGCTGTGGCCGGGACTTACTCGTCGTCCTCCGGCGTCTCCGCGTCGTTGACTTCCTGCTCAAGGCCGAGCTGCTCCACGAGCCACTTGTCGAACTCGATCGCGGCCCGCACCCAGCTGACCGTGGACGAGACGAAGTGCTCCAGGCTCACGCCCGTGCCGATCAGCATCTGGGCCTCGCCGATCAGGCGGACGGTGCCGTCGTCGTGGGTGTGGCTGTAGACCTTGGGCCACAGGGTCCGCCGGTTCCAGTCGTCGATGGACTCCAGCAGCAGCGGCTTCTCGTCGATCTTGTGGGGCCGGTCGTAGAACGTCCGTACCGAGAAGACCTGCTGGTCACCCTCGCCGCGGAACATGAAGTACGTACGGAACTGCTCCCACGGCGCGACGAGGTCACCCTCCTCGTCCACGAGGTGCTTGAGCTCCATCTGGTCGAGGAGCTGCTTCACGAGGTCCTGATCCGGGACGACGGGGCCCGCCGGTCCTTGGGGCTGCGGCTCGGGCTGGCCCCCGAAGTTCGGAATCGAGGACGGGTCGATGGTCACCGTGAATTTCCCTTCGTACGGATTCCGCCATCCTCCCCCATGCGGGGCGGGGGGTGGCAACCCCCGCCCCGGACGGTTCACCTCTCATTGGCGTAATTCAGCTCAGAGCGTGTTTACCGAGCCGGTCACCGGGTTTTTCGGAGCCGGTCACAGGGTTTTCCCCGTGGCCGGCCCGACGATCAGACCGTTCCCGAAGGCGTCCACCCGGACCGTGTCGCCATCCTTGACCTCGCCCGCCAGGATCTCCTTGGCGAGCCGGTCGCCGATCGCGGTCTGGACCAGTCGGCGCAGCGGCCGGGCACCGTACGCCGGATCGTTGCCCTCGTCCGCCAGCCAGGCGAGCGCCTCGGGTGTCACTTCCAGTGTGAGCCGTCGCTCGGCGAGCCGCTTGGCGAGGCGGGCGATCTGGAGCCCGGCGATGCGCTCCAGCTCCTCCTTGTTCAGCGCGGAGAAGACGACCAGGTCATCGAGCCGGTTGAGGAACTCGGGCTTGAAGGAGGCTCTGACCACCTCCAGCACCTGCTGCTTCTTCTCCTCCTCGCTCGTCAGCGGCTCCACCAGGAACTGGCTGCCGAGGTTCGAGGTGAGGATCAGGATGGTGTTGCGGAAGTCGACGGTCCGGCCCTGACCGTCCGTCAGCCGGCCGTCGTCCAGCACCTGGAGCAGGATGTCGAAGACCTCGGGGTGCGCCTTCTCGACCTCGTCGAGCAGCACGACGCTGTACGGCCTGCGCCGCACCGCCTCCGTGAGCTGTCCGCCCTCCTCGTAGCCGACGTAGCCGGGCGGGGCGCCGACCAGGCGGGCGACGGTGTGCTTCTCGCCGTACTCCGACATGTCGATCCGGACCATGGCCCGCTCGTCGTCGAAGAGGAAGTCGGCGAGCGCCTTGGCGAGTTCGGTCTTGCCGACACCGGTCGGGCCCAGGAAGAGGAACGAGCCGGTCGGGCGGTCGGGGTCGGCGATACCGGCCCGGGTGCGCCGTACGGCGTCCGACACCGCCTGCACGGCCTCGGTCTGGCCGATCAGTCGACGCCCCAACTCCTCCTCCATGCGCAGGAGTTTCTGTGTCTCGCCCTCCAGGAGACGGCCCGCGGGGATGCCGGTCCAGGAGCCGACGACGTCGGCGATGTCGTCCGGGCCGACCTCCTCCTTGACCATGGTGTCCCGGCCGACCTCCTCCTCGGCCTCGGAGGCGGCCTCCAAGTCCCGTTCCACGCCCGGGATCTCGCCGTAGAGCAGCTTGGACGCGGAGTCGAAGTCACCGTCGCGCTGGGCCCGCTCCGCCTGTCCGCGCAGTTCGTCGAGCTTCTCCTTCAGCTCACCCACCCGGTTGAGGGACTGCTTCTCCTTCTCCCAGCGGGCGGTCAGGCCGCGCAGCTCCTCCTCCTTGTCGGCGAGATCGCGGCGCAGCTTGTCCAGGCGCTCGCGGGAGGCCGGGTCGGTCTCCTTGCCGATCGCCAGCTCCTCCATCTTCAACCGGTCGACCACACGCTGGAGTTCGTCGATCTCGACGGGCGAGGAGTCGATCTCCATCCGCAACCGTGAGGCCGCCTCGTCGACGAGGTCGATGGCCTTGTCGGGCAGGAAGCGGGAGGTGATGTACCGGTCGGACAGGGTGGCCGCCGCGACCAGCGCGCTGTCGGCGATGACGACCTTGTGGTGGGCCTCGTAGCGCCCCTTCAGCCCGCGCAGGATCGCGATGGTGTCCTCGACGGACGGCTCGGCGACCAGCACCTGCTGGAAGCGCCGCTCCAGCGCCGGGTCCTTCTCGATCCGCTCCCGGTACTCGTCGAGGGTGGTGGCGCCGACCATGCGCAGCTCACCGCGGGCGAGCATGGGCTTGAGCATGTTGCCGGCGTCCATGGCGGAGTCGCCGCCGGCACCGGCCCCCACCACGGTGTGCAGCTCGTCGATGAAGGTGATGATCTGCCCGTCGGAGTCCTTGATCTCCGCGAGGACGGTCTTCAGCCGCTCCTCGAACTCACCGCGGTACTTGGCGCCGGCGACCATGGCGCCGAGATCCAGCGCGACGAGCCGCTTGTTCTTGAGCGACTCGGGCACATCGCCCTTCACGATCCGCTGGGCCAGCCCCTCGACGACGGCGGTCTTGCCGACGCCGGGTTCGCCGATGAGAACCGGGTTGTTCTTGGTACGGCGGCTGAGCACCTGCACCACGCGCCGGATCTCCTGATCCCGCCCGATGACCGGGTCGAGCTTGCCCTCGCGCGCGGCGGCGGTGAAATCGGTGCCGAACTTCTCGAGCGCCTTGTACTGGCCCTCGGGGTCGGGTGTGGTCACCCGGCGTCCTCCCCTGCTCTTCTGGAACGCCTCCAGCAGCTTCTTCGCACTGGCGCCCTGCTGGGAGAGTACGTCGCCGGCCTGACCCCCCTTCGCGGCGATCCCGATCAGGAGATGCTCGGTGGACAGGAACTCGTCCCCGAGGTCCTTGGCCTTGGCCTGCGCGTCGGCGATCACCGCGAGCAGCTCACGGCTGGGCTGCGGCGGTGCGACGGTGGACCCGGTCACGCTGGGCAGCCCGGAGATGATCTTCTCCGCGCCGGTGCGTACGGCGGCCTGGTCCGCGTCGACCGCGGCGAGCAGGTCGGTGATGTTCTCGTTCTCCTGCCCCGCGAGCAGCGCGAGGAGCAGGTGAGCGGGGGTGAGATCGGGGTGTCCCTCTTGCACGGCCCGATTACTGGCCGCGTTGATCGCGTCCCGGCTCCGGTTGGTCAGCTCGGCGTCCACGTATCCGTTCTCCTCCTAGGCGTCAGCCGTACACACTGACTTGAGCAACGTACACAAAGTTGAGTCTATTCCACTCAAGTAAGCGGCCGGGAGGGTACGGCGGCTAAGTTCCCCCTCATGGCGACGACATACTCCGTGGACCCGGACGATCCCGACCCGTCGTACCTCAGCTTCTGGCGGGAACGGCACCTGTGCACCCTCACCACCCTCCGCCCGGACGGCACCCCGCACGTCGTCCCCGTCGGCGTTACATACGATCCCGGGGCCCGACTGGCTCGCGTCATCACGGACAAGGCGAGCGCGAAGGCCCGCAACGTGCTGGTGGCCGGGGCGGACGGGGCACGGGTGGCGGTGTGCCAGCTGGCCGGGCGGCGCTGGGCGACGCTGGAGGGGCGGGCCCGTGTAAGGGCCGAGCCGGAGGCGGTCGCGGAGGCGGAGCGGCGCTATACCGAGCGTTACGAGCGGGCGCCACGGCCCAATCCGTCACGTGTGGTGATCGAGATCGAGGTGACGCGTGCGATGGGGCGGGGCTGATGTTTTCCGGCCATGGACGACCATGGATACGGAGCGCCGATATGCGGAAATATCCCGTAAAACTGCAGCGGCGTCACCGTGTTCAGGTCACGGTGACGCCGCTGCGGGGGGAAGCACCTGAGCGATCTGTTACGACGGGGGAATCGCGTCAGGCACTGCGGGGGGTGGCTGGGACGGCCTGTGGGGCGGCCGGGGCCTCGGGCTCGTCCAGCTGGTGGTCACGCTGGTCGAGGTTCACAAAGATCATTCCGTACCGGATGGCACACCTCACCGGCTGCGGCGCGCCTCGCGGACGCCGCAGACACCGGTACGCCCGCAGGTCCTCGTCGTCGTCCCTGGTGACGACGACCGGCTCACCGAACACGGTCACCATCAGCGAGTCACCGCTGTGGGGGATGGCGGTGGCCAGGTCGATGAAGTGCCAGCCGGAGCGGTAGGCGGTGGCCATTTCGCGGCGGAAGGAGCGGTCGTCCGGTGGGGTGGTCATGTCAGCTCCCGGCTCCGTCCGCGTCGCCGGCGATGGTACTGACAGCCACAGTCGGCCAGCTGCTGTTCGCCCGAAGATCATCCTTCACATCGGAGAAGCCACTCAGTGCACCGAGGGCCACAACGGCGGAGAAGGCGGCGACAAGCACCGAGCGAAGCATTTTGTTACGCATAGTCGGCTTCGTCCTCACTTGAAGGTCCCCTTTTCCCCCGTCAGGTAAGACGATGGCTCATTCAGGCACGTCATGGCCACACAATCGATGCATCATGTTCCTGCATGTTCAGGACCCTGGGGGGTGGAGATTTGGTAACGAGCCGGACTAAGGGGACACATCCCCATTCGGTGACCGAGTGGTGCGAGGCGGGCAGCCGTCTATATGCCGCCGCTCTGCGGACAGGACGCATCGCCCGCACCGATGTGGAGTTCGCCCCCTGCCTAGTGGAGTTCGCCCTGCTCCACCCTGATCCTGACGACCCGAACTGGTTGCGCCCGGTACCCCCGGTGATCGCCCTGTCTCGACAGCTGAATCCCCTGGAACACGAGATAGCCGAGCGCAGGCGACTGGCAATCGAGCTGTCAACCATTTTTCAGCCCTTCATGGCCTTGAGTACCCAGGTAGTCGCGAACAGTGACTCGATCACGGTGCTGGAGGGCGGCGAGCGAATAAACGCCGCGCTCAACATGGCCGCGGCCCAGTGCCAGGCCGAGATGCTCACCGTCCAGCCGAGCGACCGCATGTCCGAGCGCAGCCTCGAGCGTGGACTGGAGCGCGACAAGCCGCTGATCGAACGCGGGGTGCGGATCCGCACCCTCTACCAGCACACGGCTCGGTACAACCCCGAGCAACTGGCCTACGCGGCCCGGCTCTCCGACGGAAAGGCGGAATACCGCACGATAGACGAGCTGGTGGAGCGTCTGATCATCTGTGACGAGACGGTCGCCTTCATCCCCGCCCGCGATGATCAGCAGGTTGCCCTGGAACTGCGCCACCCCGGCCTCATCCGGTATCTGATCAAGCTCTTCGAATACCTGTGGGACCGGTCCGTCCCATTGAGTGCCGGCACCCCCTATGAGGCGCAGGACGGCATCACAGACATCCAGCACTCGATCGCCAAACTCCTCGTCGAAGGCCACGTCGACGAGGCCATAGCCCGCCGCCTGGGCATGAACGTCCGCACCTGCCGGGCCCACATAGCCAAGCTGGCCACCGCCCTCGGCAGCGGTAGCCGCGCTCAACTCGGTTACCTCATAGCCCAGTCCGGAATGCTGGACAAAGCCACTGAGCAGTGACCGTCGACCGAAGAGACCCCCACGTGACGAGAGACGCGCACACCCACGGTGCGGAGGAGATCTGCGAGCAGTCCCTGAGCCTGTACACCCGTGCGCTGCAAGAGGGCGACATACCGGCAGCGGATGCAGCAGACCTGCCCTGTGCCGTCAACGCCGGGCTGCTGCATCCGGACCTGGAGGACTCACACCGACTGCGTCCCGTCCCGCCGGCCATCACCTTGCACCGGCTCCTGCGTACCTCTGCGGAGCGCATCGCGGACGAGCGACGACGCGAGTCCCAGCTGGCCGAAGCGTTGGGACCGCTCATGCAGATCGACAACGGCAGTACGGCGGCGGACACCCCGACGGTCACAGCCCTCGGCGGCACGGAACAGATCAACCGAGCCATCAGCCAGGCCATGGCCGACGCAGCCCGCGAAGTCCTCTGCGTCCAGCCCAACACCCACTACTCCGACCGACGCGGCGAGACAGCCCAGGCCGTGGCATTCGCCCGCGACCAGGCCCTGCTCGACCGCGGCGGCCGCATCCGCACCCTCTACCAGCACACCCTCCGCCACGTGCCCCTCGTCCTGGCTCGCTACGAACAGCTCCGGGGCGATGCCGAGGCGCGATCCCTCGACGAGCTCACCGACCGCCTGATCATGGTTGACCGCACCGTCGCCTTCATCCCCGCCAACCCCGACGGCACCGCCGCCCTGGAGATCCGCCACCCCGCGATCGTCTCCTACCTGGCCACCACCTTCGACCGCCTCTGGCGCCTCGCCACCCCCATGTACCCCGAAGCAGTCCAACGCCCCACCCTCAACGGCATCACCCCCCGCCAACAAGCCATCGCAAGCCTCCTCATCGAAGGCCACACCGACGCCGTCATCGCCAACCGCCTCGGCATGAACATCCGCACCGCCCGCGTACACATCGCCAAACTCGCCGCCACCCTCGGCAGCGAAAGCCGCGCCCAACTGGGCTATCTCATCGGACAGTCGGGGATTCTTGACCCGGAAGGGTGAGGGAGTGGGGCGGGCCGTTGAGGCCAACCTGGGCGATGCGGACGCCCAACTGCGTACGGCTGGCCGCGCCCAGGGTTTCCGACAGACGCGCGATGTGGGCACGGCACGTACGGACGCTTATCCCCAGCCGCTCCGCGATCACCGCGTCCTGGTGGCCCTCCGCCAGCAGGGCCGCGATGGACTGCTCCCGGTGTGAGATGCCCTCGATGCCGGTGTCCGGAAGCGGTGCCGTCAAGGGGATCGCCAGGCGCCAGAGGCGTTCGAAGACCGTCACCAGATAGCCGACGAGCGCCGGATGGCGCAGTTCCAGGGCGAGGGTGCGGTCCGTGTTCGCCGGGATGAAGGCCACCGTGCGGTCGAAGAGGATCAGCCGGTCGATGACCTCGTCGAGGGTCCTCGCCTCGACCGCGTCGCCCATCAACTCCAGGTAGTTCCGCAGGCCCTGGCCGTGGCGCGCCACGTGTGTGTACAGGTCCCGCATGTGCACGCCCCGGCCGCGCAGGGCGAGCGCGCGGTGGAGGCCCTCCGTCAGCTCGTGCTCGGGGCGGATGCCGCCCGGCTGCACGGTCAGCACCTCCGTCGTACACGCCTCGGTCGCCTCGTCCATGGCGGCCTGGATACGGGAGAGGCCGTCGAGGACACGGAGCGAGGTGCCCTCGACGGACGCCGACGACAGTCGCGGACCGAGCCCGGCGAACCGTTCGACGGCCGCGACGACCGACCCGACCCGCCGCTGGCTCGCGCTGACTTCGTCATACACCCCGCGCAGCAGCCGGGTCATGACCTCCTGCGGGGAGGTGGGGACCAGCCAGTCCATGTCGTCGGGGTCGGGGTGCAGCAGGGCCAGCTCAAGCAGGCACGGCACCGGCTCCGCGTCCTGACGTCGCACGCGGCCCCGCCGTACGGCCCGGGAATACACGCGATCCCCGGCCCCGCACAGTCGGTCAGCACCGTGTGGATGCTCGTCCGTCGCGTGCCCGGCCATCGCCCATCCCACCCCCGGTTCTCGGTCTTCCGCAGCGCAACTATGCGCGGAGGGCCTCGCTACCGCAACACAGCCCAGGTCCAATGCCGCTACCCGTCCACACAGTTTCCAGCCCGATGCCGCACCCCAAATGCACTATGTGTACGTTTTTATCCCCCCTCAGCATCAGGCATGTGCACATCATGAGGCTTATCTCGACGCGCCCATGCCACGCATGGTTGATCAAGTGGGAGCGGACAAAGGCTTCATAAGCTGCCGCGCGCCCTGCAGCAAAACACCAGAAGGGGTAACTCCGGCAACCACCAAGGATGTTGGCGGCCATACATGGACTCACCGGACCTGAGCCGGTGACCGGCGGGAAGCCCGCGCCAGCCTTCTGTCGACACGGATAGATGAGCTGCGCAAGTCCAGAACTCACTGACCAGGGGAGGGCCGCCCATGATCGGGCGAATAGGAACGGGCAGAAAGAGACGCAGTACAGGCCAGCGGTTCGCAGGAGCTGCGTTCGCACTCATCGCCTGTCTGTCAACGCTGTCCGCAACTTCGCAGGCGGTGGCGCTGGACAACAGCTGCGTGCTGGACGAAGGCGTACTGACCGTCAGTGACCTGCCGGACGGATCGTCCGCAATCAAGTGCAGCGCCGTCGGACGTGTAGTCACGCACGAAGGACTCTCCGTCACCATTCCGGAGCCCGGGGTCGGCGTACTGGGTGAGGCCCTGACGGACGACGGGGGAACCGTCGAGTTCGGTGTCGATGTCGCCAAGGACGGCACCCTCTCCTACAACCTCGGCCACGAAGTCGGCGAGAGCGGCGAGAGCGTGGCAGACGGCTGGGATATCCCAGACCCCATCATTGCTGACCCCGAGGGCGATGCCTCCGAAGCAGAAGCGGACACCGGCGCCGAGGCAGTCGACCCGGCGGACGACACCAGCCCGCTGATGGAAGAGGTCGAAGCCCTCAGCTCATCCGCCCCCTGCAGCGACGGAGCCTATACGAAGAAGGACCTCAAGGAATACGGCACCTACAACTGGTACATCGGCGACGGCGGTATGCCCGCGGGGCTGTCCCGGACCGATGCCAAGTGGGCCATCTACGACGCTATCGACAACATCACCGACAGCTACAACAACTGCGGCTACTCCGATCAGGTCGGCGCGAAGACCAACTTCCTCTCCGAGACGAGCCGAGAGGCCAGCATCAACAGCAGCTCCGGCTGCGGTGACAACGATGGGATCAGCGTCTGGGACGCGGGCGATCTCAAGGATTCTCACGTCGCCTACACCTGCTCGTGGCACTGGGTCTACCCCGGGGCAGCAAACGACCTTCGCGAGGCCGATGTCCGTTTCAACACCCACGACAAGGACTTCACCAACGTCGTGAGGAGCAACTGCTCGAACAAATTCGACCTCCGCTCCGTCGCTACTCATGAGGCCGGTCACGTCTTCGGCTTGGGCCATGTCGGCTCAGGTCACGAGAACCTGACCATGTACACCAACTCGTTCAAGTGTCAGACCACCGCCCGAACCCTGGGCAAGGGAGACGTGCTCGGCCTTCGGAGCCTCTACTAGGAAGGTGCAGCCGTGACCGGTCGTGCAATTCCCGTACGGATCCTGATGGCAGTAGCCGCAGTCGCAGCGGTGACCGGATGCGGTTCCTCCGGCTCGGACGACGGCGACGAGTCGGCGTCCTGCGACTATCGCGTGGTGTACGAGGGCCACACCTACGGCGACGTGGCCAACGTCCGATTCGAGGTCGGCGAGAAACTCGGCACCGTCACTCTCCCGGCCTGCGACGACACGAACGAAGGTCCCAAGGAAAGCCCCACTACATCAACTGCCTACGCAGTACGGGGCCTCGATCCCGACATTGCTCTCGCGGTGGGTGAAACGCCCAGCGAGGCCATCTTCGTTGCCGTCAATCCCGACAACGACCTACCCACCGAGGTCAAGAAACTCATCGACGGAGACTAGCCCGCCCGACAGGCGCATCTCGCCCAACTAGCCCGTACGTAGGGATGGTCAATCGGCCAATCCCTGGGCCGAGTGCGCCCTCCGTCCCCACGCTACCGACCCCCGCACCAACACCCAATACCCGGATAGAGGTTGAGCCAGTGCGTGCTATATGCCGCCCGCGTACCAGACGCGGAGCCATCGTCGCCACTCTGACTGCGGTCATCACCGGTCTGTCCGTGACCACGGCATCCGCAGAGGACTCCCTGTGGGACAGCTATCTCTTCGAGGCCCCCGTGGGCTTCAAGTCCCGCACCTGGAGCGATGAGAAATACTCCGAGGTGATCTTCCGGAACTGCTCCGGGCCCAGTGACCCGTACAACGTCAAGGTCCAGATGCACCGTTACCGGGAGCTATGGCCGAACGACGACTACGACACGAAGACCTTCACCAAGTGCTTCGACGGCTACATGGCCCAGAGCCACGGCGAGTGGACCGGCTTGCCCGATGGCCGTTTCTACTTCGACATCGCCGGCATCGGCGGCTCGTCGGAGGTGAGCGTTGAAGTCGTCTTCGTCGACAACACCGCAGCGGACTGACAAGCTGCGGGGCACCCGACCAGCAGGAACGGGTGCCCCGCAGCCCCACTGAGAGAGCACGCGTGAGACTTGCAACCCTGATCCGGACCTCACCTGCCGTATGGGCCGCGCCCATCGCCATCGGGCTGCCGCTGCTTTACTACCTCGGCGGGCCCGGTCAGCCCCCGGCAGACAACTACGGGTATGCGCCGACCATCACTTCGTACCCCTTGATGTACACCTACCCGTTCGCCTACGCCGTCGCTTCCGCGCTTGGCGTGTGGGTGTCGGGAACGCTGCGTCAGGCACGCGTGTGGGAGATGAACTACACGCGCTCCCGCTACCGGATCGCCGCCCACTCTCTCCTGCCGGTCGTCGGCCTGGCCTGGCTCACTCTCATCATTCCCCCCGCTCTGGCACTGATGCGGGCGGGAGTGTGGCCGACATGGGACAGCGTTTCGCCCCTCGCGGTCGGGATGGTCGTGAGCGTGGAACACGCTGTGATCGGATTCGCCGTCGGCCTTCACGTCCCGCGTATCGTCGCCGCCCCAGTGATCGCCATCGGAACATGGGTCGCTGTGGCGTTCACCATCACCGTGGACGAACCTTGGGTGAGGCATGTGTCCGGTCAGCACTACGAGCCACTTGAGTTCGGCGAAGCCCCCGTCTTCGCGGGCCTGTGGCCACACGTCGCTTTCACCGGCAGCGTAGCGCTGGCCGTCGCCTTGCTATGGGTCCCCACCCGTCGTCTGGCCGTCGTCTACCTCACTGCAGTTGCTGTGGCTTTGGGTGGGACAGTCGGCACGTACGAGGCTGTAAAGGACTACAGCTACAACCCGCCTCTCAAGAACTACGCCGCCGCCATGACGTGCAAGGCAAGCGGGACGGTAAGTGTCTGCATGCCGTCAGTGACCTCACGTGATCTGACCGCCGCCACTGTGGCGGTCAGCGGCGTGCTACAGGACTTCCGCCGCGCCGGCCTTCCTCGCAGACCCGAGCAAGTCATCGACACACTTCCGGAGGGACGCTTCTCCTCCCCTTCAACGGCCTCAACATGGCGGGTCCCCCTGTCACTCGCGGCCGAACACAACGATCTCCGCTTCGCTGTCGCTCTCGCCGCTACCGGCATGGACTGCTCCAAGCCCGATCCGTTCCTGCGTCGTGTCATCATCGCCTGGACCGCGCATCTCACCGGTACCGATGCCTCCTGGCAGAAATTGCGCGCCAGCATCGACCGGCAGGGAGAACCAGGTGATGTGGATGGTGAATTGAAAAAGGTGCTGTCCAAGAAGCCTGCCGTGCAGGCTGCGTGGTTCACCCAAGCTGTAGAAACTGCGTGTGCTCGATGAGGTGGTGGATCAGGACTCGCCGTGTCCACACGCTTGTTGTAGCCGGAGCCACTACTTCGACGCTGCTCGGGGCTCTGGTCGGGGACCAGCAGATCGTGCTTCCGTCGCTGTTCTCCGGCGCGCAAGCCGCCGTTCTCGTCGTATTCCTGCCTATTCCCGTAGTCGCGTGCTTCGCCCTGTCCCTGGAATCACGTTTGGCCGCGTTCGAAGCCTCTGCGGTGCGTGCCGTTCCCCTCCGTGACGCCGCACTCGTTGTGATGACCCTCCTGGCCTGCCTGTGCGCCGCGCTGGCCGTCCAGTCCGACACCGCGATGTGTGTGACACGCAACGCCGCCTTCCTCACCGGGCTGATGTTGCTGACGCGTCCTCTCGCTCGCCAGGCCGCGGTAATGGTCCCGGTGATATGGATCGCCCTCGTCGTCTTTCTCAGCAGACGCCCCTGGCCGGACCCCGATCCGTGGACGGTGCTTCCGGAGCCTGCTTCCGCCCCTAATGCCATACTCGCCGCCGCAGTTGCGCTGGCTGCTGGTCTTGTCCTCCACCTGTGCGCCCGCCCGGAGCAGTCTTGATCATCGACCATGTGACATACGCCTACCGCCGCTGGACCAGGCCGGTCCTGGCCGACCTCTCCTACGAATTGCCGGACGGTCTGACCGTCCTTCTCGGCCCCAATGGGTCTGGCAAGTCCACTCTCCTGAAACTTGCCTCCGGTGTCCTGCGGCCCAACCGAGGTACCGTCACCCTCGGTGGCCTGGCCTCCACCAGGCGCTCATACCGCGAGGACGTCAGCTGGCTTCCCCAGCATGTCCAGCCCATTCCCCAGCTCACTGCTCATGAATACGTCGCCTACGTGGGGTGGCTCAAAGGCATGAGCACCGCCCTTGCCCAGGACCGTGCGTCCACCGCGCTCGATCGAGTCGACCTCACCGGACAGGCCAAGATCAAGACCAACCAGCTGTCCGGCGGACAACTACGCCGTCTGGGTCTCGCGGCAGCGCTCGTCCACGACTCCCACCTCTTGCTATTGGACGAACCCACCGCCGGCCTCGACCCTCAACAACGTCGTACTTTCCGCGACGTACTTGCCTCACTCTCCAACGACGTGAACATCCTGATGTCGACCCACGACGTCGCGGATCTGGCCGAGGAAGCCGATCACGTCAGCGTCCTCATCGGCGGCGAAATCACGTTTACGGGAACCACCCGGGACTTTCTCGCTCACGCCCCGGCAGAAACGCCAGAGGGCCGTCGTGCGGAGGCGGCCTACACCGCCCTCGTTTCAGACCTCGGTCTACGCGCCCTCGGTGTTCAGTAACCTTCTCCGACGGTCAACACGCCGTCCGGGGTACACCAGCCCCCGAGGGCACATCCAGGGCACATTAGCCTGGGAAACGGCGTTGACCGGCAAGACTACGGAGAGGAGTTTTCGCAGGTCAACGGACATATCGCCGAGAAACCTCAAGTCAGCGCCCACCCGCTGCATGAGTGGCAGGACTTGGCTCTACACCTAACCCGACCTGCGAGCCGAGATCGAACGCCTCCGCCAGCACCACCGCCCCGCAGCCAGCTCCGCCCGGCAAGGCAACGAGCCTCCGAAGAGCCCCTGCTCACGCGGCTGGAAGCAGCCAACGAGCGAACCCGCCAACTTGCCGAGGAGAACCGGCGGCCTCGCCGCCGGCTCGCTCACGCACTCGGCGATCAGCGAGCTGCTGCCCACCGTGAGGACCGTTCACCACATCGCGGTTCGGGAACGATCGGGCCCTGCTGAACACGCCGGTGTCACCCACGACACCTGCGTCACGGACACCATCCACGACATGAACAACCAGGTCACAGCCAACGATCGAGAACGAGCTCGAGATAACACTGGAGTCCACCTTCTCCACCGTCCGCTTGCGGACCAAGGTCACCCGAGGCGCAGGCTGCCGCACCGCCGCCCTGGCCATGGTCTTCAAGCTCATCGAGTCCGCCCAACAACGGTGGCGGGCGGTGAACGCACCACACCTCGTCGCCCTCGTCCGCGCCAGCGCTCGCTTCGAACGCGGCCAGCTCGTCGAGCGCCCCGAACGTCGATGCCGCGGGCGCCCCTGCCACCAGGTGTCGATGGGGCGGGCGAGGCTTGACACCCCCGCTAACGCCTCCCCAGATACGCGGCGAACTCTGCCCATACCTCCGCCGCGAGCCGGAGTATCGGACCGTCCTGGTCCTTGGAGTCCCGGACCGCGACCGTGCCGGGTATGTTGCGGGCGACTTCGACGCACTCCTGGCCGGCGTCTCCGCCGCTGTAGCTGGACTTGACGAACTCGAACTCGGTCACCGGGCCTACAACTCCTTGCGAATGGTCTCGATCAGATCGACGGCGTTGCGCTCCGCCAGCCCGACCCGCGCGATGCGGTCGAAGGTCCCGCCATGACGGGCGGCGTCCTCCCCACTCTCCAACCAGAGGGTAGAAGAAGGTACGTCCATGTGTACGACGTCCAACGCCGCGGGCTCGGCGAACGAGACGATGCTGAACGCCCCGATCATGCCGGGATTGGCGCCCGCCAGGAACGGCACCACCTGGATCTTCACCGTGTTCAAGGCAACCATTTCGAGCAGATGCCCCAGCTGTTGCCGCATCACGTCACGGCCACCGACGAGCTGACGCAGCGCACCTTCATGGATCACGGCCCACAACTCCAGTGGGCGTTCCGACCGCAGTCGGGCTTGGCGAGCCAGCCTCGCCTCTACGAAAGGCTCGATCTCGCTCGGGTCCTCCCACGAACCTGCGCCCACCGCAACAGACCGCGCGTAGTCCGGCGTCTGCAACAACCCGGGAATGAAGGAAAGTTGCCAGGTTCGGATGCTGGTGGCGATGTCCTCCAGCGCGACGTACTCGACCATCGCGGGAAGCTGCGGATACTGATTCCACCATCCCTGGGCTTTGCGCCTCTCCCGATCCGTGCGCGCCAGCGCCAGTAGCCGCCCGATCACCGCGTCGTCGGTCTCGCCATACAGGTGGCACAGCGCACGGATGTCCGGCTCCCGCATGGGCACCCCGCCTCGCTCCATCTTGGCGACCTTGGACACAGAAGCTGAGAGCACTTCCGCCGCATGGGGCTGCCGCATGCCGCAGGCCTCACGCATGCGCAGCAACTCACCCCCCAGTCTGCGCGCGAGCACCGTTGACACGATCTTGCCGCGGTCAGGGTCCCGCTCCCTGCCTGTCATCCCGTCTGCCCTCTCGCTGGGTTGGTCACGGTTCCTAGCACCTTATTGCAAGCAAGCCCGTTCGATTACATCTTTCTGGCGAACGACTTGATGGCATGCCATCGTGAGCGCTACGGTCGGTACTCAATCACCCACTCTGCGACACCAGTTGGCGGAAGTGCACCAGCTGCGCGGACCACATCCGCATTTGGCGAGCCACCCCAACTCCCGGCATTGCACAAGGAGGTGCTCCGTGACTGGCTCATGCCCGCCCGGCAACCCGAAGCCGTACGACCGCTACGACACCGCCAGCTACACGCCATACCCGCAGAACATCCCCCGCGCCCGCAGACACGTCGCCCAACTCGCCATGGACTGGGGGCACCCCGGCGCCGCCGACGACGCGGCACTCCTCGCGAGCGAGTTGTGCACCAACGCCCTGGTGCACGGGTGTCTGCGGGACCGCCTGTTCCGAGTGGAGACGTCCCTCACGGGCGCTGCGCTGCGCGTCGCCGTGACCGACCCGCGAGGCGAACGGCTCCCGTACTCCCGCCCCTCCGCCGCCGATGACCAGTTCGGCCGGGGCCTGCTCATCGTCCGCATGCTCGCCGACCGCTGGGCAGTGGAGAAGCTCACTGTCGGCAAGACGATTTGGGCAGAGCTGGACATTCGGGGAGCTGCGGATGCGTAGTCTGCTCGGCCGCCTGCGAAGGTGCCGCAGCGGTAGCTTGGCCGCACGGCGAAAGGAGACGCACATGGCGATCGAGTGGCAGGGCGCCGTTGCCGAGGCTCGGGAAGTCACCGGCTTCACGGACAAGGTCGTCCAGCGAACCGTCGACGGAATCGGAGCTGCCCTGCGGCTTGACCACCGCGCCGACTTCTACACGGAGCTGGGCGTCTTGGCCGACTCCGCCGGCTTCGACGCATTCCTCAACCACTGGTGGACCCAGGCACTCGCCGACTCGGCAGCGGACGAGGACGCACGCGAGCAAGCAATCGACTTCGCAGACGTGGCCGTATCCCTGTACGCACGAGCCACAGGCGGTCCCACGTCCACCCAGGCCGAGGTCGAAGCGCTCATCTCCGGAGCGGGGGCCTCTTGAGCCACACCATCATCTGGGAAAGGGCCGCTTCCGAAGGCCTCAAGCGCCTCAGGACCCGTGACGGCGACGCCGTGAAGCCGCTCCTCAAAGCGATCAACGCGCTCGCCGACGACCCGGAGCCCGCCGCGAGTAGCAAGCTCGGCAGCACCAGCCTGCGAAGGTTACGCATCGGCGTATACCGGGCCACTTACGAGATTGACGGCCCTGCGGTGTCGATCAAGATCCTCATGGTCGGCAGCACACCACTCTGACCACAGCAGAGACATGGGCGGCCTCGGCACAGGAGTTCCCGAGCACCACGTGAGCTGCCGGAAATCACCAAGTGATCGTTGTGTTACGTACCGCCCTTAACGTCCCTCCATGGCGGACATATTTGACGCATACGCATTGGCCGATGCGTGGGACGAGATGTTTGTGCGGCCGGGTGAGGTCAGGACCGCCTATGAGCCGGTGCTGGCGGCGCTTCAGCCGATCGAGCCGAGTGAACTGCGGTTCCGGGCGGACCAGATGGCCCGGGCGTTCACCGACCGGGGCGTGACCTACGCCTTCGCGGGCGAGGAGCGACCATGGCCGCTGGACCTCGTGCCGAGGATCCTCGACGCCCTGGAATGGGATCTCATACAACGCGGGGTGAGCCAGCGGGTGCGGGCCCTGGAGGCCTATCTCGCCGACGCCTACGGACACTGCCGAGCCTTCGAGGACGGCGTCGTGCCCTGGCGGCTGCTGCTGAACTCGGCCCATTTCCACCGGGCGGCCCAGGGGGTCGAACCACCCGGGGGCGTGCGCATCCATGTCGCCGGCATCGACCTCGTACGGGACGAGGCCGGGGACTTCCGGGTGCTCGAGGACAATGTGCGGGTCCCGAGCGGGGTGTCGTACGTCATCGAGAACCGCAGGGCGATGACCCGGGTCTTCCCCTCGCTCTTCACGGAGCAGCATGTGCTGCCGGTGGACGGGTACCCGCAGCGGCTCCTCGCCGCGCTGCGGGCCGCCGCGCCCGGCGGTACCGCCGATCCCCGGGTCGTCGTCCTGACGCCCGGGCCCAGCAACGCCGCCTACTTCGAACACGCCCTGCTCGCCCGGCTGATGGGTGTGCAGCTGGTCGAGGGGCACGACCTGGTGTGCCGCGGCAACCGGGTCTGGATGCGGACCACGCGCGGGGAGGTGCCCGTCCATGTCGTATACCGGCGGCTCGACGACGACTTCCTCGATCCGCTGCACTGCCGGCCCGACTCGGTGATCGGCTGCCCCGGCATCCTCAGCGCCGCCATGGCGGGCAACGTCACACTCGCGAACGCCGTGGGAAACGGCATCGCGGACGACAAGCTGCTGTACACGTACGTCCCGGATCTCATCCGCTACTACCTCGGCGAGGAACCGATTCTCCCCAATGTGGAGTCCTATCGGCCCGAAGAACCAGGGCAGTTGGAGGCGGTCCTCGACCAGATCGACCAGCTGGTCGTGAAGCCGGTCGACGGGGCCGGCGGACAGGGCATCGTGATCGGGCCCAAGGCGGACCGGAAGACGCTGGAGCGGGCCCGGAAGGCCGTCGCCGCCGACCCCCGCGGCTGGATCGCCCAGCGGCCGGTCGCGCTGTCCACCTCCCCCACCCTCGCGGGCGAGCGGATGGCTCCCCGCCACATCGATCTGCGCCCCTTCGCCGTGAACGACGGCAACGATGTCTGGGTGCTGCCCGGCGGTCTCACCCGGGTCGCCCTCCAGGAGGGCAACCTGATCGTCAACTCCAGTCAGGGCGGCGGCTCCAAGGACACGTGGGTGCTGGCCGAGGGCCCCGCCGACCGTCCGGAACCGGCGCCGACCGCCGGCCCGCCGGGCGTCGCACCCCGTCAGCTCGGACCCGACGGCTCCCCCACCGTCGTACAGGAAGGGGCGCAGCAGCAGTGAACGACGTGATCCTGTCCCGTATCGCCGAGGCGCTGACCTGGACCGGCCGCTATGTCGAGCGGGCGGACGCCACCGGGCGCATCCTCGACGCGTATCTGCACCGCCTGCTGGAGGACCCCTGGCGCGACGAGGACGTGGCCTGCCGGTCGCTGTACGCGATCCTGGGCGTCGACGCGGGCGACGCCCGCGTGGACATGCAACAGGTCCTCGACCAGCTGGCGTTCGACGCCCACTCGACCTGCTCCATCGAGGGCGCGCTGGGCGCGGCCCGGCTGAACGCGCGCAGCGCGCGTGAGGCGGTGTCCTCCGAGATGTGGGAGTGCCTCAACGCGACCTGGCACGCGCTCGGCGAACAGCGGCGCGCTGCCCGCCGTACCGGCCCCTACGCCTATCTCGAACTGGTCCGCAGCCGGGCCGCGCTCTTCTTCGGCCTCGCCGACTCCACCATGAGCCGGGACGACAGCTGGCGCTTCGTCGTGCTGGGCCGGAGTCTTGAGCGGGTGGACATGACCGTACGGCTGCTGTCCGTACGCGTGCTGGACGCCGCCCACGCGCCGGACTGGCCGACGCTGCTGAGCGCGAGCGGGGCGGACGAGGCGTACGCGCGTGTGTACAGCGGTTTCGGCGACAGCCCGAGGGTCGCCGAATTCCTGCTCCTGGACCGGGCGTTCCCGCGCTCGGCGCTGCACGCGCTGACGACGGCCGAGGAGTGCCTGACGGCGCTGGGCCGCCCGCGCCAGGACCCGGCGCGCCGCCCGATCGGCCGGATGCGCACCCGCCTGGAGTATCTGGACTCCCATGCCCTGGAAGAGCAACTGCCCCTGCTGCTGAGCGACTTGCAGCAGTCCTGCATGGCCTCCGCGGAGGCGGTGGCGGAGCGGTTCTTCCCGTACCAGGGGCCCGTCGAGTGGGCCCAGGAAGGGGCGTGAGCATGACCAGCCGCCTCCGTATCAAGCACATCACGAAGGTCTCGTACGCGCAGCCGGCCGCCTCGTCCCACAACGAGGTCCGGATGACCCCGCTGACGGTGCCCGGCCAGACCACCCTGGACGCCCGGGTCAGCATCACCCCGGCGACGGCGACCTGGTCGTACTGGGACTACTGGGGCACCCAGGTGACCGGCTTCGACCTCATGGACCCGCACGCCGACCTCACGATCACGGCGACGAGCCTGGTGGAGACGGCCCCGCCGCAGGCCCTGCCCGAGGCGCCCGAGTGGACCGAGATCGCGGGACGCACGGCGGACTCCCGCCTCCTCGAATTCGCGAACGCAACAGCGCGTACGACGGTCCCGGCGGAGCTCGTGGCGAAGGCGAGGGAGGCTTCCGCCGGCCTCGACCCGCACCGGACGGCGATCGCGGTGTCCGCGCTGGTCGCCGACCGGGTCTCCTACCTCCCCGGCACCACGGGCGTGAACACGTCCGCCGCGGAGGCCTGGGAGCAGGGCGCGGGCGTCTGCCAGGACATCGCCCACGTCACGATCGCCCTCCTGAGGGGCCTCGGCCTTCCCACGCGCTATGTCTCCGGCTACCTCCACCCCGAACGCGACGCGGAGTTGCACCGCCCGGTCGCCGGCCAGAGCCACGCCTGGATCGAGTACTGGGCGGGCGACTGGTGCGGCTACGACCCCACCAACCGGACCCGGGCCGACGAGTCCCATGTCGTGGTCGGGCGGGGCCGCGACTACGACGACGTGACCCCGCACAAGGGCATCTACCGCGGCGTGGCGGGCGGCCCGCCGGAGGTGACGGTGGAGTTCACGCGGGTGGGATGAACGGACGGGAGGGCGGGCCGGAGGCATTCCGGCCCGCGGAAGACGAACCGCCTGTCCAGCGGAGCGCCTAGTCCAGCCCGATCTCCGCGCACGCGGACTTGTACTTGGAGGTGCAGATGTCCGACAGCTGGTAGATGTCGTCGGCGAGGACCGTGTCCTTGATGGTGTTCTTCGTCAGTGCGACGACGGGGACGAGCTGGGCCGGGATGTCCTTGTCCGTGGGGCTGTCGACCTTGTCGCGGGTGAGGGCGTCGAACTGGATGCCCTTGCCCTGGATCTTGGCGACGGCCATCTCCGCGGCGGCCTCGGCTTCCTGCGGGTACGACTTGTAGACGCTCATGAACTGCTCGCCGCCGATGATCCGCTGCACGGCGGCCAGTTCGGCGTCCTGGCCGGTGATCGGCGGCATGTCGGTGACGCCCGCGTTCTTCAGGGCCTTGATGATGCCGCCTGCCATGCCGTCGTTGGCGGAGTAGACACCGGCGATGTTGTCCACGCCGATCGCGGCGATCGCCTCCTCCATGTTGGCCTCGGCGTTCTCCGGCTTCCAGTCCTTGGTGTCGTAGGACTCGGCGATCACCACCTTGCCGGTGAGCTCGTCGAGCGCGCCCGCCTTGAACTGCTTGGCGTTGGGGTCGGTGGGCGAGCCGTTCATCATGACGATCTTCTTGGTGGCGTCCTCGCCGTTGCCCAGCGCCTCGACGAGGGAGCGGCCCTGGACCTCGCCGACCAGTGAGTTGTCGAAGGAGATGTACGCGTCGATCGGCCCCTCGGCCAGCCGGTCGTAGGCGATGACCGGGATACCGGCCTCCTTGGCCTTCTTCACGCCGCCCGCGATGAGGTGCGCGTCCACCGCGTCCAGCAGGATCACATCGACCTTGTCGTCGATCATCTGCTGGAGCTGGCTCGCCTGCTTGTCGGCGCTCGCCTCGGCGTTGGCGTACTCGACCTTGCCCTGGTTCCTGGTGAGGGACTCGACCTTCTTCTTGATGATCGGGTAGTCGAAGCTCTCGTACCGGGAGTTCGCCTTCTCCGGCAGCAGCAGCCCCAGGGTGATGTCGTTGCCCTTGGTCGGGCTCGCGTCACTGGCGTTCCCTGACGCGTTGAGCACGCCGCACGAGGCAAGCGACAGGGTCATCGTGGACGCGGCCAGTGCTATGGCGGTACGACGCATGAAGGGGCTCACTTCTGGTGTCTTCTGGACGTGGGCGCAGCATTGCGACCCAGGTGACTGAAAAGCCAACGCGTACGTGCCCACCGGCGTCAAGCGGAACTACTTAACGAGATGACAACATCACCCTCCGCTTGCTTGTGAAGACTTGGCAGATACCTCTCCAAGCTCCCTTTACGGACCCTCCATTCGACGCATGTAACTGTGTGGGCGAAGATCCGTACAACCAACGCCATTCCTCGCGAGTCATGATCACCGCAGCATCGTTCTGTCGTTCCGATCCCGACCAGAGGGCCGAATGAACCCAGCCAGACGCAGGACCGCCGCGGCGGCGACCGCGGTCGTGCTCGTCACCACCGGCGGCCTGCTCAGCACCGCCGCCCCGGCCTCCGCGGCCGTGAGTTGCGCATCCCCCGTCTTCAAGCGCCAGTTCTTCGCGAACACCACCTTCTCGGGCACCCCCAAGAAAACGGACTGCGACAGCGCGATCGACCAGACCTGGAGCGGCGCCCCCGCCACCGGCCTGCCGAGCAACAACTTCGGCGTCCGCTGGACCGTGACGCGGGACTTCGGCTCAGGCGGCCCCTTCAGCCTCAATGCCTCGGGGTTGGACGGCATCCGCGTCTACCTCGACCCGGGTACGGACAACGCCCGCAAGATCAACCTCTGGAAGAACGTCTCGACGACCGTCTCCAAGACCGTCAACGTGACGATCCCCTCCGGCAAGCACACCCTGCGCATCGACTACGTCAACTGGACCGGCAGCGCGAAGGTCAAGTTCGGCTATAAGCCCCGTACTTCGGCGAGCGTCGACAAGGTGAAGCCGCTGCCCCCGACGGGCACTTCGGTGTCGTACGACACGGCCACGGGCAAGGCCAAGCTGACCTGGGCGAAGAACAAGGAAATGGACCTCGCGGGGTTCCGGATCTACCGGCGGGCCAAGGGCGGCTCGTACCCCGGCCCACCGCTGGCGACGACGGCTTCGACGTCGTACACGGACTCCACCCTCCCGGTGACCGGCGCCGCCTACGAGTACTCCGTCCGCGCCTACGACAAGGCCGGCAACGCGTCGTCGGGGACGGCTCCGCTGACCGTCACCACGGCCGACCGGACGGCGCCGGGCGTGCCCGGTTCGCTGAGCACCGTCTCCGAGCCGGAGGGACTCCGGGTCGGCTGGGGCGCTGTCGAGGGTGCCGTGTCGTACCGGGTGTACAGGGCGGCCACCGCGGACGGGACGTACACGCGGGTCGGGAGCGCCTCCGGGGTCTCGTACGTGGACACCTCGGCCGCCGAAGACGGCACCTACCACTACCGGGTGACCTCCCTCGACGCGGCCGGCAACGAGTCCGCGCTGTCCGCCGCCGTCAGCGGCACGCGCAAGGACCTCACCCCGCCGCCCGCGGTGACCGGGGTGACCGTCACCCCGACCGAGTACGGCTTCCATGTGACCTGGGACGCCAACCCGGCCCCCGACCTGGCGAGTTACGTCGTGCGCAGGGGCGAGCTGTGGGGGGACGAGGAGCAGCGGATCTGCTCCCTCTACCCGGGCTACCACGTGGGCCCGGAGGCCACCTCGTACGAGTACCAGACCGTCCCGGACGGCGAGAAGTCCTGCTTCATCGTCGACGCCGTGGACGACGACGGGAACTCCTCCTTCCAGTGGACCGGCGAGGCCCAGATCGTCATCGCGACCGAACTGGACCTGACGCAGTAGGTCGGAAAAGCCGGGCCCATGGATACGGGCCCGGCTTCCTTTACCGGTGGTGCTTCTACCGGTAGTGCTTCACCAGAGGGAGATGTACGGCGACATCGCCGGGTACCACGCCAGCGCGAGGCACGGCAGCAGACACAGCCGTGCCGCGGTGAGCGACCAGCCCACCCGCCGGGGCCACAACTGCTCACGCGAGACGAGGGCCAGGGTCAGCAGGAGCGAGACCGCGAGTCCGACGCTGGACCACTCCATGTACGGAACGTCCGCGAGGAAGACGTACGGGTCGTCATGCCAGGTCCACAGGGTCCGGGCCACGAGCAGGGTCAGGACCGCCTCCGCAGCGACGATCCACACCCAGGCTCCCCGCCGCATCAGTACCACTCCGGCTTGGGCCGGTAGATCCAGATCTTCATCTTCGGCTCGGCGGCCTTCTGGGCCGACAGGGCCCGGTACTTGTAGTTCTTGTTGTGCTGGGTCACATAGATCTTCCCGTTGCTGATCTTGCTGATGATCGAGGCGTGGTCGACCTTCCCGTCGTTCTTCCAGTCGTAGAGGATGATGTCACCGGTGAACGCGTTGCTCGTGTTCCGCTTGGAGTGCAGCATGTGCCGCTCCATGAACGTCTTGAGGTAAGCCGCGTTGATCCACGTCCAGGTCTCCTCGTGGATCCAGTTGCTCGGCTTGCGCCACCAGTAGTCCTTGCTCTTGTGGTTCTCGTCGCCGGAGCCCTTCATCCTGATGTCACCGCCCAAGTGCATCACCCGGGAGACGAAGTTGGTGCAGTCCGAGCCATACATGGCCGGCGCGTTCCAATTGGTCACGGCCCAGGTGGCCGCTCCCGTGCGCAGGTAGGTACCGGCCTGAAGGGCGTCGAAGGAGACCGTGGTGGCGGTGGTCTCGCTGCCGTCGTCCGTGGAGTCGCCGTCGAACGCCGAGGGTTCGAGGCCGTCCGCCTGAAGGTCTCCCTCGACGGCGTTGGCGAAGTCGTCCAACGCGGCGCCGGTCGGCCGCACCACCACCTCCTTGGCGGCCGCGGTGACCACGGAGAGCAGTACCGGCTCCGCACCGGCGGAGAAGGTGTAACGCATCTCGGTCTGGCCGGTCTGCTCGGTCGGGTCGGCGGTGGCGGTGCTGACGTCGGTGACGATGGTGTCCGAGGTGTGCACCGTCGCGCGCAGGGTGACCTTCGTCCCGTCGGCCGACGGGATGGCCAGCACATCGGTGAACGTGGCATCGGGCGAGATGTTGTCCGAGTCGTCCTCGGAGCCCGCGACCCGCTCCCGCAGCAGCGCTTCCTGGTCCTTGGCGAGACGGTTGACGAACTGGGCGCCGTACGCGCTGTTCGCGGCGGCGTCGTTGGCGTCGACATAGCTGCCCTGGACGAGGCCGCCCCGGGCGAAGTGGTAGGCCTGCATGGCCGTCGAGTACGCGTCCGTACCGCCTGTCACGGCCGCCGGCACGATGCCGCCCGACGTGGCGGTCGGGCCGGTGCCGTAGGCGTTCTTACCGGTCACCTTGAAGGTGTAGGTGACGTCCCCGGCGTCCGCGTCGAGGTTGTCGAAGACCGCGGACAGGCCCGTGGTGGTCTTGGTGCCGACCGTCGTGCCGTCGTTGGCCGTCGCGGTGACGGTGTAGGTGACCACGTCGGTCGCCTCACCGGTGAACTCCGCCGCGGACCAGGTCACCAGGGCGCCGTGCTCGCCGGGCACGGCCTTGAGGTCGGTGACCGCCTCGGGCGCGGTGCCGGTGGTGCCGGAGCTCCCGGTCTCCTCGGTCACGTCCAGCGTGAACGTCTGCAGCGCGGTGTAGGCGGAGCACACGCCGTCCGCGCAGGCTCGCATCTTCCAGCGGTAGGTGGCGCCGTCGGTGAGCAGCCCGTCCGACACCTTCGCGACGGCCCGGTCGCCGTCCTGGACGGCGGCGGTGAGGGGCTGGCCCACGGCGTTGCCGGCGGCGTCGTAGAGCAGGTACTCGGCGGACACGGCACCCCGGCCCGCGGCCGTGACGACGCCGGTGAGCAGCGGGGTCGTGGTCTGGACGGCACCGGTCGCGAGGTCGGTGGGCACCTCGGGCGCGGGGCCTTTGAGGTGTCGACCATGAAGGTCTTCCAGGCGCTCCAGGCCGTGGAGTAGTCGCTCCCGTCGTAGGCACGGGCCCGCACCCTCAGGTGCTTGCCGTTGGGCAGCGGGTTCTCCACCGGTAGGGCGAGGGTGGCGACCTCCATGGTGTCGACGTAGGGGGTGTCCGTGGTGAGCGTGTACGTCGTGTCGTTGTACGCCGGGTCCGGCTCGATGGCGTACTGGGCGCGCGCCCGCTGCGGATCGCCGTCGTTCACCAGGGTCGACAGCACGGGCGTGGTCGAGGTGATCACGTTGGTGCCGGTGACCGGCGCCAGGGCGGGCGCGGCCGGCACCTCGGGGTAGGAGTTGTACGTGATCGTCAGGTGCGGTTCCGTAGAGCCGTCGCCGGAGACGTGGTTGGCGGAGTGGAAGCGCCGCCAGGTGGAGGAGTCGGTCTCGTCGACACCGCGGACCAGCAGGCCGTGGTTGGCCGTGCCGCTGGTCCACGCCCTGACGATGGTGTCGATGTCGAAGTTCATCGTGCCGGCCGGGCAGTCCGCGGAGTAGCCCTTGGCGGCGGTGTTGATCACCTGCCCCGTGGTGGTGGCGGCGGGCGGATCGGCCCAGGTGACGGTGGACGACGACCAGGACTCGGTGATCCGCCGCACGGCCGTGCCGGTGCCCACCGTGCAGGCGGAGGACCAGTACGAGTACAGCGCCAGGTTGGTGTCGATGACGTGGACGCCCTCGTAGCCCGCGAGATCGAACTTCAGGAACGAACGCGCCACGGTGGTACCGGCGTTGTACGTGCCCGACTTCAACTCGGTCGAGGAGACCTGGGAGTCGGGGTAGTTGGTGGCGACCCAGGTGTCGGTGGTGACCGCCAGGGTGCTGGTCGGGTCGACGGTGACCGGGTACGTCAGGTCCTGCGTGAAGTAGTCGGCGTCCGGGCGCAGTACGAGGGTCTGGGCGCCGTCGGCCGCGGTCTCGATCTCGGTGTCCACGGCGGCGAGATGCTTGGACTCACCGGACTTCTTGCCCACCGAGGAGTCCCACATCATCGGCGCCGGGGCCTCGGCGACCAGCTTGCCCGCCTTGTTCTTCAGCAGCAGGTGTCCGGAGTCCGCCTCGGACAGGGTCAGGCCCTTGAGGATGACCGGGATGCGGTAGGTGAGGTCGCCGGTGGGCGCCTCGTCGAGGAGGACGTTCTGGGAGAAGCCCTGCTTCAGGGCGGTGACCGTCAGGGTCTGGCCGTCGCCCAGGTCGTAGGAGGCGGTGTCCTCCTTGACGGTCGGCGTGGACAGGGTGTCCTCCCAGCCGAGCGCCATGGAGGCGCCGCCCTCCGAGACGGAGGCCAGCTTCTTGTCGCCGCCGTCGGAGACGGTGATGTCGGCGGCTGCGGCCTCGGGCTCCAACGCGGCGCCCTCGTCGGCGAGTTCCGTGTCGATGTGCTGCCAGGAGCCGTCGTCCTGCTGGACCCGCACCGGCCCGGCGTACGACTCGGCGGTCAGCGTGCCGTCCGGGTTCACATACACGGAGGAGGTCTCGGTGCGCTGGGAGACCAGCTCGATGCGCCGGTTCCGGATCTTCGCGTTGCGCCGGGCGGCCTGCTCCTCGCTGAGGCCCAGCAGCTCGGCTATGTCCGGGGCGGCGTCGCCGAGGGTGACGGCCTGGGCGGGACTGTTCACGATCTCGTCGCTCTGCGCCGGGAAGGGCGCGACCGACGGGTCACCGGCCAGGAATCCGGGCCAGCGTCATCGCCGCCGCGGCCTGGATCCACCGTCTTCGGTTGGTGCGTTGCACTCCAACTCCTTTGGAGAGTCCCCTTGATGCTTTCCGGGGGTGGAGCGCAAGATATACAATTGATCTTCGAAAAATCGCGGATCTGTGATCGAAAGGTGATCACGACGTGGAGAGGGCCGGGAGGTTCGCCAACCTCCCGGCCCTCTCCACACGTCCGCGTCGGTCAGTCCGACTGCCGTCCCTTCGGCCGCCACACCACCAGCGCGCTGGTCTGCTGGACCTCCTGGTACGGGACCAGGTCCCGGCGGTAGGAGGCATGGACGGCCGCTTCCCGCTGCTGCATCGCCGCCGCCGCGCCGTCCAGCGCGGCCTGCATCTCGGACATCCGGGCCTGAAGCGCCGCGACCTGGTTCTCCAGTTCGATGATGCGCTTGATGCCGGCCAGGTTGATGCCCTCGTCCTGCGACAACTGCTGCACGGTGCGCAGCAGTTCGATGTCGCGGGCCGAGTAGCGGCGGCCGCGCCCGGCGGTGCGGTCCGGAGACACGAGGCCCAGACGGTCGTACTGGCGCAGTGTCTGCGGGTGCAGGCCGGACAGCTGGGCCGCCACCGAAATGACGTAGACCGGGGTCTCCTCGGTCAGCTCATACGGGTTGCGTCGACGGCCGTCCATCTCCATCAAGCTCCCTTCGCTGCCTGGAACAGCTCAGCCCGCGGATCCTCGCCCGCGGTCGCCTCGCGATACGCCTCGAGTGCGTCACGAGCCTTCCCCGTCAGGTCCTTCGGGACACTCACCTCGACGGTGACCAACAGGTCGCCGCGTGTGCCGTCCTTGCGGACCGCGCCCTTGCCCCGCGCCCGCATGGTGCGGCCGTTGGGCGTGCCCGGCGGCAGCTTCAGGGTCACGGGCGGGCCGCCCAGCGTCGGGACGCGGACCTCTCCGCCCAGCGCCGCCTCGGTGAACGTGACCGGCACGGTCACCGTCAGGTTGTCGTCCTTGCGGCCGAAGACCGGGTGTACGTCGACATGCACGACGACGTACAAGTCGCCCGCCGGGCCGCCCCGTTCGCCGGGTGCGCCCTTGCCGCGCAGACGGATGCGCTGGCCGTCCGACACCCCGGCCGGGATGCGGACCTGCATCGTGCGCGAGGACTTGGCCCGGCCGCTGCCCTTGCAGACCTCGCAGGGGTTCTCCGCGATCAGACCGCGGCCCTTGCAGTCCGGGCAGGGGTCCGTGAGGGAGAAGCCTCCGCCCGAGCCCCTGGCCACCTGGCCGGTTCCCACGCACGTCGGGCAGACCCGCGGGTTGCCGTTCGCGTCGCCCGTGCCCGAACAGGCCTTGCAGGGTGACTGCGAGGACATCCGCAGCGGGACCGTCGCGCCCTCGATCGCCTCGGTGAAGCTGAGGGTGACCTCGGACTCGATGTCCTGGCCGCGCCGCGGCTGGGTGCGTGTGGTGGCGCCGCCGCGGTTGAACAGGCCCCCGAAGACGTCACCGATGCCGCCGCCGAAGCCGCCGGCGTTCGCCCCGCCCTGGGTGCCGCCTCCGAAGAGGTCACCCAGGTCGAAGTTGAAGTTGCCGCCGCCCGCGCCGCCCGGCCCCGGACGGAACCCGCCGTTGCCGAAGAGGGCGCGTGCCTCGTCGTATTCCTTGCGCTTCTTGGGGTCGCCGAGTATGTCGTTCGCCTCGGAGATCTCCTTGAAGCGCTCCTCGGCCTTGGCGTTGCCCTTGTTGGCGTCCGGGTGGTACTCGCGGGCGAGCTTCCGGTACGCCTTCTTGATCTCGGCCTCGGTGGCGTCCTTGGGGACGCCGAGGACCTTGTAGTAGTCCTTCTCGATGAAGTCCTTGGTGCTCATCCTCGACGTCCCTCCTCTCTCGTCGCTCTTGTCGTCAGTTCAACGTCAGCCCTCGTCCGGGCCACCGCTCTCCTTTTCGTCCGCGGCGGACGTCTCCGTCCCGTCCTCGGCCTTGACCGTCTGCGCACCCGGCTGGGGCTCGGCGACGGCCACCCGCGCGGGGCGGATGGTGCGCTCGCCGAAGCGATACCCCGGCTGGAGAATCGCGACGCAGGTCGTCTCGGTGACATCCGGCGCGTAGGAGTGCATCAGCGCTTCGTGGATCGTCGGGTCGAAGGGCTCGCCCTCCTTGCCGAACTGCTGGAGTCCCATCTTCGCCGCGACGGTCTCCAGCGACTCCCCGACGGACTTGAATCCGCCGACGAACTCGCCGTGGTCCCGGGCGCGGCCGATGTCGTCGAGCACGGGCAGGAGCTCGGTCAGGAGGTTCGCGATGGCGATCTCCTTGACCGCGATCCGGTCACGCTCGACCCGGCGGCGGTAGTTCGCGAACTCGGCCTGGAGCCGCTGGAGGTCCGCGGTGCGCTCGTTGAGCGCCGTACGCACCTGGTCCAGCTGGGCCAGCAGGCCCGCGTCCGCGTTCACGTCCCCGGCCGGGGCCGCCCCCTGTTCGGGAGCCGCCTTCGGCTCGGCGTCGTCAGGGGTCGCGCCGGAGGGGACGTCGGGCTTCTCGTCGAAGCCCGGGGTCTCCTCGGTCACGCCGCACCGTCCTTGCGCTCGTCGTCCACGATCTCGGCGTCCACGACGTCGTCGTCGGCCTTGGCGCCGCCTTCGGCGGCACCCTCGGGACCGCCCGCGGCCTGCTGCGCGGCCTGGGCGTCGGCGTACATGGCCTGGCCGAGCTTCTGCGAGACGGCCGCGACCTTCTCGGTGGCCGTGCGGATCTCGGCGGTTTCCTCCCCCTTGAGGGCTTCCTTCAGCTCCTCGACGGAGGCCTCGACCTCGGTCTTGATCTCGCCGGGGACCTTGTCCTCGTTGTCCTTGAGGAACTTCTCCGTCTGGTAGACGAGCTGCTCGCCCTGGTTGCGCGTCTCGGCGGCCTCGCGGCGGGCGTGGTCCTCCTCCGCGTACTTCTCGGCCTCTTCGCGCATCCGGTTGACCTCGTCCTTCGGCAGCGAGGAGCCACCGGTGACGGTCATCTTCTGCTCCTTGCCCGTGCCCAGGTCCTTCGCGGTCACGTGCATGATGCCGTTGGCGTCGATGTCGAAGGCGACCTCGATCTGCGGGACACCGCGCGGGGCCGGCGGCAGACCGGTCAGCTCGAACATCCCGAGCTTCTTGTTGTACGCCGCGATCTCGCGCTCGCCCTGGTAGACCTGGATCTGCACGGAGGGCTGGTTGTCCTCGGCGGTGGTGAAGATCTCGGACCGCTTGGTCGGGATCGTCGTGTTCCGCTCGATGAGCTTGGTCATGATGCCGCCCTTGGTCTCGATACCGAGGGACAGCGGGGTCACGTCGAGGAGCAGGACGTCCTTGACCTCACCCTTGAGGACACCGGCCTGGAGAGCGGCGCCGATGGCGACGACCTCGTCCGGGTTGACACCCTTGTTGGCGTCCTTGCCGCCGGTCAGCTCGCGGACGAGCTCGGCGACGGCGGGCATGCGGGTGGAGCCACCGACGAGGACGACGTGGTCGATCTCGTTGATGGAGACGCCGGCGTCCTTCATGACGTTGAAGAACGGGGTCTTGCAGCGCTCCAGCAGGTCGGCCGTCAGCTGCTGGAACTGAGCCCGGGTGAGCTTCTCGTCCAGGTGCAGCGGGCCCTCGGCGGAGGCGGTGATGTAGGGCAGGTTGATCGAGGTCTCGGTGGACGAGGACAGCTCGATCTTGGCCTTCTCGGCGGCCTCACGCAGGCGCTGGAGCGCCATCTTGTCCTTGCCGAGGTCCACGCCGTGGCCGGCCTGGAACTGCTGGACCAGGTAGTCGACGATGCGCTGGTCCCAGTCGTCACCACCGAGGTGGTTGTCACCGTTGGTGGCCTTCACCTCGACGACGCCGTCGCCGATCTCCAGCAGGGACACGTCGAAGGTGCCGCCGCCGAGGTCGAAGACGAGGATCGTCTGGTCGTCCTTGTCGAGGCCGTACGCCAGGGCGGCGGCCGTCGGCTCGTTGACGATACGAAGGACGTTGAGACCGGCGATCTCGCCGGCTTCCTTGGTCGCCTGGCGCTCGGAGTCGTTGAAGTACGCGGGGACGGTGATGACCGCGTCGGTCACCTTCTCGCCCAGGTAGGACTCGGCGTCGCGCTTCAGCTTCTGCAGGATGAACGCGGAGATCTGCTGCGGGTTGAAGTCCTTCCCGTCCAGCTGGATCTTCCAGTCGGTGCCCATGTGACGCTTGACGGACCGGATCGTCCGGTCCACGTTGGTGACCGCCTGACGCTTTGCCACCTCGCCGACGAGCACTTCGCCGTTCTTCGCGAAGGCGACGACGGACGGCGTGGTCCTGGCGCCCTCTGCGTTGGTGATGACGGTGGGCTCGCCGCCTTCAAGAACGCTGACGACGGAGTTAGTCGTGCCCAGGTCGATGCCGACCGCACGTGCCATGGTTGATTCCTCCAGCTGACTTGAGTGGAACGGACTCAAGTGTGCATGACGTCCGCGACTGGGTCAACAGACCTGAGTCGCAGGGACTCAACTCTTATCCGTTCCTTACACGCAACTGGGTCGTGACCTGCGGAGACGCAGACCGTCGAGGCCCGTACACCGGTACACAGAGCAACCCGACCACGATCACGAAGGCACCTCCCGCCACCCACAGCACGGCGGATCGGACCACCCACCCGACATGTACCAGCACCCCGACGAACACCGCCGAGAACGCGCCGACGGCGAGGATGACCACCGCCCCCTGCGGGGTGAGCCCGAGCCGCCGCAGCCGGTGCGCGAGATGGTCGGGCCCGCGCCGCAGCAGGGGCCGCCCGGCCAGCCGGCGGGACAGCAGCACGAGGACGACATCGGCGCCGGCGACGGCGGCAAGGGAGAACAGCACCCCCGCGCCCGTCACCGGATCACCGCCGGCCCGCGAGAACACGGTCGTCGAGGCCAGCAGGAACCCGGTGAACAGCGACCCGCACGAGCCGAGCGCCACGCGCGCGGGCGGCCAGTTGTGCATGAGGAACCCGGTGAGCGCGGCGGCCAGCACACTCAGCAACACCGCGAGCCCGTCCAGGACTTCGGCCGCCGCGATGGCCCCGGCACCGAAGGCGGTCACGACCCCGACGGTCCCCGCCAGCGCGTCCGCGTGATCGAGCGCCCGGAACCCGATGGCCACGAAGACGATCCAGCCGACGGCGAGCGCGCCGACGACGAGCCCCGTCTCGCGGTACGGCACCACACAGGTCGCCGCGATCGCCGTACCGCCCACGAGGAACCGCATCTTGACCCGTCTGAGGTCGGCGATCAGCCCGAGCGCGGCGACGGCGCCGGCGGCACAGACGAGCGCGCCGACGCCGGGCCCGAGCGGAGCGAACTCCGTCCGGTCCCCCACGGCCGCCACGGCGCAGGTGGCGAGCACGACGGCCACCCCGCCGACCACCGGTACGGGTCGCTGCCATCGACGGTCGAGCAGCCCGATCCGCTGGGCGGGCATCCGGAGCAGTGCGGCGAGGACGGCGGCGAGGAGGAAGGCGGTGGAGGCGGCGACGATCCCGTAGATCACCGTCTTAAATTAGTCATAAATTGCCGTAATTGGTACGAATAACACGGTCCACTCCTGAGGCAACCCTCAGCGATCCAGATCACGGTGCATCTGGCTACAGTGCGGCGGAAGATGTGGGTAGTCTCAGACGGACATAAGTTACCGCTTAGTAATGACCCTCGCAGGCCCGAGGAGCCCCGAAATGCAACTCGCCGCGATCATCGTGTCGCTGGTTCTGATCGTGGTCGGCGTGGCCCTGTTCGCCCGCGCCGTCCTACAGATCTACACCTTCATGCGGCTCGGCCAGAACGTGCCCGCGGGCACCCGCACGGACGAGCCCGTGCAGCGCACGGTCACCGTGGCCAAGGAGTTCCTCGGCCACACCCGGATGAACCGCTGGGGCATCGTCGGCGTCGCGCACTGGTTCGTGGCGGTGGGCTTCTTCTCCCTGCTGCTGACCATCGTCAACGCCGTCGGCCAGCTGTTCCAGGCCGACTGGCTGCTGCCGATCATCGGCGAGTGGGCGCCGTACAACGTGTTCGTCGAGTTCATCGGCACCATGACCGTGCTCGGCATCCTGGTCCTGATCGTGATCCGCCAGCTGAGCAAGCCGAACAAGCCGGGCCGCAAGTCCCGCTTCGCCGGCTCCAACTTCGGCCAGGCGTACTTCGTCGAGGCCGTCATCCTCACCGTCGGCGTCTGCATCTTCATGCTGCACGCGCTGGAGGGCGCCCAGCACCACGTCGACAGCTACGAGGCGTCGTTCTTCATCTCGTACCCGGTGGTGTCCGGTCTTGAGCACCTGGACCTCTCCACGCTCCAGAACCTCACCTACTTCTTCGCCGGCCTGAAGATCGCGACCTCCTTCATCTGGATGATCGTGGTCGCCCTGAAGACCGACATGGGCGTCGCCTGGCACCGTTTCCTGGCCTTCCCGAACATCTGGTTCAAGCGGAACGCGGACGGCGGGACCTCGCTGGGCGCCCTGCTCCCGATGACGTCCGGCGGCAAGCTGATCGACTTCACCGACCCCGGTGAGGACGACGTCTTCGGTGTCTCGCAGGTCGAGCAGTTCTCCTGGAAGGGCCTGCTGGACTTCTCGACCTGCACCGAGTGCGGTCGCTGCCAGTCGCAGTGCCCGGCCTGGAACACCGGCAAGCCGCTCTCCCCGAAGCTGCTGATCATGTCGCTGCGGGACCACGCGCACGCCAAGGCGCCCTACCTGCTCGCGGGTGGCGGCAAGTCCATGGAGGGCGAGGAGAAGGCGTCCGAGGAGCAGCTCAAGGACGTCCCCGCGGCGGCCCTCGCCGAGGCCGAGCGGCCGCTGATCGGCACCGCCGAGGAGAACGGCGTCATCGACCCGGACGTCCTGTGGTCCTGCACCACCTGCGGTGCCTGCGTCGAGCAGTGCCCGGTGGACATCGAGCACATCGACCACATCGTCGACATGCGCCGCTACCAGGTGATGATCGAGAGCGCGTTCCCGTCCGAGGCGGGCACGATGCTCAAGAACCTGGAGAAGAAGGGCAACCCCTGGGGTCTGGCGAAGAAGCAGCGCCTGGAGTGGACCAAGGAGGTCGACTTCGAGATCCCGGTGGTCGGCCGCGACATCGAGGACCTGTCCGAGGTCGAGTACCTGTACTGGGTGGGCTGCGCGGGCGCGCTGGAGGACCGGGCCAAGAAGACCACCAAGGCCTTCGCGGAGCTGCTGCACATCGCGGGCGTCAAGTTCGCGATCATGGGCGGCGACGAGAAGTGCACCGGTGACTCCGCACGGCGGCTGGGCAACGAGCCACTGTTCCAGGAGCTCGGCATGGAGAACGTGGCCGCGCTGAACATGGCGTTCGGTGAGTCCCTCAACGAGGAGGGAGGGGTGGACGAGTCGACCAAGAAGCCGAAGTCCGCGAAGAAGATCGTCGCGACCTGCCCGCACTGCCTCAACACGATCGGCAACGAGTACCCGCAGCTCGGCGGCGACTACGAGGTCATCCACCACACCCAGCTGCTCCAGCACCTCGTCGACGAGGGCAAGCTGATCCCGGTGACGCCGGTCGAGGGCATCATCACGTACCACGACCCCTGCTACCTGGGCCGCCACAACAAGATCTACACGCCGCCGCGCGAGATCATCGCCAGCGTCCCGGGCATCCGCAACGAGGAGATGCACCGCCACAAGGAGCGCGGTTTCTGCTGCGGCGCCGGTGGTGCGCGGATGTGGATGGAGGAGCGGATCGGCAAGCGCATCAACAACGAGCGCGTCGACGAGGCGCTGTCCGTGAACCCGGACATCGTCTCCACCGCCTGCCCGTTCTGCCTCGTCATGCTGACCGACTCGGTCAACGGCAAGAAGAACGACGGCAAGGCGAAGGAGTCGATCCAGGTCGTCGATGTGGCCCAGCTGCTGCTGGACTCCGTGAGGACGCCGGTCGATCCGGCGGGCGAGACGGAGACGGCGAGCGCGCCGGAGCCGGAGCCGGTGAAGTAACAACCGCTGTACAGCTCTGTACCGTCACGCCCCCTGTCCCTCCCGGGCAGGGGGCGTCACCGTACGCTGACCGCCTGGTCCCCGAGAAAGGCCCGGCATGATCTTCATCTTCGGTACCAAGGGTTACCTGTACCAGCTCGCGATACTGACGCTGGTGTGCGGACACTGCGGCAACCCGTCGGCCCACACGCTGCGCAAGCGCGTCACCAAGTTCACGCTGTTCTTCGTGCCGCTGTTCCCGTTCTCGACGAAGTACACGACGCAGTGCACCTTCTGCGGCGCGGAGCAGAAGATCACCAAGGAGCAGGCGGAACAGCTTCAGGTGCAGGCGGCGAGCGGCGGCCAGCCGTACGGACAGCCGCACCAGCAGCAGCCGTATCAGTCCTGAACACGTCACACCTCTTAACTCGAAGCCCGAACACGCGCATCATTACCGAGTCGTTGTCAAAGAGGCTGACGAGGTGAGCGGTGCGCGTGCGGAGATGCGCGGTAGGTGTGGCGGCGGCAACCATCGCCTGGCTTCTTCCACTCGCCGCCTGCGGGCCGACCCAGCACACCGGTGCCGCCGAGCAGACCCCCGTGAAGGCCGCGAAGGACGACGGTCCCGCCCGGCTTCCCGTCCCCCGCGGCAAGGGGAGCAAGGTCGCCGACGACTTCAACGGCGACGGCCACCGCGACCTGGTCCTCGACGACCTGGTGAAGGAGCAGAGCCACGCCGACGACGCCGGGATCGGCGTCGTCTACGGCTCGGCCCGCGGACTCGTCCCGGCCGCCCGGCAGTTGCTGACCCCGGCCAGGAACGCCGCACGCACCAAGGGCCAACTCCCCGCCCTCTTCGACGCCGAGGCGGCCTGCGACCTCGACGGGGACGGCTTCACGGACCTCGTCGTCTCCACCGACCCGCCCTACGACGGCCAGGGCCGGCCCCCGGTCCCCCTCCAACTCCTCTTCGGCTCCCCCGACGGCCTGACCGGCAAGGCCGTCACCCTCGCCATCCCCGACCGGGCCCGCGCCGGCAACGACTGGCCGGACCAGCCGGTGTGCGGCGACTTCGACGGCGACGGAGCCGAGGACCTGGTCGTCCACGCCTCCGACCAGCAACTCAGCTTCCTGCCCGGCCCGTTCGGCCGTAAGGGCGCTCCGAGCGCCGCCACCGCCCCGATCCCCGCGCCCGGCAACCTGCCCACCGGCCCCGCCGCCGACGTCGACCTCGACGGATACGACGACCTGGTCGTCCGTACGGCAGAAGGCACCGCCGGCGCGGCGCTCGTCCTCGGCGGCCCGACCGGACCGACCCGCACCGGAGCCGAACTCCCCGAAGGCATCGACATCGCCCTCGGCGCGTTCGGCACAGGCCCCCGACTCGACGCCGCCATCGGCGCCATGGACCACACCGCCCTCCGCTACGACCTGCCCATCCCCACCCGAGCCACCCTCCCCTCCCCCGGCTCCATGCTCACCGCCGCCGACTTCGACGGCGACGGCAAGGACGAGCTCGTCTCCAGCGGTTCGCGGATACGGCTGTTCCGCGGTCGTACGGCCGGACTGTCCGCGGCACAGCCGGTGACCGTCGAGCCCGCCGCACGCGGCACCACCCGCGTCCTGGCCGCCACCGACTTCGACGGCGACGGACGGGCAGACCTGGCCGTACGGACGTATCTGGGCGAGACCAAGGACACCGTCGCCGTCTACCCGGGCGAGAAGAACGGGCTGATCGCTGCCGAACCCTCGGCGACCTTCTCCACGTCGGAGTTCCTCGGACGCTGAGCCGCACAGCCGACGCATGGATCTGCTGAGTTGCTCGGGGGCCGAACCGCACAGCCGACGCAAAGATCCACCGAACTCACGTACAACCCTTGCGCCCCAACGGCGGTCTCTTGATCGCCGACCTCTCCGCGCCGGACGCAGCGCGTGGCAGCGGTCCGCGCCCCGCTGACTGCGGATGCCCGCGTGGCATCCCCGCCCGCCGTTGGAGACCCGCCTTGCGCACGCGCACCTTTCTGCTGGCCGCCACTCTGACCACCGGCCTGCTCACCGCCCTGCCCGGGAGCGCCGCCGCCGCACCGTCCGGACTGGCCGGTGACTTCAACGGTGACGGCTACCGCGACATCGCCGTCGGGGCGTCCGGGGCCGACGTCGGCTCCGTGCAGAACGCCGGTGCCGTGGTCGTCCTGTACGGCTCGTCCTCCGGTGTCTCGGCCGCCAAGAAGACCGTGGTCACGCAGAACTCCACCGGCGTCCCGGGCACCGCCGAGTTCGGCGACCGCTTCGGCAACAGCCTCGCCGCCGGCGACCTGAACGCCGACGGCTACGCGGATCTCGTCGTCGGCTCCCAGTACGAGAGCTTCGGCGACCGCGACGGCATCGGCACCGCCACCGTCATCTGGGGCGGCAAGTCCGGACTGACCGGCGGCTCGGCCCTGCCGCAGCCGCCCGCGACGCAGCTCAACGAGTGGGGCGGCCACTCCTCCGGCGTCGCGACCGGCGACTTCGACGGCGACGGCAAGACGGACGTCACGGTCACCGGGCAGAGCTACACCGGCCTCTACAAGGGCCCCTTCGCCCGCACCGGCAAGCCGGCGAGCTGGACCGGCGTCCATGAACTCGGCTCGACGTACGAGGTGTTCGCGGGTGATCTGACGGGCGACCGGACAGCCGAGCGCGTGTACCCGTTCGCCGTCGACGGCGACGAGGGCGGCGACATCAGCTACTTCCGTCACGACCCGGCGGGCGAGCCCGACCACCCCGAGTCGGACTACGCCCGGATCGGCCTGCCGAAGGCCGACGGCTCCGTGGGCGCGGTCGGCGACATCGACGGCGACGGCTACGGCGACCTCGTCCTCGGGGACCCCCAGGACCCGACGTCCACCAAGCGCACCGGACACAAGGGCGGCCAGATCGCCGTCTGGTACGGCTCCGAGAACGGGCCCGACCCGGCGCAGAAGCCGACCGTCATCCACCAGGACACCGCGGGTGTGCCCGGCGCGGGCGAGTCAGGCGACTTCTTCGGCTCGGCGGTGGGCGTCGGCGACGTCAACGGCGACAAGTTCGCCGACGTCGCGGTCGGCGCCTTCGACGAGACCAACGGCACCGCCAAGCACTCGGGTTCCGTGACGATCCTGTTCGGTTCGGCCACCGGTCTGAAGGGCTCGGGCGCCAAGTCGTACACGCAGAACACGCCCGGGGTGCCCGGCAGCAACGAGTACGGCGACGCCTTCGGCATCTCGGTCCGGCTGATCGACCTCGACAAGAACGGCAAGGCCGACCTGGTCGCCGGCTCCGGCTACGAGAACGGACACGGCGCGATCACCGTCCTGCGCGGCAGCGCCTCCGGCCTGACCACCACCGGTGCCAAGTCCTTCACCGCCGCCGGCGTCTCCCTCAAGGGCAGTGCCGATTTCGGCTGGGTGATCTCCCAGTGACGACCCGTCGGCTCCCTCATGGATCAAGGACTCCCATGCGCTTCCGCGCCACCGCCGCGCTCCTCGCCGCCACCCTCACCCCGCTCATGCTCTCCGCCCCCGCAGCGCACGCGGCCACGCCCGCCGCCCCGTACGACTTCAACGGCGACGGCCGGAGAGACCTCGCCATCGGCGCGCCCGGCGCCACCGTCGGCGGCAAGGCGCGGGCGGGTGCCGTGTCCGTCGTGTACGGCAGCGCGAGCGGCCTCAAGCCGTCCTCGTACAAGCTGATCACCCAGAACACCACGGCCATCCCCGGCACGGCCGGAACCGATGACGCCTTCGGCTCCTCCCTCGCCTCCGCCGACCTCAACCGCGACGGCTACGCCGACCTCGTGGTGGGCGCCCCCGGCGAGGACGAGGCGGACACCAACGACGGCACGATCGTCATCGTCTGGGGCTCCAAGTCCGGGCTGTCCGGCGGCCGTACGCTCGTCAACCACAACCAGCGCGAGAACGACCGCTACGGCAAGGCGGTGGCCGCGGGCGACTTCACCGGCGACGGCCTGCCCGAGATCGCGACCGGCTCGACCGGCCGCTTCGAACTCAACTTCGTCTCCGGGCCCTTCACCAGGACCGGCGACTTCAGCGGCGGCGGCAACGGCGGGTCCTTCGCGTACGGCTCCCGCCCGCTCGCGGCGTCGTACGGCATCGAATACCTCTCCACCGGCGACGTCATGGGCCGAGGGTTCGACCAACTGGTCGTGCACGGACGCCTCGAAGGCACCGACGACGCGGTCACCAGCCTGGTGGACGGCAGCATCGGCAACTTCACCGACTGGCTGGTGGACCTGCCCGCCGGCTACGTCTCGGCGGTCGGCGACATCGACCGCGACGGCCACGCGGACATCGCCGTCGGCAACCACCGCGAGACGTCCGCCGACCCCGCGGGCGCCAAGGGCGGCAAGGTCACGGTCGTCTACGGCGGCCCGGACGGCCAGGACCCGGACCGCGCCCCACTCGTCCTGACCCAGGCCACCGCGGGCGTCCCCGGCACCGCCGAGACCGCCGACGCCTTCGGCTCCGGTGTCTCCCTCGGTGACATCAACGGCGACGGCTACGCCGACCTGGCGATCGGCGCGTCCGGCGAATCCACGGGTGCCGCGGCGACGACCGGCTCGGTCACCGTCCTGTACGGCTCGGCCTCCGGCCTGAAGCTCTCGGGCGCCACCTCGTACACGCAGAACACCGCGGGCGTCCCCGGCGCCGACGAGAAGTCCGACCGCTTCGGCGGCCGCACCTCCCTGCTGGACCACTCCGGCGACCGCCGCGCCGAGCTGACCGTCTCGGCGCCGGGCGAGAACTCCGGGGACGGCGGCGTCTGGTCCCTGCGCGGCACGACCACCGGCCCGACGACGTCCGGCGCGGTGAGCTTCGGGCCGGCGACCACCGGCGTCTCGACCTCCGGCACCCCGGGCTTCGGATCGAGGCTGGGCGGCTGACGCCACGTCCACGGGCGACGCCGAGCGGCTGACCACCGCGGTCGCCACACCCCCTCCGACTCCGACCTCAGCACAGGAGATCCCTCATGATCGGACACCACCGCAGACTCGCCCTCGCGACGGTCACCGCCGCCGCACTGACCGGCGGCCTGCTCACCTTCACGGCCCCCACGGCGACCGCCGCCACACCGGCCCGCGCCTTCCAGGCCGACTTCAACCGCGACGGCTACGGCGACGTCGCCTTCGCCGCCCCCTTCGCCAAGGTCGCCGGCAAGGGCATGGCGGGCTATGTCGCCGTGGTCTACGGCAGCGCCTCCGGCCTCAACACCGCCAAACGCACCGTCGTCAGCCAGAACACCGCCGGCGTCCCCGGCACCGCCGAGGCCGAGGACACCTTCGGCGAGGCGCTCGCCGTGGCCGACCTCAACGGCGACGGCTACACCGACCTCGCGGTGGGCGCCCCCGGCGAGGACAACGGCTCGGACATCGACGGCGGCTCCGTCACGATCCTGTGGGGCTCCGCGAGCGGCCTGAAGAACGGCACGTCGGTGAAGGACCCGGCGCCCACCAGGCACAACGGGTGGGGCAGGAACCTGGCCGCCGGCGACTTCAACGGCGACAAGAAGACCGACCTGGCCTCCGGCACCAGCGCCTCGTACGCCTACATCGTCAAGGGCGGCTTCACCAAGTCCGGCACCACCGGCGGCACGCAGAAGGTCACCACCCCCGACAAGGCCGAGTTCGGCATCGACACGATCGACGCGGGCGACACCAACGGCGACAAGAAGGCCGACCTGGTGCTCACCTACCGCACTCCGCTCCCCTCGGACGAGACGGTCAGCTGGTCCAAGGGCGCCGCCTACCTCGGCGCCTCCACCGGCGTGGTCGTCACCCAGCCGCGCCCGCTGAACGGCGGCACCACCCTGGCCCTCGGCGACATCGACGGCGACGGCTACGACGAGATCGCCATCGGCAACGTCTTCGGGAAGGACGACGACCACACCGGCACCCTCGGCGGCCAGGTCGTCGTCATCCGCGGCAGCAGGGGCGGCCCGATCAACGGCGACGCCCCCATGGCCGAACTCACCCAGGCCTCCACGGGAGTCCCCGGCACCGACAAGGAACGCGACGCCTTCGGCGGCTCGCTCTCCATCGGCGACGTCAACGGCGACGGCTACGGCGAACTCGCCATCGGCGTCACCTTCAAGGACATCGGCGCGGCCGAGGACACCGGTCTGGTCGTCCTGATGAACGGCTCGGCCGAGGGCGTCTCCCGCACCGGGGCCCGTACGTTCTCCCAGAACACCCCGGGCGTCCCCGGCTCCTCCGAGTCGACGGACTACTTCGGCTCGGAGGTCCTCCTCTCCGACGTCACCAAGGACGGCCGCGCCGACCTGACCATCACGGCCGGCTTCGAGGACGTGGGCGTCGGCGCGGTGTGGGGCCTGCGGGGCGGCGCCTCCGGCATCACCACCACCGGCGCCAAGTCCTTCGGCCCGGGAACCTTCGGCCTCGCCCGCACCTACGGCGCGTTCGGCGCCGGTCTCACCGGCTGACCGGGAGGTCGAGGACCCTTCTGACCGGGAGGTCAAGGACCCTTCCCTAGGGCTCCACCCTGACCGACCACGGAGAACAGCCCCATCCGCCCCTTAGGGGATGTCACAGCTCGGCAGCAAAGCCGGGCCCGAAACCCCGGGCCCGGCACGGGACCCCCGAGAACCAGGTACGTTCGATGACGTGGCTGGATTCAGGATCGGACGCGGCCGAAGCAACGGCGCTCCTCACGCGCGACCGCAACAACCTCCGTACGGACAGACCCCACCGGGTCCGCCGTACGGCAATCCCACGGCTCCGCAGCCGTACGCCCCGCAGCAGCAGTGGCCGCAGGGCAGCGGCGGCCAGGGCGGGGGCTACGGCGGCCAGGGCCATGTCGGCCATGGCGCCTACGGCGGCGGCCGGGGCGCGGGGGGCTACGACGAGCCGGAGTACTTCGGCGACGGCGGCGCGCACGCGCCGCAGCCCGGGCAGGACCCGTACGCGGCCAACAACGCCGGTCACACCCAGGCGTTCACGGTCGGCGAGGAGCCGTACAACCAGGGCGGGACGTACCACGCGGGCTCGGCCGCACCGTCCGGCCCCATCGGCCCGCGCCTGCGCTGGAAGGCGCTGCTGAGGGGCATCGTGGTCGCCCCCAACCAGACCTTCCTCCAGATGCGCGACTACGCGATGTGGGGCCCGGCCCTCATCGTCTCGTTCCTCTACGGCCTGCTCGCGGTCTTCGGCTTCGACGGCGCCCGCGAGGACGCGATCAACGCGACCCTCTCGAACGCGGTCCCGATCGTCCTGACGACCGCCGTCGCGATGGTCCTCTCCTCCTTCATCCTGGGCGTGGTCACCCACACCCTCGCCCGCCAGCTCGGCGGCGACGGCGCCTGGCAGCCCACGGTCGGCCTCTCCATGCTGATCATGTCCATCACGGACGCCCCCCGCCTGGTCGTCGCCATGTTCCTCGGCGGCGACGCAAGCTTCGTCCAGCTCCTCGGCTGGGCCACCTGGGTAGCCGCCGGCGCCCTCCTCACCGTCATGGTCACCCGCTCCCACGACCTCCCCTGGCCCAAGGCCCTCGGCGCGTCCGCCATCCAGCTGATCGCACTGCTGTCGATCGTGAAGCTGGGCACGTTCTAGTTTTCGCGCGCTGCGACGACGAAGGGCTCCCGGCCGAGGCCGGGAGCCCTTCGCTTTACCTCAGGAGCTCTTGGCTCATGGGGAGCTGTGCTTCGCCAGACTGGGGAAGAGGTCCCTGTCCTCCCAGTCCGGGGAGAACGCCTCCAGCATCCTCTCGTAGTGCCGGGTGAGCCTGCGGTCCACCCGTGTGAGGCAGTCGAGATGGCGCTGTTCCACTTCAGCGTGCAGCCAGGCCCACCGGAACCGGTGAGCGAAGTACTGGACGACCTCGGCGGCCGCGGACAGCTCCCGGGAGTCGAGGGCATGCAGGAAGGCCCGCTTCACCTCGTCCGACTCCGGATCCGGTGCCGCCGCCACCCGGTCCGCCAGCTCCGCCAGCACTGGGTCCGCAGCGAGTGTCGACTTCCGCTCGTCGAGGATCCCGGACACCTGCTGGAATCCGTCGACGAGCAGCTCGTACATCCGCTGCGGCTCCGATGGAGACATCCGTTACCACCGTTCCTTGTAGGACTTCTCGCCGACTTCGAACCCGGCGCCACGGAAGGCTTCCTCTGCGGCGGCCCGTGCCTCCGGTCCCTTCGGCTGGTAGTGACCCGATCTGTTGTCGATGGACTTGATGTTGCCCTGCCAGAGCTTCAGCTCGCCGGCGGCGATGACCTTCTGCCCCTGTGCGAGGTCGATGTGCCCGTAGATGCTGCCGATCCGGGTGACTCGCAGCTCACCGCCCGGCAGAACCACGTACACGAACCGGCCGGTCGCCTCGTGCAGGTCGTCCAGCTTCTCGAGCGGCACCCTCTCCAGCGGGATGGGCTTGTCGTCGGGTTCGAGGTTGTCCCACAGCTTGCACTGGTCGGACGACGCGGACAGGGACATGGTCGACATGCCGCTGAGGCTCTTCACGCAGGGCGCCTTCACGCCCTTGAGCTTGATGTGCAGGGCCGACATCGCGAGGCCCTCGAAGCACGAGACCTCCGGCTTGGTGAGGCACTTCTCGATCTCTTCCGCGCCGACGTACGAGGCGATGAGGCGGTCCAGGTACGTGCTGGTGATGCAGCCCATACCGCCGGCTCCGTCGGAGCCGCAGACCAGGAGCGTCTCACCCGGTTTGATGTCGCCCCAGTTGGCGTGCCGGTACTGGACCAGTCGCTTCTCCAGCGCCTCGCGCAGCTCCTGGTCCGTGATCGGCTTGCTGGACTCCTGGAGTTCCTGTTCGATCTGCGCCTTCAGTTCCGTGACGAGCTTCTCCGCGGTGATCGTCAGCGCGTCGGCGTATGCCTGGGCGGCCGCGACGGCGTCCTTCCCCGCCGCCAGCTCCGACAACTTCGCCTCGTAGGCGGACTGGTCCGCCTGCGCGGCGTACCCTCTGGCCACTCCGGCGGAGTGCTGGGCGGACTGCGCCGAGCGGGCGGCCGACTGCGCGGCCTGCTGGGCCGACGCGGCTGCGTTCCTGGCCGTCTTGGCCGACTGCGCCGCCTTGTCCGCGGAGTCCTCGGCCTGGTCTGCCGACTCATCGGCCTGCTCGGCGTACGTGTTCGCCCGCGCGGCGGACTCATTTGCCGCGTTGGACCACGCGATGGCGTCCTCAGCGTCCTTACGAGCCTCGGCGGCGATCTTCTGTGCCTCGGCGGCGTCCTTCTGCGCGAGCGACGCCGACTTGTGGGCGGCCAGCAGCAGGACGTTGACCTCGGCGATGTGCGCGGCGGCGTTGGCGTCCCGCTGGCGCGCCTTGTACAGACCAATCTCCAGGAAGGGACGCAGCCCGGTCGGCGGGCCCGACAGCACGGCCTGCGCCGCGGCCTGGACCTCCGGGCCGCCGGTGGCGAGGGCCTCGCTGACCGCGACGCGGTCGTCGTCCTCCCGCGCCTCGTACTGCCCGGTCTCCAGGAACTCCGCCAGGTCGGCCGCGGTGCCGTCCAGTGCCTTGCTCGCGGCGGCCTTCACACCCGGACCGCCCGCGGCCGCGATCTTGGCCACGGCGACCCGGTCGTCGTCCTCCTTGCCCGGATAGGCACGGGTGCTCAGCCACTCGCGCACCTGGTCGACCGGGTCGTCCATCACATCCAGGGCGGCATCCTGCTGCGCGGAGATCTGGGTGGTCGCCGCGATGTGGCCGACGCTGGCCCGGTCGTCCTGCTCCATGGCCACGGCGAGCGTGGTGTCCACGAACTCGGCCACGTCCTCGTCGGTGCCCTCCAGGGCCATCTCGGCCGCTTGCTTCACCCAGGTCCCGGCGCCGGGCAGCAGATTGACCGCGGCCTGTCGGCCCTTGGCGGCCTTCACCGCCGGGTCGACGGCCGCCGCGGCATCCGTCAGCAGTTGCCGCGTCCGGGCCTGAAGCTCCTGCTGCCGGCCCATCTCGTGCTGGGCGGCGGCCACTCGGGAGTCGTAGGCCAGACTTGCCTCCTCGGCCGACAGCACCTCTTCTTCCTGCTGCTGGGCCAGCCGCTCGGCGTCCGCCTTGCGCGCCAGCTCCACCACGGTCGAGGCCTGCTCCGCGGCCTTCACCGCATTGTTCGCGGCCGCGGTTGCGCCGTTCGCCGCCTCGGTGGCCGCCGCGGCGGCGTCCACCGCCTCGCCCGCCGCGTCGGCTGCCGCGTCGGCCGCCGTCGCGGCGGCCCTGGCGTGCGCGGCCGCGTCATTGGCCGCGTCCCGCGACTGCCGGGCCGCGGTGGCGGCCTGGTTGGCGTTGCTCTGCGCGGAGTTGGCTGCGCGTGTGGCCTGATCGGCGAGCCGCTTGGCCCGCGCCGCCGCAGCGACGGCCTGGTCACCCTTGGCTCCGGCCTCGCCGGCCCAGCGGCCCGCGTCGGCCGCGGCGGCCGCGGCAGCGGCAGCGTTGGCGCCCGCGCTGGCCGCGGCGGAAGCGGCCTTCGCCGCGTTGTCGGCGGCGATGCCTGCCTGATCTGCGGCGTCCGCCGCCTTCTCCGCCCCGGAGGCGGCGTCGCGCGCCTTCTGCGCGGCAATGCGGGCCTGTTCGCCCCGGTTTGCGTCGCCTGCCGCCGCCGCTGCGGCGGACCTGGCCGCGGAGGCCGCGCCACCCGCCCGGCTGGCCGCGTAGGCCGCCTGGGCGGCGGCGGTCGCGGCGACTCGCGCGGTCGCGTTCGCCGCCGAAGCAGCGGACACCGCCGTACGGGCCGCCTGGGCCGCTCGGTCGGCGGCGGCAGCGGCGCGGGACGCGGCTGCCGCCGCCGCACCGGCCGACTCCTTGGCCTCGGCAGCCTCCGCCGCCGCGATCTGCGCCGCCTCCTTGGCCTCCTGCGTGGCCTTCGCCGCCTTCGCCGCCTCTTCCTTGGCGGTCTCGGTCAGCTCGGTGGCCCGCTTCTGCGCCGCGTCGGCGAGTTCGGCGAGTTGCGCGACGGTGATCGTCTCCTGGTCGCGCGCGGCCGCGACCGCCCACCCATCGTCCAGAAACTCCTGTACGTCGTCGTCCGTACCGTCCAGCGCCTGTCCCGCGAGCAGTTTCACGTTCGTGCCGCCGGTGTACAGCAGCCGGGCGACCCGGACCCGGTTGTCGTCGGCCCGCGCCGTGTACTGCCCCGACTTCAGGAACGCGCTCACGTCGTCGGCCGTGCCGCTCAGCGCCGCATTGCCGGCCTTCTTCACACCCGGACCGCCGAAGGCCATGATCTGCGCCACCTGAACGCGCTGATCCTCCTCGAAGGCGGTGGTGAATCCGTTGTCCAGGAAGGTGTGAAGTTCCTCCTCGCCGCCGCTCAGGGCGGTACCTGCCGCGTCCCGCACGGCCGGACCTCCGGCGGCCATGAGCGTGGCCGCCTGCACCCGGAGGTCTTCCACCTCCAGCCTCGGCATGTCGACGCTCATGAACGTCTGGATGTCGGCGTCCGGGCCGGCCAGGGCCACCTCCGCCGCCGCGCGCACGCCCGGACCGCCGTACTCCCAGGCCTCCAGTACGTCGGACCGGTAGTAGACCCATGTCTCGTCCTCGGCCGACGCCGGACTCGGGTCGATACCCAGGACCATCACCGCGGCTATCAGCGCCGCCACGGAGCCGCGCCATCCCGGCACCGCCCGCAATCTGACACTCAACGTGTTACTCCCTCGTTCCGTCGAGATTCAGCTCGTTGAATTCAGCACGTATCTCTTTAACCGCACCTTACAGTTTCCACACCGGATTCAAGGGCAATTTCAACAGCTCCCTTAACCCAAACCGTCACCACTGTTCACCATTCAGGACAGACTCTCGTAACCTCTCGTTATCCTTTCTTTATGCAAACCTGCACAACCTTCCGGGAGTGTGACCGACCCCATATCAACTCTCCACAGATCGCCCGATTTATGAGAGTTCACGAAGTGGACAGGTCCAAGAACGCGATGTTGCATAGGCCGCTCAAGCAGTTTTCCGGTGGGTGCTCAGGGGGGGCTATTCACTGCCGGGAGTGGGGGGCTGCGCATTGATTTCGCATTCCTTCACACCCGTGCGCGAAATGCATTCCGTCCTGTAATTCCTCGTCCGGAGCAACGAGCCAGGATTGTGATGAAGGGACGTTTGCCCATGCCGTCGAGATCGCACCGCAAAAGACTCATAGGCACAGCCTTGGCGGCTGTGGCAGCCGGGGCCCTGGCGTGGGCCGTCACGGCGGGCGGTGCCGCGTCCGGGGCAGCGGTGGCCGTGGCCGACGAGGCTCCCGGCTACGCCGTCGAGACCTTCGACTACCCGCAGGCGGACAAGATCCTCGCCGAGAAGAACATCCTGCTCAAGCGGGGCGACGGCCACATCACGCTCGCCGACTGTGTGACCGGCACCGGTCAGCTGGAGGTCATGGCGCGTGACAAGAGCAAGATCTGCTTCGACGTCAAGGGCAACTCCGGCTGGCTGACCCTGGAACTTCCCTCGGTCTACCTCATCCGGGGCAACGACTACGCCACCGAGGCGGACATGACGGTCGGCACCGAGGAAACGACGTACGACATCACCAAGAACACCTGGACCCCCGTGGGTGAGAGCGCGGACGAGCAGGCCCGTTGGTGGACGCTCCTGGAGCTTCGGACCTCCAAGTAGCGCCCCGCCCAGTCCTCCTGCCCGAATCCGCCACCACCAGGGAACCCACCTCATGACCTACGCCAGACCTGTGCGCCTCGCCGCACTGGCCGCCACCCTGACCCTGACCTCCGCCGCGCTGGCGGCCGGCCCCGCCGCCGCCGTCACCGGCCCCGCCGTCGCCGCCGCCGACACCACCCACGCCTACGCCGCCCAGATCACCATCGGCGACCACGAGCGCGGCTGCTCCGGCGTCCTGGTCGACCGCGAGTGGCTGCTCACCGCCGCCAGCTGCTTCGCCGACGACCCGGCCGTGAGCCTGACCGTGCCCGCCGGCAAGCCGGCCCGCAAGACCACCGCGGTCATCGGCCGCTCCGACCTGACCGGCACCGCCGGAGCGGCCCGCGAGATCGTCGAACTCGTCCCGCGCACCGACCGCGACGCGGTCCTGGCCCGCCTGAACCGCCCGGTCACGAACGTCGCCCCGATCGCCCTCGCCACCACCGCGCCCACCACCGGCGAGACCCTCACGCTCGCCGGCTACGGCCGTACCGCGAGCGAGTGGGCACCGCTGAGCCTGCACACCGGCACCTTCACCGTCGACGCCGCCACCACCACGACCGCCTCGGTCACGGGGACGGACGGCGTGGCCGCGTGCATGGGCGACACCGGCGGCCCCCTGGTCCGGGTCAGTGGCGGCACCGCCCAACTGGCCGCGCTGGGCAGCCGGTCGTACCAGGGCGGCTGCTACGGCATCGACGCCACCGAGACCCGTACCAGCGGCATCGTCACGCGCGTGGACGACCTGGCCTCCTGGGTGAACTCCGCCACCGGCGCGGTCCGCGTCACCGACTTCAACTGCGACGGCGTCGAGGACATCGCGGTCTCCGACCCACGGGCGACCGTCGGCAGCGCCGGCACCGCGGGCCTGGTCCGGATCGTCTACGGCGGCGGCAAGGGCACCGCCGAGATCAACCAGGACCTCGACTGGGTGTCGGGCGCCGCCGAGGCCGGCGACTCGTTCGGCGAGTCCCTGGCCACCGTCGACTACGACGAGGACGGCTGCACCGACCTGGTCGTCGGCACCCCGGCTGAGGACATCGGCAGCGTCGCCGACGCCGGCATGGTCGACATCCTGCACGGCGCGACCGGCGGCCTGGGCACCGGCGCCAAGAAGGACACCCACTTCGAGCAGGGCGCGGGCACCGGTTCGCTCGCCGCGTCCACCAGCGAGAGCGGCGACCGCCTGGGCCACGCCCTGGCCGCGGGCACCACCGCCGCCGGTGAGCCGTTCGTGGTGATGGGCGCGCCCGGCGAGGCCCTCGGCTCCATCGCCAAGGCCGGCACCGCGATCTACCTGCACGGCACCACCAACATCGCCGTCAACCAGGAGGCCACCGGGGTGAGCGGCGCGGCGGAGGCCAACGACGGCTTCGGCACCAGCGTCGCCGCCGACGCCAATCACATCGCCATCGGTGCGCCCGGTGACGCCATCGGCTCCGACGCCAACGCCGGCAACCTGGCCGTCTTCGCCCACACGCTGAACTCCGAGGGCCGTCCCACCCCGCGGTTCGGCCTGGACCAGGACCTCGACACCGTCTCCGGCGCCGCCGAAGCCGGTGACCTGTTCGGCCAGTCCCTGGCCCTGGTCCCCTACCGCCCCTCGGGTGCGGCAGCGGCCACCGAGTCGATCCTCGCGGTCGGCGCGCCCGGCGAGGCTCTGACCGTGGACGGCGCGAGCAAGGCCGAGGCGGGCTTCGTCCTTACCTTCCGGATCACCGCCGCGGGCGCGTTCAGCCAGCTCCAGGGCTACGACTCGGGCACCGGCGACGACGACGTCTCCGGCACCTCCGAGGCCGGCGACCACTTCGGCCAGACCCTGACCGCGGTGAACACCGCCCCGCGTGCGGTGAGCACCACGGCGACGATGAAGCTCGCGGTCGGCATCCCGGACGAGGCCATCGAAACCACCGCGAGCGCGGGCGCCCTCGCCACCTTCTCGCTCCTCGGCACGCCCGGCGCGAACGACCGCTGGATCGAGGCGGGCGACGGTGACGGCATCCCCGGCACCCCGGGCGCGGGCCAGAAGCTGGGCAGCAGCATCCACTACACCGGCACCCGGCTTTACGTCGGCCTGCCCCTGGGCCCCAGCAGCTACGGCACCCTCTACGCCCTGCCCCTGTCCAATGTCACCGCCGGCGGTACGGTCGCCGCGGTCACCACCTACCAGCCCGGCACCGGCGGCCTCCCGGCGGCCGGCGACCGCTTCGGCCACGCGGCCCGGTAAGCAGCCAGCCAGTCAACCCCGTTGACCCGGCAACGGAGAGGGCCCTCGACCTTCGTCGAGGGCCCTCTCAGGCGTCGAGGACCTGTCCCACGCGCTTCACGACGGGCGGTTCGACCGACCACGGGAAGTTGATCCACTCATCCGTCCGCTTCCACACGTACTCGCACTTCACGAGGGACTGCGACTTCTCGTAGATGACGGCGGAGCGGACCTCGGCGACGTGGTCGACGCAGAAGTCGTGGACGAGTTTGAGGGTCTTGCCGGTGTCGGCGACGTCGTCGGCGATCAGGACCTTCTTGTTGGAGAAGTCGATCGCGTTGGGGACGGGCGCGAGCATGACGGGCATTTCGAGGGTCTGGCCCACGCCGGTGTAGAACTCGACGTTCACCAGGTGGATGTTCTTGCAGTCCAGGGCGTAGGCGAGCCCGCCGGCCACGAAGACGCCGCCGCGGGCGATGCTGAGCACGACGTCGGGCTCGTACCCGTCGTCGGCGATGGTCTGCGCGAGTTCGCGTACCGCGGTGCCGAACGTCTCGTAGGTGAGGTTCTCCCGTACGTCGCTCATGCCGCCATCACACCTGCGTCCGGTGGAAGTTGAGGAAGGACCGGGATGCGGTCGGCCCCCGCTGTCCCTGATACCGCGATCCGTACCGCTCGCTGCCGTACGGGAACTCGGCGGGCGAGCTGAGCCGGAACAGACACAGCTGGCCGATCTTCATGCCGGGCCAGAGCTTGATGGGGAGCGTGGCGAGGTTGGACAGCTCCAGCGTCACATGCCCCGAGAAACCGGGGTCGATGAACCCGGCGGTGGAGTGGGTGACGAGCCCGAGCCGCCCGAGGGAACTCTTGCCCTCGAGCCGGGACGCAAGATCATCGGGGAGCGAGATGACCTCGTAGGTGGAGGCCAGGACGAACTCGCCCGGGTGGAGGATGAAGGGTTCGTCGCCCTCCGGCTCCACGAGCCGCGTCAGATCGGCCTGCTCGACGGAGGGGTCGATGTGGGGGTACCGGTGATTCTCGAACACCCGGAAATAGCGGTCCAGCCGCACGTCCACGCTCGACGGCTGCACCATGGATTCGTCGTAGGGATCGATCCGTACCCGCCCGGCATCGATCTCGGCCCGGATGTCCTTGTCTGAGAGAAGCACGCCCCGAGGATACGCAAGGCGCGCGGAGCCACCACAATCGGACGACTCCACGCGCCTGTTTCTGATCGCTTACCGCTTCTCCAGCGTCACCTGCACGACACTGCGGAGCCGGGCGCACCGCGGACATCGGACGAGCCGTCCGGGTCCGAGCCGCTCGGCCTGCTGCATCGGGAACGAAGCGGTGCTGAACACGTGCCCATCGGCACATCGGACGACGGTGCGCTCCATCAAGTCCAAGAGTCCCTTCCCCAAGAGCCGCGTCCGGCTGCTGCCCGCCGGACGACGAAAGGCCACATTACGGGATGAATGGGACGGCTCTCCAGGGGGCACTCCGGTCCCGCCCAGACCCTCTTCCACCCCTCCACCGTACGCCCCAACTCCCGCCCCTCGCAGCCTCATCACCCCCTCAAAACGCCCTCGGGCCCCACGGCTTCAGCACCGGGGGCCCGACATGAGGTAAAGTGACCACGCGTTCCGACACCGGTCCTGACCGGCGTCTTACGCGGGTGTAGTTTAATGGTAGAACATCAGCTTCCCAAGCTGAGAGCGCGAGTTCGATTCTCGTCACCCGCTCCAGAATTTGCCCCCAGGCCAGCGGCCTGGGGGTTGTTTGTTGTCCGCAGGTCCTAGTCGTTCCTCGTGAAGGTGCCGAGGCCGGTTGTGTCGAGGTTCTCGACCCGGACCTTGTCGGCGCGTCCGCCGGGCCCGACGGTGAAGGTCACGCCGGACAGGCCGACGGCCAATTCGCCGGTGGTGCGGTAGCTGAAGGTGTCACCGTCGTAGTGGCGCAAGGCGAACCGTTGCTTCTTGGGCCCAAGTTGCATGGTGAGTTCGTCCCCCTGGGCGCTGACGGTCATCGGGCCGTAGTAGTCATTGGCGTACGTTCCGGTGTAGGTGCTGTTCGCCTTGGCGGGTGCGGGCGAGGCCGGAGGCTTGCTGTAGTCGACCGACGACTCTTCCCCGTGCAGGGATTGCTTGAAGATCGGCCCGAGGAACGTCAGCCAGTCGACGGTCGGCCCGCCCGTCTGCGCGGTGTCGAGGAACGTGGAGGCGATCGCCTCGGGCACGCCGATGGGCTCGCCGTTGGTCAGGACGACGATGCCGAGTTTCTCCGAGGGCAACAACGCGACGTTGGTGGCCGCCCCCAGCGCGAAGCCGCCGGAGTGGCCGAGCTTCAGCCTGCCCTGGTCGTCGTAGCTCACGTTCCAGCCGAGCCCGTAGAACCCGGCCCTGCCCGCGGGCCCGTGCGGCGGCTCGGAGACCATGCGCGGCAGGTGGGTCTGCTCCAGCGCGTCCGCGTCGACGACCTTGCGCCCCTCGAATGTGCCGTTGGCCAGTTGCAGGCGCAGCCACTTCGTCATGTCCTGGGCCGTGGAGCTGGCCCCGCCCGCCGGGCTCTGGGCGTCCGCGTCGCGCACATGCTCGGCACGCCAGGTGTCCCCGGTCTTCACATGCAAGGCGGCCTTGTTGTCCGCCTTCTCGTAGTCGGCGAAGGAAGAGCTGGTGGAGTCCATGCCGAGCGGCCGGTACAGCTTCTCGGCGGACAGCTTCTCCCAGCTGGTCCCCGCTGCTCGCGCGGCGGCGACGCCGGCTTCGGTCAGACCGAAGTTGGTGTACGCGTAGTGGGCACGGAAGGGGGCGGCCGGTTCGTAGCGGAGGTGCTCCAGGATGTACGAGCGGTCGTAGCCGAGGTCCTCCAGGAGGTCTCCCGCGTGGTCGGGCAGTCCGCTGCGATGCGAGAACAGGTCGGCCAGCGTGACATGGCGGGTGACCCACGGGTCCTTCAGCGCGAAGCCGGGGCTGTGTTCGACGACCGGGTCGTCCCAGCCGACGGTCTTCTCGCCCACGGCCGCGGCGACCACGGTGGACGCAAGGGGCTTGGAGACCGAGGCGAGCTGGAAGACGGTGTCCGCTCCGACCTCGTCCTTCGTGCCTGCCGTCCGCACGCCGAACCCCTTCACATACAGCACCTCGTCGTCGTGCACCACGCCCACGGCGACACCGGGCACACCGGTGCGGCGCATGGCATCCCGTACGACGTCGTCCAGCTTGCCCACCGCGCTCTCGACCTCCGCCCGGGTGAGCTGTGGCGGTGGCTGGGCGGGTGGGACGGTGGGCAGCGGCGACGTCGCGACGGCCGCACGCCCGGCGACGGTGGTGTCGGCATCGGACCCGGTACAGCCGACGGCCAGTGCCGCGACCAGGCCCAGTGCCGCGGCGGAGCGAAGGGGGCGGGGGCATGCACTGTCGGGTCGGGGCATGTCTTCCATGGAAATCCCGCCCCCGGCACCTGTCGCGCCTTGGCGGCCGTTCGGGGGGTCCGGCATGACGCCGTCACAGTCAATACGTCGGTTGAGAAACGTGCCCGAACTTGGCTGGAGGTGGTGAGGGGGCGCGGTGAGCGCCTACCGCTTCCCGGGTGAAGGGGGCGGGAGCGTGGCGGTGAGCGTGGCGGCCAGCCATTCCTCGTACGTGTCGGCGGACCAGCCCCGTCCTGCCGTGAACTGGGTGTACAACTGGGGGCCGGCCAGCGCCCAGAGGGCGTCCGCCAGGTGGGCCGGATCCGCCTCCGGGCCCAGCGCGCCGACCTCGTCGAGATGCGCGACGAACGCGGTGACGCCGGTCAGCCGCTCCCGCTCACCGGTCTCCAGGACCTCCCCGACGTCCGGCCCGGCCTGGGTCAACAGGGCGAACAGCGGGGCGATCCGTTCATGGATGCCGCGTGCGTACGCGGCGTAGAGCCGGAGCTTGGCGCCCAACTCTCCGGTCCGCAGGATCTCTTGCAGCTGGGGGCGGTCCGCCATGGGAACCGGTTCGTCGTCCCCGGCCAGCGTGATGTCCCACAGGGCCTTGACCATGCCCGGCTTGCCGCCGAACGACTTGTACACCGTCTCGGCGGAGACGCCCGCCCGCTCGGCCACCGCCCGCACGGTCGTGGCGTGGTAGCCCTCCCGGAAGAGCAGCTCACGGCAGGCCGTCAGCACCGCGGCACGGTTGCGGCGCGCGGCCTCGCGCCGGCCCTCGGAGTTGTAGGACCGACGTGGCGTTCCGGCTGCCATCGGCACACCCCCCAATTCTGTTACAGTCAACTGTATCTAATATTGCCCGATCGCCGGAGGCTTACATGTCCCGTCCCGCGCCCACGCCGGTCGCACCTGGTGTCCACCGCCTCGGCGATCATGACGTCAACTTCTACCTGATCGAGGACCCCGACGGTCTCGTCCTGGTCGACGCCGGAACACCCGCCCATCTGAAGCAGCTGCGCACGCTGCTGGCGGGCCTCGGCCGCTCCGTGACCGACGTCCGTGCCGTACTCCTGACCCATGGCCACGCCGACCACACCGGACTGGCCCACCCCCTCCGAGAAGCCGGCGCCGACCTCTGGATCCACGAGCGGGACGCCGCCATCCTGCGCGACGGCCCGCGGAGCTCGATGCGCCATGCCAAGCCCGAGCGTTCGATGCTCCCGTACCTGCTGCGCAGGCCCTCCGCACTCGCCCTCCCCCTCCGGCTGGCCCGCGCCGGAGCCTTCACCGCTCCTGCCGTGCGAGGTGCGCGGGTCTTCGATGCCGACCAGGTGCTGAAGGGCGTCCCCGGCGCTCCGCAGGCCGTCGCGCTGGCCGGCCACACCCCCGGCAGCACCGCGTACTTCTTCGCCGACCGCGGACTGCTCTTCACCGGCGACGCCCTGGTCACCGCCGACGGCTTCACCGACCGCACCGGACCCACGATCGTGAGCCGCTGCTTCACCCACGACAGCCGGGCCGCACTCACCTCGCTCGACCGCCTCGACGAACTGACGGCGGAACCGTCGGCGGAACTGCTGCTACCCGGTCACGGTGAGCCCTTCGCCGGAGGCATCCGAACCGCCACCCGACAGGCACGGCAGTTCGGCGTCCACTGACCTTCCTTCCTGCCTGACCTGCCAAGGAATCGACGTGAGTTCTTCACCGTCTGCCGGGTTCCCCCGGGCGGCGGACCGGTGGCGCATGTGCACAAGAGCGCCGACGGCACACGACCGGCTCAGGGCTTGTTGACCGCTGAGGACCAGTCGAGGTTCACGCCCATGTCGGCGTACATCTTCGTGTAGCCGACGTAGCAGTTGAACTGCTTGACCTTGCCGTTGTGCAGGGACCAGAAGTCGGCGGTCGGTACGTCGACCTTCGCGCCGGTCGGCTTGACGGTGCCCGCCGGGGACTGGAGCGGTCCCTCGAAGGTGCCCTGGATCGACAGCTCGATGCTGACCACGTCGCCGTTCACGGTGATGCGCTTGAGGTCACGGTGAACATCGGGGAAGAGGTTGGCCATGTAGGGCAGAACGTCACCGAGTTTCTTGCCCTGGTAGCTCTGGCCGGCGACCACGTCGTTGAAGACGCCGTCCTTGGCGAAGCTGTTGACGAAGGCGGGGACGTCCAGATTCTTGCCCTCCGCCACGTGGTACGCGTTCAGCACGACGGCGAGATTGGCTATCTCGTGCCGGGTCAGGTGGCGGTCGGTGAGCGGCAGCGCCGCCAGTTCGCGAGGGCTCAGGGCCGCGTGGGCCTCCGAGCCGGCAGCGGGGTTCGCGGCCTGTGTCGGTGCGGCGGCGATGGCCAGACCGGCCAGGCTCGCCACTGTGGCCGTGGCGATGATCGTCTTCCATCCGAGCGACTTCATGTCGTGCTCCTCCATGCTGGTTCTCGGGGTCCTGTTCCCGAGGTCCGGGATTCGTCGAGACGGGTTCGCACCCGGCTCGGCACTTTTCAAATCAAACGCTCGATTGACTGTATGGATGACGCGAGAGACATGTCAAGCGAATGTTTGATTTATATGTTGGGAGGGGGCGCGACCCTGAGGGGACGGGCGTCCGCTTGGCCGCTTGACAACAAAATCAAGCAGCTGTTTGAGTTCTGTCCATGGCGACAGAACGGGCAGATCAGCGCCGCGAGGCCGGGCAGCGGACGCGGGACGGCCTGCTGGCCGCCACGCAGGAGTTGCTCGCGCGAAGCGGTCAGGAGGGCGTGACCCTCCGCGAGATCACGGACCGCGCGGGAGCCAACGTCTCCGCGGTGAGCTACCACTTCGGGTCGCTGAAGGCGCTGTGCGATTCGGCGATCGAGAACGCGCTGGAGCGGTACCTGGACGCACAGATCGACGAGGTCGCTTCGCTCGACACCTCATCCAGCGTCGAAGATCTGGCCGCGGCGTTCGCCGGGCCGATGATGCGTGCGCTGGTGGCCGGTGGACGGGATCTGGCGATCATGCGGACGGTGGCTCGCGTCGGGATCGACCCCCCTGAGGGCTGGGGGCGACTGACGACGAAGTTCCAGCAGTCCCGGGGGGACATCGTCCGGCAGCTCTCGGCGCAGGTTCCCGGAGTCGACGAGCGGGAGTTGAACTTCCGCATCCGGTGCGCGGCCGGCCTGCTGAACTGGCTCATGTTGGCGCCCATAGGCACCGACCTGGCCGCCGAGCCCCCTGAGCAGATCGAGCGGTGGCTGGTCCCCGTGTTGGCCGGGGCGTTGTGCGGTTCCCCGAACGCCGGCTGAACCGGGCTGATACCGCATCTCCCCGGGCGACGACGACCGGCTCAGGGTGGGGAGGAGTCGCCGCGGCCCAGGCCCATCTTGTGGGGGCGTCCCTCCAGCAGGATCAGGGCGAGCGTGATGAGCGGGTCGAGTCCGGCGTCGCTCTGCGTGTCGAAGACGCGGGCGCCGCCGTCGCGTCCGAGCCGCTCGCGGACCCGCAGAACGGCGGACTCACCTGCGGTGACCGTGAAGCGCAGCTTCGGCCAGAGCCATTGGCGGTGGATGTCGTACTCCTGGGACCACAGTCGTACGGTGTTCCTGTGACGCCCGCCGACCTGCTGTCCGTCCGCGAACAACAGGGGCAGGCCGCCGTTGAAGTCGACCAGCAGTCGGGGTTCGTCGATCCCCCACCGATCCGTGCCGCGCCGTATGGCCTGGCGGTGGTGGCCGGCCTGCGTCGAGACCACCGGCGCTGATTCGCCGGTTATGCGGAGCGTGGTGACCAGCATGCGCATCTCGGCTTCGCCCGCGCGCAGTTCATCCGTCATGAGAGTCGTGCTTCCGCCGGTGGGTGGTGTGGACTGTGCTTCGGTCGGCGGCCCGGGCCGCGTTCTGCGTACTGAGGACTGAGGACTGAGGACTGAGGACTGGGGACTGGGGACTGGGGGCTGGGCCACCGTGGGACAGGCCCGCTCACTGCCACCTGCTGTCGCCGCTGACGGGGGACAGGGAGGGTCGTGTCTGGATCTTCGCCACCGAGAACCCGTACTTGTTGAAGACGGTCCAGTTCGTGATCCAGCGGTAGCCGTACCACGCGTCCCAGATGTAGGCCCGCAAGCTCCCGCTCCTCTTGGCCAGGAACGCATCGGCCAGCTCGCGCGCTTCGTCCCACGCACAGTCCGCGAAGATGCCGCCGCTGACGGTGGCGACACCTTGGAAGTCGTCCCAGAGGTTGAGGTAGACGGTCTCGTCGGGGATGTAGTACAGACGGCTGCCGGGGCCGACCAGGTACACCCGGTCGTTGGTTGACGTCCTGAACCGCTGCCCCGGCGCTGGGCAGTTGGCGGCTGCGGACGTGTCGGACGCGGGGGTGTCCGGTGGCGGTGTCGCCGGCCGGCCTTCGACCGCCTTCACCAGGGTCGGCCCGACGGTCGCAGGCGATGCCGCCCGGTCGCAGTGCGGCCAGTCCTCGAAGTTCTGCGCGCGGCTCCACAAGCGGTGGGCGGCCTGGATGTTCCACTCCGGGTCCATGGCATCGCGAGGTGTGCCGCCGAGCTTCCGTAGCGTGGCATCGGAGATCTGGAAAACGCCCCAGTTCCGAGTGCCATCGGTGTTCGGCAGGACATGCAGCGGATCGAGGAACGACTGGCAGTCCGCGATGGCGACCGCACGGTCGGGCGCTTCGCGGAACACCTCGCGGATCCGCCGGCGCACCTTCTCGGGCGACCAGGTGTCCATGCGGGTCTTCGATGCGTAGAGCGCCTTTTTGGTCTCGTCGCCCACCACCCCGGTGGCGTCGACCCGGGACAGCACCTGGAAGGCCGTCACCCGACGCAGGGTCTCCGGGCCGAATTCGCCGTCGACGGCCAGCTCGGCCCCGGCCCTGGCCAGGAGCCGCTGCACCTCCCGTACGCAGGCGCCACGCTGACCCATGGTGACCGGCCCGGTGCACGCCGCCGAGAACAGCGGGCGGTCCTCGTCGTCGGCCGATCCGCTTCCGGACCCGGCCGTGAGGCCCCATGCCGTCGCCCCCAACGCCAGGGACAGCACGATCACGACGAGAGCCGATGATCTCCTGCGATGCCATGGCGGACGCGAGGCGGCGGGTACGGCGGCTGGGTCAGGGGCAGGGGCAGGGGCAGAGTGCGGGTACAGGGCTGGGTCCGAGGTCGGGGCCGGGTCCACGGCCGTTCCATGGGGCCCGTCCTGGTCGCCTTCTTGATCGGCACCCCGGTCTGCACCACGACCGTCGCCCTGGCCATCCGGCCTCCCATCCGCATCCCTCCCCCGCCCCGGATCCCGCGCCGCGTCCGCCAGGGCCCAGAGCCGGTGTAATCGGCGCAGTTCCGCCGGTGACGCCCCGCAGGCCGTGGCGAAGCGGTGCGCCGACCCGTAGTCCTGCGGGACGTACGAGCCGGAGCAGTACCGGTGCAGGCTGGAGCCGCTGATTCCGGTCTTGCCGGCCAGCGCACCGTAACTGAGGCCCGCCCGTTCCTTGAGCGCCCGCAGACAGGCCGCGAACTCGTCGAACTCCACGGGCTGCGATGCCATTTGTCCCGCCCCCCTTGGCCCTTACCTGGGCCCCACTAGGCCCCACTGACATGCCGCGCCACTGCCCCCGTCCCACCGGCGTCCCAGCAGGCCCCCCGGAGTGCATGGTCACCACGTGTGTCGGCGTCCCAGCATCCCACCGGACGGCGATTCGTTGCCAGGCGCCGGAGCGTCCTGCCAGCGTCGGCACGGCTCGGGCACGGCACCGGCTCTCCGGCCCGCCGGACCACGGGGGCATCGGCCGATCACGAGGGTCGCACCACACCCGGGCCGCTGCGCACACATCCGTGGGCGCAGCCGCAAGAAGTCGACCACAAGGGGAAACATGCACATCCGTTCACGTACTGCCGGAATCCTGGCGACCGTCGTGCTGACGGCGGGCGGCCTGACCGCCGCCACCGCCGCAACGGCAAGCGCGGCACCCGCCGTGGCCCAGTCCTGTTACGGCAGCGCCAAGAACTACTCCACGGACTCCCTGCTCAGTTGGCCCGCGTACCCGGCCTGGGCCTACACCACGTCCAACTGCGCCGACATCAACGTGAAGCCGAACAGCGGCACTTACGTGCAGACCTGCTTCGACCCCACGAGCGGCGACATCTACTGCAACGCGAAGCGCTGGATAGCCGCCGGCACGTGGGGACTGGCGGCCACCGACGTCAACAACGGCACCAAGTTCTACCTGCAGTTCGACCGGGCGAACAGCGGGATCACCGCGTACTGAGGTCGAACCGCGGGAGGTGCGGGCAGCCGGGGTCCGTTCGGGGGAACTCCGGCTGCTCGTCCGCGTTTTGATCCGTCCCTGACAGTCGCGCGTCTGTCAACTACCCTGACGCCAGGACGAGTTGCGCGTCTCACCAGGGAGCACGAGATGTCGGGGGAATCCGCGAGGCCGGGGGTCCGACAACGTTGTGCGACGCTGGTCACGGCTGCCCGGGCAGGGCTGCGGCCGACCGGCAACCGCGTCACCGGCTACCTGGCGATCGGCGCGGTCGGCGCGCTCATCGGCACCTCGCTCGCCGTCGGAGCCGGCGCGTCCGGCACCCGGCCCAGGCTCGCCGACATCGGCGCCTGGCTGGCGAGCAGCGAGAAGGGCGAGGTCGCCCACGCCCACGGCCTGACCGGCGCGGTGGACGGCAAGGCCGCCCTGCCGGCCGGGATGGCGGGCCACCCGGTCTCGGTCGCGCAGGACGGCGACACGACTCTGGTGCTGGACGAGCGGACCGGCCGGGTCGTACGGATCGACGCCTCCCAGCTGACCGCCGAACAGTCCGCGGACTACGGTGCGGCCGGGCTGCAACTGGTCGCCGGCGGCGCGTACGCGTATGTCCTCGACCCCGCGAGAGGCACCGTCCAGTCGATCGACCCGGCGATGACGACGGCCGAGGGCCCGCCCGTGGAACTGGGCGGGAAGCCGGGAGCCGCCGTGGTGGACGGGGACGGCACGCTGTGGGTGCCGCTGCCGGCCAAGGGCACGGTGCTGCCGTTCGTCCAGGGCCGGATGAGTACGGCGGTCAAGGTGGCCGAAGCGGGCCACGATCTGGCGCTGACCTTGGCCGACGGCCGGCCCGTGGTGACCGACAGGACCGCCGCCGCGATGAAGGTGCTGACGGTCACGGGCGTACGGAACACCTTCGAACTCGGCGACGCGTTCGCCGGGGGCGACCCGGGCGAGGTCCTGGTCCCGGCCGGCACCGACGGCTCCGAGGTGCCGGTGCTGGCCGCCGGCAGCGGGGATCTGATGGTGGTGGACGTCCGCAGCAGGCACACCCTGCGGGCCCGCGTGCCCGTGGGCCAGAAACCGGGAGCACCCCAGCTGCTCGGCAAGCGGGTCTACGTACCGGACGAGTCCACCGGCCGACTGCTGGTCTACGACACCTCCCTGTCCTCGCTCGCCGAACCGGTGCCGGTCACCGACGGGGCAGGTGAGCTCGAACTCTTCGTCCGCGACGGCCTGTTGTGGGTGAACGACCAGGACGGTGCCGCCGCCGCGGTGATCGACGCCGAGGGCGAGGTCAGGCACATCGGCAAGTACGCGACGGATGTGCCGTCCGCGCGGAAGCCCGGGGACACTCCCGTCGAGGACAGCGTCCCCACCGCATGGGCACCACCCCAGGCGGCCGCCCCGGCCCCGAACGACCCCTCCGGGCAGGCACCGGAGACGCCCGTCAACGGGCCGGCGCAGACGGCCCCCTCAGACCCTTCGGCCCCCTCGGACCCGCCGGACCCGCCGGAACCGACCGACCCGCCGACCCAGGAGCCCGGTGCCCCAGGAGCACCGCAGGCAGAGTCACGGTCGGGCGGTATCCGGCTCACCTTCGCCGAGGCGTTGGGCGCGACCCCGGAGCGCTATGTGCTCAAGGGACTGGCCCCGGACCAGACGGTCACCCCGGACGAGATCGGCCCCGACGGCCCGTTCACGTTCGACGTCTCGGGCGGCTCGTGCGAGGAGCAGTACAGCTTCACCGTGGTCGCGGAGTACGGCGGTGGCAGACCGGGCAAGGAGTCCGCGCCCTCGGCACGCGCCCGCCCGTGTATCGCGCCGGGGGCACCGCAGGAGTTCACCGTGACTCCCGCCCAGGGAGGTCACGGCGGCACGGTGACCTGGCAGCCGCCGCAAGATGCCGGCGGCCCGGTGGCGTACACCGTCAGCGGACCCGACGGGACCGTGGAGACCAGGGACACCGGTCGCACGTACGCGAACCTGAAGAACGGCTACACCCATGTGGTGTCGGTGACGGCACGCAACCCCGCGGGGTCGGGCGGCGCGGCGATCGGGACGCTCGACCTGATCCCACGCCCTCAGACGATGACCATCGTGAACAATCAGAGCAACAACAATTCCGTCGGGATCCGCACGAAGCCCAGCATCCAGGAAGGCGAACGGGCAGGCAGCATCCCAGGCATGACGAGCCCCGAAGTCACCGTCACCTGCTACACAAAGGGCCAGGAACTCACGCAGGCCGGTGAGACGACCGACATCTGGGCTCGCATCACCTACCTGGGCATGAGCGGATACACGTTCGACGTCTACGTCCACGCCCGCTTCAACCCCGACGTCTGGGAATGCGAATGACCCCTCCCCCCACTCCACCCCCCACCGACAGCACCGCCCGCTTAGCCGACCGCTTCCACGCCCTCGCCGACAACGTCGAGCGTGTCGTCAAGGGCAAGCGCGACACCATCGAACTCGCCCTGACCTGCCTGTTCGCCGAAGGTCATCTCCTCATCGAGGACGTGCCCGGCACCGGCAAGACCACCCTTGCCCGCTGCCTCGCCGCCTCCATCGAGGCCGACTTCGCGCGCGTGCAGTTCACCCCGGACCTGCTGCCGTCCGACATCACCGGCGTCACCGTCTACCGGCAGAACACCGGCGAGTTCGAGTTCCTGCCCGGTCCGGTCTTCGCCAACATCGTGCTCGGCGACGAGATCAACCGAGCCTCCCCCAAGACCCAGTCCGCGCTGCTTGAGGTGATGGAGGAGCGCCGCGTAACCGCCGACGGGACCACCCACCCGGTGCCCCGCCCGTTCCTGGTGCTCGCCACCCAGAACTCGGTGGACATGGGCGGCACTTACCCGCTGCCCGAGGCGCAGCTCGACCGCTTCCTGATGCGGATCACCGTCGGCTACCCCGATCACGCCTCCGAGATCGCGGTCCTCACCAAGGGCGCCGACATCGCCCCCGAGTCGCTGACCCCCGTCGCCACCGCCCGGGAGATCGCGGAACTCGTCGAGGCCGCCGCCGAGGTGCAGGTGGCCGACGCCCTCTACGACTACCTGGTGCGGGTGGTGGCGGCGACCCGGTCCCTTCCCGACGTACGTCTCGGTGCCTCGCCGCGCGGCTCGGTCGCCCTGCTGCGCGCGGTCCGGGTGCGTGCGGCCTCGCAGTCCAGGCCGTACGTGTTCCCCGAGGACGTCAAGGCACTGGCCGGGCCCGTCCTCGCGCACCGGCTGATCCTCACCCCGGAGGCCGAGCTGAGCGGCCGCACCGGCACGGACGTGATCGACGAAGTACTGGCCACCGTTCCCCTGGACAGCGGGGCACGCGTCTGATGCTGTCGGCCACTGGGTGGGGCACGCTGGCCGGGAGCGCCGTACTGACCGCCGCCGGTTACGCGTTCGGGTACGGCGAGGCCGCGGTGCTCGGTACGACCGGTCTGCTCACCGTCACCGTCGCCGTCCTGTGGGCTCTGCCCGCCCCCGTACTGGGCGCCGAGCGACGGATCACGCCGAGCAGGGTGGCCCACGGCGATCCCGCCGAGGGAGTCGTCACCCTCACCAACACCGGGGGCCGCACCCGGCGGAGCCTGCGCGCCGTCGACCGGTGCGGCGACGGGGACATCACCGTCGACGTGCCGCCGCTGCGCCCGGGCACGTCCCACGAACTGCGGTACGCGCTGCCCACCGCCCGCCGCGGCCGCGTCCCGGTCGGGCCGCTGCGGCTGGAACGCACCGACCCGCTCGGGCTCGCCCGCCGCATGCGCCCGTACGGCGGCTCGGACACGCTGCTCGTACGGCCCCGGATCTGCCCGCTGCCCGTACTGCCGTCCGGGCGGGCGCACCATGTGGAGGGGCCGGCCTCCGACACCGCCGAGGACGGCTCGCTGACCTTCCACGCGCTGCGCGAGTACGTACTCGGCGACGACCTGCGACGGGTGCACTGGCGGTCGACGGCCCGCACCGGCACGCTGATGGTCCGTCAGATGGTCGACGTGTCGCTCCCGCACACCACGCTCGTGCTCGACACCCGCCGGCGTGCCTACGCCTCCGAGGACGACTTCGAGCTGGCCGTGGACTGTGCGGCCTCCGTCGCATACGCGGCCGCCCGCTCCCACTTCCCCGTGCACCTGGTCGGCGAGGCCGGACCGCTTCTGCACACCGACGGCTCGGGCAGCGACGGCGAGGCGCTCCTGGACACGCTGGCCGTCGTCCGCCGCTCGGAACTGACGTCCGTGGCCGCCGCCTTCGACGGGCTGGAAAGCCATCGTGGGGGCGGGACGCTGGTCGTCGTCACCGGCACCGGCGACACCCGGGGGCTCAAAGCCGTCGACCGGGTACGGCGCCGCTTCGACCGCGTGACCATGCTGCGCGTCGGCGCCGAAGCCGCGGCCACGCGTGAGGTGTCCGGCCCCGGTTCCGGCGTACCGCAGTTGCCCGTCGCGTCGCTGGACGAGTTGATGTCCGTATGGCGCCGGAAGGCCGTGCGATGAGCACCACGGCCGCAGTGGCCTCTCCGCCCGAACAGGGCGCCGTACCCCCGGAGCCGGACCGGGCCCGACGGCTGTGGTCGCTGCTGCCCGTGGCGGCCATGTCCGGCGCGGCGGGGTACGGATTCGCGCGGGTCTTCCCACCGTCCGAGCTGCTTCCGGTGCTGGCGGTGGCCGTGTTCGCGCCCGTCGTCCTGTCCGCGGTGCTGTCGGGCCTGCTCGGCCGCCGCCCCGCCCGCGAGAACGTCAGGAATCGCGAGGGCCGCGCCACCCTGCCGCTCTGGCCGTCCGTGCTGCTGACCGCCGTCGCCTGGGCCGTCGTCGTCAGCGCGACGCTGTTCCACGAGGTCAGCGACGGCCTGCCCGGCGGGCCCGCGCTGCGGGCCGCGTGGTCCGCGCTGCTCGACGCCCCGTACGCGCTGCTCTCCACCATCCTGCCCGCGCCCGGCGAGCCCGAGCTGCTGGTGCTGCCGCACGCCGTCGTGTGGACGGCCGCCGCCGTCTCCGCGGAACTCGCCCTGCGCACCCGCGCCCCGCTGCTCCCGGCCCTCCCCCCGGTCCTCGCCTTCGGCTTCCCGCTGGTGCTCGGCGCGGACGGCCCGGGGTCGTCGTACCCGGCCGCGGGTGTGCTGGCCGGGGCAACTGCCCTGCTGTTGCTGGTGCGTTCACGGGCCCGGCTCCCCTTGCGCGCCATCGCGCTCGGGCTGCCGGTCGTGGCCGCGCCCGCCCTCGTCGCGGTGTTGCTGGGTCCGCACCTTCCCGGTCTCGGCGCCCCCCACGACTTCCGGGAGACGGTCACGGCGACGACCGTACGGCCGCAGTTCACCAGCCCGTTGGACCAGGTCGCGGCCTGGATGCGTAACGGCGACGAGGAGGTCTTCACCGTACGGACCTCGGGCGCGGCCCCGGGGAACTACCGGCTGGCGGTCCTCGACCGGTACGACGGGACGACCTGGACCAGCAGCGCCGGGCTGACCCGTACCGGTGGCCGGGTTCCGGCGGAGCAGGGCGCCGACCCGGACCGTACCAAGACGCTCGAACAGCGCTTCACCGTGCAGTCGTTGCCCGGCATCTGGCTCCCGGCCGCCGACCGGCCCTCGTCCGTGAGCACGCCCGAGGGCACCTCCCTGTCCGTCGCCGCGGACAGCGGAGTGCTCTCCACGGGAAAGACGGTCCCGCCCGGCTTCACCTACACCGCGACCTCGCACCTCCCCCGGTACGACGCCGAGCGGCTGCGGTACGCGGCCGCCGACGACGACCCGGCACGGGTGGACCTTCCCGGCGTCGACGCGGCCGGGCAGCCGGTCCCCTCCGTACAGTCCTTCACCAAGATCGCCGAACGGGTGACCGGGGGCAGCACCCGCCCCTACCAGCAGGCCGTACGACTGGCCGACTGGCTGCGCACGACGTACCGGTTCGACCCCGGGGCGCTGCCCGGCCACACCTACCGGAGTCTGGAGTTCTTCCTGGCGGACGGCGGGCGCGGCACGTCCGAGCAGTTCGCCGCCGCGTTCGCGGTTCTGGCGCGCACCCTGGGTCTTCCGACCCGGGTGGCCGTGGGGTTCCGCCCCGGCACGCGGACCGGCGCCGGCACCTGGCAGGTGCGGGGGCGCGACGTGCTGGCCTGGCCGGAGGTGGAGTTCGCCGGTGTCGGCTGGGTGCCGTTCCACCCGACGCCCGGCGAGGCCGCTCAGGGCGGCTCCGCCGCCGTATCGGCGCAGGAGCCCGAGGAACGTCAGAACGCGGACCGGGAGACCACCGAAACGGCGCGGCCGTCGACGTCGCCGCGCACGCCGGACAAAGCGGCCCCCGCCGCCGGGGGTGCGTCCGGCTCCGGTCCGCCCGGCTGGCTCGCTGCTCCGCTCGCACTGCTCCTGCTCGCCACGGCCTATGTGCTGTACGCGCTGTGGCTGCCGTACAGCAGGCGCAGCAGACGGCGAGGCGACCCGGACGCGCGACGCAGGGTCCTCGGCGCCTGGCAGCAGATCGTCGAACGCCTCACGGAGATCGGCCTTCCCGCCACGGGAGCGCACACGGCACAGGAGGTCGCCGACTTCGGCGCGGAGCGCGTGGGCGGCTCCGCGGGCCGGCGCCTGCCGGCACTGGCCACGCTGGTCAACGAGGTCGAGTACGCGGGCCGCAGACCTGACGCCGCGGCCGCCGACGCCGCGTGGGCGGGCTGCGACGCGGTCGAGAAGACCGTCCGGCAACGCGTTCCGCGCCGCACCCGACTGCTCCGGCTCCTGCGCGCCGCTGTCCCGGGGCGTGGGCGGAGGGCGTGACAGATCCCGCATCCACCGCATCCACCCGGCCGTTGCTAGACGAGAACAGGGCCTCCTGCCTGGACCCGGGCCGGTGGGTCCGGCTCCCCGCTCGGCCGGCGCCCTTCGAGGAGCGCCTGGCCGAGAGGGGACAGGGTGTGCCATACGGTGTTCGTCACCCGCTGGCTGATGATCAGGTTCGCGTCCCGCATGGTCGCCGCGTGCTCGCTCACCGAAGCGGCCGATATGCCCAGCCGTCGGGCGAGTTCCCCTCCGGTGGTGCCGTTGGAGGTGGCGATCTCTTCCAGGACCGCCGCACGGGTGCGTCCTAAAAGGCGTACCAGAGCGGTCAGTTGAGGTGTCGCCGGGTCCTCCGTGAGTAACTGGAGGCTGCGGTTGGCGGGGTAGACCAGTACTGGGTTCAGGTCGGCGTCGCGGAGCGTGATGGGGCGGCCCCAGCAGAAGTACGAGGGGATCAGGGTGAGGCCCCGGCCGTTCAGGGCCAGGTCCTGGTGTACCGGGTAGTCCACTCTGAGCACGGGTGGCTCCCAGCGGGCCAGCGGGTGGATGTTGCCCAGCAGCCGTTCGACGCCGCCGTCGAGGAGATCGCGCGCCCGCAGGGCCCGTTCGCCCTCGATCACCGCGCGGATGCGGGGCCACGGGCGGGCGAGCACCCGCTGGTGGTAGCGGCGTACGGCGCCGCCGAGCCGGCGCATCGCCTCCGGTTCCCCCTGGGCCAGTCGACGCATCCATGGAGCCGTGTGGCGCCGGGCGGGCAGCAGGGCGAGTTCGCTGCGCAGCCGGGTACGACCGACGCTCATGACGGCGTCGACCGCGGTCTCCAGGGTGGTGCCCGCGCCCGGCGTCAGGAAGTCGGGCGAGTAGCCGCGCGGTGGCGTGAGGCCTCGCAGCAAGGAGATGGACGGGTCGAGCGGGTTGAGGGCCGTGGCCCGCCAGGGTCCGAACACGACGTGGTCCGGTGAACCGCCGAGCGCGTGCAGGCTCAGGAGCATCTCCCAGGCCGGGTCCGGCGCCGAGGCGAGGCGGACCCGGCCCAGATCTTCAGAAGAAAAATGAATGTTCAGCACAGGCAGATCCCCCCCGAGGTGACTGGCTGCGCAGTAAGAGTGCGACGCCGGGGTGATAGTTGCCTCGTTCCGTGCACAAGGGCCCTGTGTGGCTGGGCTTTTCGGTTGAGACCGAAAGTGTGTGCGGTGCGCTCGGCCCCCCGGACACCCTGATGGCGACCGACGACGTGCGGGTGTGGGGGGAGACCTGGTGCGTGGATTCGCCGTGCTGTCAGTGCTGTTGCTCGGAATCGGAACGCTCACCGCCTGCGGGCCCGGTGATCCGGCCGCGCCCGCTCAGCGCACCGCGCCCGACGCGGCGCTGCCACGTGAGGCCACCACCGGTGAGCTGACGGCGCTGCGCCGGGCCGAGGACATCCTGGAGCGCCGCTGCATGGCCCGCGCCGGGTTCCGGCTGCCGGCGGCACCCGAACCGGCCCGGACCGGGACCGAGCCACCACCGATGGCGCTCGTCCTCGCCGATGCGGACTGGGCCCGCGAGCACGGCTACGGCTCCCGCGTCCGTACTCCCGAGGAGACCGCCCGGTTGCGGGCGAACGACCCGGTCGGGGACTACCTGCGTGCCCTGTCGCCGAAGCGGCGCGCCGAGGCGCTGCGCGTGTGGCAGGGCGGCGGCGTGGACACCGTCGAAGTCACCCTGCCGGGCGGCGCGACGACGGGGCGGAGCACCCGCGGGTGCACCAGCGAGGCGCGCGGTGAGCTGTACGGCGACTTCCGTGTGTGGTTCGGCGCGGACGCCGTGGACCGCGGTGTCAGCGCGCTGGCGATGAGCCGCACGCAGGCGGATCCCGCCTACACGAAAGCGCTGCGGAACTGGTCGGACTGCGTGACCGGACGGGGACTGCCCCATGAGTCGCCGGAACGCCTGCGGGCCGCGCTGGGCGACTCGGCGCCCACGGCCAAGGAGATCGAGTACGCCGTGGCCGAAGCGGAGTGCGCCGTCGACTCCGGCCTGGCGGAGGTCGCCGTGGACGTCGGGGAACGGCATCTCGCCGAGGTGCGCGAGCGCTATCTCGCCGACGTGACCAACGCCCGTCGTATGCGGCTCGCCGCGCTGCCGAAGGCGCAACAGATCGTCCGCGACGAAGACCCGTCGCGGCCCGACAACCAGAACAACGCCCTGAGCAACACCCGGAGCAACACCCAGAAGAGAGGTACGAGATGAAGCAGTATCTACGGAGCGTCCTGACGACGGCGGCCGTGATCGGGCTGGTCGCCACAGCGGGTCCCGCCATGGCCGCCTCGGACGCGAGGCCGTCCGCACCGGCGACGGCCGACGCCGCGTCCGGCGCGCCGACCCCGGTCCGGCCCGGCGCCGATCTCAGCGGGCTGGCCGCGGCCGACGGCGCCGACGGCTACCTCTACGCCTACGACCTGCCCAACTTCCAAGGCGACTGGTGCCGTTGGGACCGCGACGACGAGTGGTGGGGCAATGACTGCGGCAACTTCAACGACCGCGCCACCTCCGTGTGGAACAACGGGTTCCCCGGCCTGTTCAGCGAGGTCTCGCTCCGCCGTGACGTGAACCCCAGCACGAACCAGTCGGTGTTCTGCATCGAGGCGGGCAACTACTACGGCGACCTGTCCCTCGGCTACGAGAAGTTCCTCGACGGCGGCTGGGCGGACAACCAGGTCAGCGGCCACCGCTGGTTCACCGACGACGCGGACTACATCCACGACCCGCACTACGCCTGCTGACCGAAGCGAGGAACTGTGGCCATCACCATCAACCCGCGTGCCACCTGGGGGCAGTACGCCCCCTGGTACCTGGAGCAACACGCCTCCGCTCCTCCCGAGGAGAGCAAGAATCCGAAATGGACCGGCGCGAAGGGCGTGTTCCTGCACTACCTCGGCCCCGGCAGCACCAGCGACCTCCAAACGGAAGAGGACTGCCGCAAGGCGATCGCCGAGGTCTACGTGGACCACAAGACCGGTGGCGAATTCGAAGGAGACATCGCCTACAACTACCTCGTCTGCCCGCACGGCCACGTCTACGAGGGGCGCGGAGACCAACGCGGCGAGGGGAACGCCGGCGAAGGCGAACTCATCGAGGGGGCGGGGCGCAACGAGGGCTTCTACTCGATCGTGGGCATGATCCGCTCCGGGGACGTGGCGAGCGAGGCACTGGTGCGCGGGATCAGGGGTCTGATCGACCACCTGCGCAACTACGCCACCCGCAAGACCGGCAACATGATCCTTCCGCACTCCTTCGGATGGGACACCGACTGCCCCGGCGACCTGCACATGTACGCGCGGCCCGGATCGGTGGTCGACCCGTCCGCGACGTGGCGAGCGCTCCCCGACATCTACGTGTCCCGGACGCAGAGGTGGGTGAACAAGACCTACGAGACGGCACCCGGGTACGTGGCCTGCCCCGAGACCGGCTACACCGGCTGGAACACCGTGCTCGCCCTCACCCAGGGACTCCAGCACGAACTCGGCATATCTCCCACCGTCCAGAACTTCGGCCCCGGAACGTTCGACGCGGTGAAGAACCGCCGGCTGCTGCCGGATGCCGAGCCGAACCAGAACCTCCTGCGCCTCTACAACGGGGCGTTGTGGTCCAAGGGCTACTGGGCCTCCCCTTTCCTCGTCGGCTGGGGCGACGACTCCCAGTCCTCCCTCCAGCGGCTCTACGGCGACATGGGCCTGGACTACGGGAACGTCGAGCAGCGCCTGGCCATGTGGCCGCATGTGCTGAAGTCGCTGCTGCGCATGGACCAGTTCCGGCTCGTGCCCGGCGGCGACCCCCATGTCAGGGCGATCCAGCAGCGGCTGAACTCCCGCTATGTCGCGGGCATCGGCATTCCCGCGATGAGTCTGGTGCCCTGCGACGGGATCTACTCCCGCGATGTCCAGCAGGGGCTCATGATGGCCATCCAGTACGAGATCGGGATCGCCCCGGGGTCGATCAACGGATACTTCGGGCCGGGAACGCAGGCCGCCCTCAAGGGAAAGGGGGCGGCGACCCTCACGGGCGATCTGAGGTACCTCTTCCGTGCCGCGTGCTACTTCAACTCACCGACGTACACGGCGAACGGAAAGGCGGACTATCTGGCGGCGGACCTCGGCACCGATGCCCAGACCGGCACGCACCTGGGGTGGCTCCAGTCCTTCCAGAGGTTCTCGCAGATTCCCGTCACGGGCCACAACGACTACACGACCTGGGCGCAGCTGCTCGTGTCGTCCGGTGACACCTCTCGGGACGCCACCGGCTGCGACTGCATCACGGAGATCACCCCGCAGCGGGGGCAGTTGCTCAAGGCCAACGGCTACCGCATCGTCGGGCGCTATCTGGACGAGCATCTCGCCCCGGGTGACCCGGACTACCTGGGCAAGGCCCTCAAGCCCGGTGAGCCGCAGACCATTCTGAACGCCGGGCTGAGGCTGTTCCCGATCTTCCAGTACAACGGCACGGAACTCGGCAACTTCACCTACGACAAGGGATACGACCAGGGAAAGAAGGCCCACCAGAAAGCCGTGGAACACGGGATCGGCGCCGGCACGTGCATCTACTTCGGGGTCGACTACGACGCCACGGAGGAGGAGATCACCAGTCATGTGGTGCCGTACTTCAACGGCGTCAAGGCCGGTCTCGCCGAGCTGGGCGGCCGCTACACCTTCGGCGTCTACGGGTCCCGCAACGTGTGCATCCGGGTGTCGAAGGACGCCGGGGCCCGCTGGTCGTTCGTCTCCGGGATGTCCTGGGGATTCTCCGGGAACCTGGGCTTCCCGCTGCCGGAGAACTGGTCGCTCAACCAGATCCACGAGTACGCGTTCCAGCCGGGCTGGGGCCTGGACCACAACATCTGGCGTGACGGCAGTGATCCCGGTGTGTCCGCCGTCGGCCAAGGGTGAAGGAGGATGCCGATGACGAGGCCGATGATTTCCAGACGCAGTCTCCTGCGTGCCGCCGCCGGCACCGGTGTGCTCGCCGTGGCGTCGGGCGCACTCAACACACCCGTCTCCGCCGCCGCGCCGTCGGCGGGGCAGTGGTCCGGTGACGTGTCCGCCAACGGCTGGCGGATCGCCCCGGCTTCCGTCACCGTCCACCATGTCGAAGGGTCCGCGGCCTCGCTCGGCCTGCGGCGTGGTGACGCCGGAGCCGTGCTGCTGCACGTCGCACGGCGATGGCACTACGAGATCGCCCCGCTCGACACGGGCGAGGGCGGTGGTGTCACCGGCCACCTCACACGGCGTACGGTCGGCGCCGACTTCGAATCGAACCACCTCTCCGGGACCGCCGTCGCCCTTCACCCCACGGCCTACCCGTTGAAGGGGAGCGAGGGGCTGTGGCCGCACCAGGAGGCGATCGTGCGGGACATCCTCGCGGACTGCGAGGGCACGGTCGTCTGGGGCGGCGATCTGACCCCGGTGAAGGTCTCGCATTTCCACATCGCCGCCCGGCCCGGGGACAGCACCCTGGCCCGGGTCGCGGCCCGGCTGGACACCGGCCGGCCCACGGCGTCCCGGACCCAGACAGCGGGCACGGTCGCCGACCCGGCCGCCCCGTCCCGCCGGGCCAAGGCACGCCGCCTGCAACGGATTCAGGGCAACTGAGCAGGACGTGACGGTCGGGGGGCGTGCCACAGCGGGCACGCCCCCCGACCCGAGTGCTCGGCCCACGGGGACTTGGCAGCAACCGGCCAGTAAGCCCGGAGCGCGCGGTGCGGCCGCCGTTCAGCTGTTTGGCTGCCCGGAGTTCCCAGGAATCCGATGTCTTCCGGAGGGCCCGAGATGGAGAAATACGGCGAGACGCTCTTCGCTCTCGACCAGGACGAGGAGATACGTCTGCGTCTGCTCGCCGAGGTCTTCGACCCGTTGTGCACGCGCACCCTCGACGCGCTCGGCGTGGCCCGTGACGCCCGTTGCCTGGAGGTGGGGGCCGGTTCCGGGTCCGTCGCGCAGTGGCTGTGCGGGCAGGCCCCGGACGGCGAAGTGATCGCCACGGACCTGGACCTGCGTCTGCTCGAACGCGTAGCGGAGCCCCGGCTGCGCCGGCTGGTGCACGACGTCACCACCGACCCGTTCCCGGACGGCTCCTTCGACGTCATCCACGCCCGGCTGGTGCTCAGCCACCTCCCGCAGCGCGACGACGTCATGCGGCGGATGATGCGCTGGCTGCGTCCCGGCGGGTTCGTGCTGATCGAGTCGTTCTGCTGGTTCCCCATCGACAGTGCGCCGCATCCGACGTACCGCAAGGTGATGCAGCGCTGGAGCAGCCTCATCTGCGGGACGCTCGGCACGGACAGCTGGTGGGCTCGCAGCCAGCCCGGGTCCTTCCTCGACTACGGCTACCGCGACGTCGGTGCGAACACGGTCACCCAGAACCTGCGCGGCGGCACGCAGCTCGCCGACTTCTGGCGACTGACCGTGGACATGTCGCGCGAACAGCTGATCGCGGGCGGCTTCGTGACGCCGTACGAACTGGACGAGTTCTACGGCCTGTTGCGCGACGACGGCTTCTGGGACCTGGCACCCGCCCTGGTGCAGTCCTGGGGCCACAAGTAGGGGCGCGTCCATGTCGCCGACCAGCACCACCGCCACCCGTCCGGAGGCCGTCGCCGAGCGGCCGCCCCGCGTCGGTCTCCTCTCGTTCCTCAACTGCCGTCCGGTCCTGTGGGGGCTGCGGCGTCTCGGGCTCCTGCCCGGGCTCGACCTGCTGTCGCTCTCCCCTGAGGCGGCCGGTGACCGGCTGATCGCGGGCCGACTCGACCTGGGGCCGGTCAGCCTCGCCGAGTACCTGCGGCACACCGACGACCTGCTGCTGCTTCCGGAACTCGCCATCGCGGCCGAAGGGCCCGTCATGTCGTGCCACATCGTGACGCGGGCCCCGCTGCACGAAGTACCCGCCGACCTGCGCGTGGGGCTGACGTCCACCAGCCGTACGACGGTGCTGCTGGCCCGGTTGCTGCTGGAGGAGCGGCTGGGGCTGACACCGCGTTACTTCACCGGACCGCCCGAGCCGGCAGCCCTGCTGCGCCGGGGCGACGCGGCGGTCGTCATCGGCGACCCCGCACTGCGGGTCCACTTCGACGGCGTGCCACAGGACGGCCGCACGATCGTCCACGACACCGCGGAGCTGTGGACCGAGTGGACCGGGCTGCCCATGGTGTTCGCCGTGTGGGCGGTCCGACGGGAGTACGCCGAGCGGGAGCCGCACGCGGTCGCCGCGGTGCACCGGGCGCTGCTGGCCGCCCGCGACTGCGGGTTGGCGCAGTTGCCGCAGGTCGCCGCCGAGGCGGCCCGGACATCGGACTTCACCTCGGCACAACTGCTGTCGTACTACGAGACCCTGCGCTATGAACTGACGCGGGACGGCGAGCACGCCATCCGCCACTTCGCCGACCTGGCCGCCCACCGTGGACTGCTCTCCGAGGACTGGGCCATCCGCCGGTTCGAGGGGGCGCCATGAGGGACGAGGCCGGGCAGGACGCGGTGGTGGTGTTGCCGCACATCCTCGATCCCCGGTCGAGGCCGGACCCGTATCCCCTGTACGAGGAGGTCCGAGCCGCGGAACCCGTGTGGGTGCCGGGCCGCCCCGTGGTGGTCTTCGCCTCCCATGAGGCGTGCGAGGCGGTGTTGCGCGACCCGCGGGCCAGCAACGACCGCCACCACGCCCTGCTGCACCGGCCGCCCGGTACCGCGGGCGGTGCGGCGCCGGTCCCGGCGGAACTCCCGTCGTTCCTGTTCATGGATCCGCCCCGGCACAGCGCCCTGCGCCGCCTGGCAGCCCCTGGCTTCACTCCACGGGCCGTGCGGCGGCTGGCGCCGATGATCAGGGAGCTGACCGACGACCTGCTGGACGAGGCGGCGGCCAGAGGACACCTGGACGGCGTCGCGGACCTCGCGTCTCCACTGCCGGTGACCGTCATCTGCCGGGTGCTCGGCATCGACACCGGAGAGCGGGAGTGGTACCGCACCCGCTCCTCCCTGCTCGGCCAGGCGGTCGACCCCTACCTGGCGTTCCTCGGAGTACCCGCGCCGGGCCTGGCGGAACGTCGGCGGGCCGAGGCCGAACTCACCGAGTTCTTCGGCCGGTTGGCGGCCGAGCGGCGGGTCGAGCCGCGCGATGACATGGTCTCCCGTCTGCTGGCGGCGGAGATCGACGGTGAACCGCTCACGGACGAGGAGATCGTCACCACCTGCCGGCTGCTGCTGAACGCCGGGCACGAGACGACGGTCAGCCTGATCGCCAACGGGTTACTGACCCTCCTCGACCACCCCGGCACCCTGGCCGCGCTGCGCGACGACCCCGTGGCGACGGCGCCCGCCGTGGTCGAGGAGTTGCTGCGGCTCCAGCCACCGCTCCAGCTCGTTCACCGGCACGCCCGCGAGGACATGGAGGTACGGGGCACCCCCGTCCCGCGCGGCACCACCATGGTGTTGCTCCTGGCCGGTGCGAACCGCGACTCCGCCGCGTTCGGCTGCCCGCACCGCTTCGACGCGGAGCGCGCAGATGCCTCCCGCCACCTGTCCTTCGGCCTGGGCACGCACTACTGTCTCGGCGCGCCGCTGGGCCGGCTGGAGGCCGAACTGGCCTTCACCCGCTTCGCCCAGCGGGTCGTCGGGCCGGAACTCGCCGACGGACCGCCCCACTACCGTCCGCATGTCGTCCTGCGCGGCCCGGCGTCCCTGCCTCTGCGCACCCGGGCGATCCTCGACCGCGCCACTCCTTGGGCGCCACCTCGCCGAGAACGGTCCGACCAGCCCGGCACGGCCGCCCGTTGACGCAGGGCCGGTGGGGTGCGGAAGGCACGCACCCCACCGGCTTGCGCGGACCTCGCCGAACCACCGCGCACGTCAACGGCGCCGCAGCGCCAGGACCGCGTTGTGGCCGCCGAAGCCGAAGGAGTTGCTGAGGGCCAGGTCGCCACGGGCGCGCAGCGGGCGGGCGAGGCGCGTGACCACGTCGAGCGGGATCGCGTCGTCGAGGTCGTCGCAGCCGATGGTCGGCGGGATGATCCCGTGGTGCAGGGTGAGCGCCGTTGCCACCGCCTCCACACCGCCCGCAGCGCCCTGAAGGTGCCCCAGGCTCCCCTTGAGCCCGGTGACCGGCACGGTGACGACGCCTTCCGCGTTGCCGAAGACGGCGCTGAGTCCGGCGGCCTCCGCGAGATCGCCCTCGACGGTCGCGGTGGCGTGCGCGTTGATGTGCAGCACATCGGCGGTGCCGGCGTCCGCGTCCTCGACCGCGCGCCGCAGGGCGGACGCCACTCCGCTGCCCGTCGGGTCCGGCGCGGCGATGTGGTGCGCGTCGGCCGACAGCCCCCAGCCGGCGGCCTCGCAGTAGATCCGGGCGCCGCGGGCCAGCGCGTGTTCCTCCGACTCCAGGACCAGCAGGCCCGCCCCCTCGCTGTTCACAAAGCCCTCCCGGTCCTTGGCGAAGGGCCGGGACGCGGCCTCGGGTGTGTCGTTGCGGGCGGACAGCGCGCGCATCGCGGTGAACGCGGCCATGACCTCGGGCGTCACGGCGGCCTCCGCACCGCCGGCGAGCACGACGTCGACACGGCCGTACCGGATGCGGTCGATGGCCTGCCCGATGGCCTCGGTACCGGAGGCGCAGGCACTGACCACGGTGCGGGCCTCCCCGGTGATGCACAGGTCGAGCGAGATCTGGGAGGCCGCCTGGGAGGGCACGGTCATGGGCGCCGTGAGCGGCGGCACCGCCCGGACCCCTCGGTCCCGCAGTCGGCGGTCGCCCTCCACCAGTACTCCGGCGCCGCCGATGATGGTGCCGACGCAGACGCCGACCCGCTCCGGGTCCAGGCCGCTGTTCCGGGAGCCGCCCTCGGTGAACCCGGCGTCCCGCCACGCCTCGCGGGCCGCCGTCACCGCTAACAGAGCGGCCCGGTTCATGCGCCGTGCCTGCGGCTTGGGCAACAGCCCGGCGGGGTCGGCAGGGACGGTTCCGGCGATCCGGACCGGGTGGCCGGCGAACTCGGGCCCCGTCAGCGGCCGGATACCCGAACGGCCGGCGAGCAGCCCCTCCCAGAGGGATGCGGTGCCGACGCCGAGTGGCGTGACGGCGCCCAGTCCGGTGACGACCACTTTGGACATGGACCTGACATTACCCATGGTGAACGATTTCCCTTCGTTCTCGTGTGAACTCTGCCAGTTGTCCCGGCAGACCGGTTGATCGACTGCGGAGCGGACGGTCTTCAGGCATGCTCACGTCTGAAGGGGTCGATGGCGCCTCCGGCTACTGTTTGATCGTTCGATCACATAGCGCGAACGGGGGAGCCATGACGAAATCAAGCAATTCAGACATACCTGAACCAGCGGAATTCCAGCTGGAATTCGCCGACCTTCCGCACCTGCTGCGCGCCTGGCGCACCGAGGCAGGCAACAAACTGGGACGCGGCAAAGCCCTCCCGCAGAAGGAGGTCGCCCAGCGGATGGGCGTCAGCGAGCGCTGGTACCGCGCGCTGGAGAGCGGAGCTCAAGTTCCGCTCACCCTCGACACGTTGACCCTGCTGGCGGACGCACTGGCCCTCGGCCCGGATGAACGTACGGCGTTGTACTGGTACCGGCTGACCGAGGTGTCGGACGAGAAGCAGTCGGTGGCCGACGGCGGCAGGTTCGGCCGACTCAAGGATTTGGTCGACGCACAGACAACGTTTCCCGCCTACCTCATCGACCACGCGTGGAATGTCATCGCCTACAACGCGCTCATGGCCCTGTGGTTTCCCTGGGTCCGTGAGCCGGAAGCCAATCTGATGCGCTGGGTTCTACTGAGCCCGGAATCGCGTGAACAGATAGTGGATTGGAAGAAACAGGCCGCGCTGTACCTTGCGCAGTTGAGATTCGCACTCTTCCGGAGTCCGGACGATCCGACCCTGAATGATTTACTGACGCGCGTCCAGCACGAGCCGGTGTGCCGTGAACTCTGGAATGCCGGGCCACGCATCATTGCGTTTCGGCAGGGCGGAAGATTCCGCCTGGCACTCCCCCACATTTCACAGACCGAGTTGATTGTCACCGCCCAGGTCCTCCTCCCCCCGTACCGAACAGGCGCCCGCTTCGTGGCTCTGATGCCGGCGTAGCAGCACCCGCTCCGCAACCAACTCTACACAGAAAGCGACGACTGCCAAGCGGCAACTTTTTGCCGCTTGACAAGCCCTAAACAAGCCTTGCAACCTCAATCAGGCGCAACTGACACCCATTTGGTTTCCGCCGGCTGCACAGCCGGCTCTTCACCTCTTGTTGGGGTTGGCGCCTGATGCACGGGGGGTCCGTGCCAGATCCGAGTATCTCTTTTACTGCGGAACGGGGACATGGAAAGTCAGACGCTCGTCAGATCCGACACCACCCGGACGGCACTTCAACCACTGACCGACTCGGACTCCGTGGCGGCCCAGCTGGACCTCCTGCGCCTGCGTACGGTGCGGGAGTTACGGCTCGCGCTGCCCCGTCGCCCCTACGACCGCCGGGTGCGGGAACGGGCGGCCCTGCTCAGCGCGGAGCTCGTGCGCCGTGGGGCGCGGGTGCGCGTCCTGCACCTGGAGGACCTCGCCCGCGATCCCGTCCAGGACGAGGATCTGCGGCGGATCGCCGCGTCCGGCGCGCAGTTGCGGGCGCTGCCGCATCTGCCGGTGTGGATGGCCGTGGCCGACCGGGACCTGGCGATCGTGCCGTCGGACCCCGGGGTGGGCGACTCCTCGGCGACGCTGTTGCGCGGGCGGCTTCTGGTGGCGGCCCACCAGGCTCTCTTCGACCAGGTGTGGGCGAGTTCCGCACCGACGGACGGCCCTGCCGGCACGGCGGGGCCGGACGCGCTGGACGAGCGGGAGCGGGAGGCACTGCTGCTGCTCGCGGAGGGGCTGACCGACGAGGGCATCTCCCGGCGGACCGGTCTGTCGGTCCGCACTGTTCGCCGGACCGTGGCGGGCATGATGTCCAGGATGGGTGCCCAGAGCCGCTTCCAGGCGGGGGCGGAAGCGGCTCGGCGGCGCTGGATCTGACGCGGGCCTACAGCCCCGTTCGGGCCAGGTCCTGCTCGGCGTAGCGTGCGCCGGCCGGCGGGGTGAGGGCGTCGAGCCGAGCCAGCTGCCCGGCCGTGAGGACGACCGCGTCCGCGGCGGCGTTCTCCTCGACGCGGGCCGCGCGCCGGGTGCCCGGGATGGGGACGACGTCCTCGCCCCGCGCCAGCAGCCAGGCCAGCGCGACCTGCGCGGGTGTGGCCCCGACGTCCTGGGCCACGGCTTCCACCTCGTCGACGATCCGCAGGTTCTGCTCGAAGTTGCCCTCGGCGAACCGGGGCGTGGTCAGCCGGAAGTCGTCCGGGGCGAACTCCTGGGTGGAGCGGATCGTGCCGGTGAGGAAGCCCCGGCCGAGCGGCGAGTAGGCGACGAGCCCGATGCCCAGCTCGCGGAAGAGCGGCAGCAGCGTCTCGGCGGGCTCACGGGACCACAGCGAGTACTCGATCTGCACCGCCGTCACGGGGTGCACGGCATGGGCGCGCCGGATGGTCTGCGGGCCGGCCTCCGACAGCCCGACGTGCCGGACCTTGCCCTCCCGCACCAGCTCGGCCAGTGCGCCCATGGTGTCCTCGATCGGTGTGTCCGGGTCGACGCGGTGCTGGTAGTACAGGTCGATGCGGTCGGTCCCCAGGCGCCTCAGCGAACCCTCGACCGCCCTGCGCACATTGGCCGGTGAGCTGTCGAGCACGTTCGGGCCGGCACCGTCGTGCGAGACCAGCCCGAACTTGGTGGCGATCACCACCTCGTCGCGCCGTCCGGCGATCGCCCGCCCGACGAGTTCCTCATTGACGAACGGGCCGTAGATCTCAGCGGTGTCGACGAAGCCGACGCCGAGATCCAAGGCCCGCCGGATGGTGCGGACGGCCTCCTCCTCGTCGCTGCCCGCTCCCGTGTAGTAGTCGGACATCGACATGGCACCCAGGCCGATGCGTGATACATCGAGCCCGCCGAGCAAAACGCGCTGCACTGAGACCGCGCTCCCTTCCTGATCCTCAACCCATGTCCACCCAAGCACAGTTGGGTGAGCGCACCGAAGCATTCCAATATTTCCGCCGGGTTACTTCTCCAGAACAAGCATTCCTGGATTCGGTAAAGGCGCCAACTGCTTGGCAGCAACAGGCCATGAGCCTGTTGCCGCTCACCTCACGGTGTTTGACTCGGATTGGCCCGCCGGTACGGGCCCCGGAAACAGACGGAGACCTTGATGCCGAACTTGATGCTCGGCCCGATGCGGGTCGACGGCGCATACGAAGGCGAACAACTCACCCGGCGCATGGGTATTGAAATCATCACCTGCGAACCGGGACTTGTGGTGGGCACCATGCCCGTCTCCGGCAATCGCCAGCCGGTGGGAATTCTGCACGGCGGCGCCAACGCCGTGCTCGCCGAGACGCTGGGTTCCCTCGCGGCCTTCCTATGCGCGGGCCCCGGCGGCAACGCGGTGGGCGTCGACCTGTCCTGCACCCACCACCGCTGGGTCTCCTCGGGAACCGTCACCGGAGTGTGCCGGCCCCTGAGCGAACGGCAGGCCATGGCCTCGTACGAGATCGTCATCACCGATGACTCCGGCAACCGGACCTGCACGGCACGGCTCACGTGCGCCATCCGGCGCGGCGGTGGCCGCAGACCGGGCGGGCGCACGGCATCCGTACCGCGGCCGGCAGGGGACCAACCCAGACGAACGGAGCACCGATGACCCCGACTTCAGAACGGACCGTGGTGGCGTCCGTCGACGATCATCTCGGCCCGGCCGAGCAGCGCTTCTTCGGCCGTGGCTTTCGCCGGGTCGGCTACGACATCGGCGAACTGCGCCTCACCCGCGGCGCGGACGGGACCGGGCGGGCCGCTTCCTCGGTGGGCGTCAGCTACCCGGCCGACTGGTCGAAGAAGGCGGCCGGCACCGATCTGCGCCCCCACTTCAGCACCGTCGACGGCCTCGTCGTGGCCGCCCAGTTGGCCGAGGCGTGCCTCGCCGGTCTCGTGGCGGACCTGCGCGACGGCTGGCTGCGCAGGGTACGGATGACGGCCGGCACCAGTCCGCAGGAGGAGCTCGACCGGCTCCCGGCCGAGGCGACGCTGCGCCGCACCGACCCGCTCGTCGGGGAACCCGGACGCGCCGTCTCCCTGGTCGACTGCACGATCGGCACCATGCGAGTGCGGTGCGAGATCGTCCACGCCCTGCCGACGGGGACGGCGCAGGACGCACGCACGTACTCCGGTCTGGACGCCCTCCTCGGCCCGGCGGCGGACCGCTACTTCGGTACCGGGTTCACCACCCGGCGCCAGCTCGTCCGAGACGTGGCGGTGGACCACCGGGCGCTGCGCGCCGACGCGGCACTGACCGTCGGCCACGAGGACGGCGCCGCGGTGCCCGCCTCGGGCCTGGAGGGGGCGCACCAGCCGTCCGTGTCGATGATCGACGCCTTTGTCACGGCCCTCCAACTCGCCCAGATCATGCTCTACGACCTCGACGGCATGCGCCGTCAGGACAGCAACACCCTGTGGATGCGCCAGACCACGCTGACCGCTTCACGCCCGGACCGCCCCACGGAGGCGATACCGGTGACGACCCGGCTGGACGAACCCGGTCTGCTGCACATGGGCGGCGGCACCTGGCGCACGCTGGACGTCGTGGCCGAACTCGCCGGACTCCAGGTGCGCTCGGCGGTCGCCCACCAGCTCCCGGAAGGGAACGTGGCGGCATGACCCGAGCGGCCGTGCTCGCCGGCGTGGGCGGCTTCGTGCCCCCGCGCGTGGTGACGAACGACGAACTGTCCCGGCGGCTGGACACCTCCGACGACTGGATCCGCACCCGGACGGGCATCGCCCGGCGCCATGTCGTCGACCCGGGAACCAGCACCGGCGACCTGGCCGCCGCGGCCGGTGAACGGGCGTTGAAGAACGCCGGTGGGGGCGGCGCCGACCTGGTGATCGTCGCCACCACCACCCCGGACCGCCCGTGCCCGGCGACGGCGCCGACCGTGGCCGCCCGCCTGGGGCTGACCGACGTACCGGCGTACGACGTGGCGGCCGTGTGCTCAGGCTTCGTCTACGCCCTCCAGGCCGGCGCGTCCGCCGTGACCGCGGGATTCGCCGAACGGGTGCTGGTCATCGGCGCCGAGTCGTACAGCACCATCCTGGACCCCGAGGACCGCACCACATCCGTGATCTTCGGCGACGGGGCGGGCGCGGTGCTCTTGCGGGCCGGGGAGCGCACCGAGCCGGGAGCCGTGCTGGACGTCCACCTGGGCAGCGACGGCTCGATGGCGGACCTGATCACGGTGCGCGGCGGTGGGGCCGAGGAGCGGTCCCGGGGCGGGACGCCCCGTCCGGAGGACCGGTACTTCCGGATGGACGGCAAGTCCGTGTTCTTCGCCGCGGTGCGCCGTATGGCGGAGTCCTCGCGCACGGTGCTGGCCCGCACCGGCTGGGAGATCGCCGAAGTCGACCGGCTCGTGGGCCATCAGGCCAACATCCGCATCGTCCACGCCGTCGCCGAACAGCTCGGACTGCCCCCGGAGCGCGCCGTGCTCAACATCGAGCGCGTCGGCAACACCTCCGCCGCCTCCATCCCACTCGCCCTCGCCGACGCCCTGGCCGACGGCACCCTCACGAAGGGCAACCGGGTGCTGCTGACCGCCTTCGGCGGCGGCGCCACCTGGGGCTCGGCCACCCTCGTCTGGCCCGACCTGCCGATCGGCTGAGCCGCGGCCGGATCCTCCGGCCGAACCCGGCAGACCGCAGCGTCGCGGCCTGCCCGACTCCCCCGCACCCACCACGTTTTCGAGGTGACCCATGACCGGTTCCGTATCCACGATGATCATCGAAATCCTCACCGGCAAGTTCGACATACCGGAGGAGGAGGTGGCCCAGAGCACCGTCTTCGAGGACCTGGCGGTGGACTCCCTGGCCCTGCTGGAGATGTCGCTGCTGCTGGAGAAGCGGCTCGGCGTCTCGATCGCCGAAGGCGTGCTGTCCGCCCAGCAGAGCATCGACGAGGCCGCCCGTGCCGTCGAGTCCCTCGGTGCGCCGGCGGCCGCCGCCGGCACCGTCTGAGCCGTGCGTGTCGTCCTGCTCCGGCACGGAGAGACCGACCGCAACGCCGCCGACCGCTTTCAGGGCCAGGCCGACATCCCGCTCAACGACGACGGGGTACGGCAGGCCCAGCGGGCCGCGCGCTCACTGCCGCCCGGCGGCTGGGCAGCGGTCTACTCCTCACCGATGGCACGGGCGGCCCAGACCGCCGCGTACGCCGCAGGCCGGCTCGACGTGCCCCACCACCGCATCGACGGCCTGAGCGAACGCCATCTCGGCGGCCTCGACGGGCTGCACCGCGCCGAGTTCGCCCGGACCGATCCGCAGACCATGGCACGGCTGCTGACCGACCCCGGGTACGCCCCGCCGGGCGGCGAGAGCGGCCATGCCGCGCGGGCCCGCTTCTGCCGGGCGCTGCACTCCGTGCTCACCGCGGAGCGGACCGCCGAGCGGCTCCTCGTCGTGGCGCACGGCGGGGTGCTGAACCTGCTGGCCGCAGCGCTCGTCGCCGCTCACGACGACGAGCCCCGGGCCATGGTCGGCACCTGCCGTGCGCTCTGCCTGGACGCCGAGTGGACCGCACGGGGCCGTGCCCGGATCGCGCTCGGCCGGTGGAACGCCGACCCACGGGAGTGCGCCGGGACCGACCGGCCCTCCACACCTGTCACCTTCGTCGACCTCGACGACCTCATCGCCAAGGAAGTGACCCGCACATGAGCATCGAGATCACCGTTCTCTTCGACGTCGTACCGGACCGCATGGACTCGGTCGCGGCCGCCTTCCAGGAGCTGTGCGAGGCGACCCGGCAGGAGGAGGGCGCGCTGCGCTTCGACGCCTTCCGCTCCGAGGAGCACCCGAACGTCGTCGTGCTGGTCGAGGACTGGGCCGGCCAGGAGGCCATCGACCTGCACATGAAGGAGCCGTACGTCGCCGACTTCCTCGCCCGCACCGAGGGCGCGTTCGTCAACCCGCCGTACGTCCACCGCCTGCGCGCGCTCGACGCCTGACCCGTGGTGAGCGACATGCAGCGACCGCGCGTCCTCGTCGTCGGGGCCGGTCCCGTGGGGATGGTGCTCGCCGCCGAGCTCCTCGCACACGGGGTCCGGGCCGATGTGATCTCCAAGCTCCGCAGGCAGAGCCCGCACTCCCGGGCCACCATCCTGTGGCCCCGCATCCTGGAACTGCTGGACCGGGTGGGTGTGGGCCGGAAGCTGGTCGAAGGCGGCCACTACTTCGACCAGATGAACTACTACTCGAACAAGAAAATGATCGGCCTGGTCCGCTTCGACCGGCTGCGGGGCGTCGGCTACCCGTTCGCCATCACCATCCCGCAGTGGCGCACCGAGGCCATCCTCGAAGAGCACCTGACCGGGCTCGGCGGCGGCATCGACTACGACCACACGTTCCTCGACGGCACCCGGCATCCGCACGGCGTGGACTGCCGGCTCCGCCTGCCCGACGGCACCGAGGAGACCCGGGCCTACGACTACGTCGTGGGCGCCGACGGCTACAGCAGCGTCGTCCGCGAGGTGTTCGGCTTCCGGTTCACCGGCCGCACCCTGCGGACCCGGCTGGCCATCACCGACGCCGAGATCCTGGGCGAGACGACCAGCAGCGAGGCCGCCTACTACCTGACCCGCACCGGCAACATGGTGCTGGCGCCGCTCGGTGACGGCGTCTTCCGGGTCGGCGCGAGCGTGCCCGACGACTACACCGGCGACACCCCCGACCGCGATTTCTTCGAGACACTGCTCGCCGAACGCGTTCCCGGGGTCCGGCGCCTCGGTGAGATGCGGTTCAGCGGCGTCTTCACCGCGCACGTCCGCTCGGCGGCCCGATACGGCGGCGACCGCGTCTTCCTCGTCGGCGACTCGGCGCACGCCATGAGCCCGTCCGGCGCGCAGGGTCTGAACACCGGTATCCAGGACGCGGTCAACCTGGGCTGGAAGCTGGCCGGTGTGGTGCGCGGCGACTACCGGCCCGAACTGCTCGACAGCTACGACCCCGAACGCCGGCCGGCCGTCGACCAGGTGGCCGCGCTGTCCACCCGGCTCGCCCGGATCGGGCTGTACTCCTCCCGGCGCCAGACCCTGGCCCGCGACGCCGTCTACCGGCTGGGCACCGCGACCCAGACCCTGGAGAAGGCCCTCGCTCCCCGGCTCGCCCAGATCGACACCCACTACGGTGCTCGGCCGAGGCGGCGCACCCTGGTGCCGGGTGAGCGACTGCCCCTGGGCTGGCGTGAGTCGAGCACCCAGCCCGTGCTCTCGGTGGACCGCTTCACGGTCCTGCTGTGGCCGGGGCTGGAGTACCGCCACGAGTACTGGACGCAGGTCGTCGACGCGCTGCACGCCAAGGTGTCCGGCGCGGCGCTCGTCGACCTGGGCGGCCGGCCGCCGGGCCTGCTGCTCGGCAAACTCCCGCGCGGGGCGCATGCGTTGGCCGTCCGCCCGGACGGTCACCTGGACGCCCTGGTCCCACTCGACGTCGGATCCCCCGAGACCTGTGTGCACACGGTCGCCCGGGCCCTCGCCCGCCATGTGCGCGACACAGCAACGGCGCCCCTCACCGCCGTACCCGCATGACCCTCACTCACCAACCCCCTCCGAGACACAAGGAGCCCGGCATGTCCCCTCGCGTCACCCTCACCGAAGTCGCCGACATGACGCCCGAACAGCGCGCGGTGTACGAGAAGTTCGAGTCCAACCTGACCCGCGCGCTGCTGCTGACCAAGAACTCGGCCGCCGCTCACCTCGCGCTCGGCGGCACCTTCACGGTCGGGCTGCTGAGCCTGCTGGACCGCGAGGTGATCGTGCTGCGCGTGGCCAAGCTGCGCGACAGTGAGTTCGAGCGTCTGCTGCACTACCCGCTCGCCAAGAAGGCCGGCCTGGACGACACCGAGATCAAGGCGATCGAGGACGGCCTGTACGACGAACTTCCGGCCGGCCGCGCCGCGCTGGTCCGCTACGTCACCGACTGCATGGTCGATCACAAGGCGAGCGAGGAGGCGTACCGGGGCCTGCGCGAGTACTACTCCGAGAACGAGATCGCCGAGGTCACCCACCTCGCCGGCCACAGCGCCATGACCGCCATGTACCTCGCCAGCCTGGACATCCCGCTCGACGAGGGCATCGCCTCCTGGGGCCGGCTGACCGAGGTGCAGGACCAGGTGAAGGGCTGAGTGCGTTGCAGTACGTGCGACTGGGCTCGTCCGGCCTGAAGGTCTCCCGCCTCGCGCTGGGCTGCATGAGCTACGGCGAGCCCGGCCTCGGCACCCACCCGTGGTCGCTGCCCGAGGAGGAGAGCCTGCCCTTCATCGCCCAGGCCCTCGACCTCGGCATCAACTTCTTCGACACCGCGAACATCTACTCCCTCGGCACGAGCGAGGAGTTCCTCGGCCGCGCGTTGAAGAAGCTGACCCGGCGCGAGGACGTCGTCGTCGCGACGAAGGTGTACGAAAAGCTCGACGCCAACCCGCTGTCGGGCGGTCTGTCCCGCTCGGCGATCATGCGCGAACTCGACGCCAGCCTGCACCGGTTGGACACCGACCACATCGACCTCTACATCGTCCACCGCTGGGACCACGAGACGCCCGTCGAGGAGACCATGGAGGCGTTGCACGACGTGGTGCGCGCCGGCAAGGTCCGCTACATCGGCGCCTCGTCGATGCACACCTGGCAGTTCGTGAAGGCGCAGTACGTCGCCGACCTGCACGGGTGGACGCGGTTCGTGAGCATGCAGAACCACTACAACCTCATCAACCGTGAGGAAGAGCGGGAGATGCTGCCGTACTGCCTGGCCGAGGGCGTCGGCGTCACCCCGTGGAGCCCGCTGGCCCGCGGCCGGCTCGCCCGGGACTGGGAGACGGAGTCGGTGCGCACCGCGGGCGACCCGATCCAGGACCGGTTCTACGGCCCGACCGAGCAGGCCGACCGCGCGGTCGCCCGGATGGCGTCGCAGATCGCCGCCGAGCGGGGCGTCCCCATGGCCCAGGTCGCCCTGGCCTGGCTGCTGCGACAGCCGGCGGTCACCGCGCCCGTCGTCGGCGCGACGCGGCCGCATCACCTCCAGGACGCGGTGGCCGCCCTGGAACTGGAGCTGGACGACACCGAAGTGGCCCGGCTCGAGGCGCCCTATGTGCCGCACGCCGTCGTGGAATACGTCTGACAGGCAGGTGGAGAACCCGTGGGAATAGCCGACTACGCCCTGGCCATGCCCAGTGGCAAACGCAGCGTCGACGAGGTCAGCCAGGAGTCGGGGTACGGCCCGGAGAAACTCGGGCAGGTCCTGCCGTCGGGGAAGTTCTCGGTGCTGGCCGAGGGCGAGACCGCCTGGGGCCTGGGCCGGGACGCCGCGGCCAGGCTGCTGGACCGCAGCCCTGTGCCGCTGGACGAGATCGGTCTCGTCCTCTACGCGGGCTCCAGCGAATGGGGTACGCCGTTCTGGTCGCCCGCGGCCAAGATCGCGGCGGAGCTGGGGATCACGCAGGCGCACTGCTACGAAGTCTCCAACTTCTGCAACGCCGGCATGGTGGCCGTCAAGCTCGCCGACGACCAGGTGCGGGCGGGCACGCACAAGTACGCCCTGGTGGTCATCGCGGACCGGCTCAGCGAGCTCGTGGAGTACGGCACCGGCTACATCGAGCTGTTCAACTTCGCGGACGGCGCGGCCGCCGTACTGCTCACCGCGGACACCCCGGACATCCGGTACGAGGTGCTGGGCGGCGCCCACCACACCGACCCGCAGTGGGTGGACGCCTACTACGGCGAGATCAAGAACGGCGAGATCAAGGTCGAGCGCGGCGAGAAGCTGGACGGCCTCGGCGAGGCCTTCCTGGACAACTTCACCACCCTGACGCACAGAGTCCTCACGGACATCGGCAAGGAGGTGGCCGACGTGGCCTACTTCCTCGTCACGCACGGCAACCAGGACACCCACCGCACCTATCTGGCCACGCTGGGGGTCGACGCCTCCCGCAGCGTCTTCCAGTACGAACGCGACGGCCATCTGGGCGGCGCCGACCCGCTGCTGGCCCTGGAGGAGCTGGAGCGGGAGGACCGGATCGGCTCCGGCGACCTGGTGATCGTGGCGACGGCCGGGTCGGGCTTCACCTGGGGAGTCACGGCGATCCGACGGACCTGACCCGCCCCGGCAGCCGACGGCACCCCGGTCCATGAGGGCCGGGGTGCCGTCTTTTCGCAGTTCAGCGGTGGTGCACCGAGTCCAGGTCCACCGTCAGCAGCTGCAACGCCGCCTCATGCGGGGAGTCCGGCTCAGCGTGGTAGAACTTCAGGATGTTGCCGTCCTGGAGATCCCCCGACTGGTACATCAACTCCAGTTCGCCGACGACCGGATGGTCGAAGAGCTTGGTGCCCTCGATGCAGTTCGACACCCGCTGACGGCACCACAGTTCGGCGAACTCCTCACTCTGGATGGTCAGTTCACCGATCAGCTCGGCCAGCTGCGGATCGTGCCGGTGGTTTCCGGAGATGAACCGCAGATACGTCACGTTCGACTCGGATTCCGTAGCCCAGTCGGCGTACAGCGAGCGGACGTTGTCGTCGAGGAAGTTCATCTTGATGATGTTCGGGCGCTGTTCGGGACGTTCGGGTGCGTCGAAGTCGAGGTGCGGCGCGAACAGCCGGTGGTAGAGGGAGTTCCAACTGAGGATGTCGCAGCGGTAGTTCAGCACGGCGGCCGCCACGTTCCCGAGGGACTTCACCAGCATCCTCGTGTACGGGCTGACCTGGTCCCCGCTGGGTGCGGGCTCCTGCGGGTTCTGGACCGGCGTACCGATCTTGAGCAGGTAGTCCCGCTCGTCGGGGCTCAGTCGCAGGGCCCGGGCGATGGAGAGCAGGACCTGCGGCGACGCGTGCGCGGTCTGCGACTGCTCCAGCCGTGTGTAGTAGGTCTGGCTCACACCGGCGAGCGCGGCGACTTCCTCGCGCCGCAGGCCCGGGACCCGCCGGGAGCCGCTGGATCGCAGGCCCATCTGCTCCGGCCGCACCCGCTCGCGCATCTGCCGCAGATAGCTGCCCAGGTCCGTGTTCACGATGTGCTCCATCCTTCCGATTATGAAGTCCTGTACGGCATCGGCAATGCCACCCCGGGGCGGCGTGACCGATGCCACGCGGCCGGGACGGCGGTACGGGGGATCCGCCTTCCCGGCCGCGTGGGGCCGCTGCCCGGTCCTCAGCCGGACAGGGCCGTCCTGCGGCGCAGCGCCGCCCACAGCAGCAGGCCGACCACCACCTGGCAGCCGCCCGCGACGCCGATCGCCGTGTGGATGCCGCTCAGTTCCTCGGCGGCGGTCACCGTGCCGTGCCCGATGACGGCCGCGAACACCGCGCTGATCAGCGGGATGCCGATGGCGATGCCGATCTGCTGGCTCTGGGTGGCCATGCCGGTCGCCATGCCCTGCATGTCGGAGTCGACGGAGGAGGTGGCGATGACCATGAAGGACAGCGCCGCCGTCATGGAGAAGAAGGCGTTCACGAACTGGGTGGCGATCAGCGGGACCAGCCAGCTCGAGTCCGCGGTCGCCCACAGCGCGGGCAGCATGAACGCGCCCTGGAGGAGCAGGGAGACCCCGAGCATGGTGCGCGGCTGGATGTGCTGGAGGATGCGCGGGCCGACCGTGCCGGCGATGATCTGGCCCAGGCCGATGCCGAGCAGCACCAGACCTGCGACGAGGGACGACAGACCGAGCACGTCCTGGACGTACAGCCCGGTGAAGAAGATCAACGCGGTCTCGCCGCCGAAGATGAACAGGGCGGCCAGGTTGCCGAACGCGATGTCGGGCTTCTTCAGGACCCGCACCGGCACCAGGGCGTCGGTGGTGCGGCTCTCCACGGCCCAGAAGACGCCCAGCAGCACGGCGGCGGCGATCAGGGCGACGCCCGCGACCAGGTCGAAGCCCTCCTCGCCGACGCGGGTCACGCCGTAGATCCCGGCGAACAGGCCGAGGGTGATGAGCACGGCACCGGGCAGGTCGATCCGGGTGCGCTGCTCGGCCCTGCTCTCGTCGACGACGAGCGGCACGACCAGGATCGCCGCGATGGCGACGGGGATGTTGATGAAGAACGCCCAGCGCCAGGAGAACACGTCCGTGAGGACACCGCCGAGGATGGCGCCGACGCTGAAGCCGGCGCTCATCATCACGCTGTTCAGGCCGAGCGCCCGGGTGCGCAGGGTGGGCTCGGTGAAGGCGGTGGTGAGCAGGGCGAGCGCGGCGGGCGTGACGGCGGCGGTGGCCAGGCCCTGGAGGGTACGGGCGACCAGCAGCATCGTCGAGGACTCCGCGATGCCTCCGACGAGCGACGAGACGGCGAGGACGGCCATGCCGACGGTGAAGATGCGCCGACGCCCCACATAGTCGCCCACGCGCCCGAAGACCAGGGTGCATCCGGCGGCACACAGGGCGAACGTGGTGGTGATCCACTGGAGGTTGCCGGTGGAGAACCCGAGGGCGGTGCCGACCTCGGGCAGCGCGACGTTCAGCACGGAGAAGTCGGCGGCCATCATGAACTGCGAAGCCAGGAGCACCACCAGGGCGGCGACCTGACGTCCGGTCATCCGTACGGCGCCCGGCTGCTCGACTGGGGAACTCGTGGTGGTATCAGCGGTGGTCATGCCCCCAGACTCCGGTGCACGGCTCCGGCCAGCCAGATCCCCCTTGACGGCACTCCTGCGGAGACTGTCACTGGCAGTGCCACCCTCGTCGGTCATCGCCCGGCGACAATCCACGGTTTCCTGAATTCAGGATTATCTGTACGGTGAGGGGGTGCTGACTCTCGCCCCCGACATCGAGGTCCTGGTCCGTTTCGGTCGCGCGCTCGCCGACCCCATCCGCTGCCGCATCCTGCTCGCGCTCCGTGAGGCCCCCGCCTACCCGGCGGACCTCGCCGACGCGCTCGGCGTCTCCCGCACGCGACTCTCGAACCACCTGGCGTGCCTTCGGGACTGCGGCCTCGTCGTCACCGTGCCGGACGGACGCCGTACGCGATACGAACTGGCCGACGAACGCCTCGGCCACGCCCTGGACGATCTGCGCACCGCCGTGATCGCGGTCGAAGCGGACCGGACCTGCGTCGACGCCGCGGAGAAGGGCTGCTGCTGATGGCCGCCGAGACATCCGGGATCTCGATATCCCTCGGCCCGTCCCCCGCCCGGCGCGACGCGCTCACCCGCCGGATACGCCTGCTGGTCGCCGCGACCATCGCCTACAACGTCGTCGAGGCGGCCGTCGCGCTCACCGCCGGGACCCTCGCGTCCTCCACCGCGCTGATCGGCTTCGGTCTGGACTCCGTCATCGAGGTCTCCTCCGCCGCCGCGGTCGCCTGGCAGTTCTCCGCCGCCGACCGCGCCGTACTCGAAGCGCGCGAGAAGACGACCCTGCGGATCATCGCCCTCTCGTTCTTCGCCCTGGCCGCGTACGTCGGCATCGACGCCGTCCGTGCCCTCGGCGGCACCGGAGAGGCGGAACGCTCCGTCCCCGGCATCGTGATCGCCGCCCTGTCGCTGGCCGTGATGCCGTTCCTGTCGGCGGCCCAGCGCCGCGCCGGCCGCGAACTCGGCTCCGCCTCCGCGGTGGCCGACTCCAAGCAGACCCTGCTGTGCACCTACCTCTCCGCCGTACTCCTGGCCGGCCTGGTCCTCAACGCCACCCTCGGCTGGTCGTGGGCCGACCCCGTCGCCGCCCTCGTGATCGCCGCGATCGCCGTCAAGGAAGGCCGCGATGCCTGGCGGGGCGAGGGCTGCTGCGCCTCGCCCGCCGCATCGGCGGTGCCGTCGGACGACACCGAGGAGGATGCGTGCGGTTGCCGTCCCGGCTGCGACTGCTGCGGCTGACGGCCCGGCAGCGGACGGTTCACCCACGGTTGCCTTCGGAAGCGCCACCGGATGTGAGGACGTGATGAGGAGAGGTGATGACTGGCAAGCCTCCTTGCTGCCGTCGAGACGCTCGGGCTACGCGCTTCCCGGATCGGGATCGGCATGTCTGACCGAGATCCTGGGGGTCGCCGGCCCCGCGACGGCCAGCGCGGCCAGGTAGCCGTCCGGCATCGGGAGATCGCGTACTGACCAGGCGCCGTGGATCTGCCCGGACGGATCGCGGACGGTGCCGGCGTCGGTGAAAACCGTCAGGGACAGGCCCTGGGTGAGGCGTGCGCCGGCGGCCTTGACCACGGCCTCCTTGCGGGTCCAGAGGCGCAGGAAACGTTCGGCGCGTTCCGTGGGCTCGGCGGCCGCAGTGACGAAACGGGCGTCGGACGCGGGGAAGAAGCGCTTGACGAACGGCTCGACCGGCAGGCCGGGCCGCAGCCGGTCCACATCGACCCCGACCTCGTCGTGCCGGGTCACCGCCACCACACTGAGCTCACCGGAATGGGAGAGGTTGAACCGCAGATCGGAGCTGCCCGCGATCCGTGGTTTGCCGTGACGTCCCCGCTCCAGGCGCAGTTCCTCGGGAGGAACATCGAGGTAGCCGGCCAGGATCAGCCGCAATGCTCCATGCGCGACGATGAAACGCCTGCGGTCGGTCTCGAAACGACAGCGGGCGCCGCGCTCGGCCTCACGCCCCGACAGAATCCGGGACATCGTCGCCACCGTGGCCGACGACCCGTCAAGCGGCACCGTCCAGACGTCCACCCTCGGCTCGTCCATGTCGGACCCGTCCGTCCCGATCCCTCTCATGTGGGCGCAGCCCGACCCACGCAGCCGACGAAGCTGACCGCCGCCCCCGGTCCCGCCGGCGCGAGGCCGCCGTCAATCACGGCGGAGACTTCCCTGGACCAGGCCGGTGAACAGGTTGAGCTTCTGGATGTTGGCGGTTCCCTCCATGAACTCCACGCCGCGGGCGTCCCGGGCGAGTTTGTCGAGGAGGGGATGGTCGAGGCGGGCGCCGGGGCCGAAGTAGCCGAGCGCTTCGAGGGTCGCCTCCTCGGCGAGGTGCGAGGCGCGGGCCTTCGCCGCAGAGGCCAGGGGGCCGGCGGCGGGCTCGTTGTCGTCCACGGCGATCGCCGATCGCCAGATGAGCTGGCGGAGTTGCGTCAGGCGGAGGCCGAGACGGTCGAGGCGGTGACGTTCGGCCGCGGTCAGGGTGCGCCGGTTGTCCAGGACGTACTCGTACGCGGCCCGTGCGATGCCGAGGCCGAACGCGGCGACGCCGGGGCGGAGGCGGTTCAGTCCCTGCACCGCGCTCCACATGCCCCGCTGGGTGGCGCGCAGATGCCTGCCGAGCACCTGGTCGGCGGGCACGCGTACGTCGTCGAGGGTGACGGCGGTGATGCGCAGGCCGCGCAGCCCGATGGTCTCCAGGGGCTCGGCGGTGAACCCGGCGGCCGAGGTCTCGGTGAGGACCGCGGTGACGCCGAGCGGCCCCGGACGGGTGCGGGCGAAGACGATGCCCAGGTCGGCGCGGGCCGCGTTGCCGATGTAGCGCTTGGTTCCGCGGAGCACGAAGTGGTGGTCGCCGTCCGGGGTGAGTGTGGTCTCCATCGCCGCCGCGTCCGAGCCGCGGTCCGGCTCGGTCAGCGCGAAGAAGGTCCAGGTGGGCTTCTCCATGATCCGGCCGTAGAACCACTTCTTCTGCTGCTCGTCGCCCATGGCATCGACCAGCACGCCCGACATCACCGGCCCCGGCGCCGCCAGCAGCATGCCGGCGTCGCCGACCGCCACCTCCTCGGCGAAGACGACCCGCTCCAGGGTCCCGGTGCCGTAGAAGGGATGCCCGTCGATGACCACCGGGTCGGGATTGAACTCGGGCGGCACCGTCATCCTGGTCAGGTACGACACGATCGCCACGTCCAGATGGCGGTGGATCGCGTCCGGGTCCTGGTCGAGCTCCAGGGCGAGGGGCTTGAGTTCCTGCGCCCACGCGCGGGCCTGGCGCCGGATCGCCAGTGTCCTGTCGTCCAGCTCGATCATGCCGCTCCCCCGTGTTCCGCGGCGCGGGCCGGGCCGAAGTAGACGTCGGCGATCAGCTCGGACACCCGGGCGACCTGGCCCGGCCCGTCCGCCAGGAAGCTCACACCGCCGAGCAGCCGAAGCAGCATCCGGTCGGTCTCGGTGATCTGGGCGTTCAGGCCGGCCAGGACGCCGTCGTCGAGGTCGCCCGGCGTGGCGCCGGCCAGCATGGTCGCGATCTCCAACTGCTCGATCACCGCCTCCGCGACACCGCCCTTGACCATCTGCTGGTGGAGCAGCTTCGCGTCGCCGACGGTACGGCCGCCGAGGTGGGCGAGCACGGCGTCGAGCAGCCGCTCCGAGAGGCCGAAGCGCAGACAGGTCACGCCCAGCGCCCATGCCGCCCGAGGAGTCGTGGACGCGCTCGGTGGTTCGGGGCGGCTTCGCAACGCGACGACGGTGCCGTCCTCCACCGTCATGGTCGTCACGACGTCCCCGGCGTCCGCACCGGCGACGCCGGCGGGCGCCACCACGTGCCCGCCCGGGCCGCGCGGCGGCACGCCGTCGCAGACGGTCTCGTACAGCAGGGTCAGCGCCGGGACGAGGCCGTCGTGGCGGGCGGTCCGCCGGTACCGGATCCATGCGTCGGTGGCGGCCGTACGGCCGGTCATGTCCCCTCCTCAAGATCCAGGGTGGTCGTGCACAGGTACCGCAGCGCGCGGTCGTACTCGGCGACGACCATGCGGCGGGGCCCGGCCCCCGTGAACTCGGGGAGCACATCGGCGAGGGCCGCCCAGGGGCCGGTGCAGGGACGGCCCGGCGGCGCGGGACGCACGTCGAGTCCCGGCCCGAACCGTTCGGCGTCGAGGCCCTGGCCGGTGATGAGCGTGACGGGCCCGCCGGCACCGGCGCCGGCCGGCTCGTTCAGCACCGCGTCGAGTGTCGTGCGGACCTCGTCCGGCGCGACGTCGGCGAGTTGCCGCGTCACCGGTTGGCCCGCGCGGCCCTCGGGGCCGAAGAGCAGCGCCACCGCGCAGTCCTGCCGCGGTACGTCACGCGCCCCCGTGGTGTCGTACAGGAAGGTCCGCTGGTCGAGCAGGACGACCAGGACGTGCCGGAAGGCGTCGGCGGCCGCGTACTCCGAGACCAGACGCAGGGCCGTGAACCCGGCGGCGGTCCCCTGGTCCGAGAGGTTGAAGGCCAGCGGGTCGCCGGGCAGCACATCGGCCAGATGGCAGGACGCGGAGCGGCGCGGATCGGCGTCCGGCACGGTGTGGGCGACGAGCACCAGGTCCAGGGGCTCCTCCAACGGGGGCAGATCGGCGAGCAGTTCCTGGGTCATCTCGACGAAGGTGTTGCGCTCGCCCCGCTCCAGAAGCTCCGGGCGGAACTCCACCGGGTACGGGCGCACGAGGTCGGTCTGCATCTGGGCCAGGCTCGGCGTCACCGGATCGGGCAGGAAGGGCCTGCCACCGGAGAAGGTCCGGCCGACCAGCCACGACAGGCGCAGCGGCGCCCGCCGGGCAGGCGCCGGCGCGCCGACCGCGCCGGGAGACGTGGTGAGATACATCGGCGGTCAGGCCCCTGCCTGCTCGGCGGCCTGCTCTTCTGCCTGCTCCTGGACGAAGTCGGCCAGCGTCCCCACGGTGTTGAAGTGGTGCTGCTCGAGGACGTCGGTGTCGAACTCCATCTCGAGCTCCTCCTCGATCGTCATCAGCAGTTCGAGCACGGTCGTGGAGTCCAGGCCGAGTTCGTCGAACAACCGGCTGTTCTCACCGATGGTGTCGGCGTCGACCTGCATCGACTTGGCGAGCGAGCCGGCGATCGTGGCGACGGCCCGGCCGTACAGGTCGGCGGTGCCGGCGTCCGGTGTGGTGTGCTCCATCGTTCACCTCTCGTGTTCGTAGTGGTTCAGCGGGAAGCGTCTTCGTAGTGGTTCAGCGGGAAACGTCGTGCGCGGTCGGGTCGTAGAGTCGCTGCCGCCGCAGGAGGTCGTCGGGGCTGTCCCGTTCCCGGACCAGGTGGCACCGCCCCTCGTGGACCAGCACCTCGGCCGGGTAGCCATGGCTGAGGAACAGCCCCGGCGAGGCGGTCGGGCCGTAGGCCCCGGATCGGTGTACGCCGATCAGGTCGCCGGGCTGTACGGGCGGCAGCGGGACCTTCTTGCCGATCGTGTCGCCCGGGGTGCAGAGCGGCCCGGTGACGTTCCACTCGTCGGTCGGCGGCTCGTCGAGCCGGTTGAGCACCGACATCGGGAAGTTGCGCTTGACGAACGAACCGATGCCGACGGCCGCCATGTGGTGGTGGGTGCCGCCGTCGGCGACCGCGAAACGCTCCCCCATCGAGGTCTTGGTGTAGCGGACGCCCATCACATAGGTGCCGGCCTCGGCGGTGAGGTAGCGGCCCAGTTCCATGATCAGCCTGGTGCCGGGGTGCCGGGCCGTGAAGTCCTCGATGACGGGGTTGAGCCCGTCGGTCAGCACCTTGGCGTCCAGGTCCTTCTCGCCGTCGAAGTAGGCGACGCCCAGACCGCCGCCCACGTCGACCGTCCGCAACTCGATGTTCAGCGCGGCCGACAGCCGCTCGGCCAGATCGAGGATGCGGGTGGTGTTCTCGACGATGACGTTCTCATGGAGGATCCGGGTGCCCATGTACACCTGCACCCCCATCAGGTCGACGTCGGGGAACCGCTTCACCAGGTCGGTCCGGGCGAACAACTCCTCCTCGTCGATGCCGAACTGGCGCGGTTTGCCGCCCATCGCAAGACCGGAGCGCTTGACCGCGAAGCGCGGGTTGACGCGCAGCGCGACCGGCGCCCGCACGCCCCTCTCCCGGGCCAGCCCGTCCACCAGGGCCACCTCGGCGAGGGACTCGCAGACGACGGCGTGGATCCCGGTGTCCAGACAGGCGGCCAGCTCCTGCCGGCTCTTGCCCGGGCCGAGGAAGATCACCTGTTCCGGAGGCACACCGGCGCGGCGGGCGGTCGTCAGTTCCACGAGTGACGAGACCTCGGCCCGCGCGCCGAACGAGTGGAGCAGCGCGCAGACCGAGATGTTCGGGTTGGCCTTGAGCGAGTAGAAGATCTCCATGGCCGGGTGCAGGCGGTCGCGCAGCCCGTGGAACCGGTCCCGCAGCACGGCTCCGTCATAGACGAACAGCGGGGTGCCGTACCGCCGGACCAGCTCGGACACCGGCACGCCCTGCACCTGGAACTCGCGTGTCATCCTCGCCCCTCTCCCCGGGTGCTCTCCGCGACGGCGGCGAGCCTGCGGCCGGCCTGGTCGTCCAGTGCCGCCAGCCGATCCGCCGATTCGGCGACTACGACGCCGTAGAGACGCCCCTCGAAATCCGCCCCCGGGTCCCGTTCCGGGAGGGACGCGGCCGCGTTGACGGTGGCGTAGTTGTTGATCAGCAGCCCGGTGCCCCGGGCCGGGTCGAACAGCAGGTCCGACATGGCGCGGTGGAGCGAGCCGAACGGCAGCGGCGCGCCCAGCCGCATGGGGTACCTGCGCACCAGCGCCGTGCGCCCGGCCCCGATGAAGGCCTCCTGGATCGATGCCTGGTACGTGGACATGTTGTGGCGCGCGTTGATCTCGACGACCGGGTAGAGGCCGCCGTCGGGATCGACCATCGCATCGACGCCGACGACCCCGAAGTAGCCGTCGCCGGCCAACCGACCGCCCAACTGCCGGGATACTTCGGCCAGTTCGGCCGTCTGCCGCTCGGTGAGCCGCGCCGGGATGCGGTGGCCCAGGTGCACCCCGCCCTCGGTGAGGGCCTCCTTGACGAAGTCGACGTGCACACGGCCGTCCCGGCCCACGGTGAACTGGTAGTTGAGGTCGGCGCGCTTGGCCACCCACTCCTCCACCACGAGGCCGACCCGGTCGTCCCCGGCCTTCCGCGCCCGGCTGCTGATCATGCGGTGCAGCCGGTCCAGGCGGCGTTCTTCCGCGACCACCTCGATGCCCTTGCCCGAGACGCCGAAGGCGTCCTTGAGGACGACCCGGCGGCCGTCGGCGAGCAGCGCGCGGGCGGCCTCGACCGCCGCGTCGAGCTCGGCCAGGCTCGCGCAGGTCCAGCCGCGGGTCTGCCGGATGCCCAGTTCGCCGGCCAGCCGCCGGCTGTAGATCTTGCTGTTGACCGCCTTGCAGATCGCCGCCGGCGGGGCGGCCAGCGGGATCCCGGCCCGCTCGGCCAGCCGCTCCTCCGACTCGCTGACCCCGTGCGCGCAGACGACGCCACCGCGCGCACCGATCCTGCCCAGCTCGCGCAGCACCGGCCGGTCCTCCAGCGCGTCCTGGGTGACGGTGCTGCCCGGGTCCTGGCGCTCCACCACGAGCAACCCCGGCAGATCGAAGCCGAGTTCCTCCAGATGGCTCAGATGGTCGGCGTCGGGTTCGCCCTTCAGCACGACGTGGTCGCCCTTGCCCGCGAGCAGCAGTGCGAACTCGTCCATCCGGTTGACGATGACGCTGCCCGAGCCGAACGACAGCCTCGGCAGCCCGGTCTCGCCGCGGGCCCACTGGTCCTCGACCTCGAAGTTGCCGAGGAACACCAGCTCCGCGTCGGAGGTCCCGGTCAAGGCCGCCTTCAGGCGGCCGGTGAAACTCCCGGTCATCACGCCCACGCCCCTTCAGTGCTCGAAGAGCATCGCCGAGAAGGTCGAGCCGAGACCGACCGTGGCGAGCAGATAGCGGTCCCCCGGGCGCAGCCGGCCGAGATCGAGGGCCGTCCGGTAGTTGATGAAGGGATCCGCGCAGAAGCAGTGCCCGGTGACCGGCACGTTGTCCAGGAAGACGCGCTCCAGCGGGAGTCCGAGATGCCTGGCGAGCCGCGCCCACGACAGCCGGTTGACGTTGTGCGGGAGGACCACGGCGACGTCGTCCAGTCCCAGGCCGGCCTTCGCGACCGCCGCCAGCATGACCTCGGCCAGCGCCTCGGTGTAGATCTGCTGGTATTCGCCGGCCAGTTCGTCGTCGAGCGACAGGCATTCGTAGAAGCGGCCGTGGGTGCGGGCGGCGTAGCTCAGCATCCGGTCCCGTTCGTCGCGGGTCCCGACGAGCACCGCGGCCGCGCCCTCGCTGTTGGCCGCCGTGCCCGGCACCGTCTGTGCGGCCAGGGTGAAGGTCTTCTCGCCGGCGAGGACCAACGCCAGCGCGTCCGGATCGCCGTCGCTCGCCAGCAGCTTGCCGACCAGGTCCACCGCCAGCAGCCCCGAGGCGCAGGCGTGGTGGGTCACCGCGAACGCCGTGGCGTGCCCGAGCCCGAGCGCGTCACGCACCTCGTGCACGGGGTTGACCGGATGGGGGACGACCACCGGCATGGTCCGCGCCTGGACGACGTACCGCACCCGCTCCTCTCGGCCGCGCAGCCCGTCGAGCTTGCCCGCGGCGGCCAACAGCAGGTCGGTGAGCGTGCCTTCAGGCTCACGGCAGACCTCCGCCAGGCCGTAGAAGCGCCGGTACACCTTCATCTCCGCGGCGCTGAGGCCCAGTTCGTCGCGCAGCTCGCCGATGGGTATTCGCTCCGACGGCAGGTAGGCCGCCACCTCCTCCAGCGACGTCATCGGACCTCCCCCGACGGGGACGCCTGGACGAGCGTCTCCTCCAGATGCCGCGCCAGGGCGTCTATCGTCGGGTGGTCCCAGGCCACGGTCGGCTCCAGGGCCAGCCCGAGGTGGTCCTCGATGTCGCCGCAGAGGACCAGCGCGTAGACCGAGTCGAGGCCGTACGTCGTCAGCTCGACGTCGGTGTCGATGGCGACGGCGTCGAGTTGGGCGTAGTGGGCGACCTGGGCGCGCAGCCAGCTCCGCAGTTCGGTGTCCGACGGGGCCGACGGAGCCGACGGGGCTGTCGGGGCCGATTCGGGGGTGTTCATCGCATTCTCCTTGTCATCAATGGCGGCGCTCCTTGTCATCAATGGCGGCGGCGCTGTGCGGGCAGGCGCCGGTTCGACAGGCCGAACCCGCGGCGGTCGCGGTGGCGGGAAAGGACCTCCGCCGACAGCATTTCGGTGACGTGCCGGGGCCGCTGCCCGGGATCGCGGCCCACCCGTTCGGCGATCCGGCGCAGGGCCGCGACGGCCCAGCGAGGATCGCCGAGGAACGCGTCGTGCCGCTCGTGGGTGTGGAGCCAGATGTTCACGCAGGCGATCGCCGCGAGCACCGCGGCGTACCGCGCCGCCAGCCGCAGCGCCTCCGGCCGGGCGGCGACGGAGAGGTCCCCGGGGGTCAGTGCGGCGCATTCGCGTCGTACGTCGTCCTGTTCGGCCGCGATGACGAGCGCCAAGCGGCGCAGCTCACCGTCCAGCTCGGAGGAGCCGAGGGCCGCCGCGAGCGAGGCGCTGAGGCTGTCCCGCCCGCCCGAGCTGACCGACAGCCGCTCGAAGGGCAGCGGCGGCAGGTCCCCGCCGAGACGGAACACCCCGGCGGGCGGCTGGGCGTCGTCCAGCCACCCCTTGCGGGCCAGCCGGGGGAGCTGCGGCAGCACCGTGCTGAGGCAGGCCACGCGCGCGGTGTGGCCGAAGCCCGCCGGCGCGAGGTCGCGCAGGTGCTTCTGGAAGATCCCGTAGCCGCCGTCGCGGATGTAGAACTGAGCGCCCAGCACCCTCGACAGCGCGTCCATGGCGTCCATGAGGAGGGTGGCCACGAAGTACTTGGCGGCCGACGCGTACAGGCTGCTCTCGCCGGGGAGCAGATGCACCGAGCGCGCGGTCACGGTGGCCAGGCAGTCGCAGATCAGCAGGTCGGTGAAGGCGTCGGCGAGGATCGAGCGGATGTACGGCATCCCGGCCAGCGACCGCCCGTACAGGACGCGTTCGTCCGCGAACCGGGCGGCGACCTCGAGGCCGGTCTCCAGGATGCCCGCGGTCATCGCCGGCAGCGCGGTACGGGTGACCTGGAAGGAGCGCAGCGCCGTCTCCATGCCGAGCCCGGGCGCCCCCAGCACCGCCTCCGCCGGTATCGGGCAGTCCCGGAACTCCAGCCCGCCGAGCTGGACCCCGCGCATCCCCGCGCTGAGGAAGCGCGGCAGGTGGACCGGAGCGCCTGCGGGCAAGTCCGCCTTCTCCACGAACAGTTGTGAGTGGCTCCGGCTGCCCGGAGCGGCCGACGTGCGCGCGAAGAGCACCATCGCCTCGGCGCGCTCGGCATTGGCGATCACTTCCTTGCGCCCGTTGAGCCGCAACCGCCCGTCGTCGCCCGGCAGCGCCGAGAACTCGGCCCGCGCGAAGTCGTTGCCGTGCGCCAGCTCGTGATAGCCGGAGACGGCTCGGCCACCCGCCAGCAGCACCTCGGCCATCCTCCGCCGCTGCCGCTCGTCGCCCGCGGCCCAGACGTTGACCGCGGGGATGAGACTGCTCGCTCCGTATCCGAGGCCCAGACAGGGGTCCCGGCGGAAGACCACCCGCATCACCTCGATGAGCTGGTCGAGCCGGGTCAGCCGCCCGCCCAGCTCCGGCGGGACGAACTCGGCGTTCAACCCGTAGTCGTCCAGCAGCCGTTCGCCCGCGACGAGCATCTCGCCCGCCTCGTCGGCCGCGAGCACGGCGGCGTGGCCGGTGGGGTTGCCCGGGTCCCAGGGGTCGCCGAAGCGGCGTTCGAGGTCGTCGATGGCGGTGGTCGCGGGGGCGTCGATGGCGGTGGTCGCGGGGGCGTGGACGGCGACGGTCGTGGGGTGGTCGATGGCGGCGGTGGCGGGGTGGTCGATGGAGGTGGCCGCGGGAGCGTCGACGGGATCGGCCGCGGCGTCGTCAATGGCGGCGGCCGCACGGTCGTCGACGGAGGCGGCGACGAGGTGGTCGACAGAAGCGGCCGCAGGGGCGTCGACAGAAGCGGCCGCGGGAGCGTCGACGGGATCGGCCGCGGCGTCGTCAATGGCGGCGGCCGCACGGTCGTCGACGGAGGCGGCGACGAGGTGGTCGACAGAAGCGGCCGCAGGGGCGTCGACAGAGGTGGCCGCGGGAGCGTCGACGGGATCGGCCGCGGCGTCGTCAATGGCGGCGGCCGCAGGGGCGTCGACGTCCGGTCGTCCGATACCCGTGCGGGCGTCGCGCGGTCCGCTCTTGTCGATCACGAGGTGACCACCGAGGTCGGAGGAGCGGCGGGACGACCGGCCGTACGAGCGTCGAAGAGCCGGTCGAACACCTCGCCGTCGGTCGGCCGTCCCGGCGGACGCAGCGACCGCAGCACGTACGTGAGAACCGCCTCCAGCCACAGCGGGTCCTCGCCGGGCGTGCGGTTGTGCAGCCACACCCTCAGGGCGGCCGCACCCGCGAAGCAGTCCTCGTAGCGGCGCGCCAACGCGAAGGCCTCCGGCTGTACGTCCTGGGAGGCGGGCGGGATCGGCGCCAGCTCGCGGTGGAGCCGGTCGCAGGCGTCGGTGAGCTCGTCGGAGAGCTCGGCCACGCGTGCGGGCGCCTCTCCCGCGGACGCCAGCGCCCGCAGTTCACCGCTCGCGGTGTGCAGGCCCTGCGTGAAACTGCACCCGCCGCGCGCCAGCAGGCTCAGCCGGTCGAGGCGGGCCGGAGGTGGCGGGGCCGACAGGGCGGCGGCACGGCCGACGGCCTCCTCGTCGGCGGTGCCTTCCTGATGACCGCGGACCAGCACCGGGAAGTGGTTGATCAGGACGTGCTGGTTGACGAAGGTGCTCCCGTCGAAGATGCCGACCACCCGGTGGTCGCGTTCCAGTTTCTGGAACGCGCCGTGCTCGTGGACCTCGGTGAGGAAGGCGCGGGCGCCCAGCAGTTCGCCGCAGGCGGCGATCAGTTCGTCGACGCGGGTCGGGACGTACGACTTGGCCACCGCGGAGATGACGGTCATCTCCTGCGGCAGGGTGTGCACGCTGCGGGCCGCCAGCACGCTCACGATCTCGGCGGCGTAGAGCGCCGCGTACGCCTCCCCGAGCACGCGGCGTACGTGCGGCAACTCGATCAGCCGACGGCCGTAGAGCGCGCGTTGCTCCGCGAACTCCTCGGCCAGCCGCACCGCCTGGTCGGCGGCGCCGAGCGACAGGGCCGTGCAGGCGGTCCGGGTGAGCTGCAACGCCTTGAGCACGATCTCCAGCCCGGCGCCCTGCTCGCCGATCAGCGCACCGGCCGGGAACGGGCAGTCGTCCAGCGCGATCCCGCTGATGTCGGCGCCCCGGATGCCGTGCGTGGGCACCTTGGGCAGGGGCCGCCAGCGGTCCGCCGGGAGCCGCCGTTTGTCGGCCAGCAGCAGGCTGAAGCCGCGCGGCCCGCCCTCCGTCCGCGTGCGCACGAGAAGGCAGAGCAGTGTGCCGCGCGTGGCGTTGTTGATCAGCCATTTCTCGCCGTGCACGCGGAAGCCGCCGCCGGGCTCCGGCGTGGCGGTCATCTCGCCGGCCAGCAGGTCACTGCCATGGCCCCGCTCGGTCAGGCCCCACGACACCGGCGCCCCGGCGACGATGTCGGCGCCGAGCTCACGCGCCTGCTCCGGACCGCCCGCCAGCCACATGCAGACGCCCCCGAGGAACGTCTTGCCGTGCCCGATCGCGACCGTCAGATCACGCCGCGCCACCGCCCGCAGCGCCGCGACGAGTTCGTCGTAGCGGGCCAACGCCCCGCCGAACTCGGCCGGCACGTACATGCGCGGCAGCCCCATCCGGTCGAGTTCCCGGCAGATGTCGCCGGGGAACTGCTCGGCACGGTCCAGCTCGGCGCTGCGGGCGTAGGAGAGGGGTGACGCGGGGTCGGCGGGATCCCCGAGCGCCCGGTCGAACCCGTCGAGGTCGACCCGGCCGGTGTCGATCAGCAGGTCGGTCACCGTCATGGGGCGTCACCGCCCGCGGCGTCGGCTATTCGGGTGCGCAGGTCGCCGCTGGGTGCGTTGCCGATACGGTCGTTCACGTCAACGCTGGCCGCGTCGCCTGGCCCGGCACACACGTCACCACCCGCCGCGCCACCCACCTCGGCCCGCACCTCACCACCCACCCCCTCGCCCAGCCGGGCACGCACGGCCGGCGACAGTTCCGCGTGCAGGATCGGAAGCTCGCCGTCGAGAAACCGTCGGCGCAGCAGCCGGCGCTGGATCTTGCCGCTGGTGGTCCGCGCCACCGTGCCGGGAGGCACGAGCACGATGTTGTGGGCGGGCACCCCGGCATCCCGGGTGAGGCGGTCGCGGACACTCGCGGCGACGCGGGCCAGCTCGTCCGGCGCGACCGGCGAGATCGGGTCGACCCTGCACTCTCGGACGAGCACGACCTCCTCCTCGGGCACCGGGACCGAGAAGGCCGCGCCGACGCCGCGTTCCAGCGCCGGGTGGGCCTCGCGCGTCGCCGCCTCCAGGTCCTGCGGGTAGAGGTTGCGGCCGCGGACGATGATCAGCTCCTTGGTGCGGCCCGTGACGTACAACTCGCCCTCGTGCAGGATCCCCAGATCCCCGGTGCGCAGGAAGCCGCTCTCCCCGTCGGGCGTGACGGCGTCGAAGACGCGCCGGGTCTCAGTGGGCCGTCCCCAGTAGCCGCGGGCGACGTTCGGGCCGCGCACCCAGATCTCGCCGACCCGGCCGTCCGGCAGCGTCCGGCCCGCGTCGGTGTCGATGATCCGGACGTCGAGGTGCTCGGCGGGGCCGCTGCTGACGATGCGGTGAACGGGCGTGCCGGGGGCCGGGGGCAGCAGTTCGCCGCGCTCGAACGCGGCGGCGTCCACCTCGGTGATCACGGCGCGGCGGGCAGGCCGGTCGCCGGAGACGACCAGGGTGGTCTCGGCCATGCCGTAGCCGGGGAGCATCGCCTCGGGGCGCAGCCCGGCGGCGGCGAACCGCCGGGTGAACGCCTCGACGGTGGCGGCCTGGACGGGCTCGGCGCCGTTCACCGCGCACCGCCAGCGCGAGAGGTCCAGCCGGGCCAACTGCTCGTCGGCGATCCGCTGGATGCAGAGGTCGTAGGCGAAGTTCGGAGCGGGAGAGAAGTCGATGTCGTGCCGGTCGATCAGCGTCAGCCACGTGTGCGGGCGCTTGAGGAAGGCCGTCGGCGGCATCAGCACGCTGCGACCGCCCAGGACGAGCGGCGTGAGCAACAGCCCGATCAGCCCGAAGTCGTGGTACAGCGGCAGCCAGCCGCCCACCGGGCCGTCGGCGCTCATGCCGGAGATCGCCGCGAGGATCTCGGCGTTGGCCAGCAGGTTGGCATGGTCGACCATGACGCCCTTGGGGTCGTCGGTGGACCCCGAGGTGTACTGGAGGAAGGCCAGAGCGTGCGGGTCGGCCGGTGGCGGCCGCCAACGACTCGCCGCGGGCAGCTCGTTCTCGGCGGAGTCTTCGGCGGCGGCTCCGGCGGCGTGGGGTGCAAGCACGGTCACACCCCCCAGCTCCTGCTCCTTGGCCCAGGACACGAGCCCTTCCAGGTCCGTGCCGTCGGCCAGGGCACCGGCCGCCCCCGCGTCCCGGGCGATCGCGGCGAGCCGGTCGCCCTGCCGCCGCTGACGGCCGTCGGGCGGCGGCGCGGGTACCGGGACCATGCCCGCGTACAGACAGCCCAGGAAGGACCGTGCGAACCCCGGCCCGGAGGGATGCAGTACCAGCAGACGGTCACCGACGGCGAACCGATCCTGCAACAGCGCGGCGACCCGACGGGCGGCCCGGTCGAGTTCCCCGTATGTCAGGGCCTCGTCGGCCTCGGCGCGGAGCGGATCCACGCTGAAGATCAGGGCGATCCGGTCACCGTGCCCGGCCGCCCTGGCACACATGAGTTCGACGAAGGTCTTGTGCTCGTGCATACGGTGTCAGCCTCCATCGACGGAACGATTCTCCAGCGGCGAGACGATTAACAACTGAGCGTCACCGAGGAGCGATACGTTCCGTAACCACCAGGTGCGCGCCATGGCCTGCACCGATGCCGTCCGAGCGGGCACGACAGGGCGGGCCATCGCCCCACCCTAAAGGGCACCCCGGCGCCGCCGGACGAGTAATTGTCAAGACTTGTAGGTGAGTTGGGCCTCAGACCACATCGGCCGTACGACGAGGCGGCGGCCGTTCATCGAAGCGGGCAGCTCCGACAGCCGGTCGCCGGACGGGAGTTGTCGTTGTCGTCCGGGTGATCAGAGAGGTCGGAGACGAGACGTTCAGCGCGATGGCCGGTACTCGGCCCAGGTCTTGGGTGTCTCGGAGACCCTGACCGCCGTCAGCTCCGGAATACGCCCGGTCCAGAGGTCGAAGATCCAAACGGCGAGATTCTCCGCCGAAGGTGAGATCCCCCCCCTCGCCTCATTGAGGTGACGGTGGTCGAGGGTCTCGTCCACCCACTTCCTGAAGGCGTCGAGGTCGCGGTAGTCACGAACGAATCCCGCGTCGGTGAGGGCCTCGCGAGAGGCGGCAAGCTCCAGCACGACGACGTAGTTGTGGCCGTGCATGCGGGCACACTGGTGCCAGCTCGGGAGCCGGTCGAGCACGTGGCTGGCCGAGAAGTGGAACTCCTTGGTGATCCTCAGCATGACGGTCCCAGTCTGCCACCCGCCGTCTCGGCGCCCGCTCGGTCGTCGGCCCAGCTCACCGGTCGATCCCGTCGCCCTCGCGGATGGCCTTGTTGAGGGAGACCTGGGTGAGGAAGCGATCACGCTGAGACTCCTCGGTGACGAGGTCCGCCTTGCGGGCGACCTCGTGCCGGGCTCGTTCCAGCAGTGTCCGTGCCTCCTCCCGCATTCCTCCGGCGGCCTGTACGACGGCGGAGTGGTACAGGACCTCCTCCGTGCGGAGGGCGGGCATGGCTCCGACCTCGTCCAGGATGCGAACGGCCTGGCGGGCCTGGTCCTGGGCGGCGGCCGTGTCGCCTTGGCGGAGCAGGATGCGGCCGCGCAGGGAGTGGGCGGCGATCTCGCTGCGGATCATGCCACTGCGCCGCGTCTCCACGCAGGTGGCGGTCGCCAACCGGTCGGCCTGGTCGAGGAGTTCACCGGGTCCGTCGGCGGCGAGCAGCAGAATCTCGGCGTACAGATTGCGAACGATGGGGACGAGGTTGGCCAGCCAGGTCCGTTCGGTCTCCGCCCAGGCGTCGGCGATCAGCTCCAGGGCCTGGCCGTGCCCCGCCGGTCGCTGAACGAGAAGGTGAGCGAGCAGGGCGGCGTTGTAGGCGTGCCAGCCACTGTCGCCGCCGCGGCCGGCCTCGAAATCGAGAGCCTCCCGCAGAACGTCCTCGGCGTCGTCGTAGGAGCCGAGGCCCGCCCGCACCTGTGCCAGGTAGTTGAGCGCTATGGGCAGCTCGGCCTTCAGCGGTTCGTCGCGCAGTCGCTGAACGCAGCGGCTCAGCCGGGCCAGCGCCTCACTGAGGTGTCCGCTGTCGAACAGGGTGATGCCGAGCTGCATCTCTCCCAGGTTGCGCGCGTGCTGGAGGACCGGATCACCCGTGCCGCCGAGGCGAGGGTCGGAGGCATACATGCGCTCCGCCTCCTGGAGCTGGGCCAGACCGTCGGCCAGCCGTCGCTTGGAGATCTGCCGCCCGTACTCGACCCGGGCGACGAAGAGCGGGACGGGATCGCCGTGCTGCTCGGCCAGCTCGACCGCCGTACGCAGCTTGTCCAGCGACGGCACCAGGCCCTGGGTCGCAAGCAGCGTCTTGCCGCGCAGGAGCGTCGTACGGATCGCCGGTTCCGGGGTGCCGCAGCGCCTCGCCGCGGCTTCGGCCTCGGCGGCGAGGGAGTCTATGTCGGGTCCGCCGGCCGGCCGGTGCTGGCCGCGCCAGCGCACCTCGGTCAGCGACAGCAGCAGCTCCACGGCCTGGACGAGCCATCGGTCCCGGTGCTCCTCGTGCTCCGGCAGATCATGGACCGCCTTGATCACTTCTTCGCAGTGGCGCTCCGCCTCGGCGAAGGACAGACCTTCCATCGCGGCGTCCCGGGCCAGCCCGTAGTGCGCCTCGGCCGAGGCGAGCAGACACTCGGCACCACCACTACGGAGGTGACGGGCGATCTCCAGTCGGCGTTCCAGCGGCATCTCGTCCACGGGGCCCGAGGTGAGGGCCGCCGCGATACGGGCGTGCCGGGACCTCATCTGCTGCAAGGTCTGCTGCTCGTACACCACACCTCGTAAGGCGTCGTGCTCGAACCGGTAGCAGTCGGACGCGTCCCATCGCGCCCAGTCAGGAGGTTCCGTCGGCAGGATCAGCCGGTGCTGGGCGGCGATGAGACGCAGCCGCTCCATCACGTGGTCGTGCTGTGCTCCCTTTACCTCGGCGACCGTCCGCGACAGGAAGGTCTCGCCCTGGACCGCCCCGATCATGAGCAGCTCGCGGTCCGGCTCGGTGAGCAGCCGGAGACGGTCCTCGACCACGCGCGAGAGGCTGCGGGGCAGCTCAAGTCCGGGTCCGGCGCCCGGACGCCACTCCTCCAGGCAGAGCGTCACGAACACGGCGTGGCCGGCGGTGAGCCGGCTCAGCTGCTCCGGGAGGGTCGACGGAGCGTCCGGATGCCGGGCGCGCACCAGCTCGGCGACCGCGTCCTGCGGCAGGCCGCCGAGCACCCGCCGTCGCAGGAGCCCGCCCTTCGCCCAGTCGTGCAGGAGGTCCTCGACCGCCGATCCCGGGCCGTCCGCGTAGGCTCCGTCCGTCGTGTGGCTGAGCACCACGCCGAGCCGTTCGCCCGGCAGTCGCCGCAGCAGCCGGTCGAGGACCAACAGGCTGCTGGGATCAGCGTGCTGGATGTCGTCGATGAGCACGACCGTGGGCGGGCCCTGCCGTACGAGGTCCAACAGGACGTCCACGATCTGCACCGCGGCACCCTGCTGAAACGGCAGCAGGCTGTCGAAGGGCATCGATCCCGAGACGAGCGAAGCCTCGGCGACCTGCTTGCCCAGGGTGAACAGCGCGCCCAGCCCCGGCACCATCGCGGACAGCACTTCCGGCGCGGAGCGGACGACGCCCTGACCGGTCAGGCTCAAGAACCTGCGGACGCGGCCGGGTTGCTTGACCTCCTGGTCTCCGGCCAGTTGCAGAAGAAGCTCGACGATCGCTCCGTAGTGCAGCCCCGACCCGATCGACGGCTGACACCGCGCGGACAGAACCCGGCAGGCACCCGGCACGTCAGCGTCCGCGGCCTCTGCCTCGAACGCCCGCAGCAGCGCCGACTTCCCCATGCCCGAGACACCGTCGACCACGACCGCCCGGCCCCCGCGCCCTTCGGTCACGTCCACCCGCAGCGAGCGAAGCTCGTTCATGTGCTCAACACGGTCGACAAACCCGGTCCGCACCGCAGCCCCCGTCCAGTCGTCCGATACGGAACTTCCTTGCACACAGCGTCACTTGGTGCCCAAGGTAGATCATCCGGGGAGACATCACTACGATCGCCCGGCATGGACTGGCTCGAGCGCCTCTCGCAACTGAGGCAGTGGACCAGGAGCGGCACACGCGCTCCGCACAAGCCGCTGCTCCTGCTGTACGCGCTCGGCAGGTTCCAGGAGGACACCGACGGCGACCTGCGGTACAGCGCGGTGGAGGAGGACCTGCGGCGTCTGCTGACCGAGTACGGCCCGCCCCACCGGACGACGCCCGCGTACCCGTTCCACCATCTGGTCAGCGACGGTGTGTGGGAAGTGCGCACCGACCGCGGACACGGCAGTCCCGGGAGCGGGGTGCGAGATCTCCGGGAGACCGGTGCCATCGGCCGACTGGCGCCGGAACTGCGGACCGCTCTGCGCAGCGAACCCGAACTGCTGGGCCGGATGGCCCGGTTGCTCCTCGACCTGCACTTCCCACCCTCGCTCCACGGCGAGTTGTGCGAAGCCGTCGGCCTGGAACTGGAGCCATCCCAGCCCGAGCACCTCTCAACCGCGCGCAGGCAGCGGGACCGGCGTATGCGCGAGCTGGTACTGACCGCCTACGAGTACCGGTGCGCCTTCTGCGGCTACGACGGCAGGATCGGCACGGTTCCGGTCGGCCTGGAGGCCGCGCATGTGCGCTGGTGGGCCTTCGGCGGCCCGGACGGCGTCGACAACGGACTGTGCCTGTGCTCGCTGCACCACAAGCTCTTCGACAAGGGAGTCCTCGGCCTCGACGACGGCCACCGCGTCCTGGTCTCACAGCGCTTCGTCGGCCACAGCCCCGTCGCCCGCGAGCAGGTCATCGCGCTCGCGGGACGCCCGCTGGTCGGACCACAGCCGGGCCTGCCCCCTGTCGCAGCCGACCACCTCACCTGGCACACCGGCCAGGTCTTCCACGGCACACCACGGCCGGCCACCGTCGCGTGACGGATCCGGCCCGCTTACACCCCCGGCGCCCCCGGCCGAGCGCCCGGCGGACATGCGGGCAGCGCATGATGGCCGTATGCGCATCCGTATAGACGCCGTCGACCTGCCCGGCCGCACCTGTCCGGCCCGGCCCGGCGGCAGCGTCCCCGTGTACTCCGGCATCCATGTCGCGGTGCAGCGCCGTGACCGTCCGGCCGAACTGCTCGATCCACAGCCTGGGGACGGCGCGTCCGCGACGTGGACGCTGGAGTGCACCGTGATGGCCTCGCCGGCCGGTGTCGAGGTGCAAGGTCCGTATGTGCAGAACCGGTTGGGCCACCGGTTCATCTATCTGTCGTGGTGCACGGTCGACGACTCGGGCCGCTTCGCCATGTTCCGCCGCGCCAAGCTGATGCTCGACGCCGTCCCCGAGGACACACTCGCCGCCGCCGCACGCGACGGCCTGCTGGTGGGACGCCTGGGTCTGACCGACGACGACGGCACTCCCCGGTGCGCACGAGTCCGGCCTCCGCACATCGCCTGGACCGCGGAGCCCGTCGGCCAGGGCGGGCTGTGACGTCAGCACCGCCGACTGGTCGTCCTGCGGCCGGCGCACCAGACGGCGCGGATGTTGCGGGTGGCCGTGATGTCGGTGGTCGGATCGCCGTCGACGAGAACGAGGTCGGCGCGCAGACCGGGCCGGATCGCGAACGGCCGCGCCACCTACGCCGACCTCGCCGAACACGCCGACATCTCCCCGCTGTCCGCCCGCAAACGCACCCTTCGCCTCATCGACGGCGCCGTCCTGCCGACCGCCGATGTGGACCTCGCCCTGCTCGGGATCACCACCGAGGCGTTGCTGTGGATCACGGTCGCCCCAGGTGCCATGGACCGGACCGCGCACGCCCTCGCCGCCCACCCCCAGGTGCAGTCCGTCGTCGCGACCACCGGCCCGGCGAACCTCCTGGCCGTCGTGGCCACCACCGATCTCGACGCGCTCTACGGCCTGATGGCCGACTCGCCGGCCGGTCTGGAGCACGTCAACTCCCTTGAGGTCACACCGATCCTGATGACCTACAAACGCAACAGGCTGCCCCGCGCTGTCTGACGCCCGCCCGGTTGTCCGCGAACCACCCCGGGATTGTCCTTGATCGGTAACGGACGCATCCGCCGGGCGCCGTTCCTCGTCCTGCCAGATGGTCGCGAGTTGACCAAGGAATCGGCGAGGAACTGCGGGAAAGCGGGGCGGACATGGCGCGGCACGGTGGCGGGCAGGGCTGGTACGGCAAGGTGCTCGGCGCGGCGCTCGGGGTGACGTTGCTCGCCACCGGCGCCTCGGTGTGGACCGCGCAGGCCGGTGCCGTGGGCAGCTCGTCGTCCAAGGCGGCCACGCCGGGCAGTGAGGTCAAGCGCGTCGCGGTGACCATCGCGCACGCCTCGGACGCGGGGGCGCGCGGCGTCAACATCACCATCGACGACGGCCCCGACCCCGTATGGACCCCCCAAGTGCTCGACGTGCTGCGGGAGTACGGGGTGAAGGCCACGTTCTGCATGGTGGGGACGCAGGCGCAGGCCCACCCGGACCTCGTGAAGAAGGTGGTCGCCGCCGGGCACCGGCTGTGCGACCACTCGGTGTCGCACGACACCACCATGGACAAGCAGTCCGAGGCCTACCAGTCGCAGCAGATCCTCGACGCCGAACGCATGATCACCGAGGCGTCCGGGGGCGTACGTCCGATGTACTACCGGGCGCCCGGCGGTGCCTTCACCCCGTACAGCCGCACACTCGCCGCCTCCCGCGGCATGCGCCCGCTGGGCTGGAACGTGGACACCAAGGACTTCGAGCAGCCGGGCGCGGACGCCATCGTCGCCACCGTCGAGCGGGAGTTGCCGGGCGGGCCGACGCTCCTCTTCCACGACGCGGGCGGCGACCGCGCCCAGACCGTCGAGGCCCTGCGCCGGATCCTCCCCCGGCTCAAGGAGCAGGGCTACTCCTTCGGCTTCCCGGTGCGCTGAGCCCCTGCCCTGCCGGGCGGCAGGAGAACCGGCTCAACCTCTGGTCCCGCGAAGACCGCCGCCTTCGGCCCTGCACAGCATCTGGGCCAACAGCAGGGCGCCTCCGGTCGCTGCCCCCACCGCTCCCGCGGCCAGGAAGCCACGGGACGAACGCCAGGACAGCACCGACCACCGCGACTGCGCGGAGAGCAGCGACCCCGTACTCAGCCATGACCCGGCTGAGATCAGCGACAGCGAGGACCCGATCGAGCCGACCGAGAGGGCACTTCCGATCGATCCGACCGACAAGGCCGAACCGACGGACCCCACGGACAGCACCGATCCCACCGAGCCGATCGACAACACGGAGTCCTGAGACCACAACGACAGGACCGAACCAGAGGGGCCACGACGGGCCGACCGTGCGGGCAGCTTTGTCATGAGGCCATCTTGCCCGCCGACCGCTCCGTCTCGGGGGTTGTGGACGGATGACACGGTTCCCGGGCGAGGCCCCTCCGGCATCCGGCCCTCTGCGCCGCGGGAAAGATCACCCGACCGTCCGTATCTACTCCTCGGGCGCCACGCGCCCGCCGCTCCCGAGGCCCCGCAGCAACATCGGCAGTGTGCGGTCGAGCTCCTCCCTCCAGTACGCGGGTGAGTGGGTGCCCGGGTAGAAGTGCGTGGTCACCCGGACGCCCGTCTGCTTCAGGCGGGTGGCGAGGGTCTGGGACTCCTCGTTCATGACGGCCTCGGTCGGTGAGTACACGTCGGCGGGGAAGGGACGGGTCGGATCCTCCAGACCCGGGATGTGCGGGTCCGGCTCGGTGCCGGGAGGGTCGAGGGCGCCTAGCCTGCCATCGCCGGACGACAGGTGGACGCGGGTGCCGCGTAGGCTTTCGGCCTGGTAATAGGGGTCGTGCGCCTGCCAGTTGGTGCGGTGGGTGACCGGATCGCCCCAGATCGCCCGCCAGTCGAGGCCGAGGTAGGCGGTTCCGGCGCGCACGGCCCGCGGATGCTGAAGCGGGTGCACGAACCCGCTGTAGCTCGCCACGGCAGGGAAGAGCCCGGGATGGCGTGCGGCATAGGAGACGGCGCCGAATCCGCCCTGCGACTCCCCCGCGGCCGCACGACGATCTCCTGCGCCGTAGTCACGCTCCAGCAGCGGAAGCACCTCGCGCAGGTGGAAGCCCTCCACGGCGGGTGGGCCGCCCCGCCCCTGGTTGAACCAGTCGGTGTAGAAGCCGAACAGCGGCATCTCGGGCATGACGACGAGGGTGTCCCGGAGTTCGGGCTTCTGCTGGACCTTGTACTCCTCGGTCCAGGTCCTGTGGTTTCCGTCGCCGCCTGCGAACAGGTACAGCACCGGCCAGCGGTCGTGCGGCCCGCGCCGCTGCCAGCCCTCCGGGGTCAGCAGCCGCACCTGGGCGTCGCGGCCCAGTGCGGGCGAGCGGACGGTGAGGTCGACGATCCGCTCGCTCGCCCGGTGTTCGCGCACGACCCGGGCGGCGTCGCGGGCGTACGCACCGGGTAACGCCGGGACGAGCAGGGCCGCCGTACTCGCCAGGGCGAGCAGCACCAGCGCCAGGTTCCTCCAGCGGTCAGGCATCACGCCTCCTGAACACGCCCACCGCCACGAGCAGCGCGACAGCCGTGCAGACGGCGACCAGCAGCAGTGAGGGCCAGGCGCCCAGGCTGCCTACGGTCTCCGGGCTCGCGTCGGAGGTCTGGGTCAGCTTCTGGAGCGCGGCAGTCGGGGTGGCTCCGGCGATCCAGCGTTCCAGGTCACCGAAGAGCGGACCGAACAGCGACGGCAGCAGCAGCACACCGGTCACCGCGGTGACCGCGCCGGCCGCATGCCGCAGCAGCGCGCCGATCGCCAGCCCGAGCACGCCGACGATGGAGAAGAGAGCGGCGATGCCGAACAGCGCGGGCAGGGCCTCCCCTTGGGCGTACGTGTCGTCCAGGATCGCGTCGCCGAGGACGTACGCCACCGTGCAGGCGGCGAGCCCGACGCCGTACAACAGGCCCGTCAGCAGTGCGGCCTTCGCCAGCAGGACCCGGCCGCGCCGCGGGACGGCGGTGAGGGTCGACCCGATGGTGCCGCTGGAGTACTCGCCGCACACGGTCAGCGCCCCGACCACTCCCGCGATCATCAGTGAGGGCACGGTCGTGGTGAGGCTGCCGCCGAGCACCGTGTCGTCCGGTTGCAGGCTGCCGGTCAGGCCCACGAAGACCGCGCCCACCACGGTCACCAGGGCGACGGCGGCCGTCGTCCACACCGTGGAGCGCAGGCTCGCGAACTTCGTCCATTCGAAGGCCAGTCCCTCCCGGAAGCCTGGCGGCCCGCCTACCGCCGTACTCATCGGACCAGCTCCTTCGTCTCCCTGCCCCGGTACTCCTCCGAGGTCCGTGTCATCGCCGTGTAGACCTCCTCCAACGAGGAGAAGACCGGGGTGAGTTGGTGCACGGCGACCCCGTTCTCGCGGGCCAGCTCGCCGATGTCGGCCGCGGGCAGTCCGGTCACCCGCCAGCCGCCGCGCGCGTCCAGCCGTACGTCCGCCCCGCGTGCCGCCAACACGGCGCGCATCCGTCCGGCCTCCGGGTCGGGGATGCGCAGCAGGGTGGCGCCCTGCGAGTTGGTCTCGATGAAGTCCCGCATGTCGGTGTCGGCCAGCAGCCGTCCCCGCCCGATGACGATCAGCCGGTCGGCGGTCAGCTCCATCTCGCTCATCAGGTGGCTGGACAGGAACACGGTCCTGCCTTCCGCGGCAAGGGACCCGAGCAGATCCCGGATCCAGCGGATGCCCTCGGTGTCCAGCCCGTTGACCGGCTCGTCGAGGATCAGAACACCGGGATCGCCGAGCAACGCGGCCGCGATGCCCAGCCGTTGCCCCATGCCGAGGGACAGTCTCTTCGCCCGCTGGTCAGCGGCCTGTTCCAGGCCGACCATGCCCAGCACCTCGTCCACCCGCGGGGCCGGGACGGCGTTGGACCGGGCCAGCCCCAGCAGGTGCCGACGGACCGTTCGGCCGCCGTGCACGGACCCCGCGTCGAGCAGCGAGCCGACTTCCCGCAGGGGCGCGTCCAGCCGGTCGTACCGTCGGCCGTTCACGGTGACGGCCCCGGTGGTCGGTGCGTCGAGGCCGAGGGCCATGCGCATGGTGGTCGACTTGCCCGCACCGTTCGGACCGAGGAAGCCGGTGACCAGGCCCGGGCGGACGGTGAAGGACAGGTCGTCGACGGCGGTCCGGTCGCCGTACTTCTTGGTGAGTTCGCGTGCTTCGATCATGTCGTCGACGCTACGGAGCGGGGGCACCACGGACATCTGCCGTCGGGAGTCGGCCACTACTCCCGGCGGAGTAGGTCAGCCCTCCCCGGCCCGCACCAGGCCGGTCTCGTACGCGAGCACCACCAGCTGTGCCCTGTCCCGCGCCCCGAGCTTGGTCATGGCCCGGCTGACGTGCGTCTTCGCGGTCAACGGCGACATGATCAGCCGGTTGCCGATCTCGTCGTTCGACAGGCCCCGGCCGACCAGTGCGAGCACCTCACGCTCCCGGTCGGTCAGCGGCGCCAACCGCTGCCGCGCCTGCGTCTCGGGGGTCCTCAGCCGGGCGAACTCCTCGATCACCCGGCGGGTGACGGCGGGCGCGAGCAGGCTCTGCCCCGCCGCGACCGTGCGGATCGCGGCACGCAGGTCGTCCGGCTCGATGTCCTTCAGCAGAAAACCGGCGGCCCCAGCGCGCAACGCCTCGAAGACGTACTCGTCCGCCTCGTACGTGGTCAGAACCAGTACCCGTACGGCGTCCAGAGCACGGTCGGCGACGATGCGGCGGGTGGCCTCCAGTCCGTCGGCCCGGGGCATGCGGATGTCCATCAGCACCACGTCCGGCCTGGTCGTCCGGGTCAGTTCCACGGCCTGGAGCCCGTCGGCGGCCTCGGCGACCACGGCGAGGTCGTCGGTCAGGTCGAGCAGCGCACGGAAGCCCGCACGCACCACCGTCTGGTCGTCGGCCAGCACCACCCTGATCACACCGCACCCCCGTCCGTGGGCAGGGAGGCACACACCCGCCAGCCACCGCCCGCGGCCCGCCCGGCCCCGAAGGTGCCGCCCACGGCGAGGGCCCGCTCGCGCATGCCGATCAGCCCGAAGCCGCCTTCCCCGATCTCCGCTTCGACGGTCCCGTCATCAATGACCTCCACGGTCACGCAGTCCCCCTCCGCGCCCACCGACACCGCCACATGCCGGGCGTCCGCGTGCTTCATCACGTTCGTCAGCGCCTCCTGGACGATGCGGTACACCGCCAGCTCCACCGACTGCGGCACCTCCCGGCCGCCCGTGTCCACGCGCAGGGTGACCCGCAGTCCCGTCGTCCGCACCCGCTCGGCCAGATCGGGCAACTCACCCAGCCGGGGCGCCGGTTCGATGCCCGCCTCACCCTGCCCCTGCCGCAGCACGCCGACGGTCGTGCGCAGTTCCCGCACGGCTTCCTTGCCCGACATCCGCACCTGCCGCATCGCCTCCCGCGCCACCTGCGGTTTCGCGTCCAGCGCGTCGAGCGCGAGCCCGGCCTGCACGGTCATGGCGGAGACGGTGTGCGCCACGACATCGTGCAGTTCGCGTGCGATGCGCACGCGCTCCTGCTCCACCCGGCGCAGCGCGTCCCGCTCCCGGTCGGCCTCGGCGCGCTCGGCCCGTGCCGCGTACTCCGCCATCAACTCCCTGCGCCCGCGGACCACTTCACCCAGCAGCAGCGGTACGAGCGGCCACAGCATCTCCAGCAGAGGGGCGCCCTGCGGCTGCGCCACGTCGATGCCGGCGATCAGGGAGACGATCCCGGAGGCGAGTGCGGCGATCACGGCCGTACGGACGGTCCGGCGTCGCTCACCCTGCACGGCGACCGCGTACAGGGCCACCATCACCGGCAGGTTCAGCAGTTCCCCGATGTGTCCGTACAGCGCCCAGCCCGCGTCCGCCGCCCCGGTGACCGCCGCGACCGCCACCGGCCACCGGCTGCGCACCAGCAGCGCGGCGATCGACACGGCGAACAGCAGCCAGGTCAGCCAGTCCGCCTGCCGGTACGGGGGGACGTTGACCGCCAGGTCCGAGCCCGCGAACAGCGCGACGACCGCGGCGATCGCGACATCCGCGAGCGGCGGCGGCAATGGCCAGGGGATGCGCCCGAACCGGATATCAGAGGAGGTCACGAACCTCACGATATGAGCCGGGCGCGGCACGCGTGTACGACGACGGGAGTAGGGACGTCGGAGCGGCGTCACAGAACAGTGCGCAGCGGTCTTGCCCGCTCATGGCCGCCCCCGTTACCTTGCGGCGGAGTTTCCGGCCAGGTACGCGGTGCGGTCCGGCGTATCAGTGTTCGGCGTACGGAACGGACATCGGGTGACAGGTCGCAACAAGGACCGGCAGGAAGCGCAGCACGGGCTGCTCACGAGCATCGCCGCCGAGGCGGGGGTCTCGCTCAGCACCGTGTCCAAGGTGGTGCACCGGCGCCGGGACGTGGGCACGGCGACCAGGGACCGCGTCGAGGAACTGCTGACACGGCACGGGTACGTCCGCCCGTGGGAGCCGGGCCCTTCGACACCGCGGCAGATCGTCGTCGTCTTCCGTGACCTGTCCGGCCCGTACACCCTGGAGGTCGCCCGGGGAATCGTGGACGCGGCCGGAGAGTTCGGGCTCGACGTGGTCACCGGGACGACGAGCCGGCGGTCGATCTCCGGTTGGCTGGAGGAGTGTGTGTCGCTCGGCGCTGCGGGGATCGTGATCGTGATCTCCATGCTGGCCGAGGAGGACCAGCGGCGGATCGTCGAGCAGGGACTGCCGGTGGTGCTGATCGACCCGCTGAGCGCACCGTCGGAGGGCATTCCCAGCATCGGGGTGACGAACTGGAGCGGTGCCCGGGAGGCGGTTCAGCACCTGCTGGCCCTCGGCCACACCCGGATCGGCATGGTCGCGGGCCGCTCGCACTCCCTGGCTGGGGCGGCGCGCGTGCACGGGTACCGGGCCGCGTTGGAGGAGGCCGGTGTCGGCTACGACCCGGCGATCGTCCGCTCGACCGACTTCGACTACACCGAGGCGCTCGTCGCGAGCCGGCAGATCCTGCGGGCCGGCGATCCGCCCACGGCCGTCTTCGCGGCCAGCGACGCGCAGGCGCTCGGCGTGCTGGAGGCCGCCCGGCAACTCGGTCTCTCCGTACCCGACGACCTGTCGGTCATGTCCTTCGACGACACGCTCGTGGCGGCCATGGCCTGTCCGCCGCTCAGCGCGGTCCGCCAGCCCTTCGAGGAGCTGGGGCGCGAGGCGACCCGGGTGCTGATGGACCTCGCCGAGGGCCGGCCGCCCGCGGCGCCGCGCATCGAGCTGGCCACGGAACTCGTCCTGCGGACCTCGACGTCCCTGCGCGGTCGCGTCAATACCCCGTAGCCCGTAACTCCGCGAAATCCTTTCGCAACGTGCCGGTGACAGCGCGATGTCGCCTGCGAATACTGGCCTCCTGCCCCGCGCCTCCTTGGTAAAGGAACGCCCGTTGAAAGGAACGCCGTTGAAAAGATCCTGGGCGCGAAAGGCTTTCGCTTCGGCGACGGCCCTCGGAATGGGCGTGGCATTCGCCATCGCCTCCGCGACGAGCGCGTCGGCGTATCAGCCGACCCCGGCGAATCTGTATACGGCGGAAAACCCCGCCGCCTGCAACAAGAATCCCTGCGTGCTCTACCCGAAGTCCGCCCAGCTGCCGAGCGGGCGGATCGTGGCGACGTTCGAGAACAGCCAGGCCGCTCCGGTGGGGCAGACGCTGCCCATCCACAAGAGCGACGACGCCGGCACGACATGGTCGAAGCTGGCCGACGTCAAGGCCCCCGCCTATCTGTCCGGCGACCCCGCGTACGCGAAGTACACGAGCAACTGGACCAACCCGTATCTCTATGTGCTCCCGCAGAACGTCGGAAGTCTGAGCGCCGGCACCCTGCTGCTCGCGAGCATCGTCTCGGGCGACGACCTCTACTACAAGGAACAGAAGGCCGCCAATCCCAACTGGACGCCCAGCGGTGACGGCGACCGCAGGGACGTGGCGCTCGCGCTGTACGCCAGCACGGATGACGGCGCGTCCTGGAGCTTCAAGAACATCATCGCGGCCGGCGGCTGGCAGGGCGGCAGCGCGGGCAACGTCGGCCGGGTCTCGGCGGCCAACACCCACGCCCAGGTCGATCCCATCTGGGAGCCGCACCTGCTCGCCCACAACGGCAGGCTCATCGCCTACTACTCCGACGAGAGTGACTTCACCGGCTACAACACCGGTACCGGCGCCCCGACCCTCGACCCGGCCAACGACACCGCGACCGACTCCGGCGGCCAGGTCCTCCTCCACCGCACCTGGGACGGCAGCAGCTCCTGGAGCGCCCCGGTCGTCGACGTCCCGGGCGCCACGGTGAGCATGGGCGGCGGAAAGACGGAGATCGGCGGCGGCCGTCCGGGCATGACGACCATCGCCCCGACGACCGACGGCAAGTGGCTTCTGACGTACGAGTACTGGGGCGGCGGTACGAACGTCCGCTACCGGATGTCCGACGACCCGACGAAGTTCTTCTCGGCCACGGACGCCGCGATCACCTCACTGCCCGTGCCCTCCGGCGGCGCCACCCTGTCCACTGGCGGCAGCCCGGTCCTGCTCCCGATGCCGGACGGGCGGATCGTCTACAACGCCTCCGGCAGCGGCGACGTCTGGGTGAACGAGTCCGGGCTGAGCACCGGCACCTGGAAGCAGTACAGGACGACGATGCCCAGCGGGTACAGCCGCATGCTCCAGCACGTCGACGGCACGGGACGCGTCCTCATCCTCCAGGCGGCCTGGAGCGGCGGCAGCACCGGCCCCGTGAAGTACGCCGAGGTCGACCTCGGCCGCTCCGACGGCGCCTACTACCGCCTCGTCAACCGGCTGACCGGCCAGGTCCTCAGCACCGCGTCGGGGAAGACGCAGGACGCGAGCTACACCGGCAACACCCCCGACCTCGTCCTGGGCGCGGCCAACGCCACCGCCGACACCCAGCGCTGGCACCTCACGCCCAAGGGCGGCAACGTGACCCTGCTCAACAAGGCCGGTGGCCGCTCGGTCGCCATCTGGACCGGCACCGCGACGGCCGGGCAGAAGCTGGCCCAGTGGGTCGACGACGGAGCCACCGACAAGCAGTGGACCCAGGTCGCGTCGTCGACCAGCGGCTACTACAAGCTCCGCTCGGTCCTCAACACCGGCCTCTACATGACCGGTTCGACGGCGGGCGGCTCCGTCACCGTGGCGGCGTCGGCCAACGACGGCTCACAGGACTGGCAGCTCGTCCAGGACCCGCTCCCCACCGCCTCGACGTTCACCCTGAAGGGCACCCACTCCGGCCGCTGCCTCGACGTCCCGAACGGCCAGACGGGCGTCCAGGTCCAGATCTACGACTGCTCGGGCAACGCCAACCAGACGATCACCCGGACCACGGCGGGCGAACTCCGCGTCTCCGGCTCCTGCCTGGCCGCGAACGGCGACGGCACGACCGCGGGCACGACGCTCATCCTCTGGGCCTGCAACGGAAAGTCCAGCCAGAAGTGGTCCTTCCGCGTGGACGGCACCATCGCCAACCGCTCCAACGGGCTGGCCATCGATGTGACCAACTGGGGGACGGGCAACGGTTCGAAGGTTCAGCTGTGGACCGGGTTGGGAAACGCGACCCAGCAGTGGAGTCGGAGCTAGGCGCTCCGCGGGGGGCTGTGTGTCGGCTGCGGGTGCGTTGTGGCTGGTCGCGCCCACGCGGCGGAGCCGCATATCAGACACAGCCCCGCGCCCCTGTGTACCCGTCAGTCCTGCTCGACAGTCACCGGCACCCCGTGATGCCGTAGCACCGTCGCGTCCCGCTCCTCCCCCACCAGCCGGATCGTGGCCCCCACCGGAGTGTCCAGGCTGGAGGAGCCCGCCTCCAGCAGGATCTCGCCCGGTTCTACGATGCGGCGGCCGGCCAGGCCGGTGAAGGCCAGGCGGTCGGTGTGGACGTGGAAGCCGACCGTGGCCCGCTCGCCGGGGGCGAGTGCCACCTTGGCGAAGCCGAGCAGGGCGCGCACGGGCCGTGTGACCTGGGCGACCGGGTCGACGGCGTACAGCTGGACGGTCTCGGCGCCGGCCACCGTCCCTGTGTTCCGCACCCGCACGCGGACCGTGAACTCCCCGTCCGTGCCCACCTGTTCCCGGTCCACGGTCAGCCGGTCGACCTCGAACGTCGTGTAGGACAGCCCGTGCCCGAAGGGGAACGCGGGGGTCGGGTCGAGGTTGGAGAGGAAGCTCTGCCGGTCACCGAGCGGCGGGTGCAGATAGGTGTAGGGCTGTCCGCCCGGCGAGGCGGGGATCTGCACGGGCAGCTTGCCGCTGAAGTCGGCCCTGCCGGACAGGAGCCCCGCCAGCGCATGGCCGCCCTCCTCGCCCGGCAGGAAGACCTGCACCATGGCCGCGGCGGCGGACGCGAACCGGCCCACGGCGTAGGGCCGGCCGCTGCTGACGATCAGCACGACGGGCTTCCCGGTCGCCAGGACCGCCTCGACCAGCTCCTCCTGGACGCCCGGCAGCCGCAGGTCCTCGACGTCGCAGCCCTCCCCCGAGGTGCCGATGCCGAACATGCCCGCCTTGTCGCCGACGACGAGGACGGTGAGGTCGGCGGCGGTCGAGGCCGCCACCGCGGCCGGGATGCTGGAGCCGTCCTCTTCCCGGATCGGGCAGCCCTGCACGAACTCCCAGTCCACAGACGGGAGTTCCTCGGTCAGTGCGGTCCGCAGGGAGACCGCCTCGACCCCGTTGCCGAGGTCGTCGCGCTCGGCGAGAACGTGGTTGGGGAAGCTGTAGCAGCCGAACATGGTGCGTACGTCGTCGGCGCACGGGCCGATCAGCGCGATCCGGCCGCCGGGCGAGAGTGGCAGGGTGCCGTCGTTGGACAGCAGGACGGCGCTCGACCGGGCCACTGTGAGGGCGAGCGCGCGGTTCGCCGGCTTGTCCAGGTCGAGTTCGCCCGCGAGCAGGGCGGGGGGCCGCGGGTCGAAGTCCCTGTCGAGGAGCCCGAGTTCGGTTTTCTGCCGCAGCACCCGGCGGACCGCCCGGTCGATCAGGTCTTCGTCCACCGCGCCCTGTTCGACGGCGTTCACGAGGGCGTCGCCGTAGCCGCGCTGGTCGGGCAGTTCGACGTCCAGGCCGGCATGCAGGGCGAGGGCCCCGGCGTCGGGCAGGTCGGCGGCCACCCGGTGGGAGTTGACCAGGAAGGGCAGGGACCAGTAGTCGGAGACGACGGTGCCCTCGAAACCCCATTGCTCGCGCAGGACTTCGGTCAGCAGGCGGCGGCTCGCGGCGGGCGCCTCGCCGTCGATCTCGGCGTACGAGTTCATGACCGACCGCACACCCGCGGAGACGAGCCGCTCGAAGGGCGGCAGGATGACGTCGTGGAGTTCGCGCGGGCCGGCGTGCACGGGGGCGTGGTTGCGGCCGCCCATGGAGGCGGAGTATCCGGCGAAGTGCTTGAGGGTGGCGTACACCCCGGCGCTCTGAAGGCCGGTGACGTACGCCTCGCCCATCTCTCCGACCAGGTACGGGTCCTCGCCGTAGGTCTCCTCGCAGCGGCCCCAGCGGTAGTCGCGGATCACGTCGACGACCGGGGCGAGCCCCTGGTGGACGCCCGCCTCGGCCATGTCGGAGCCGATGGCCTCGCCCACCCTGCGGATCAGGGCGGGGTCGAAGGTGGCCGCCATGGCGAGCGAGGTGGGGTAGATGGTGGCGCCGTAGGCGGTGAAGCCGGTGAGGCACTCGTCGTGAGCCATGGCCGGGATGCCGAACCTGCTCTGCGCCACCACCTGTTGTTGGTGCCCGGCAAGGAGGCGGGCGTGCTCCAGGGCGGGCCGGGGCAGGGTGCCGTAGGGCCTGGTGAGCTGGCCCAGACCGTGCCGGGCGGTCTCGTCGAGGTCGCCGACGCGGCCGAAGTGGTTGCTGCCCGGGGCAACTTCGGGACCGTCGGCCTCGATGTCCTCCCAGGTGCTGCTGAGTTGCGCGACCTTCTCCGGCAGGGTGAGCCGGGAGAGCAGCGCTTCGACGCGTTCGGCGACGGACAGGGCGGGGTCGGCCCAGGGGCGGTCGCTCTCCTCCTGGGGGATGCCTCCGTGGTCGGGCATGGTGGTCGTCATTCACGACTCCTCGGTGTTGCGCGGGCACGCCGACGGGGCCGGGCGCATGGCCCGGCCGTGTGACGGTGCGAACTGCCCGGTGGTGGGGGCTACTTGGAGAAACCGGCGGTGAGACCGGCGACGAGCTGACGGCGGGCCAGGATGAACAGGGCCAGCATCGGCAGGGTGGAGAGCACCACGGCGGCCATGGTGGCCGGGACGTTGATGCCGAACTGGCCGCGGAACAGGGTCAGTGCCAGGGGCAGTACGGCCTTGTCGCCGCTCTGGGTGAGGATCAGCGGGAAGAGGAAGCCGTTCCAGACCTGGAGTCCGTCGTAGACGGCGACCGTCATCAGCGCCGGGCGGGCCAGTGGCGCGGCGAGCGACCAGAGCATGCGCCAGTCGCCGGCGCCGTCGACGATCATCGCCTCGAACAGCGAACGGGGCACGTCCCGCAGGAAGCTCACCAGGATCATCACGGTGATCGGCAGCGCGAACGCCGCCGAGGGCAGCACGATCGCGAGCAGGCTGTCGTAGAGATGCATCCGGATGATCAGCAGGTACACAGGGATGATCACGGCCTGCAACGGGATCGCCAGACCCAGCAGGAACAGCCGGAACGACATCCGGGAGAAGCGGCTGCCGGCGTTGCGGACGATCGAGAACGCGGCCATCAACGCGACGGCGACGGCGATGACGACCGTGCCCGCGGTGACGACGACGCTGTTGAGGAGGTAGGTGGTGAAGTCGCCGTCCAGGACGGCCCGGTAGCTGTCCAGCGTCGGATGGCCGGGCAGGGCGAGCGGGCTGTCGGCGGTGAAGTCGGCCTGGCTGCGGAGGCTGGTGACGACGAGCCAGTAGATGGGGACGACGACGATCGCCGTCCAGAGGAGCGCGGCGCCAGTGGTGAGGGTGCGGCGGAGGATCCCCGGTACGGGGTTCCGGCGGACGGGCCCCGGTGTCACCGCCCTCCGGGTGGGGACGGTCTCCCGCCGCCCGGTGGCGGTACGGGTCTTGGTCACGGTGGTGCTCACATGCCCTCCTGCCGGCTGTCCATCCGGGTGAAGCCGGACAGGCGGGTGGTCAGCAGCGACAGGCCGAGGCCGAGGACCACGAGGAGGGTGGCCACCGCGCTGGCCCGGCCCATGTCGTGGGCCTGGAAACCGGTGATGTACATGGAGAGGGGCAGGACGCGGGTGGCGGTGCCGGGGCCGCCGGTGCCGCCGGACAGGACGAAGATCAGGTCGAAGTAGGTCAGCGAGCCGACCAGCATGAGTGTGCTCGACGTGACCAGCGTGTACTTCAGCTGCGGCAGCGTGATGTGCAGGAAGCGGGTCACGGGCCCGGCGCCGTCGAGGGCGGCGGCCTCGTACAGGGCGGTCGGGATCTGCCGTATCCCCGCTTGGTAGAGCAGGGCGTGGAACGGCACGAACTGCCAGGCGATCACGAAGATCACCGTGTACAGGGCGAGTTCGGGCGAGCCGAGCAGCGGCTTGGCGAACCAGTGCATACCGGGGGTGGCGCCGATGCCGAAGGACGGGTCGAGCAGCGCCTGCCAGGTCAGGCCGATCGCCACGGCCGACAGCAGCAGCGGCAGGAAGAACAGCACGGCGAACAGTGCGCGCAGCTTCCCCCTGGGCGCCTGGAACAGGCCGAGCGCCAGGGCTATCGGTGTCTGCACCAGCCAGCTGACCACCATGACCTTGACGGTGAGCCACAGCGACTGCCAGGTGGCGCCGTCGGTCAGGACGGACGTCCAGTTGGTGAGGCCCGCCCAGCTGACGGAGCCCAGGCCGTCCCAGCGGGCGACGCTGAGCGCCGCCACACCGACCAGGGGGACGAGACCGAACAGGCCGAAGAGGATCAGGGCCGGGGCGGCCATGAGGAGGCCGCTGCCTCCTCTCCGGCGCGCAGGGGTGGCGGTGATCGTCACGACCCCGCCTTGCTCATGTTCGTCCCGAAGTCCGCGGGCGGGATCTGGCCCAGGAACGACTTGTCGGTGTTGGTCAGCAGCGGGTCCGCCTGGTCGGACGGCAGTGCCTGGTCCCAGGAGAGCTGGAAGCTCGGCGACTTCTCCACCAGGTCGTAGACGAAGGTCAGCCACGCCTTGTCGGACGACGACTTCACCGCCGCCAGCTTCGACTCCAGGCCCTTGACCGGCGGCACGCTGCCGGCGGCGAGATAGGCGTCGATCTGGGAGGCGTTCAGGACGTAGTCCTTGAAGTAGGTGAGGGCCGCGGACCTGTGCTTGGTCGAGGCGTTCAGCGACAGGAAGTTCGAGGGGTTGCCGACGATGCCGTCCGGGTCGCCGGCGCCGCCGGACAGCGACGGGAAGGCGGTGTAGCCGAGGTCCTTCTCCAGGAAGTCGGGGTCGGCCTTGGCGATGTTGGCGTACTCCCAGGTGCCCATGACCTCCATCGCCGCCTTGCCCGTGTAGAGCAGGGCCGTGGAGGCGCCCTGGTCGTAGTTGACGGAGGAGGCGTTGTCCCCGAAGGCCCCGGCCTTGGCCAGGTCCTGGAGGTACTGGTTGGCCTTGGTGACCGACGGGTCCTTCCACGCCGATGTGTCACCGGAGGCGATCTTCGAGAACACCTCGGCGCCGCCCTGCCGATCGAGCAGGTACTCCAGGTACATCAGGGTCGGCCACTTGGAGTTCGCCGCGAGGGAGAGCGGCGTGACGCCCTCGCCCTTCAGCTTCTTCACGGCGGCCAGCAGGTCGGTGTACGTCTTCGGCGGCTCGACGCCCGCGTCGGACAGCACCTTCTTGTTGTAGTAGAGGACGACCGGAGCGAGGCCGTTGGCGGGCACGCCGTAGACCTTGCCGTCGAAGGTGGCGCTCTGCATCACGCTCGGGGTGAACCGGTCCGTGTTCGCGTCGGCCGCCGTCAGATCGTCGACCTTGCCGGCCTTGACGTAGTCGTCGAGGGCACCGCCGCCCCAGCTGAAGAAGATGTCCGGGGCCTGGTTCGCACCGAAGGCGACGCGCAGCTTCTGCTTGTAGTCGTCGTTCGCGAACAGCCGCAGGGTGATCTGCTCGTCGGGGTGGTCCTTGTTGTAGGCGTCGACGGACTCCTTGAGGATCGTCTGGTCGTTCAGCGCCCACATCGTGAGGCCCTTCGCGGACGTACCCCCGGACGATCCGGACGGTCCCGAAGTCCCGCACGCGGCAAGGCCCATGGCCGCCGTCAGGGTGATGGCGGACGCGACGACGCGTCGAACTCTCGGACTGCCGAGATTTCCGCGAGTTCCGTCCACCGGGATTCTCCGCATGGTCTGCCCCTCTTCTTTCCACATGCCGTCGGTGGCCAGGCAGATCGGAGACCCGTACGAAAGGCTTTCGGATGCCTCGCTTCCGACGGCCTGCCTGCTGGCCGGGACACTGACACGGAATTCACGGGCGGGACAAGGACGGGAAATGCCCCGGTTACGAAATACTTTCGCCGGTCCGGCTCCCCCGTGCGAGCTACGCGCAGGTGTCCACTCCGGGGTGACGCTTCCGTGCCGTCTGATCCGTAGCTTTTGATTCGGCCGCGGCGCTCCGGCCGTGGACCCGGAATCCATCCCTTCGGTACGGATTCCCCTCTTTCCTCGTGCACTTCTCTTACCGGGAGCAATCATGATCAATGGCAGGCTGCCCGCTGCCGTCGTCACACTGGCCTGCGCCGTCTCCGGCCTGGGGCTCGTCGGCTGCGAGGAATCGACGAAGGCCGACGCGGACTTGCTCACCGGCACCAAGAAGATCGCGGTCGACGGCCGGTCGGTGAACGTGTCCTGTTCCGGCGACGCGGCGGACGGCACGCCGGTCGTCGTCCTCGTGGCCGGGGGCGGCGACGGGCTGGAGAAGATGGCCGGGATACAGGCGACTCTGAGCAAGAAGAACCGGGTCTGTTCCTACGACCGGCTCGGCGAAGGCGCCAGCGATCAGCCCGATGGGCCCCAGACGTTGAAGAGCACCGGAGAGGTGCTGACCGCGGTGATCGAACGTGCCGCCGGGGACGGTCCGGTCGTCCTGGCCGGGCATTCGCTGGGCGGGCTGATCGCCGCCCGGTACGCCCCCGACCACCAGGACAAGGTCAAGGGGCTGGTCCTGATGGACGCCACCTCGCCGACGCAGAGCGCCGATCTCAACAAGGGGATCCCCCGGTCCGCCACCGGCCCGGCGGTCGAACTGCGGGAGCAGACCCTCGCGATCCTGAAGGGCGGGAAGCCGGAGCTGCTCATGGTTCCGGACGGGAAGGTCCGTTCCGCCGGGGACATCCCGGTGGAGGTGATCCAACACGGGCAGCAGTACCTCGCGCAGGTGCCCGACTACGGGCCGGGCCTGGAGCGGGCGTGGACCGAGGGCCAGCGCCAGTGGCTCGCGGTCTCCAGCCGCAGCCGGCTGAGCACCGCCCAGAAGAGCGGGCACTACATCTACGTCGATCAGCCCGAGGTCGCCGTCCGGGCGATCGAGCGCGTCACCTCGCAGGCGGCGGACAAGCAGTAGGCCCCTCACGGGAGTTCGTGTGGCGGGTCAGGTCACCAGGCCGTGGCGGTAGGCGTAGACGACGGCCTGGACGCGGTCGCGGAGATCGAGTTTGGCGAGGATGCGGGAGACGAAGGTCTTGACGGTCTCATGGCTGATCACCAGGGCCGCGGCGATCTCGCTGTTGGACAGGCCCTCCGCGATCAGGTGCAGGACCTCCCGCTCGCGCGGGGTCAGCGGAACGTCGCGCGGGGTGCTCTCGGCGGGCCGGATGCGGGCGGCGTACTTGCCCACGAGCTGCCGGGTCACTTCGGGGTCCAGCAGGGCCGCGCCCGCGCCCACGGTGCGGATGCCGTGGAGCAGTTGGGCCGGCGGTGCGTCCTTGAGCAGAAACCCGCTCGCTCCCGCGCGCAGCGCCTCGTAGACGTACTCGTCCAGGTTGAACGTGGTCACCACGAGCACCTTGGCCGGATGCGGCACCCCGGCGCCGGCCAGTCGGCGGGTGGCCTCGATGCCGTCCAGCACGGGCATGCGTACGTCCATCACCACGACGTCCGGGTGGACTCGGGCGGCGAGTTCGACAGCGGCCCGTCCGTCCCCGCACTCGCCCGCCACCTCCAGGTCGGGCTGGGCGTCGATGATCGTCACCAGTCCGGTGCGGATCAGCACCTGATCGTCGCAGACGAGGACCCTCAGCGGCTCGCTCACGCCGGGCTCCCGGCAGGTATCCGGGCCCGGACGACGAAGCCGCCGTCCGTCAGCGCACCCGCGCTGAAGTCGCCGCCCAGCACGTCGACCCGTTCGTGCAGACCGGCCAGGCCCCGTCCGCTCCCGCCCGGGGACGCGGTCCGGGAGCCGGAGCCGTCCGTGCTGACCTCCACGGTGATCTCCCTTGCGCCGTGCTGCACTTGCACCGAGGTCCGGCTGCCGTGAGCGTACTTGAGGGCGTTCGTCAGGGCTTCCTGCACGACCCGGTAGGCCACCAGGCCGGCACTGCCGGTCGACATCTCCGGGGTGCCCTCCTCCGTGAACTCCACCGGCTGCCCGGCCCGGCGGGTCTGCTCAACGAGCGTGCGCAGCCCGCCGGCCGTCGGCGTCCCGGCCTCGACACCGTGGTCGGGGTTGAGCAGATCCAGCAGGTGCCGCAGGTCGGTGATGGCCTCCCGTCCGGTGTCGGTCACCGCGGTCAGCGCCTGATCGAGGCGGTCGGGCGCGGCCGTCAGATAACGCGCCGCCTCGGCCTGTACGACCATCGCGGTCACGTGGTGGGTCACCACGTCGTGCAACTCGCGGGCGATCCGGGTGCGTTCGGCGGCGCGGGTGTCCTCGGCGACCCGGCGGCGGCGCTCGGCCTCCAGAGCGCGGGTGTAGCGCAGCCAGGCGCCCATGCCCCATGGGAGGGCCAGCGCCAGGTAGTACAGCACGAACTCGGCCGGCGACTCGGCGCCCGAACCGAGCCGGTGGAGCGCGACCGCCAGCGGCACGTACGCCACGGAGAGGACCAGCACGGTGGCGCGCCGGTGCCGCTCCAGATGAGCCCCTGCGCTCATCAGCGCGACGGCCACCGCGGTGCCGGCGAACGAGTGGTAGCCGCGGAGCTGGTCGGCGGCGAAGCCGAGCGACACCAGCGTGAGACAGACGGCGGGCCACCGCCGGCGCACGGCGAGCGGGAGGCACTGGAGCGCGACGGCCAGAACGGCCAGCGCGTCGAAAGGGCGGGCCGGCACGCCGCCCAGGTCCGTCCCGTGATTCTCGAACGACGGGATGAGCGCCCCGACGAAGATCAGCAGCCCCAGCGGCAGATCCCGGACCGTGACGTCCAACCGCTGCCAGGCCGGCCTCATCGCGACTCCTCCCCTACGGCAGCGGCCGGGGCGCCGCGACCGACCGGAAGGGGCGGTCGGCTCGGGTGACCGGACGGTTCCCGGCGTGCGCGCTCGCCCTGTGCGCCGAACATGATAGAGGAGACCGCCGGCACGCCGGGCTCGGTGCACCTCAGTTCGCGAAGGGAACGGCATCGGCGGCGGAGGTGTGCCAGCTGGTGACGATCGGCTTGTCGACGAGGAACGAACCGACGTTCAGGGACACCGGGTTCGGGTCGGCGTCGGAGACGGAGACGATGAGGCTGTCCAGCTCCTTGCCGCCGTTCTCCTTGGTGGTCTTGGGGTTCACACCGGCGTAGGCGGTGACTGAGTCGTGCAGCGTGATGTCCTGGCCCGCGGACTGCTCCGAGGGCTCGGCGGCCGTGCCGTCCGATCCGAAGGCCACGACCGGCAGCGCGGCGGGCAGGACGCAGGTGATGCCGGACTTGGCCTTGGCCTTGATCAGGTAGTAGCCGCCCGCCTGGGTCTCGGAACTCACGCTCCAGGAGATGTCGTTGGTGCCGCAGGTCTGTCCGTAGCCGCTCTTGTCCCCGGCCGTGTCGCCGGTGTCCGTACCGGACTTGTCCGACGAGTCGCTTCCCGCGGCCCCGCCGCCTGAGGACTTCGGCGTACCGGAGGACGTCGACGTGCCGGAACCGGTGCTTGCGATGTTCTTGTCGCCACCTTCGCCCCCGCTGGGCGCCGTCGTGCTCGCCTGGGCGGTCGCCCCCGAGGAGTCCGACGCCGACGACTTGTCACCGCCCCCGCACGCGGTCATCAGCAGGCCCGCGCCGAACACGGCGGTGACGGAGAGGGCGGTGCGCAGACGACGGTTCATGGGGGATTCCCCTTCCAAGGTGACGGTTGCGGGGCACCGGTTGATCGGTACCGCGCGTTGACGATCACCAAGACGACCGCTCATGACCGCGGGTTCATGCCGTCTCACGTCCAAGACGCTGCCGTCACGCGCCTGTGACACAGCGGGATCTGATTCACCGGTTTGAATTGTTGCCGAAGGGGGCGGTGGGTCAATCGTGGATTCCTGATGCCGAAAACCCGGAAGTAACGCTCATGTTACCCGTAGGTTTCTCATGACTTATTTCACGCTCCTTAGTAGAACTCGTTCCGATTGGAAAACAGGAAGGAGATCTACATGGACGCCAAACCCGACCGTATGCTGCAAGGGAGAAGTCTGTCCCGACGTCGATTCATTGGAGGAACTAGTTCTATTCTTGGCGCCTCGGCTCTGGGCGCATTCGACATCCCGGGCGCCTCCGCGCTCCCCCGTGAGGCCGCCCTGATCGAACCCGGCGCACAGGTCGCCGCACTCGTGATAGGCAGCGGATACGGGGGTTCCGTCACCGCACTGCGGCTCGCGCAGGCCGGCGTGGACGTGCACATGGTGGAGATGGGCATGGCCTGGGACACCCCGGGAACGGACGGCAAGGTCTTCGCCAACACCACCACGCCCGACCACCGGTCGTTCTGGCTCCGCACCCGGACCAAACAGCCGCTGAGCAACTTCCTCGGCTTCCCGCTCGACAAGGACGTACCGCGGTACACGGGCATCCTGGACGCCGAGGAGATGGGCGGCATCGTGGTGTACCAGGGGCGGGGCGTCGGGGGCGGCTCCCTGGTCAACGGCGGTATGGCGGTGACACCGCAGCGCTCCCGTTTCTCCGGAGTGCTTCCGTCGGTCGACGCCGACGAGATGTACGACGTGTACTACCCGCGGGCCAACAGCACCCTCGGCGTCAGCACGATCGACCCGGCCTGGTTCGAGACGACGGAGTGCTATCAGTACGCGCGCGTCGGCCGCAAACACGCGGGACGGTCCGGCTTCCCCTTCCTGTTCGTGCCCAACGTCTACGACTGGGACTACATGAAACGGGAGGCAACGGGAGCGGCGACCAGATCGGCCCTGGCCGGCGAGATCCTCTACGGCAACAACCACGGCAAGAAGTCCTTGCCGAAGACCTACCTCGCGCAGGCCCGCGCGACCGGCCGGGTCACCATCTCACCGCTGCACAGGGTCACTTCGGTGACGCCCGCCACCGGCGGCTACTCCGTGACCATGGAGCAGCTCGACACGAGCGGGGCCGTCACCGCCACCAAGACCGTACTGGCCGGGCGGGTGTTCTTCGCCGCGGGCAGCGTCGGCACCAGCAAGCTGCTGGTCCGGCTGAAGGCGACGGGTGCGCTGCCCGGCCTCAACAACGAGATCGGTACGGGGTGGGGCGAGAACGGCAACGTCATGTGCGGCCGGGCCAACCACCTGTGGGACCCGACCGGTGCGCTCCAGTCGTCCATCCCGACGGCGGGCATCGACAACTGGACCGCGGGCGGCGCGTTCGCCGAGGTGGCGCCGCTGCCGACCGGCATCGAGACGTGGGCGTCGTTCTATCTGTCGATCACCAACAACCCCCACCGCGGCCGGTTCACCTGGAACGCGGCGGCGGGGAAGGTGGAACTGGACTGGCAGACCGCGTGGAAGCAGCCGTCGATCACCATGGCGAAAACGATCTTCGACAAGATCAACGCCACCGAGGGCACCATCTACCGCACGGACCTCTTCGGCGCCTACAAGATCTGGGGCGACCATCTCACGTACCACCCGCTCGGTGGTGCGGTCCTCGACAAGGCCACTGACAACTACGGCCGCCTGCGCGGCCATTCGGGGCTGTATGTGATGGACGGTGCGCTGATTCCCGGCAACACCACCGTCAATCCCTTCGTGACCATCACCGCGCTCGCCGAGCGCAACATCGAGAAGATCATCGCCGAGGACCTCTGACCGTTCCCGCCTCCCGTGCGGGCGCCGTACGGACACCTGTGGGCCGTGGCCGAAGTGCCCCGGCCCGCAACCCTGAACGCCTCACGAACCCTGGGCCGAGGGCAGCACGCAGACGCTGTCGAGACCCAGCACATGGTTGAGCCGGCCGAACGCCAGCCAGGAGCCGATGCTCATGCTCAACTCCACGATCTCCGCCTGGCTGTAGTGCGCCTTCATCCGGTCCCAGAACTCGTCGTCGAGGTTGTGGTGGTCGACCGCGTAGCGCTCCGCGTACTCGGCGGCGAGCCGGGTCCGTTCGTCGAAGGTGTCCGTCGTACGCCACTGGGTGACCGCGTCGAGGAAGCCCGCCTCGACCTTCTCCCCGTCGCGTTCGGTGCGCCAGTCGAGGCAGAACAGACACCCGTTGATCTGGGCGATGCGCAGCCGGGCGGCCTCGAACTCGCGCAGTCCGAGGGTCGAGTACTCATAGACGGCCAGGGAGAAGTTGCTGGCGGCCTGGCCGATCCTGGGTACCAGGTCGGCCCAGACGTACGGGATGGGCTCGGCGCCCTGGGGAATGTCGACCTGCATGATCACTTCTTTCCCAGTCTGCCCACCGCGGGGCGCAGCGGGACGTCGAGTGCGTCGTAGAGACCCGGTTCGGCCTCGACGAGCCAGTCGATCGCGTTCACCAGCCGGCCGACCGCCGTGGCGTTGCCGCCGGCGGCCCTGTTCTCTCCCTCGTCCGTGGCCTCGACCGTGACCTCTATGCGGGGGCGCCCTTCGATGATCACGCGATGCGCGCCCGCCCCGCCGTCGGGCGGTACCGGCCAGTCCGGGGCGCAGCCGGCGTGAATGCGGGTGATGTGCTCGATGACGATGCGGGGCTCACCCGCCACGATGCCCTGCACCTCGAAGCGCACCGCTCCCTGGGTACCGGCCGCGAACTCCCCCATCGTGGCGGTGACGACGGACGTTTCGAGCGGACGACGTTCCAAGGTCTCCTCGATGCGGTCCAGTTCGGCGCCCAGGGCCCGTGCCATCATCCGCAGCTGTCCACCCCAGATCATCGTCGGAATGCCCTCGGCGATCATCAGCGGCTGGTAGTCCAGCGGATGCCCCATACCGATCAGGTGGCGAACGGCTTCCTCCTGGTCGTAGGTCGAGTAGTCGAAGACCTCCTGGCAGCGGACGGCGTCGATGTCGGAGCCCAGCCCGCTGACCAGCAGCGGGAGCACGTCGTTGGCCCAACCCGGGTCCACACCCGACACGAACAGCGAACCGCCCCCGGCCCGGACGGATTCGAGCAGTACGTCGCGGATCTCGGGCGGCGCGTTCGTGCAGTCGTACATGCCGTACACGGACGGTGTGACGACCACCGCGCCGGCCCGGACCGCCCGGCCGATGTCCTCGATGGCGCCGTCCGGGCGCACGTCACCGGACGCCGCGTACACGACCGCGCGGGGGGCCCGGGAGAGAACCCCGTCCACGTCGTCCGTCGCCGTCACCCCGAGGCGCCGGTCGAGTCCGCCGAGTTCGCCCGCGTCCTTGCCGACCTTGGCGGGACTGGACACCAGCACGGCCACCAGGCTGAGCAGCGGGTGCGCCGTGACGGCCCGGATGGCCGCACGCCCGACGTTGCCTGTGCCCCAAACCACCGTGGGAATCATGGCCGGAGGGTAACGATGCACCCCAAAACTTCCCATAGCCGTGCACGAGGAATCCGGTCCCGGCGCCGGGTTCAGGACCCCGAGTCGGTGACCGAGAGGAGGCTGCCGATCTTCATGCTGGTGTAGAGCCACTTCGCGTCGGCCTGGTCCAGGCCGATCCAGCCGCCCTTGGTGCCGTACGTGGTGTCGACCTTGCCGTAGGCGAGGGGGAGGCCGACGAAGACCGGCTCGTCGTTGGCGTCGCGCAGTTCGACGGCGAGCGAGATCTCCGCGCTCTCGCGGGCTCCGGCGGTCGGGTCGGCGACGGCCAGCGCCTTCATGTCGTACCGCTTGAACACGCTCAACGGCCCCGCGAACCTGCGGCTGTCGGCGAGGCCCGAGGTGATCGGCATGACCCGGGACCCGACGGTCAGGGTGCGCCGCGAGATGTCGATCGTGCCGGCGACGGGCCGGGCGGGTGACTCCGCACCGGAGGTGACAGGGGGTGAAGGGGGCGACGGGACGGCGGGCGTGGCGGCCGGAAGCCGGCTCTGGGTCCCCTCCTCCGAGGAGTCCAGGTTCAGTGCGAGGGCCACCAGCGCGAGGGCCGCCGCACCCGCGGCCAGGGTGCCTGCCCTGCGGCGGCGTGCCCGGCGCACGGCACGGCCGCGGACCTCGGCGCCGGTGAGGACCGCAGGAGTCTCGTGCTCGGTGGCGAACTCGCGCAGTGCGGTGGAGAGTTCGGCGGAGCGTTGCGTGGAGGGTTCATCCGACACGGCCGCTCTCCTTTCGGACCGGACCGTGCGCCTCGGCCTCTTCGTCGACCGCCAGATGCTTCGCCAGCGCCGCCCGACCCCGGGACAACCGGGCCTTGACCGTCCCCACGGGCGCACCGGTCTCGGAGGCTACCTGCTCGACGGTCAAGTCACACAGATGGTGCAGGACGATCGCCATCCGCTGCGCCTTGGGCAGTTGGCGCAGCGCGGCGACGAGCGCCGTGCGATCGGGGCCGGGTCCCGGTGTGAACTCGGGTGGCGGAGTACGGCGCACCAGTTCCAGCCAGCGCTTGGCCCGGCGCCAGCGGCTGACCGCCAGGCGCATGGCCACCGTGCGTATCCACGCCTCGGGCGCCTCGTCCGCGAGAAAGCTCCCGCGCCGGTCCCAGGCCCGTACGAACGCTTCCTGGACCACTTCCTGCGCCTCCTCGCGGTCCCCGGTGAACGCGGAGAGCTGGCCGGTCAGACGGGGAAACGTGGCCGCGTAGAAAGCGTCGAACTCGTCCTCGGTCATGCCCTCACCGGAGTTTTGGATTCCCGTGCAACCCGGGCACCCCAGCGGTGCGTACAGGTCCCATAGGTCGCGTACATCGAAACACACCCCACAGGAAAGACGATGAACTCGAGTTCCGGGATCCATCGGTCAGCTCTCGTATGTCCGCCCCCACCCGCAGCCGTACCGGAGGACCACCGAAGTGCCGCACCCCCACGATGACTTCGCCGCATACGCGCAGACGGGCTGGCCCCGGCTGGTCACCACCGCGCACCTGCTCGCCGGCGACCCCCGCGAGGCGCCGGAACTGCTGCGGAAGGCGCTGGTGGGGGTGTGTGCGCGGTGGCGCCGGATACCGCGGGACGACGTGGACTTCTATGTACGGCGGTCCCTCGTCAAGGAGCATCTGCGCCGGGCACGCCGCCGCAGGACCCCGCCCCACGAGGAGTTGAGGGCCCTGTCCGCACGACAGCGGGCGGTGCTCGTGATGCTGCACTGGGAGGGCCTGAGCGAGACGGAGACCGCGCAGCTGCTCGGCTGCTCGGCCTGCGCGGTCAGAAGCCGGGCCCGGCGCGGACTGGCTCGCTGCGGGGGCGACGCGGAGCGACTGCGCGGGCTCTTCGCCGAGGCAGCCGACGGCGTCGTCCCGTCCGCCGCACCGCTCGGTGCGATGCAGCAGCGGGGCCGGACCCTGCGCCGCCGCCGTGCCGCCGCGGTCGCGGCCGTCTGCACCCTGCTGCTCGCCCCCGCGGCCGTGTTCGCGACCGACCGGATCATGGGCGACGGCGGCGCGGACGAGTCGGGCGCCACGGTCGTCGGCATGGCGTCGAGCCCCGTCCGGATCGTCGCGCCCGGCGAGCGGGTGGACGCCGTGCCGGGGGTGCAGGTCTGGCTGACCGCCGACGGCAGGCACTGGTCGACACCGCAACTGCCCAACCGGTTCCGCGGCCTGACCGAGGACGGCGCCGGGGGCGGGAAACCCGGTGTGACCGCTCAGCCGGAGCCGGTGGACAGCGCGTACTTCCTGTCGGGCGTCTACCACGGCCTCTCCGCCGACCCGGCCCTGGTCGAGGTCACCGTCGACGACAGCAGGATCACCGGCAGTGTCCTCACGCTGGCGGGCAGCCCGGGCTGGGGCGTCTGGTACGCGCGGGCACCGATGTCGGTGGCGGAACTGAAGGCGAGCTACGGCGAGGGCGGCGGTCCGACGGTCACGGTGTACGACGCGGCCGGCAAGGTCGTCGCACGGTCCGGCGCCGACGGGTGAAGCGCCCGATGCCCAGGAATCACCCCCCACCGGTGGCGCCCGCCACCACTGAAAGGCCTCCCGTGCACGAATCATCTGCCGGTCGGGAACCGCCCGCCCCGGCCCGGGGTTCGCAACGCGCGGCGGGCGCGCACCGCCTCCACCTGCGCATCCCGCTGCGTCTCCGCCGTAACCGGGGCCGTCTGCTGCGCTGGCTGGTCGGCGCCTTCCTGGGACTGATCGCGGTGCTGTGCACGGCCGCGGTCGTCGCGTACCAGCTGACGGGCATCCCCGAGCCGCACCCGGAGACCGTCACGCAGAGCACGGTCTTCATCGACGACCAGGGCTCCTACCTGGGCCGACGCGGACCCGTCGACCGCCAGGAGGTGTCCCTCTCGCAAGTCCCGCGGTATGTGCAGGACGCGTTGATCGCGGCCGAGAACCGTTCCTTCCGCACGGACGACGGGGTCTCACCGCGCGCCATCGCCCGCGCGGTGCTGGCCTCGCTGACCGGCGGTGAGCGGCAGGGCGGCTCCACCATCACCCAGCAGTACGTGAAGAACGCGCTGCTGAGCCCGGAGCAGTCGCTGTCGCGCAAGGCACGCGAGGCGCTGATCGCCATCAAGCTCGACCGCACCCGCTCCAAGGACGAGATCCTGGCGGGCTATCTCAACACGGTGTACTTCGGCCGGGGTTCCGCCGGCATCCAGGCGGCCGCGCGCAACTACTTCGGCGTGGACACCCGGAACCTGACCGTCTCCCAGGGCGCCGCGCTGGCATCGATCGTCAACATCCCCTCGTACTACGAGAAGGCGGGCTCCGACCCCAAGGTGACCGCGAAGCTCAAGGACCGCTGGGAGTGGGTGCTCGACGCGATGGCGGCGAGCGGCAGCATCACGGCGAAGCAGCGCGCCGAGGCCGCCTTTCCGGCGTTCCGTTTCTATCCGCCGGGTACGACCGAGGGACAACGGCAGTACATGATCGACGCGGCCGCGAAGGAGGCCGCCGACCGGCTCGGCATCACCGAGGACCAGTTGGCGCGCGGCGGCTACACCGTGCACACCACCTTCGACCTGGCGCTCCAGGACGCCACCACCGAACTGGTGAAGGACCTCAAGGGCCGCAAGGGCACCCGGCTGCACACCGCCGTCGTGGCGATCGAGCCCGGGGACGGGGCGGTGCGGCTGCTGTACGGGGGGTCGGACTACGCCCGGCAGCCGTTCAACGACGCGATGCGCGGCGCGGTGGAGGCGGGTACGGCGCTGGAGCCCTTCGGCAAGGTCCTGTTCGGCGCCCCGCTGGCCGACCTGCCGAAGACCGCCGCGCCCACCCCGCTGAAGCTGACCTCGGCGTACGCGACCGTGGCGGCAAGCGGTGTGTACGCGGCCCCGTACACGGTCACGAAGATCACCCGGGACGGGCGCCAGGTCTACTCCGCACGCCCCGAGACACAACGCGCGCTGGACGAAGGGGCTGCGTTCATGGTGAACGCCCAGATGTACAAGAGCGCGGAGCAGTCCAAGAGGGCCGGGGCATACGAGGCGTACGACGACGCGAGGATGTACAAGAAGGAGGTGCCGCCGACGGCCCCCACGGCCCGGACCGCCGCGCAGGCCTTCTTCACGGCCGGCGCGGGCGGCGGGACCACCCGCCGGACCGTGTGGTCCACCGCGCTGGACTCCCGGCTCGCCCTGACGGTCGCACTCTTCGCCGACCGGCCCGGCGAGAAGAAGAACACGACCGTGCCCGCTCAGCTGCCGAACGATCCGGCGCCGGTCGACACCGCGGAGGAGACCGTGGCCGAGATCTGGCGGCTGGCCACCACGGGGGCGGGATAGTCCCGCGGGCAGGCGGCGAGGACCTCTGCCGTACCGGTCTTCGCCTTGTCAGCGCTGGTCGACGAGGCCGCTCTCCCAGGCCCAGGCGGCGATCTCGACGCGGTTTCGGGCGGCGAGCTTGGTCTGCACGTTACTGAGGTGGGTCTTCACCGTGCCCACCGAGATGGACAGTCGGGCGGCGATCTCCGCGTTGGTGGAGCCCTTGGCCACGAGCCGTACGACGTCCGTCTCGCGTGCCGACAGTTCGGTGGGCCGGGGTTCGCGGGATCCGGGCGAGGCGGCGCCGGACAGCCCGCGCAGGAGGCGCAGCGTGATGGACGGGCTGACCAGGGCGTCTCCGGAGGCCGCCGCCCTGATCGCCTCGACAAGCAGCGCGGGGCCGGAGTCCTTGAGGAGGAAGCCGCAGGCGCCGTCACGCAAGGCCCGGTGGACGTCAACGACCTCATCGCCAACACCCTTGGCGGAATGGTCGGCTACCTGGTCATCCGCGCGGCGTCCCGCGTCTCGGCGACGGCCGGTATCGTGCGTGCCTTCGCCCTGCACGGCGAGCAGATAAGTGCAGGTCGCACACTTGCAGTAGAAGTTAGGTAAGCCTTACTATATCTACTCGCACCACTCAGGGCCCCGGCCGTCACACCGGTCGCCCGCGGCGAGCGCTTCACCGACGCAGCCTGGCCGGACCGCTGCCGGAACCGCTCAGAGGACCCGCACTTGAACCGCCCCACCTCTACCGCCGTTGGCCTGTACGACCCCGCCCGCGACCACAGCGACTGCGGCGTCGGCTTCCTCGCCCGCCTCGACGGGACACCGAGCCACGACGTCATCCGCAAGGGCGACGAGGCGCTGTGCGCCATCCCGCACCGGGGCGGCGCCTCCGCCGAGGGCGTCGGCGACGGCGCGGGGGTGAGCGTCGACCTGTCGGTGGAGTTCTTCGGCGCGATCACCGGCGAGGAACTGCGCGCCGGACACTTCGGCGTCGCCAACTGCTTCGTACCGACCGACGCCGTGCGGCGGGGCGGGGCCGTGGAGCTGGTCGGGCGCTGTATCGCCGAGCAGGGTTTCGAGACGCTGCTCGTGCGTGACGTACCCGTGGATCACTCCGTCGCGCGGCCCGCCGCCGAGGAGTGCCAACTGCCCATCGTGCAGTGGGTGTTCCGGGCGCCGGAGGGCTGGGAGCGGGCCGCTGTCGACGCCGCCGCCAACCGCGCGCTGCTCGCCGTCGAGGCCGTGGCCTACGCCGACGAGGCGTACGCCGGGCTGTACCCGCTGTCGCTGAGCGCGCGCACGCAGGTGCTCAAGGGGCGGCTGAACTCCGGGGAGATCGTCGGGTACTTCCGCGATCTCGGCGATCCACGCCACTCCGTCCGGTCGCTGTACTTCCACACCCGGTTCTCCACCAACACCGAGCCGCACCCCACCATGGCGCAGCCCTTCCGTCTCATGGCGCACAACGGCGAGCTCAACACCGACCGCAAGAACCGGCTCTCCGACGAGGCGCTCGCGCGGGCCCGCACCCGGAGCATCGTCCGCCCGCCGGGGCAGTCCGACTCCAGCCGCCTCGACCAGACCCTCCAGAGCCGGGTGTTCGACGACGGACTGGACCTCGTCGAGGCCGTCGTGTCGCTCATGCCGCCCGCCTGGGAGAACGACCGCACCCTGCCCGTCGCCGTCCGGGACATGCTGGAGTACTTCTCCCTCTACGAGGAGAAGAACGACGGGCCCGCCGCCGTCATCTTCAGCGACGGGGACGTCATCGGCGCCCGCCTCGACCGGCTCGGCCTGCGCCCGTTGCGTACCGTCGAGACCGCCGAGTACCTCATGGTGGCGTCGGAGGCCGGGCAGGTCGCGTTCCCCGACGACGAGGTCGTGCACCGGGGCCGTATCGAGGCCGGCGGCATGCTCGTCGTCGACCACCGCACCGGCAGCCGGATGCGCACCCGCGAGGTGCTCGACGCCCTCGCCGCACGCCGCCCGTACAGCGAACTCCTCGACGCGGCCCGGGTGAACCTCGACGACCTGCCCGCCCCCGACTACTACCGCGGCACGACCACCCTCGGCTACGACGGCGACCTCACCCTCGCCGGGCGGTACGTGGCATACGCACTGAACCAGGAGAGCTTCCGGTTCATGCTCGACCCGATGCTCGCCAACGGGTCCGAGCGGATCTCGGCGATGGGCTACGGCAACGCCATCAACGCGCTCAGCGACACCGAGGGCGGCATGGCGAAGTACTTCTCGCAGCGCTTCGCCCAGGTGACGAACCCGCCGCTGGACAGCATCCGCGAGGCCGACGGCATGAGCATGCGGGTCGCGCTCGGGCCCAAGCCCGATGGCACGGGGAGCGTCGGCGGGCGGCAACTCGTCGTCTCCTCACCCGTGTTGGGGCACCTCGACATGGTGCGGCTGCGGGACCAGCGGATCGTTCCGCTGGAGCGGTTCGACATGCTCTACGAGCCGGTGGGCGGGGACGAGACCGCCAACGCCGACGCGCTCCGGGCGGCACTGGAGCGGCTCTGCGACGACGTCGAGCGGTTCGCCGCGGAAGGGGGCGGCATCGCGGTCCTCACCGACCGGGCGATCTCCTCCACGCGCGCTCCGCTGCCCGTCGTCCTCTCCGTCGCGGCCGTGAACCAGCGGCTCATCGAGACCGGGCTGCGGCTGCGCGTCTCGATCGTGGCGGAGAGCGGGCAGCTGCCGTCGTCGCATCACGTCGCCACCGCGCTCGGCTTCGGCGCCTCGGCGGTCTACAGCCTCAGTGCGCGCCTGCGCGCCGAGGAGAAGCACCCGAGCGCACCCGCGCCCGCGGGTGAGGTCACCGGGACCGACCGGGCGTTGGCGCGGTTCCGGAAGGCGGCCGAGAAGGCCCTCGCCAAGACCATGGGGCGGGTCGGACTGTGTACCGCCGAGAGTTACATCGGCGGCGCCTTCTTCGAGCCCAACTACCTCGACACGCGCGACGACATCTTCGCGCGGGCCTTCCCGCACATGGAGGCGCCGGTCGGGGGCGTCGGGTTCGCGCGTATCGCGCAGGCCGCGACCGAATGGCACGAGCGGGCCCGTGCCGTGGAGACCGAGCAGCAGATTCCGCTGCTCGGGCTGTTCAAGGAACGGTCCGACGGGGCGGGGCACTCGTTCGGGGTGACGGCCGTGCGCGGGTTCGGCGACATGACCGAGGAACGGCCCGAGTTCGGGCGCCCCGACGACCCCGACGCGCTGCGCCTGCTCACCCTCGGGCAGCTCGACGACGCGTTCGGCATCACCGACGCCGCGTACCGGAACACCGGATACGACGCCCTCAGCGACGCCGAGATCGACGCGTTCCGGATCACGCCCGGGTACCGCGCCTTTCTGCGGACGACACATGAGGAGCGGTCGCGGCGGCCGGCCGCCCTGCGTGATGTGCTCGCGCTGCCCGCGGATGTCACCGGGCTGCGTACGGCGGAGGACTTCGCCCGTGAGCTGGGCCGGTTCTCGACGACCGGCAACGCGAGCGTCACGGTTCGGTGAGTGGTCGCGTCGGTCGTGGACGAGTCGACCTTCCGGCTGCGCCTCACCGGGGACGACACCGACCGACACACCGCCCTCGCCGAAGGACTCGCGCGCCTGGGGGACGTCCAGACCCTCGCCGTGAACGCCGACGGCATCGAGGTCTCCGCCACCGGCACCGCCGCCCGCCTCCTCGCCCTCCTGAGCAACGCCCCCGACAGCGTCCGACTCGCCGACGTCCAGCCCGCCCACGAGATCACCCGCGCCCTCGCCTCCGGCGCGATGAGTCACGGCGCGCTGGTGGCGACCGCACACGAGGCCGTCGCGCACGGCACGAACATGGTCGGCGCCATGTCGAACAGTGGTGAGGGCGGCGAGCACCACACCCGGTACGGCACCATCCGCGGCTCCCGGATCAAGCAGTTCGCGTCCGGCCGGTTCGGCATCTGGGCGGGCTATCTCGCCGACCCGATGCTGGAGGAGCTGGAGATCAAGATCGGGCAGGGCGCGAAGCCGGGCGAGGGCGGTCAGCTGCCCGCGCCGAAAGTGACGGTCGACATCGCGGCGGCACGCGGTGGGACGCCGGGCATCGAGCTGATCTCCCCGCCCCCGCACCACGACACGTACTCCATCGAGGACCTGGCCCAGCTCATCCACGACTGCAAGGCCGCGCGGGTCCGGGTGATCGTCAAGCTGGTGTCCTCGGAGGGCATCGGCACCATCGCGGTCGGTGTCGCCAAGGCCGGCGCGGACGTCATCAACGTCGCCGGGAACACCGGCGGTACGGGCGCCGCCGCCGTCACGAGCCTGAAGTACGCGGGCCGTTCGGCGGAGATCGGCGTCGCCGAGGTGCACCAGGCGCTCGTCGCGAACGGGCTGCGGCAGAAGGTCGTCCTGCGCTGCTCCGGCGCCCACCAGACCGGCGGCGACGTCGTCACCTCGGCGCTGCTCGGCGGCGACAGCTTCGAGTTCGGTACCACCGCGCTGATGATGCTCGGCTGCGTCATGGCGAAGAACTGCAACGTCAAGTGCCCCGCCGGACTCACCACCAACCCCGAGGCCTTCGAGGGCGATCCGCGCGCGCTGGCGCAGTACCTGCTCAACATCGCGCACGACGTCCGCCAGATCCTCGCCCGCCTCGGTCTGCGCTCCCTGCGCGAGGCGCGCGGACGTACGGATCTGCTGCAACTCCTCGACCACCCGGCGAGCGTGGGGCGGCTCGACGTCCGGCGCCTCCTCGCGCGCGTGCCGGAGAAGGTCGTAGCGAATCCGGAGTACCTGGAGAAGGACTTCACCACGGACGACGCGCTCATCGAGCGGGTGCGGGCGGCGCTGGTCGACGGACGCGAGCCGGGCCTCGCCATCGAGGGCATTCGCCTCGGCAACAGCGACAAGTCGGTGGGCGGTCAGCTCTCCATCGACGTCGAACGGCTGCTCAATCACCAACTCCCCGTCGAGGGCCCGGCGTTCACCACCGACGACCGCGGCCGCCGCCGCCTCGTCGACGACGCCGTCCGCATCCGCACCACCGGATCGGCCGGACAGTCGTACGGCGTCTTCTGCAACGACGGCATCACCCTCGAACACACCGGCACCGCCAACGACGGCGTCGGCAAGAGCCAGAGCGGCGGCCGGATCGTCGTCCGCGCCCCGGGCGGCGGCAGCCCTGAACCCGGCGGCAACGTGCTCGTCGGGAACTTCGCGCTGTTCGGCGCGACCGGCGGCCGTACGTTCGTGCAGGGCGAGGCCGGTGACCGGTTCGCGGTGCGCAACTCCGGTGCGACCGCGGTCGTCGAGGGGCTCGGGGACTTCGGCTGCGAGTACATGACCGGCGGGACCGTGCTGAACCTCGGCGGCTTCGGCAAGGGTCTCGGCAACGGCATGAGCGGCGGGTTCCTGTACCAGTACGACCCCTCGGGCGAGCTGGGCGGCCGGGTGAGCGCCGACTCGCTGCTCGTGTTCCCGGTGACGGACACCGGGCACGGCGCCTTCCACGAGGAGGCCGTACGGCTGCTGCTGCACTGGCACCTGGAGGCCACCGGATCCCCGCTCGCGGCCCGGCTGCTGGAGGACTGGGCGAGCGAACGGCGGCACGTGTACTGCGGGATGCCCCGAGCCCTGCTGCTGTACCAGGACGCCACCGAGATCCTCGCCGCGGCCACCCGCACCGAACTCCTCGACGAGCTGGCGACCTCGATCGCGACGGACAAGCTCCACTCCTTCAAGGTCGACTACCGCGACCGCCGCACCGTGCTCGGCGGCCGGGCCCCGGCCTTCGGCGACCAGGGCAGCGACGACATGTTCTCGCTGCTGTCGTCCTACACGGTGCTCGGCGCCGCGCAGGACCTGGCGCTGAAGCGGGTGCCGGGCGCGACCGGCCCGGACGACCCGCGCGTCGCCGAAGCCGTCCGCAACCTCGTCCTCACCGAGGACTTCTTCGTCAAGCAGCGGGTCGTGAAGTATCTGCGCGGCACGCTGGAACGGTTCGACGACGGCGAACTCGCCACGCTCATCGCGATCAAGCGCCTAGACGACTACAAGAGCGCGCTCCGGCAGCGCAACAACCTCAGCGTGGACGCCCCCGGCACCTACGGCTGGATCGCCCACCAGACCACGAAGAACGCCGGCCGCGTGCGCGCCGCCCGGTTCGACGAGCTGCTCGCGAACGCGGCGCTCGCCGACATCGCTGACATCGCGGGCCGCCGCGTCCCGCACGCCCCGACCGAGACGGTGACCGCATGACCCTCATGCCCCCGACCGGGTCCCTGATCCCGGCCGACGCGCCGTTCTCCGCGCAACAGGAGGCCTGGCTCGCCGGGTTCATCGCCGGCATCGCGGCGGCCGGACGCCGGGACACCGCGACGGCCGACGCGCCCGTGACGACGGTCGACGTCCTGTTCGGCACACAGACCGGGACCGCCGAGTTCCTCGCCGGCGAACTCGTCGCCGGGGCCCGCTCACACGGTCTCGGCTCCACCGCCACCGCCCTCGACGACGTCACGCCCGAGGGGCTCGCCGCGATGTCCCACGTCCTCGTCGTCACCTCGACCTACGGCGAGGGCGAGATGCCCGACAACGCCGGGCTGTTCTGGGAGGCGCTCCAGTCCGACACGACACCCCGGCTGGAGAGCCTGCGGTACGCGGTCCTCGGGCTCGGCGACCGGGGGTACGACGACTTCTGCCAGGCCGCGAAGCTCATCGACACCCGGCTGGAGCAGCTCGGGGCGGGCCGCTTGCACGAACGCGTCGACTGCGACGTGGACTTCGAGGAGCCCGCGACGGCTTGGACGGCGGCGGTGCTGGAGCGTCTCGTCGCGGAGACCGGGGCTTCCCCGGTACCCGCAGCAGGCGGGTCAGCCGTATCAGCCCCGGCCCCCCGCTCCCCCTGGAACAAGCGCAACCCGTACCGGTCCCGGCTCGCGGTGAACCGGCTTCTCTCCTCCCCGGACAGCGCGAAGGAGATCCGCCACTACGAGTTCGACCTCGGCGACAGCGGCATCACCTACGAGGCCGGCGACGCGCTGGCCGTCGTACCGCTGAACGACGAGACGCTCGTCGCCGCGCTCCTCACACACCTCGGGACGAGCGGTGACGAGGAGGCCGCCGAACTGCTGCGCACGGAACGTGAGATCCGCACCCCGTCGAAGGAGCTGATCGCCGACCTCGTCGAGCGGGCGCCGTCGAGCGAACTCGCCTCGGTCGTCGCGCACGGCGACCGCTCCGACCTCGACTCCTGGCTCTGGGGCCGGGACGTGCTCGACCTGCTCCGGGACGCCTGGTCGGCCGCACCGGGCCTGGCCGAACTGCTGCCGCTGCTCCGCCCGTTGCAGGCACGGCAGTACTCGATCTCGTCGAGCCCGCTCGCCCACCCGGACCGCGTCCACCTCACCGTCGCGTCCGTGCGGTACGGCAGGCACGGGGGCGTCGCGTCGACGTATCTGGCGGACCGGACCGGCGAGGACACGACCGTCGGCGTCTATGTGCAGCCGAACGCCTCCTTCGGCGTCCCGTCCGACGACGACGCCCCGATGGTCATGATCGGCCCCGGCACGGGCATCGCACCCTTCCGCGGCTTCCTGCACGAGCGCGCCGCGCGGGGCGCCTCCGGGCGCAACTGGCTGTTCTTCGGCGACCGGCACCGCGAGACGGACTTCGTGTACGAGGACGAGCTGACCGAGCTGCGCAAACGCGGCGTACTCACCGAACTCGACCTCGCGTTCTCGCGCGACCAGGCCGAGAAGGTCTATGTGCAGACGCGGATGCGGGAGCGGTCGCGCGAGCTGTACGGGTGGCTGGAGGACGGCGCGCACCTGTACGTGTGCGGTGACGCCTCCCGCATGGCGAAGGACGTCGAGGCGGCACTGCTGGGTGTCATCGCCGAGCAGCGCGGACGCGGTGACGACGACGCGGCGGAGTACCTCGCGGATCTGCGACGGGCGAAGCGCTACGTACGGGACGTGTACTGAGCATGACGGACCACGATCCCCATGGCTCCTGTGCGTTCGAGGGCTGCTGCGGCAGGCGGAACAGCCGTGTGCGGTTGATCGACTCGCGCATGCCCGAACTGGCCCGGTGCCTGACGCTCTTCCAGTACGTCCAGGCCGTCACCGGAGGGCCGGTCGCCCGGATCGACCAGGCCGGCAGTTACGCGGTGCCGAGCCTGCGCGGCGACGCCTTCGCCGTCCACCCGGGCTCGATCGCGCTGCGCATCGACGGTGACGGTGTCGCCTCGGCCGTGGTGACGCGGGACGAGGGCACCGGCGCTGTCGCCCTGCACCTGTTCGACGCGGACGGCCGGACCGTGCACCAGGGGCGGCTCCTCTCCGAGGGGGACCGGCTGCTGGTCGGGCTCGCCCGTACCGTCGAGGCGGGGGCGTCGGTCGCCGGTCCGTCCCCGGCGCCCGAGGTGCCCGCGTGGGAGAACGGCGACCAGCTCGCGCAGCTCGACGCGGTCCTCGCGGACGGCGGGGCGGCCCGGCGCCTGGCGTTCGACCGCTACCTCGGCGAGCACCGGCCGATCGACGTCGACGTCATAGCGTCCGTACTCGACCATGTGTGCTCCGTCGGACTGCCGGTCGGCGTCGCGGTGTTCGCCCCGTCGGCCATGCAGGCGTGCTGCGGCCGGGTGCACGTCACCGACCGGACCGTCGGTGGGCGGGTGTTCGCGGCGATCGCGGAGAGCTCGGTGGAGATCGACCTCGCCGGCGTCCGGGCCTGCCACCTCGTCCGCTCCACGGCCGCCCACGGCCCGACCTCGGCGCTGGAACTCGACGACGAGGACGGGCGCTGCGTCGCGGTCATCACCCAGTTCGGGATGGTCGGGGAGGACGTCCACGCGGCGTGGGAACACCTCGCGGCGTCACTCCCCGACGCCTAACCTGCCGGGCCGACCGACCGGTGATGGTGCCCTCACGGTCAGTGCCGAACAATCGAAGTGTGGACGGCCGCAGCCAACGGGACATCCGCTGGCGCATACTGGGGGCAATGACAAAGCCTGCCGCACCTAAGCGTCACTTGCCTACCAGCCCCTTCAAGGCCCCCGTCGCACCGGCTCTCAAGCACTTTGCCGTAGGCGACCAGGTCACGCACGACATCTACGGTCTCGGCCGGGTCGTCGGCATCGAGGACGGAGTCGCGGCACTCGTGGACTTCGGCTCGACGCAGCAGCGGATCCTGAGCCCGTACTCCAAGATGACCAAGCTGTAACGAAAGGAAGACCCTCTCATCGATCTGACCTCGCTGTTCTCCGCCCTGGAAGGGGCACCGCGCTCTGTCGCCACAGCGTTGCCGCCGCCGACGACCGACCCCTTCCAGGCCCCGGACTTCGGGGATGACGAGACCTCCGTGTTCGAGGACACGCATGGACACGTCTCCGGCACGGGTGCGGCATAGCCCCGGGCACACCGGGACCTATCTTGACCCCATGCAGTCCTACACAATCGGCCAGGCCGCACGACTCCTCGGCGTGAGTCCCGACACCGCACGGCGCTGGGCCGACGCCGGCCGGGTGGCCACCCATCGGGACGAGGGCGGGCGGCGCCTCATCGACGGCAAGGACCTGGCCGCCTTCTCCGTGGAGCTGGCCAAGGGCGGCGGCGAGGAGGACGTGTCGTACACCTCGGTCCGCAATGCCTTCCCCGGCATCGTCACGGCCGTGAAGCTCGGTGATGTCGCGGCCCAGGTGGAGATCCAGGCCGGCCCGCACCGACTGGTCTCGCTGCTGACACGGGAGGCCGTGGAGGAGCTGGGGCTGGAGGTCGGGGTGGAGGCCACCGCCCGGGTGAAGTCGACGAACGTGCACATCGACCGGGCCTGAGCGGGGCCTGTCCGGCTCACTTGGTGACCGAGTACGAATGCGCCCCCGTTCCCGCCAGTGCGCCGCCGTCCACGATCAGGTACTCGTCACGGATCGGGGTGCCCGCCAGCCAGGACTCGAGGATCTCGCGGGTACCGGCCGCGTAGCGGGCCTGGGCGGAGAGGGAGGAGCCGGAGATGTGCGGCGTCATGCCGTGGTGCGGCATGGTGCGCCACGGGTGGTCGGGCGGGGCCGGCTGCGGGTACCAGACGTCGCCCGCGTAGCCCGCCAGCCGGCCGCTGCGCAGGGCCCGGTCGACGGCGTCCCGGTCGGCGATCTTCGCCCGTGCGGTGTTGATGAGATACGCCCCGCGCTTCATCTCCCCCAGCAGCTTGTCGCCGAAGAGCCCTTCGGTCTCCGGGTGCAGCGGCGCGTTGATCGTGACGACGTCGCAGTGCGGCACCATGTCGGCGGCCGTCGGATGGAAGGTCAGGTCCAGCTCGCGTTCGATGTCCTCGGGCAGGCGGTGGCGGTCGGTGTAGTGCAGCTTCACGTCGAAGGGTGCGAGGCGGCGCAGGACCGCGAGGCCGATGCGTCCGGCGGCCACCGTTCCGACGTGCATGCCCTCGACGTCGTACGAGCGGGCCACACAGTCCGCGATGTTCCAGCCCCCGTCCAGCACCACCTGGTGGGAGGGCAGGTAGTTGCGGACCAGCGACAGCGTCATCATCACCACGTGCTCGGCGACGCTGATGCTGTTGCAGTACGTCACCTCCGCCACCGTCACGCCGTGCGCGATGGCCGCGTCCAGGTCGACGTGGTCGGAGCCGATGCCGGCCGTGATCGCCAGCTTGAGGTTCTTCGCGGCGTCGAGGCGCTCCGGCGTCAGATACGCCGGCCAGAACGGCTGCGAGATCACCACGTCCGCGTCGGACAGCTCCCGGTCGAAGACGGATGAGTCGCCGTCCTTGTCCGAGGTGACGACGAGCGTGTGCCCGGCGGCCTCCAGGAAGCGGCGCAGGCCCAGCTCGCCGGAGACGCTGCCGAGGAGGTGGCCCGGCGTGAAGTCGACGGCGGACGGGGTCGGGGTGGTCTGGCCGCCGGGGTAGTGGTCGATCGCGGGGAGGTCGTCACGGGCGTACGTGGTCGGGTATCCGTCGGTGGGGTCGTCGTACAGGACGCAGAGCACCTTTGCCATGGTCGCGGCTCCTCAATTCCGGTTACGGAAGGTGCACTTCACGATCCTCGCCGGAAACTCCGCTGGTCAAAGCGAACTTCGCTATGCCCGTATAGCGCACGGCTATCAGTGGTGGCCGGCCTCGAGATACGTCCGCAGCAACGCGTCCAGCGCCTCTCGTACGCCCGCCTCCCGCGCCACCGCCAGGAGCGCACCGGCCAGGACGGAGGGCGGATCGTCGGGGCCGGTCACCAGACCCACCCTCGGTCCGTGCGCGGGCCCCTCCAGCGGTACGACCCGCATCCCTTCCGGTACGCCGAACATGTGCAGCCACGCGTGCGAGATCACGCTGGACCAGCGGCCGCCCGGGAGGTGCGCGTACAGGCCGGCCACGGTGTCCGACTCGATCGCGGGAGCAGCGGTGGCGCCGTCGGCCGCGAAGCACTCGTCGATGATGCGCCGGTTGCGCATACGGGAGTTGAGCAGACACAGCGGAAGCGCGGCGGCCTTCGACCAGCTCGCCGTGGTGGCGTCACCGAGAGGGCCGGCGACCGGCGTCAGCAGCATGTACCGCTCCTCGTAGAGAGGCAGTCGGCGCACCCCGCGCAGGGAGTCGTCGTCGAGATACGTCATCGCCGCGTCCAGCTCGAACTCGGCCAGTCCGTGGGTGATGGCGGCCGAGGACAGCGACTCGATGCTCACCCGGGCGCTCGGATGGCGGTCGCAGAACGGTGTCGTCAGCAGGGAGGCGGCGGGCAGCGCGGTGGGGACCACACCGAGCCGGAGCGTGCCCGCGAGGCCGTCGCCCAGGGCGGACAGCTCCTGACGGAGGGCGTCACGCTCCGCGAGGATGCGATGCGCCCACGCCAGGACCACCTCGCCCTCCGGGGTCAGTCCCTCGTACCGCCTCCCCCGCCGCACGATCGGCACGTTCAGCTCGTGTTCCAGGCGGCGGATCGCCGCGGACAGCGAGGGCTGCGAGACATAGCAGGCAGCCGCCGCACGGACGAAGTGCCGCTCACGGGCGAGAGCGACCAGGTATTCCAGCTGGCGCAGTTGCATGCGTGGCCTCCCAGGCGTAACTCCCGTCCACGCGTATCACGTTGATGCCGCTGATGTGGCGGGCACCGCAGCGGTCCTGGGGCAGGACGAGCTGAGGGCCGGCCCGGTCCAGGGGGGTGTCGTCGATGGTGACGGCGAGGAGGACGGGGGCGCGGCCGAAGTCGGGGTCGATCTCCGCCCAGGACAGCAGGGCGTGGTGGCCGTCCGTGCCGGAGACCGCGATCAGGAAGCGCAGCCGGTCCTTGCGGCGGACGGGGTCGAAGCCGGGGCGGGCGTCAGCGAGGACGTCGTGCAGCAGGGGGCCGGTGAAGCGGTGGTGCTGAATGCCGCTGGTGGCGCACTCGAAGCTGACCTCGGCCCGGTGCTGCGGCCAGCCGAGCAGGTCGGGCACCGTCAGCCGGGACGGACGGGTCAGATCGCCGGTGAGGACGAGTTCCGCCACCGGACCGGCGGCCGTACTGGTGACTGTGCGGGATCGACTCACGGACCACCACCTCCCGGATGACCGTACCCGGACTCGCCTCCCGTACAAACGCACATGCCATCCACGTCGATCTCAGTTGCGGCTCATGCGAAGCGACAGAAGACTTTCCCCTCGCATCTGCGGCAGTATCATCAGCGCATGCACACCTACCGGATCGGGGACGCGGCCGCATTACTCGGGGTCAGCGCCGACACCGTGAGGCGGCTGGTCGACGGCGGGAGGCTCACCGCCGAACGCGATGAGCTGGGCCGTCGGATCATCCCCGGGCCGGCCCTCGCGGCCTACGCCCGGCGGATGCACCGTGCGGAACGGGAGTCCACCGGCTCCTCGGCCCGCAACCGCCTCTCCGGCATCGTCACCGACGTGATCCTCGGGGATGTGTCGGCGCAGGTGGAGATCCAGGCCGGACCGTTCCGGGTGGTGGCGCTGGTCAGCCGCGAGTCGGCTGAGGAACTGAAGCTGGAGCCCGGTGTTCCGGCGGTTGCCGTGGTCAAGTCGACCAACGTGGTCGTCGAGAGACCGTAGACGAGTCCTCGCGAGCGTTCGCGAGACCAGAGGGAGTGGACCCGTGATGACCCGTACCGCGCGCCGGACCCGCCGGACCCTGCAAGTGGCCGGTGCAGGCGCCGCCGCCCTGCTCGCCCTGAGCGCCTGCTCGTCGTCCGACGACTCCTCGTCGACGAAGTCGGACTCCTCCGCCTCGGCCTCCTCGTCGGACCAGCTGTCCGGCACGGTGACCGTGTTCGCCGCCGCCTCCCTCAAGGAGAGCTTCACGACCCTGGGCAAGGAGTTCGAGAAGGAGCACCCGGGCACGAAGGTCACCTTCAGCTTCGGCGGCAGCGACTCGCTCGCCGCGAGCATCACCGGCGGCGCCCCGGCGGACGTGTTCGCGTCCGCCAGCCCCAAGACGATGGCGATCGTGACGGACGCGGGCGACGCCTCGGGCACGCCCGCCACCTTCGTCCGCAACCAGCTGGAGATCGCGACTCTGCCGGGCAACCCCGACAAGATCTCCTCCCTGAAGGACCTCACCGACCCGAGCCTGAAGGTCGTGCTGTGCGACAAGGAGGTGCCCTGTGGCGCCGCCGCCCAGAAGGCGCTGGACGCCGGCAAGCTGAAGCTGACCCCCGTCTCCTACGAGCAGGACGTCAAGGCCGCCCTGACGAAGGTCGAGCTGAAGGAGGCCGACGCCGCCGTCGTCTACAAGACCGATGTGCACGCGGCGGGTGACAAGGTGGAGGGCGTGGACTTCCCCGAGTCGACCGACGCCATCAACGACTACCCGATCGTCCGGCTCAAGGACGCGCAGAACGCCGACGCCGCCAAGGCGTTCATCGCACTCGTGCAGTCCGCCGAGGGCCAGCAGGTCCTGAGCGAGGCCGGGTTCCTCAAGCCGTGACCCCGACCGACAAGCCCGACGCCGCGACCGACACCCTCCTGGGTGGGCCGCGGCGTCGGCGCGTCCGGGGCCGCGGCGCGCCGCTGCCTCTGCTGGTGCCCGCACTGATCGGCCTGGCCTTTCTGATCGTGCCGCTGATCGCCCTGCTCGTACGGGCTCCCTGGCGCAGTCTGCCCGAGCTGCTGACCAGCACCGAGGTGTGGCAGGCGCTCCAGCTGTCCCTGGTCTGCGCCACCGCCGCCACCGCAGTGAGCCTGGTCATCGGGGTGCCGTTGGCCTGGCTGCTGGCCCGGGTCGAGTTCCCCGGGCGCGGCCTCGTCCGGGCCCTGGTCACCCTGCCGCTCGTCCTGCCGCCGGTGGTCGGCGGTGTGGCGCTGCTGATGGCGCTCGGCCGCAACGGCATCGTCGGGAAGTGGCTGGACTCCTGGTTCGGGATCACGCTGCCGTTCACCACGACGGGGGTCGTGGTCGCCGAGGCGTTCGTCGCGATGCCGTTCCTCGTCATCAGCGTGGAGGGCACCCTGCGGGCCGCCGACCCGCGGTTCGAGGAGGCGGCGGCCACGCTCGGCGCCTCCCGCTTCACCGCGTTCCGCCGGGTCACGCTGCCGCTGATCGCGCCGGGCATCGCGGCGGGGGCCGTCCTGGCCTGGGCCCGCGCGCTCGGTGAGTTCGGCGCGACGATCACCTTCGCCGGCAACTTCCCGGGCCGTACCCAGACCATGCCGCTGGCCGTGTACCTGGCCCTCCAGAGCGACCCGGAGGCGGCCATCGCCCTCAGTCTGGTCCTGCTGGCCGTGTCCATCGCGGTGCTGGCCGGCCTGCGCGACCGTTGGATGACAGCAGGATGACCGAGCCCCACGACTCCGCCCACGAAGTCCGCGCCGTCCTCTCCGAGGAGGGCCTCGACGCCCACCTCGTCGTGGAGCGCGGCGCCTTCCGTCTCGACGTGGCTCTGACCGTCGCGCCCGGTGAAGTCGTCGCCCTGCTCGGCCCGAACGGCGCCGGCAAGACCACCGCCCTGCGCGCCCTCGCCGGCCTGACACCGCTCGGCGGCGGCCGGCTGCGGCTGGACGGCGCGGCGCTGGAGGATACGCCGCCCGAGTCCCGCCCGGTCGGTGTCGTCTTCCAGGACTATCTGCTGTTCCCGCATCTGACCGCCCTGGACAACGTGGCCTTCGGACCGCGCTGTCACGGTGCGACCAAGGCGGAGGCTCGGGCCCAGGCCGCCGAGTGGCTCGGCCGGCTGGGTCTCGCGGAGCACGCCGGCGCCAAGCCCCGCAAGCTGTCCGGCGGCCAGGCCCAGCGCGTCGCCCTGGCCCGCGCGCTGGCCACCAACCCACGCCTGCTGCTGCTCGACGAACCACTGGCGGCACTGGACGCCCGTACCCGCCTGGAGGTCCGCGCCCAACTCCGCCGCCACCTCGCCGAGTTCGAGGCCGTCGCCGTGCTCGTCACACACGACCCGCTGGACGCCATGGTGCTGGCCGACCGGCTGGTCGTCGTCGAGCACGGCAAGGTCGTCCAGGAGGGCACCCCGTCGGACATCGCCCGGCACCCCCGTACCGACTACATCGCCCAGCTGGTCGGGCTGAACCTCTACCGGGGCGAGGCCGAGGGCCACACCGTCCGCCTCGACGCGGGCCCGCCCATCACCACCACCGAGGACCTGGCCGGCCCGGTCTTCGTGGCGTTCCCGCCGAGCGCCGTCACCCTCTACCGCGACCGCCCCCAGGGCGCCAGCGCCCGCAACCTCTGGCACTGCGAGGTCGCGGGCCTGGAAACCCACGGCGACCAGATCCGCGCCGACCTCACCGGCGAACTCCCCCTGGCCGCCGACCTCACCACGGTCGCCGCCGCCGAACTCGACCTGCACCCGGGCGCGGAGGTCTGGGCGACGGTGAAGGCCACGCAGACGCATGCCTACCCCGTCTGAGATCCGTACGTATCGCCACCACTGAGGACCCCGCCGACCTCACCACGGTCGCCGCCACCGATGCCGCGGACCGCATGATCCGGCCAATCCGGCTCGCGTCAGGCCGGCGACCGGAACTTGTCAGGTTGGTGCGTTTGCATGGTCACGACTCCGTTCCCCCCACCCCGAGGAGTGCCATGACCGACGCCCTGGTCGAGACCGAGACGGTGGACGAGGCCGTTCCCGGCTTTCCGATGCCCCGGGCGGCCGGCTGCCCCTTCGCACCGCCGCCTCAGATGCTGAAACTGCACGCCGAGAAGCCGGTCTCCAAGGTGCGGTTGTGGGACGGCAGCACGCACTGGCTCGTCACCCGCTACGCCGACCAGAAGGCCCTCTACGGCGACCGGCGCCTCAGCGTCGACACCACCCGCCCGGGCTTCCCCTATCTGAACGAGGCGTTCCGGGAGACGGCCGCCAAGACCCCGCCGTCCTTCCTCAACATGGACGACCCCGACCATGCGCGCATCCGCCGGATGGTCACCGCCCCGTTCGCCTACAAGCGCATCGAGGCCATGCGGCCCGCCATCCAGCGGATGACCGACGACCTCATCGACACCATGCTGGCGGGCCCGAAACCGGTCGACCTGGTGGAGGCGCTCGCGCTGCCGCTGCCCTCGCTGGTGATCTGCGAACTGCTCGGCGTTCCCTACGCCGACCACGACTTCTTCCAGCGCAACAGCAAGGTGGGGCTCCGCCGCGATGTGACGGCCGAAGAGGTACGGGCCGCCAGCGGCGCGCTCTTTCAGTACCTCGACGCCCAGCTCGACGCGAAACTCGCCGACCCCGCCGAGGACCTGCTCTCCGAGCTGGCCGCCCGGATGCGGGCCGGTGACCTCACCCGCCACGAAGCCACCATGCTGGGTGTCCTGCTGCTCGGCGCCGGGCACGAGACCAGCGCCAACATGATCGCCCTGGGCGTCCTCGCGTTCCTCGAACACCCCGACCAGCTCGCCGTCGTCCGTGACACCGACGACCCGAAGGTCCTCGCGAGCGCGGCGGAGGAGATGCTGCGGTATCTGACCGTCGTCCACAACGGCCAGCGCCGCCTCGCCCTGGAGGACCTGGAGATCGACGGCCGGCTCGTCCGGGCCGGCGAGGGCGTCATCATCCCGGGCGCCACCGGCAACTGGGAGGCCGGCGTCTTCCCCGACCCCGAGCGGCTCGACGTCCACCGGGACGCCCGCCACCACATGGCCTTCGGCTTCGGCATCCACCAGTGCCTCGGCCAGCAACTGGCCCGGCTGGAACTCCAGATCGTCTACGGCACACTCTTCCGCCGCATCCCCACCCTGCGCGCGGCCGCCGACCTGGACAAGATCCCGTTCAAGGACGACGGCATCGTCTACGGCGTCTACGAACTGCCGGTGACCTGGTAGTACCGCGTAATTCATGGTCAGAATTTCAGCGGCTGGGCATCTTAATCCGATGCATAAAATAATCACCGCAGGCCAATATTCCCCCGAATGCCCGATGCCTTGCTCCCTCGGATGCTCGTTAGGTGGACGTGACTTGGGAGGAAAGGCATGCAGAAGAGGCTCACCCGCACTGTTCGGACCTGTTTGAGGACTTCCTCGAAGCGATCAGCAGTATCAAAAGTGAATATCTGCGGGCTACGCTGGACGGGCTTGACACCGCCACCACGATCCACACTCCAGTCCGAGGCTCGCACTCTGGATGAAGCGTCCTGAGCCGCGGGAGGGAGTGATCAATGGACAGGCTTCAGGACGACAACCTGCTGTATGCGGTCAACCAGGGCCCTGACGACACTCAGCCGCTCAACGCCCAGCACATGTGGCATATCCCAGACCCGATGATCTCGTCGGGCGGCTGGGATCTGGACCAAGAGCTGGCGCAGATGCTGAACACGACGCCGCCCAGCGTGGTGGACCCCGTCCCGCCCCCGCTGGACAGCCACAGGCGCCCGCGCCGCCCGGTGAATCGCAGGCGGCCCCGGCCGGGAGTCCAGCTCTTCACCAGAAACCCGCGGGTCGTCACGGTCACGATCCTGGTGGCCATGATCACCATGTGCGCGGTGACGATGCTGTACTGGTCCATTTCTTATTCGTACGACCAACTGCGCACCATTGCACTGCTGGTGGTGTCCGAGAACTTGGCGCAATGGTGGCCGCTGACGGTGTACGGACCGTGGCTGGTGGCGGGTTTATCGATCTTGCGGGCATCCGTTCAGCGCCGGACCGCTCGGCGGTCCTGGGCCGTGATGCTGATCTCCTCCAGCACGGCGGTAGCGCTGTGCATCGGCCAGTCACCGCATTCTCTTCTCGCGATGGTGATCGTCGGGATTCCACCGATCACCGCCCTGGTGTGTTTCCGTGAACTCGTCGGCCAGTTCTCGAACCGGGGACCGAAGCATGCCGCCGACACCGTGAACGGGCCCAAGCAGACACGGCCGTAGCCGAGCAGGCCACGCCGAGCCGGCGACGCCGAGTCAGCTTCGCTGGAAGAACTCCACCTCCGCCAGGGCCAGATGACGGCCGGGCGTCAGACCGACGGCCGAGCGCAGCACCAGACGTACCTTCCGCACATCGCTGTACCCGGTGGCGATCGTCTGGTCGCCCGGTTTGTCGCTGAGGGTGAGCTCCTTCTTCTGCGTGGTGCCGTCCTCCGCCGTCACCTCCAGGTCCACCTGAAGCGCGCGTGCCTGGAGGGCGTACTCCTGCGGCTCCTTGGACGCGCCGTTGGTGATGATCACGTCGACCAGCCGGAACGGCTTCTTGAAGGTGTACGTCACCGAGGCGCCCGGCCCGGGCGCGCCCCAGTAGCGGTTGCTCAGCCCGTCCATGGTGTTCTTCGCCGGGTGACCCGGCACCGACGCGCTCGCCGCGATGTCCATCGGTGTGATCGGCTTGGCCTTGCCCAGCTTGTCCCGGGTGTCCTCGATCAGCGCGCGTCCGGCCGGCAGCAGCAGGAAGCCGCCCGCGCACAGCGCCAGCACGACGAGCAGGATCACCAGGAACCGCGTCATCCCACCCGAACTCGCCCGCACCCGGCGCCGGAACGGCCACACCGTCCGCCACCACGGCAGCGGGGCGGCCTTCGCGGCGGGCCTCAACTCGGCCGCACACCGCCGACAGAACCGACGCCCCGGCTGGTTGGCCGTACCGCACGCGGGACAGGGGAACCCCGTCCCCTCGTCCGTCACCTCCACCGGTCGCACGACGGGCCGTGGGGCCACCGCCTTCGCGGGCCGCACCGGCACGATCGCCTCCGGCGGCGATGCGTCGGGGGTGGGGGTGATCGGGGATCGGGGGCGCGGTATCTCTGGGGTGGGGGGAGTGGGTGCAGCTGGTGCGACTGGCGGGACGGGTGGGGTGCTGGGGGCTCGGGGTGCGGTGGGTGTGGACGCGGGGGGCGTGGTCGGCCGCTCAGGGGGTGTGCTGGGCGGCGCGGGAGGCGTGGTGGGTGGCGCGGCTGCGTTGTCGCCGGTGGACGCGCTGGTGGCGTCGGCGGCGGTCGTGGCTGCCGTTCCAGGGGCGGACGCGTGGTTGGAGTCGCCGGTGGTCCCGCCCGTGGCGTCACCCGTTGTGGAGTCGCCGGTGGTCCCGGCCGCAGCGTCGCCGGTCGTTGAGTCGCCGGTCGGTACGCCCGTGGTCTCGGCGCTGGAGTCAGCGGTCGTCTCGCCGGGGGTCGGGGCGTGAGCCGGGGGCGGGGGCGGGGAGTTGGGGTCGTCCGGGTCGTCGGTGTCGGCGGAGGGTGAGTCCGTGGACTGCCTCCTCGGCTCGCTGCGGCCGAGGCCGGTCAGGCGGGTGCGCAGCGACGGGGTGCGGGGGCGCTCAGTGGACCCGGGCTCCGCTGCCGGGGGCGGGGGTGTGGTCGGGGCCGGCGGCTCCGGTGTCGTGGGCGCGGGCGTGCTCGGGGCCGGTGTGGAGTCCGACCAGCCCAAGTACGCGCCGCAGTTGCCGCAGAAGTCGTCCGTGGAGCCGTTGGACGCCCCGCACGCGGGACACGCGCGCATGACGTCACCTCCCTTCGTCGGTGGGCGGGCCGGGCAGGACCTCCACCCGAAACGCCGTGTGCACCGGGCACATGGCCCGTACGATCTCGCGGACCCTGTCCGCGTCCACCTGCGCCTCGCGGCCCGGCCACACCCGGACCAGGATCTCGGCGGCGGGCTCCGGCGGCAGTTCGGCACCGGCGGTGTTAGACCACCACGCGCCGCCTTCGCCGGTCATCTCGACGTGCACGCCGAGCGCGAGTTGCAGGGCCTCGACCAGTCCGCGCTTGGTGCCGCGCCACCGGTGCAGCTCCACCGCGCGGACGACCGCCTCGCGGCGCAGCTCCACCGGCCACCCCTGGTCGTCGGCGGCGCCCACCCAGGACGCCAGCCAGGCCAGGAAGTCGGTCGGGGTCACCCGGGGGTCGAGGTAGGCGGGCAGGTTGTCGAGGGTCGCGAACACCGGGGCGAGGACGGTGTCGAGGCCGGCGGTGAACCGCTGCGCGAAGTCGTCGTCGGCGTACAGGGCGGGCAGTTGCCCACCGATCGGATACCTGCTCGGCAGCCCGGGCACGGCGGCACGGCTCATCCCCGGCCCTCCGGCTCGAGTGCCGTCACGACCACCTGGTGCTGGTAGGAGAAGACCAGCGCGCCCGCGGCCACGTCGATGCGGTCCGAGGGGGCGCCGCGGCGGCCGGTGATCGGGTCGGCGGGGAACAGGAGGATCTCCTCCACCAGGGCGTTGCCGGTGGCGTTCTGGAGGATGCCGAAGACCTCGCCGTACTGGACCGGGCGCCCGAAGGGCCAGCCGGTGCCGTCCGGGCCGCCGTGCAGTGGGTTGAGGTGGCGGAACAGCGCGTCGAGGGCGGCGTCGCGGACCCGGTCGGTGTCGGCCGGTGCCGCCGCGAGGCGGGCCACGACGGTGACGCCCTGGTACACCGGCGGCTCCACGACGAGGCGGGTGCCGATCAGGCGTCGCTCGTCGAGGCTCGCGGTGATCGCTTCGAGCACCTGGTCGGAGGGGATGAGCTGCTCGAAGCGGAGCCGGTCGTCGCCCTCGTCGGCCACCGCGTCCGGCACCACCAGGACCCGTACCGCACCCGGAGTGTCCGCGGCGGGCAGACAGCGGACCCGGCGGACCGAGGGCGCGGCCTGGCGGCTGATGATCTCGTAGTCCTCGGCGGTCACCGCGCGCTCCTGCATGCGCAGCACCTCCGGCGCCCGCAGCTTGGCGTTCTCCACCGTCTCACCGGCGACACCGCCGCGCGCCGCCTCCCGGTTGGTGACCTGTGCGATGTACGGAACGGAGCTGCGCAGCACGTTGATCGCGCCACGGGCGACGTTGCCCGCGGGGCCGCCGCCGGTGCGGTAGCGGGCGACCCGTATCTGGGTGCCCTTGGGCGGCACGGCGCCGCACTGGCGCAGTGTGCCGTCCGGTTCGCGCAGTACCGGGGGGAAGCCGAACTCGCCGGTGGTGGCGTCGACGCGGACGTGCCGGTCGGCGGGGCCGGAGCGGCCGAAGTGGTCGACCACGTCCCAGCGTTGCCAGCCTTCGGGCGAGGACACCTCCACCACGGGAGGCTCGCGGTCGAGGAGGACCGGTGGGCGGCCGAGCCGGAACGTCTGCCCCGCGACGCCCTCCGAGGTGCCGAGCGGCACATCGGTCACGGTCTCGGCGTGCTCGACGGACATGGTGCCGCCCACGGTGAACACCGATGCCTCACGCACCGTCGGGGACTCCGAGTAGAACGGCTGGCCCGGCTCCGGTTCGGTGACGCGGCAGCGCAGCCAGCCGGCCCGGGTCCCGCCGATCACCGACGCGGTGTGTCCGGCCGTGACGTGCACGATGACCTCGCCGGGCCGATTCAGACCGCCGGTGGTGTCCGTGCCGGTCTCGCACAGCTGCCAGCCGCCGCCGTCCCACGCCTCCCACACGAGCGGGGGCTGGCGCGGGTCCACGCCTACGCCCTCCACCCGGCTGTCCAGGGTCACCGCGACGATGCAGCGGGGTACCGCCGTGGGCAGGCCGAACAGCAGCGCGTCGCCCGGCTCCGGTGCCGCCTGGAAGCAGGGGATGTCGTGGCCCTCGGCGAGCGTGCCGGTCATGTCGGTCTGCGTACCGGTCCGGGGGGCGGTCACCAGACGCATCAACTCGCTGGGCACGATGCGCAGTTCGTCGGTGGTCGTGAACACCACGGCGTCGTCGTTCTCACCGCCCGCGGTGGTCACCTCGGTGCCCGGGGTCAGCGTCACCGTGTCGGGCTGCGGCGCCGACAGCCAGAAGTCGACGTCGGCGAGGGCCGCGGCCGGCGGGAACAGACGGATGCCCAACAGGTCGAGGAAGGCGGTGTAGTTCTTGTCCGGGACCCGGTTCAGCCGGTACAGCAGCTGGTCCACGAGGTAGGCGAACGTCTCGATCAGCGTGACGCCCGGGTCGGAGACGTTGTGGTCGGTCCACTCCGGGGCGCGCTGCTGCACGTACCGCTTCGCCTCGTCGACGAGTTGCTGGAACCGTCGGTCGTCCAGGTTGGGGGAGGGCAGGGCCATCAGTCCGCGACCAATTCCTCGGCCCCCTCCTCGGAGGGGATCGTGTAGAAGGGAAAGACCAGGTTGCGCCGGTCGTTGGTGGAGCGCACGGTGTAGTGCACGTCGATGTAGAGGGTGCCGTCCTCGATGGCGTCGAAGGCGACCACCACGTCGTCCACCGCGATCCGCGGCTCCCACCGCTCCAGAGCCTCACGCACCTGCTGTGCGATACGTCCGGCGGTGGCGCCGTCGCCCGGGGCGAAGACGTAGTCGTGGATGCCGCACCCGAACTCCGGGCGCATCGGCCGCTCGCCGGGCGCGGTACCGAGGACCAGCCGGATCGCCTCCTCGATCTCCCGCTCCCGCTCGACCATGGCGATCCCGCCGGTGGGCCCGACCCGCATCGGAAACGCCCACCCACGCCCGATGAACCGCTCGCTCATCACACCCCTCCGATCAGCACGTTCATCGCACCCGTGATGACCATCGCGCCGCACGTGGTCTGGTCGCGCTGACGCGCGGCCGGCAAGCCGCCGATGAGTACCTGGCCCCCGGCCAGCGCGCCCGGGTTGGGCATGATCACGTTGGTCGGTCCCAGGGCCGCGTGGGGCGGGATCGGGCAGACGACCAGGCTGCCCACGACGGCGGCCGGCCGGCCGCCGATCAGCACGGTGGCCACCGACCGGGCGGCGGGGGGCGGCGGGGTGGTGACCCGACCGCCGTGGTTGGTGGGGTCACCGGTACGGGCTGCGGCCGGCATGCGGTGCTCCTTTCGGAATCGGGAGGGGAGGGCGGACGGCAGAGGTCGGACGGCGGACGGGATCAGTTGATCTTGATGAGTCGGGCCTTGAGGACGCCGAGGAGACCGCCGTCGACGGTGACGTCCGTCTTGCCGGTGACGCGCACCGTACGGCCGTCGATGTTCACCCCGTTCGTGGCGTTGATGTCCACCTGCTTGCCCTTCACGGTCACGTTGCCCAGCTTCGCGTCCAGCGTGATGCCCTTGTTGTCGAGCACGACGGAGGTGCGGGCGGTGCGGGCCCGGCCCTTCCCGCTGTACACCGTCACCTCGATCCGGTTCATCCGGTCGTCGAGGAAGACTTCGAGGAGTTCGTCCGCGGTCACGAGCCTGAGGCCGGACTTGGTCCGCGCGTCCAGCAGCTCCATCCGGTGCCCCGAACGCGACACGATGGAGCGGCGGTTGACCTTCCCGCTGGTCTTGTCGATCAGCGGCACGTCGTGCGGCGAGGGCTTGTCGACGCCGTTGTAGAGCCCGCCGATGACGTACGGGCTGTCCAGCAGGCCCTGTTCGAAGCCGACCAGGACCTCGTCGTTGACCTCGGGGCTCACCACGCCTCCGCCGCCCTTGCCGCCCCACTGCACGGTGCGCACCCAGTCGGTGGTGTAAGTGTCGTCCAGCCAGGGGAACTTCAGCTTCACCGAGCCGTTCTCCGCGCCGGCCGGCTCGCGTACGTCCGTCACCACACCGATCGCCAGACCCGGCATGCGCGGACCGCGGGACGGCGCGTTGGCGCCGGTGACCAGGCCGGTCAGGGAGCGGTCCGGGCTGGCGCTCACCCACACCGTCGTACGGAATCCGCCGTGCGGTTCCAGGACGTGCTGCACGGCCGTCGCCGTGTACTTGCCGGAGAACGCCGGCCCGACGTTGCCGAGCGCCACGGCCTTGCCCGCCCGCAGCAGGGGGTTGCCCTCCGCCAGCACCTCCAGCTCCCCGAAACCCGCGCTGACCTGGTCGGCCACCGCGTCGGCGACCGCCTTCGTCTCGGCCTGGGTGCGGTACGGGGTGTCGGTGACGGTCAGCTTCGACGACTTGCCGAACTTGGCGGCGAGGGCGGGGCTCAGACCCGGCACGACCGTGTCGCTCTTCACCGACGGCTTCTTGGCCACCAGCGGCCGCTTCGTGGTGACGTCCCAGCCGCGCACCTCCACCTGCGAGGCACCGTCCGAGGCCGACAGCGAGGCCCGCAACGCCAGCAGGTTCCGCCCGTACTCCAGCACCAGCGGGTTCTTGGCGGCGGAGGTCGACGGCGCGGGCGCGCCGGACGCCTTCGTCGGCTTGGTGAACTGGAGCAGCCCCTTGTCGTCGACGCGCACCTGCGCGCCGCTCTCGGCGGCCAGGAACTGGAGGAAGTCCCAGTCGGAGACGTTCGCCTGCGAGAGCTGCTTGTAGGTGACCGGCGCGGCCTGCACGGTGCCGCAGGTCAGCCCGGCCCCGGCGGCCACCTTGCGGACGATCGCCGACGCCGTCATGTTCCGGTACGCCACCACCTTCCGGCCCCGCTGGAGGCGGTGCGCCTTGGAATAGGCGCGCACCACCGTGAAGGAGCCCGTGCGGTCCCGGTCCACCTCCAGGGCGGTCACCTCACCGTTGAACAGCCGCTCGCGCGCCGTCCCGGTGACGGTCACGACCGACACCTTCAGCGGGGTGCCGATGGTGATGCCGGTCTTCTTCAGGAACTCGTGATCGGGGTCGCGGAAGGTGAGCACCGCCGCGTCGGGCAGGCCCACGTTCTCGTCGACCACACAGCTCACCAACTGGGCGGCCCAGGTCGGCGGCAGTTCGCCGGGCGCCTCCACGACGGGGTCCGCCGCGAACGACCGGCCGTCCCTCTCCCCGGCTGGACTCACTGCTCCTCCTCCGCGCCCGCGTCGCCCAAAGCCGGAACCACCAGATCGGTGCCGGGCACGAGCGCCATCGGGTCGTCGATGTCATTGGCCTCCGCGATGACCCGCCAGGCCGTCGCGTCGCCGTACTCCTGCCAGGCCAGCAGGGCCAGGCTGTCGCCCGCCACGACGGTGTGCGTACTGCGGGCGGTGCGCGAGCCGGACGTCGGGTTCTGGCCCGCCGGGCCGACGCTGGCCTCCTCGATGGACAGCTGGCAGGTGGCCCGTAGCGGCTTGCCGTCCACGTCGAAGAGCGTGTACGACACGGACAGGCTGGAGAGCACCCCGTCGAACGACGTGGTCCGCGCGGTGCCCCACTCGAACCGCACCCAGGGGCTGGCCGGCTTCTTACGGCCCAGGCTGGCCTTGGTGGGCACGCAGGCCTTCATCAGCTTCTCGACCGCCTGCTCCACGGAGTTGTCGTGTTTGGCGGTGGCGTCGAGGAACACCTCCAGGCTCAGCGTGCGCGGGCCGCTGCCGACGAACTCGGGCAGTGCCGACTCCGCCGCCATCCGGGACGGGGTGCGCCGCCACTCGGTGGTCTTGCTCAGTTCCAGGGTGGAGGGGTTGAACTGGAGGTTGATCCGCGCGAGCGTCCCTCCGGGCTTGGCGCCGACCGAGGCGGGGGGCTCCTTCAGGGTCAGCTGGGCCCTGGCCCGACTGGTGCGGGACGCTGGGGACATGCCGGGACTTCCTTTCCGGGACGATCACATGGGCGGCGGACGGTTCATGAGGCCGGGTCAGGAAGGGCGCAGCCCCTCATGGGCGATCTCCAGGGTCTCCACCGCGGCCTGCGAACTGCTGGGGTCGAAGGACGGGCCCTGCCAGCGCACCGGGACGATCCCGAACACCTGCCAGCTGATGATCTTGGTCAGATCCGGTTTCAACGCCACGATCTCGCCGTCCTTGGGCTCCACCCGCTTCAGCGTCTCGTCGAGCCAACGGCCGATCTTCGCCGTGTCCTTGGTGACCGGCCGGGTGAGCGTGATGTTCGACCAGGTGACGCGGCCGGGCAGGTTCCACGTGAAACCGTTGTTGCCGCCCTCCTGGTAGCTCTCCATCTCCACCTCGGCGCCCATGCCGGAGCAGGTATGGAAGGCGCCCAGGTCGTTGCCGCCGATCGCGAGCCGGAAGAACACGCTCGTCGCAAAGATGTTGTCCGTCATTCGTCCGTCATCCGTTCCGTGCCGGGCCCTCAGCGGCGTCCGTCGTAGGGGCGGCCTGTACGTTCCCTGCCGCGCCGGAGCTCGGTGCGCAGCAGGCGGGCCATCGGGTCGAGCAGGCGGCGCGCCAGGTCGTCCAGGTCGAGGCCCGGGTCCTGCGGTGTCTCGTCGCGCTTGCCGGAGGCGGCGGACTTGGCGCCGGTGGACTCCGTCCGTGACCGACTGCCCGCCGGCACCGCTTTGACCGGTACCCCCTTGGGTACGGCGTCCCGCTTGGCCGTGTCCCTCTTGCGTACGGCTTCGTCCGCCTTGGAGATCTCGCGCTGGACCGGGGTCGCCGGGCCGCCGCTTCCGCCGCCCGGCGCAACGGTCCGGGGCCGGACCACGGGGACGGGCCCCACCGGTGCCGGTGCCGACGTGGCCGACGGGCGGTCGGCGAGCGGCGGCGCCTGCGGGGCGGTCACCGGCAGGGATCGCCCGGGTACGGCCGCAGGTGAGGCAGTCGCCGTACCGGATGTCCCGTACGGCGGCGCAGGCTTGACCACCGGGACGCGCTGGACGACGCCCGGGGAACCGGTCCGCCCTGCGCCCGAGTTCCGCGGTCCGTGCGCCGTCGCGGCACGTTGGACCTGCGGCGTCGCCGTGGCGCCGGCGGACGGTCCCGGCGTCACCCGCGCGGACGTCCGGGTGGGTACCGCGGGGTCGCCGTCAGGTGCAGTCGGTGTCCCGGGCCAGCGCGCCGCCACCACGGGACGGCCACCGGTCCGGGAGGCTGCGGGCTGTGAAACCCCTTCCGGGGCCCGGGTGTTCAGGGTGAGCGGGCGCGCGGGGAGCAGTTGGAGGGTACGGGGTGCCGGCGAGGTGGAGAGGGCTCCGGAGCGCGTCGCGGTGCGGGGCCGTGTGTCTCCGGTGCCCTTGGTCAGGGGCCGGACTCCGGCGGTGGTTCCGGTCGTGGGCCGGGGGTCGCCGGTCGCGGCCGGGGTGCCGGTTCTTGCGGTCTCGGCCAGGGCACGGGCGACGACGACCGGGCCCGGTCCCGGGCCGGCGACGTCTTGGGGCTGTTGGCCACCGGGCCCCGGCCCTCCGGAGGTGGACGGGAACGGGGACGGGGTCACCAGCGGTGTGGCGGGCCCGTTTCCGTGGTCCGTGGGACCAGGCGCCGTGCTGCTGCCTTGGGTGGAGGAGTGGTCCGCGAGACTGCGCTGGACGTCGACCGCCCCCAGCAGGGGCGCGGCCGGTGCGGCGGCCTCGGTGGGCGTCCGTTCGCGATCCGTCCCGGGCTGCGCCGGAGCGCGCTGGATGTCCGGGCCCGGAGCCTGGCGCGAAACGCGGGCGCCGGACGCGGTGGAACCCGGCAGGTCGGCCGTCGGCGGCAGCGCGGGCAGCGGCGCACCCAGGCCGCCACGCGCGCGTGCCCCGGAACGGCCCGAGTCGGAAGTCCGGTGCGGGGCGGGTCCGTTCGGAGCCGTTCCCCGCACGCCACCGTCGGACGCGCCCGTGCCGTCCGCCTGGCGCTGGACGACGGGAAGGGCCGGACCGGGCTGCGAAACAGGTGCGTCCTTCGCCAACGGTGTTGCCGTGGAGGGCAGTTCAGTCAGCGGGGCACCCAGCGGCGCGCGGCTTCCCGTGCGGGTGGCGGCACGCTGAACGGGGGTGGTCGAGGGTGCCGGTGCGGAAGGAGGGCTGGAGGCTTCAGCGATCACGGGCGCCGCGGTGACGGCAGGCCGCAGGGCGGTAACGCGACGCACGGGTCCGGCCCGATGCCGTGCGACGGTCAGCCGGGGCCCGACCGCCCGGAGTTGGACGGGTATCTCCGACCGTGATCCCGTCGCCTCCGTAGCGCTGCGCTGGACGGCCGGTCCGGAAGGCGTACGACTCACTGAACCGGCCGGAGACCGGGATGCGCTCCCGGGATTCGACGCCGGCGCGCTGGGCCGCGTCGCCGGGACGGACCGGTCCACGGCCCCGTCGGCGACTGCACCCGGGACCACCGCGACCCGTCGTACCAGCGGAATGTCCCGAGGGGCGGAGGGTCGGCCCGTGTCGTCGGGCATCACGACCGGGGCCACGCCCGGCTCCACGGCCCGCTGGACAGGGGGAGGCGACGAGGAGAGTGAGGAGAGCACGGCGGGGGAATCCGCGGACGTGATGCCACGCGTCCGGGGAGCATCGGCCGAAGGGCCTTGCCCCGCGCCGCTGTTGTCGGCGGAACGCTGGATCGCAGGCCCGGAACCGGCCCCAGACCCGGAGCCTGCGCCGACCGTGCCCGCACCCGCACCGCTGGAGCCGCCACGAGAAGACCCCGTACCGGAGCGCGCCGAGCCGGACGTCGTCGTACTGGAACCCGGAGCGGAACCCGTCGTACCCGATGAACCCGATGAACCCGATGAACCCGACGATGACACCGAGCCGGACGTCGTCGCCCCGGACGAACCCGATCCGGACGGCCGAGCCCCCGGCCGCACCCGGCGCGCAACGGGAGTTGCCGCACCCGACGGCCGCCCCGAGCTGTCCGTACTGCCCGTGTCCGGCGCACCGCCCAGCGGCCCCTCCGCCCCATCCGCCCCCTCCGGCCGCAAGGCCCGGAGCAGCAGCGGACCGCCGCCGGTGCGGGTGGGCTGCGGGGTGGCCGGGCGGGTGACGCCGCGGACCAGGCCGGGCGGAGCGGTGGGCAGCAGGGCGTGGCCGAGGCCGTTGTCGAAGGACGGGTTCTGCCAGGCGGCGAGGCCGGAACGGAAGGCGAGGCCGTCGCTGACGCCCAGCGGGGTGCGGGCGACGGTGAGGGTCGGCGGCGCGGTACGGCGCCAGCCGCCGTCCCAGTCGCCGGGCACGGAAGGAGCAGGGGCGTCGGGCACGGCGGGACTCGGGGCGTCGGACGCCGAGGTGTCCGGGCCCGCGGTGTCCGCTCCGGTGGCCCGGCGGCGCAGCCTGTCCCGCCATGCCATGTGCTCAACCGCCTTCGTTCACGCGGGTGTTGATACGGGCGATCTCGGCCACCCACTGCTGGCGTTCGCCGTGGGTCAGATCGAGGATCTCCTCGCGTTGCCAGTGGAAGTGGTAGGCGATGTACGCGATCTCCTCCCGGAGCCGGGGAAGGGCGTACGTCACGATTCCCCCAGGCGCCCACCCGAGAGGTCGACCTCGAAGCCGCCCTCGCAGTGCGGACAGGTCACCGCGGCGCGCGTGTGGCCCTCGCTGTTGACGCGGCGGTAGAAGTCCTGGAGGAACGCGACGTCGGTGGCGTACATCCGCTCCACGATCCCGGCGTGCACATCGGTGATGTTGCCGAGCCGGGTGATCACCTGGCTCAGCAGCACCACGCTCAGGTACGCCGGGTTCTCCTTGACCCGCAGATCGATCTGGGGTCGCAGTTCGTCACGGGCGGTGGCCAGGCGCATCGTGCCGTGCCGGTGCACCGTGCCCGCCTCGTCCACGTATCCGCGCGGCAGCTCGAACTCGAACTCGGTGCGCAGACCGTGGTCCTCCCGCTGTGCGGGGGCGGGGGCGGCGGCCGGAATGGCCGCCGCCTGCTCCGGCGCCTGGGCGGGCGCCGTCGCCTGGAGGATCTCCTCCAGGTTGCCCGCCGTGACCGTACGGCGCCTCATTCGACGACGATCTCCTCGAACGTGATCGTGACGGACTCGGTGGCCGGAGACGACTCGCCCGCCTTCAGGGACGGGCCCTCCCACTTGGAGGCCCAGCCCTGCATCAGCTGGATACGGCGGACCGTGTTGCCCTCGGAGTCCTTGATCTCGATCGTGAGGTTCTGCCGCGCGGTGTTGACGGCGCCGTTGTTCAGCGTCTCCTTGATCCACTTGGTGAACTCGCTGCTCTGGTCGAGTCCCCGGGTGATCGTGATCTCACCGGCCTGGCGCGCGCCGGGCTGCTTGCGGATGATCTGCTTGCCCTGGTCGCTGACCTGCTTGACCTCGACGACCTCCTCCTCGACGGTCAGCCCGCTGATCTCCTGGATCGACTCGACCAGGTAGCCGCCGAGCTGCACGCCGAAGACGTGGGTGGAAAGAGCATCGCCCGTTGCCATGACTGTCTGTCACCTTTCCTTGAGGACCCGGAGGTCACTCGTCGATGAGGCTGGTGCTGTCGGAGAACTGGGCCAGCCGGAACACCACGAACTCGGCGGGCTTGACCGGCGAGACACCGATCTCGCAGACGACCCGGCCCTGGTCGATGGACTCCTGCGGGTTGTTGTCGCGGTCGCACTTCACGTAGAACGCCTCTTCGGCGGTGCGGCCGAACAGCGCGCCCCGGCGCCATTCCTCCTGGAGGAACGCCGTGACGTTGCGCCGGATGCTCGCCCACAGCCGGTCGTCGTTCGGCTCGAAGACCACCCACTGGGTGCCCAGGAGGATGGACTCCTCCAGGTAGTTGAACAGGCGGCGCACGTTCAGGTAGCGCCAGGCCGGGTCGGAGGAGAGGGTGCGGGCACCCCAGATCCGGATGCCCCGGCCGGGGAAGGCCCGTACACAGTTCACGCCGATCGGGTTCAGCAGGTCCTGCTCGCCCTTGCTGAGCCGGATCTCCAGGTCCACCGCACCGCGGATCACCTCGTTGGCGGGCGCCTTGTGCACACCGCGCTCGGCGTCGCTGCGCGCCCACACACCGGCGACGTGACCGCTCGGCGGGACGGTGGTGTTGTGCCCGGCGGCCGGGTCGAAGACCCGCACCCACGGGTAGTAGAGGGTGGCGTACCGGGAGTCGTAGCCGGCCTCGTCATTGCGCCAGGTGCGCACCTGCTGGGCGTTGAGCCCGGGCGGGGCGTCCAGGACGGCCACGCGGTCGCCCATCTGCTCGCAGTGCGAGATCACGGCGAGCTGCACGGTGCGGACGCCTTCGGCGTCGATGTCGCCGCGCTGGTAGGCGCTCATCAGGTCCGGCACCGCGACCATGGTGATCTCGTCGATGGACTCCAGACCGCCGAACCCGGTGCGGGCCGCGGAGTCGCCGACGTACTCGGAGGCGTCGAGGCGGGCCACTTCGCCGGCGCCGTTCGTGGCGGGCGCGGCCGGGGCGTCGGGCAGTGCGACGGTCCCCGCGGCGGGCCGGGTCTGGGTGGCGCCGCGCTGCTCGGTGACCTCGATCAGCTTGGAGGCGCGGGCCTGGTTGACCAGGTAGCCCTTGACGTTCTTGCGGGTGGAGGCCTCGTAGGTCTCCACCACCTCTTCGCCCTTGCGGACGAGGAGCTTGAAGCGGTCCTCGGGCGGGTTGTCGCCGTTCGCGTCGGCGACCTCCACCGACACCCCGGAGGTGCCCGGCTTGGCGGCGACCAGGAAGCCGCCCAGCTCCACCGGCTCCACGGCCCTGGCGCCCTGCTTGCTCCGGCCGCCGTTCACCGACGGGGCGGAGGCGTCCTCGGCCGCGCCGCCGATGCGGACCACGTACGCGGCGCCGCCGCCGTTGGCGAAGTATCCGTAGACCGCGTGGGGCAGGTAGGTGCCCTCGGTGAAGCCACCGAACTCCTGGGTGTACTGGTCCCAGCTGGTGACCAGCGTCGGCGCGTGGAAGGATCCGCGCTCGGCGAACCCTACGAACGCGGCGACGGCCGTGCCGACCCCTTCGATCGGTCGGGCACCGGACTGCACCTCCTCCACGTACACGCCCGGGGTGAGGTACGTCGGCATGCTCGCTCCTTAGCGTCCTTGCGGTCACCTGTGTCCAGGCCGAGTCTGCGCGGCGGGCCCGACGGACGGCAGGGCCACGGGGACCTGGTCGGGGGCAAGGCCGCTGCCTTTCCGGACTCCCCACGCTGACCGTCCGGACGTCACCTGACTCTGCCCCCGCACTGGCCGCGCGGCCCTGGACGTCCCGCGGGCCCGTGCGGTCGGCTGGTGGGGTCGCGGTGATCCGCGTGGTCGCCATCGGCCGTAGAGAGGACTGCGCATGCGTGCCCATGAACAACCGGAAAGGGCAGATCGGCGAGGCCGTACGCCCCACCAGGCACGCACGACGTCGACCGCCGCTCCGCGCCCGGTCACGGGCGCCCTGTCCCCTGCCGGGATGCCGGCTCTGCAACGTGCCGTGGGCAATGCGGTGGTGGCGCGCATGGTGGAGGAGGAGCGGCATGTGCACGGGGCCGACTGCGGTCACGGCAGGCCGGAGCAGCCGGTGCAGCGCTCGGCGGTGCACGACGTCCTGGGCTCGCCCGGCCGGCCGATCCAGCCCGCGCTCCGGACGGAGATGGAAGCCCGGTTGGGCGAGTCGTTCCACGATGTGAAGCTGCACACGGGTCCCCGGGCGGAGGCCTCGGCCGACGCGGTGGGGGCGCGGGCGTACACCTCGGGCAGCCATGTCGTCCTCGGCCGCAGCGCGGCGGACAAGCACACCATCGCCCATGAGCTCACCCATGTGATCCAGCAGCGCCGGGGGCCGGTCGCCGGCACCGACAACGGCCAGGGGCTACAGGTCAGTGATCCCGGCGACCGCTTCGAGCGCGAGGCCGAGGCCAACGCCCGCCGGGTGATGGCCGGGCCCACTCCGACGCACACCGCCGACCCGGGACACCCCGCCGCCGTCGCCGAGCCGACCGCGGTCCAGCGGGTGGTTCTCGTCTCCGGCGCGGAAGTGGCCGATCCGGCCCGCCTCGTCGCGGACGCCGATCTCGACCATCTCCTCACCGACACCGGCCGGTTGGTGCTGAGCCTCGCGCCGAGGCTGGGTGCCGACGCGCCCCTCCAGGCGAAGGACGCCGAGGATCTCGTCATCGAGGTCGAGCGCATCGCGTCGATGATCGACCTGGTCCACTCCATCAACAGCAGCGGAATCCTGGGGCGCAGGACCATGTCCCAGCAAGGGAGGGCCTTCATCGGTTCGAACGACGAGGGCGACAGCACCGCACTCGCGGTGAACGTGCTCGACGCGCGTACGGGCGGCACCGCCGCGGGCATCCGGGACGTGGTGAACGAGTCGCTCACGGCACGCGACCGGGGCAGCTTCAGTGTGGCCATGGAGCGGCCCGTGGACGAGGACATGATCCTCGACGAGATGGCCACGGATGTCTCCGGCGTAGCCCTGGACGAGAAGGAGCTCGCCGCGATCCACGAAGCCGCGGGGGGCGAACAGAGCCTGATCCAGATGCTGGTGCGGGCGAAGGTGAACGACAGGAAGGGCGAGCTCCTCGCGGAGTCCCACGAGGCCACGGTGGCCCAGTACCGCTCCCTGCTCGAGGGCCGGACCCAGAACACGGCGATGGCGATCGTGGGCAGGCCGGGCGACGATGTCCTCACCAAGGGCCCGCACCTGGGGTCGTACGAGTCCGACGTACCGTCCGACCGGATCCCTCCCGGCCCGGGCGGGTTCACCTCGCTGGTGCTCCCCCGGTGGTTCGAACCGTACGGGCCGCTGCTGATGACCCGGGAGTGGCCGACGGGCGTCGAGCTGAAGTTCGCCGGGAACCAGCAGATCACCGCGCACTACCGGGCCAAGGGCAACGACTATCCCGTCACCGTCGACGCACCGGACTACGCCACCGAGATCGCGGCCCAGTTGCAGAAGTTCCAGGTGATCGCCACCCACATCCTCAAGACCGCCGCCCTCTGACGGGCCCGGCGCCTCACGCGCGCACGGCGTCCGCCAGATACGGGCCGAACTCGCCCTCCAGGACCAGGCGTCCGAGCTTGCGGTACTCCTGCGCGACCGCCGTGACCACCTGCGGCATGGTGAGCGGCCGACCGGACTCCGCGGCGAGGTAGGCCGCGGTGACCGCGCAGGCGCGGATGGAGCCGCCGGCGAGTTCGAAGCGGTCGGCGCAGAAGGCGAGGTCCAGATCGTCGGCGCGAGGCAGCCGGTCGCCCAGGCAGCGGTCCCACAGGGCGAGGCGGTGGCCTGCGTCGGGCACGGGGAAGTCCGCGACGACGTCGAGGCGGCGGGTGAACGCCTCGTCCAGGTTGGCCCGCAGGTTGGTCGTCAGCACCGCGATGCCGTCGAACGACTCCATGCGCTGGAGCAGGTACGCCGACTCGATGTTGGCGTGCCGGTCGTGGGCGTCCTTCACCTCCGAGCGCTTGCCGAAGATCGCGTCGGCCTCGTCGAAGAGCAGTACCGCGTTGACGGCGGACGCCTCGGTGAAGATCCGCTCCAGGTTCTTCTCGGTCTCGCCGACGTATTTGTCCACAACTGTGGACAGATCCACCACATACAGGTCCATGCCGAGGTCCGCCGCGACGACCTCCGCGGACATGGTCTTCCCGGTGCCCGACTCACCGGCGAACAGCGCGATCACTCCGCGTCCGCGGCCGCCGCCGGGCCGCATCCCCCACTGCCCGAGCACCTGCTCGCGATGGCGGGCGCGCAGGGCGAGTTCGCGCAGTCGGCGATGGGTGGTCGGCGGAAGCACCAGGTCGTCCCAGCCGACGCCCGGTTCCACCCGGCGGGCCAGCCGGTCGAGGCCCGCGCCGTTCTGCGCCCGTACGGCGGCCCGCAGATCGTCGGGGACGACCGGGCGGCCCTCGATGGCGGCGGTGCGTACCGCCACGTCGGCGGCGCGGCTCAACTGCCCGGCGTCCAGGCGGTGCGCGGCGACCGCTTCGGCGAGCGCGTCCGCGTCGCCGGTCATGGCGACGTCACCCGCGGACCGTTCGAGGGCGTGCCGCCAGCGCGCGGCCTGCCGCTCGGGAGAGGGCGCCGACACGGTCAGGACGACGGGGGTGTCGGCCGCCCACACCGGGTCCCAGCCGGTCGTTCCGTGCGTGAACAGGGGGATTCCCCGTAGCTCCGTGCACAACGCCCGTAGGGTACGGGCGCGTTCGGCGGGTTCCGCGGGCAGCGCCTCCAGCGGGCCGAGGACGACCCCGGCACCGGTGAGGAGGGCTTCGCGGGCAGTGGTCCGGGCAAGCTCCGGCACCTCGCCCGAGCGCCGGGCGAGTGCCGCCGCGTCCAGGACGAGCGTGCGCAGCCCGGCCGAGTGCAGGGCGGTGGCGGCCAGTCCCTCGGCGTCGCCGCCCCTGCTGCGCAGGTGGACGAGTCCGCCGCCGGTCCCGGCCGCGGCCGCCGCCCGTCCGACCTCGGCCACGTCGGCGGTCGGATCGTCCCGGACCTCGCCGAGCAGACCGGCGAGCCGGGCGTCGGGCTGCGCGCTGCCCAGCAGGTGCCCGGTGACCCGGTCCGGGACCACCAACACGCGGGACAGCGGCGGCCGTTCCGGCTCGGTGACCCGCACCAGACCGCCCTCGACCAACGGCGCCCCGGGGGCCAGCCGGAACCGCGCGTCCGCCGCACCGGCGAGCCCGCACAGCTCCAGCGCGAGCCCGACCGTGGGCCGACGGCGCGTCAAGTCATCGTTGAGATAGCCGTAGAGCCGCTCGAACCGCGCGTCCAGATCCGGCGCGACGGCGACCAGCAGCAGATCCAGGTCCAGCGACGACAGCCCGAACCGCCGCGCAAGCCCGTCGAGCACGGACCCCTCCGGCGGACACCAGGGCTCACCGCCGGGCACGTCCAGACCGCCCGGCTCCTCCAGGATCCGCACGGCCGCCTCGGGAGTGAGGTACTGCCCCCGGTACGGGTCGTCAGGATCCGGATCCCCGACCCGACGCACCCCCACCGCATACCGCACCCGCTCCTCCACCACACCCAGCCGCACCCACAGGTGGTCCACGCCCATGGGGAGGACATCGGGGGAGAGTTGAACGCCGGATTCGACGGCAGGTCGGGGGGAGGCGTGGGCGGTGGTGGACGGTTCGGTGGTGGATGGTTCGGTGGTGTGGGTCACGGCTGGCGGTCACCCCGGCGGCGGCGGGCCGGGGCGGGGCCCCGTTCGCGTGGGCCGGCGAAGCCGTCGCGACCCGGGTCGGTGGTCTCCTTGTAGCGCAGGCGGCGGCCCGGCGTCGGTTCCTCGCCGACGCGGGCGGCGGCGGAGCGTACGACGAGGCCCTCGGTGACCGGCGGTGCGGCGGCCTTGGTCAGGCCGGCGAGTGGCGCCCGTACGCGGAGTCCGAGCGATGCCTTCAACTCGCCGCCGAGCGCCGACCAGACGTCGGAGGCGGCCGGCGCGTCGAGCGCGGACCCGCCGGCGTCCAGCCCCACGGTCAGGCCGAGTTCGGCGAGCGTCCCGGTGAGCAGTGGCGCCGGCAGCGTGTCGGTGGCCACCAGGGTGGCGAGCACCTGCGAGAGCAGCCGGTGCTCGTCCTGCGGGCGGCTCGTCCACGCCGTGACCATGTACGACAGCCAGAACCAGCGCGGCGGGGAGCGCCGCGCCACCAGGAACCCGTCCTCGTCGTACACCTCCCCGGCGCCGCTGCCCCGCCGGGTGGCGTCCTCGCGGATGTCGTACAGGAAGACGCAGACCGTCGGGGCACTGCGGCGTGCCGCCCAGTCCCGGGTGGGGGCGTCGAAGGCGACCTCGACGCCCGATGCCTCCAGCCCGGACTCGCCGAGCAGCCGGCGCAGCCCCTCGTCGACCTCGTGGATCACCGGCGGGTCACCTCGTCCGGCGGCTGCACGCTTCCGCTGACCACCAGGAAGTCGGTCTTCACCGGGGAGAACCCGGGACCGCTTGCCGTGATGGTGCGCGGTCCGGTCTGGTCCTTGGCGAGGATGAGCAGCTGGCCGATGAACGTGCCGTCCCGCAGCGGGACGGTCGGCGCGGCCGCCGCGGTGATCCCCGGGTTCCACTTGAACCGGACCGGCACGCCGGGCGGGAAGTCCTTGCCGCGCACGGAGGTGACGAAGCCGGGCTTGCCGATCTCCGGCACCGCGATGATCCGCGGCTGGAGGATCCGCAGCCGCTCCCGGGCGGTGTTGTCGTTCCTGTTGGCGTCGGTCCCGGTGGTGGTGAGGATGCCGACCGCCTGGCCCGTCGTCGCCTTCTTGGGGCTGAGGACCACGCGTACGACCGTGCTCGCCCCCGGCCTGAGGTCGGGCAGCGCACACACCCAGGAGGTGTCGCAGCCCGCCGGCGGCCCGCTGTTCGGGATGCCGGTGGGCAGGCCGACCTTCAGCCGCAGCCCGGTCGCCAGCGCGTTGCGGCCGTTGCGCACGGTGTACGTCACCACGACGCGCCCGCCGACGTAGCCGGGGTTCGGCTGGGCCGAGACACGCACGCCGGGTCCGGCCTCGGGCTCCTCCGGCTCGGGGGGCACGGTGGGCGTCGGAATCGGGGTGGGAGTGGGGCTGGGAGGCGTCGGGCTCGGGCTCGGCGGAGGCGGCGTCTCCTCCTCGACGACCGGCACCACGGTCCGGCCCGCGTTGTCGCTGGGCTCGGGATCCAGGACCGTACCGGTGACGGACCAGTCGATCGGCGCGTCGCCGGGGGTGACCCCGGTGAGGGTGACGTCCACCGGAACGGTCGTGCCGGGCTCCACGACGCCGACGTTGCACTGGAGGGAGGCGGCATCGCAGCTGCCGCCGGGCCAGGTGATCCCGGTGATCTGCACACCGGCCGGCGGGGCGATGGTCAGCGTGGTGCCGGGAGAGGCGGCGGGACCGTTGTTCACGACGTTGACCGTGACCGTGGTGGAGTCGCCGACGGTGACTTCGGGCGTGGTGCCGGGCGCCTGGAGGGCAAGATCCACGGACTGCTGGACCGCCGGCTCCTTCTGCCGGCCCGCGAGGCCGGTGGTGAGCGGGGTGATCTCGCCGGACGCGATGTCCAGAGCGCTCAGCTTCTCCGGGCTGTTGACCGCGACGTCGGCACGTGAACTGAACACCAGGCCCTTGCCGTCGGCCGTCCAGGCGGCGTCCCGCGGCTGGAACGGACCGGTGGCCGAGGTGTCCGGCAGCGCCCGGCCGCAGGCGCCGGGGAGATCGAGGACGGAGGCGGGCAGCAGCACCCGGCAGCCGTCGCCCGAAAGGGACGTCAGAAGCAGGCCGTTCTGCTGGTCGACCGCGCCGCCGCCGTTCTTGCGGTTGAAGGCGATGCTGAGCCCGTCCGGCGAGAACGCCGGGCTGTCGTCGATGACCTCGCAGCTGCCCGGGCAGTCGGTGGCGCTCAGGTCGGTCTGCTGGGCCAGGTTGTTCACGGGCACGGTCCAGATGTGCTTGTTGCCGCCGCCCCCGTCGATCTCCATGTTGCGGGTGAAGGCCAGCGTGGTGCCGTCGGAGGACCAGGTGGGCTGGGCGTCCTGACCCTGGAGCTGTCCGGCCGGCGGGGTGACCTCACCGGTGATCGCACCGGTCGCCGCGTCCGCGATGAGGATGCGGCTGGGCCCGGCGGCCTCACCGACGCCGCCCGGCGAAGTCCGGGTGAAGGCGAGGAACTTGCCGTCAGGAGAGAACGTCGGGTCGGTGTCCCAGTCCGTCGCGGCGCGTCCCGCGAGCGGCATGGGCGTCGCGTTGGTGCCGTCGGCGTCCGCCATCCAGATCCGCTCGATCCGCTGACCGTCGACGGTCTCGAAGCGGGTGACGACGATCCGGCGGCCGTCGGGCGTGTAGTTCTGCCGCTCGGTCCACGGGTCGAACCCGGTCGCGGGCTGGAACAGCGGGTCCTTGGCGGGATCGGTGTTGGTGTCGGCCGCCGGGTCCTCGTCGAGGATCGTCCGACCCAGATCACGCGGGTCGGACCCGTCCATCCGGACGTCCTGGAGCGTCACCACGTTCGCGCCGGAGTGCGTCTCGTCGGGGGCCGCCGCGGAGGTGCGCTCCACCACGACGCCGCCGCCGTTCAGCGGGCCGAGCCAGGTCGGCGAGAGGACCTCACGGTTCTCGTTGAGCACCAGGCCGGGTTCCACGTTGGAGTGCGCGGTCGAGGTGAACACATGGTCGTAGTCGCCCTCGCAGGTGCAGGTGATCTCGGGGCTCAGGAACACCACCCCGTTCCCGTCGGGCTTCCACGCCGCTCCGTGGGCACGCCAGTTCGCGTAGGCGTCCGCGAACAGCGGCTCGTCACTGGTCCCGTCGGTGATCCGCAGCCGGGGCTGGGCCTTCCCGTCGACGGTGGTGGTGGCGGTGTACACGACCCAGTTCCGGTTCACGTCGTCGTTCACCGGGTTCCAGGCCGGCTCGGTGGCCGCGCCGTTCGCGGGATCGCTGATCCGGGTCTCCGTGCCGCCCGCCAGGGGCCGTACGTAGATCTGCGCGCCGGCCGTCGTGTCGCTGTCGCTGGAGTACGCGATCCGCTGCCCGTCCGGGGAGACCGTCGGGTCCTCCTCGTTCGCGGAGGTGTCGGTGAGCTGCGTCAGGCCGGTGCCGTCGGTGCGCACCTGCCACAGGTCGCGCTGCGTCCCGCCGCCCAGACCGTTCGCCGCGGCCGAGTCGAACAGCACGGACCGGCCGTCCGGCGTCAGTTGGGGGTGCGCCGCGTCCATGCCGGTGGTGAGCTTGCGTACCGAACCGTCGGCGGCCCGCAGATAGATCTGCGGGTTCTTCTCGTCGCGGCGGCTCGCGAAGACCATCTGGTCGCCGAGGGCGGACGGCTGGGTGTCGTAGTGGGCCGGGCCGTCCCCGAACAGCGGCGTGCTGGAGGTGGTGGTGTCGACCTTGCCGAGACTGCGGTGCCGGGTACCGGCGTACGCGACCCGGGTCTCCGCGGCGTCGGCGGCGACCGCCTTCGCCCGGGGCTCGGCGCTGCCCGGTGAGGAGGCCGCCGTCACCGCCATCAACGGGATCAACAGCAGCAGCGACGCGCCGAGTCTCCCCAGGCGGTACCGCCCGTCGAGGCCAGCGGATCCCATCACGGTCCCCCTCGTATTCTGGTGCAGCATCTGGTTGTGCCCTCGCCAGCCTGTACCGGCCGGGGGCGGCGCGGCAGGGCGGCGGGGACGTACCCGGGGGAAACGCGGGGTGCGCTTTCGGGCAGCGCGGGGTTCCCGAGCCGTCGTCAGATCAGTCCGTTGCGCAGCGCGTAGCCGACCGCGTGGGCCCGGTTGCGCAGTTGCAGGCGCGTGATGATCTCGTGCAGCACGTTCTTCACGGTCCGTTCGGAGTATGCGGTCTTGCGTGCTATCTCCGCGGTGTCCAGGCCCTCCGAGACCAGACGCAGCATGTCCGCCTCGCGCGTGGTCAGCGTGGACAGGGACAGACCGCCGGGGTCGAGGGCCGAGCGCTGGAGGCTGCTGCCCACGTGGCTGAGCAGCTTGCCGAGCAGATCGCCGGGCAGCACGCCCTCGCCGTTGGCTATCGCCAGCACGAGGTGGAGGAGTTGGTCCTGGTCGGCCTCGGCGCGCCGCAGCACCGCCGCCACGCCGCACTCGATGACGCGTTGCAGCGCGCCCGATCCGAGGGTGCCCACCACAAGTCCGGTACGAGTGGCCGTGTTGTGCCGCAGCCGCTGGAGCAGGGCGGCCACGTCGTCGTCAACGTTGTCAACGACCACCAGCGACACCTCGGCCCGCTCCGCGTCGGCGTCGTCGACCAGGTCGACCTCGGGGCGCTGGCGCAACTGCTGGACGACACCGAGGCGCAGGATCGGATCGGCGGCGTAGACGGCGACGGTCACCCTGCTCGTGCGGTCGGATCGAGAAGCCCAGTGAGCGGAGCCGGACCGGACGGGCTCACGCGGTGTGACGGCGGTCATATCAGGGCCATTCTCCTCGGCGCAGGACATGGGGGTACCTATTTCTGAATCGGTGGGGGGAGGGTAGGCAGGTGCAGGACCGTTGCCGGAGGCGGCGCGCGGGAGACCACCGGCCACATTAACGACGCTCCGTTACAGGGGAGTTGACATGGGCTTGCCGGGCAGCGTCACTGCCCGGATATTGCCCTCGCGCTTCTCGTGGCACCTTCGGGCACGCTCCTACCGTGGTGGCGTGACGCCTTCTGCAGCCTCTTCCGGCCCCGGTGCGCCCGGCCTCGACATCCCGGCCGTGACGGTGGCGCCCGGTGACATCGCCACGACCACCCTGACCGTCCGCAACGACAGTGACATCGTCGAGGCGTACAACCTGGAAGTCGTCGGGGACTGCGCCCCCTGGACCACCGTGGAGCCCGCCCGGGTCTCTCTGTATCCCGGCACCTCCGAAACGGTGACGGTCCGTCTGTCGCCGCCGCGCTCCCCGGACATCCGGGCCGGTGAGATGCCCCTCGGTGTACGGGTCCTGCCGACCGAGCACCCCGAGTCGGTGCGGGTCCTCGAAACCACGGTGCACATCGAGGCGTTCCACGAGCTGCAGACCGAGCTGGCCCCGCGTCGGCGCCGCGGCTGGCTGCGCGGCCGCTACAAGCTGGCGGTGCGCAACCAGGGCAACACTCCGGTGCAGGTGGGCTTCACCCCCGGACAGGCGGGCGAGGAGCTGGGGTTCGCCTTCAACCCGGCCGAACCGAAGCTGGAGCCCGGCGAGTCGACCGAGGTCGGGCTGCGCGTCCGCACGGCCAAGCCGGTGTGGTTCGGCGCGCCGGTGGTGTGGCCGTTCACCGTGGACACCGCCGAGAAGGGCGACCGCGACGAGGAGGCCCGGCGTGACGAGCCCGCCGTCCGGCCGCCCCTGGACGCGGAGTTCGTCCAGATCCCGATCTTCCCCAAGTGGCTGCTGATTCTGCTCGCGGCACTGCTCGCGCTGCTGATCGCGTGGTTCGCACTGGTGCGTCCGGTGGTGAAGAGCGCCGCCAAGGAGGCGGCCGAGGAAGCGGTCCAGCCGCGTCCCACGCCCGCCGGGGAGCAGACCCCGGGCGGCGGTACGGGCGCCGGTTCGAGCGGCCAACCCGGCGGTGGCGGCCAGGAGTCGGGCGCACCGGCCGGATCGGACGGCGGGGGCACGTCGACGGGCGGTGGCACCGCGGCCGGCGGCGGCCAGCAGTCGCAGACCATCGATGTGCAGACGTCCGCCGGGGAGACGAAGACCGGTACCTACAAGGTGCCCAAGGACAGTGTGTTCGGGGTCACGGACATCGTCGTCGCCAACTTCCAGGGCGACGAGGGTGTGTTGACGATCTCGTTCGGGGACCGCAAGATCACCACCATCGCGCTGGAGACCTTCCGGAACCAGGACTACCACTGGGTGACCCCCATCGAGATCGCTGAGAACGACACCGTGACCATCAACGTGACCTGCGCAAAGCCTGGGACACCGGCCACGGGTCGTCAGGCGCAGGGGTGCCACGAGGTCCTGAACGTGAGCGGTGTGCTCAGCCGTACCACGCAATGAACCGGTCCTTCCGATTCTGGGACATTGTCGATCGATATTGACGCTATCTGTAAAGCGTCAGATCTTGTTCGGCCGGAAATCGATAACCAGGGTCTGAAAACGGCACCTTCCCCCCATACGAACCCCCAGGTCATGCACCTGGGGGTTGTTCGTTCGCCCAGTGGAGTTCACACGCCCTTGACGACGGTGTGCTGCCGCTCGGTCCCGCGCAGCCGGCGGACCGTGGCGGCGGCGGTGGCATCGTCGACCCCGGCGGCGATCAGCGCGGCGGTGGCGGCACTCGTCCCGTCGTCGCTCCAGATCCCGGAGTTGACGGTGGCGAGGAGTGCCAGCAGGTGGGCCTCGATGGCGGCGCTCAGCGGGCCGGGCGGTACGACGGTGTGGAACACGCCCTGGCGCTGTCCCTCGGCGAGGATGGCGAGGGCCGTCTCCCGGGCCGGGGCGAGGAGTTCGCCCACCTGGTCGGCGCAGAGGTCCTGGGGGACGAGACCGATCAGCGTGCGGTAGCAGTCGCCGACCGGCCAGAGGGTGAGGACGAAGCGGGCCAGGGCGCTCACGGGACCGGAGTCCGGCCTGCCCAGGACGGCGGTCGCGAGGCGAATCGCCTCCGCGGCGTCCTCGGCGATCCCCTCCACCAGCGCCGCCCGGCCGGCGAAGTGCGTATAGACGGTGCGCCGCGCCACGCCCGCGGCCTCGGCGATGTCACCGAGGCTGCTGTCAGGGTTGCGGGCCAGCTCCCGCAGGGCCGCGTCGAGGATGCGGGCACGGGTGGCACGTGTCGCACGCCGCCGTCGTACGGGGGGCGGGGAGGTCGGGCTGCTCACGTCGGCACCTCATCGCGGAGGAAACGGAGGGAGAGGCATCACCGCGATATTTGCACATAGACGAGCAAGAAACTACCGGATACGGCGGCTCAGTCGTCGTCCGCGGGCTCCTCGACCACGACCAGCGTCGCCGCGACCGCCTCGACCACGGCCTGCGCCCGCTCCTCGGACACACCGGCCGCGATGAGCGTGACGGTGGCGGCCCTGGACCCGTCGTCCTCCAGCGCACCGGTGTTGACCGACTCCAGCAACGCGACCGTCATCGCCTCCAGCCCGGCACTGAGCACGGCGGCCGGCAGCTGCGCATGGAAGACACCGTCCCGCTGCCCGCGCTCCAGGATCGCCGTGACCCGCTCACGGGCCGGCGCCAGAACCTCGGCCACGCGCTCGGCGCCCAGGTCGCGCTGGGTCAGCGAAAGGAGCAGTCGGTACCGGTCACCCACGGGCCACAGCGAGTACACGAGCCGGGCGAGCGCCTCCTCGGGGCTGTCCTGCTCTGCTTCCTTCTCCGCTTCCTGCTCCGCCTTCTGCCCGTCGAGTTCCGCACCCTCCGGCAACGCACGCCGCAGCGCTTCGGCGGCCTCCTCGGCGAGGGCCTCCAACAACGCCTCGCGCCCCGGGAAGTGGCCGAACAGAGTGCGCCGTACGACACCCGCGGCGCGCGCCAGCTCCTCCAACGTGATGTCAGGGTTCCGCCCGAGCTCCCGGCGGGCCGTGGCCAGGATGCGCGCCCGATTGGCCCGCGAATTGCGGCGCAACGGCTCGCGGACGACGGGCTTGGCCACGGAAACCTCAAGGGGTCAGGGCTGGACGAGGAGCACATCCATTCTAGGCCGACGGCACCATCCGACCGCCGCGCCCTCGGAGGGCACCACGGTCCCCTCGCCCCGCGAGATGACGGCCGATCGGCGAGGCAGCCGCCAGGTGTGCATGTGTTCCCAGGCCAAGGACTGCCACCACGCGCCCGCCCGGTCATCGCTGCGGGGTGCGGCAGAGAGTGAGGCGTCACCCGCAAGCCGCGGCACGGCGATCCCCTCACCCCGCGACACCCGCGGCCGACCGCTCGACCGCGGGTGTCGACCCGTCCCGTCCGACTACGACCGCTCAGCCAGACAGCCGCCACGTGTGCACGTGTTCCCAGGTCAGGGTCTGCCACCAGCGGCCCGTCCAGTCGTCGCTGCGGGTGCGGTAGAGGGTGACGGTGTCGCCGGGAAAGCTGGGCGAGTAGGGGACGGGGAGTGCGTCGACGTACTCCACGACCTCTTCGTAGAGGTCGGGGCGTACGTACATGTCGTGCGAGACCAGCGACAGATGCGGCAGGAAGCGGGCCGCGTCGAAACTGTGGTCCGCGGGGTTCGGGGCCGGGGTCTCCAAGGGGACCACGGCCTCGTCGACGAGGGCGGCCAGTTCCGTGAACGCCGTGTTCGGCGTGGTGCCGTCGGCGAGGTGGGCGACGTCGTAGACCAGGCCGATGCCCTGCCGCCGTACTCCGGCGTTGTACACGGTGAAGGGGGTGGCCCCGGCCAGTCCCGCGGTCACCGCGGCGACGATCTCCGCCTCGGGGACCGGAATGTGGCGGCTGCCCACCAGGGTCGCGTGCGGCGGGAACGCGCCGGACGAGACGAACCCGTACTGGGCCCGCACCTGGGCCGTCACGGCGGTCACCGCGGCGCAGGTCACGGGGTCGGGGCGGAGGTAGACGCCGTAGCGGTACGGGTCCCCCTGGGCCCGGTCGAAACGTGCCGTCGCCCTGACCTCGATGTCGAGGTCGGTCAGCCCGGCCGGCTGGGTGGTCTCTGTCACTGTCCTGCCTGCTTCCGGTAGTCCTGGATCTTCTCCGTCGCCGCCTTCTCGGCCGCCTTCAGGGCGCTGTCCAGCGGGATCCTGCCGCTGAACGCCTTCTGCATCTGCGGCACGACCACGTCCCGCACGCCCTGCATGGCCCCGCTGAGACAGCCGGCGGTGGCGGTCGCCGCCGGGGTGTCGGCGAACTGCTCGGCGAGCACGGCGTACGACTTGTTCTGCGCGAGGAACGCCTGCCAGGTCGCCGAGTCGTCGACGTCCGTGTTGATCGGCGCGTACCCGGAGGCCCTGGCGAACCGCTCCTGCGCCTCGGCCGAGGCCAGGTAGCTGATCAGCTTCCAGCTCGCCACCTGCTCGGCCGCGCTGTGCCCGGCCTGGTCCACCCACATCGCGGCCCCGCCGATCGCGGCACCGGCGGAGGACTTCGGCCCCGACAGCGGATACGGCAGCGCGCTGTACCCCTTCATGCCCGCCTCGTTCAGGCCGCCGATGGAGCCGCTGGAGTTGAACATCATGGCGGTCTTGCCGGCCGCGAACGCGGTCAGCGCCGCGTTGCCGTCGAGCCCGGTGTCGAGGGCGACCCCGTCGGTGTAGAGCTTGGCCATGGTCCCGATCGCGCGGCGCTGCGCGTCGCCGGTCAGGGACAGCGCGGTGGCACCGTCGCCCTCGCGGCCGTTGTCGGGTGTGCAGTACGGCGCCCCGGCCGCCGCCGTGAGCTGCTCGAACCACCAGGCGTCGAAGGGCTGGTCGATGCCCTTGACGGAGGGGACCGCGGCATGGATCCGGCGCGCGGCGGCGGCGACTCCGCTCAGCGTGCCGAGCGTCGACCGGTCCACGCCCGCCTTCGCCAGCAGCTTGTCGTTGACGTACAGCAGCGGCATCGACGTGTTGATCGGCACGGCGAGCAGCTTCCCGTCGGCCGTGTAGTAACTGCGGGCCGCCGGGCGGAGCTTGTCGAGGTCGAGGTCCTTCGGATTGGCGGCCGCCATGGCCTCGGCGGAGACGGTCTGCTTGGCGTCGCGCAGATAGCCGGTGGTGATGTCGTTGGTGAGCATGACGGACGGCGTACCGCCGTTGCGCACGGCCGAGGTGTACTTGGCGATGGCGTCGGCGTAGCTGCCCTGGAAGGAGGCCTTGACGGCGATCTTCCCGCTGTTGGCCGCGTTGAACGCGTCGATCTCCTTCTCCAGGGCCTCACCGGCGGGACCACCGAGCCCGTGCCAGAGCGTGACGGTCACCTCCCCCTTGGCCGATGCGAGGGCCGAGGGCCCGGGAGCGGCACCGGAGGCCGTCCCGGTCCCGGAACCTCCGCAGGCGGTGAGGGTGAGAGCGGTGACGGTCAGCAGACAGGCGGTCGTGAGGTGCGGACGTCTGGGCGGTGAGGACATGGGGACTGTTTCCTTTCCGGGGAGGTGAAGCGCCCCTCAACGGGCGCGGGGAACCGCGCGATCAGCCACGGTGAATCCGCGGCCGGCCGCGCGACGAAGCGTTTACGCACTCACCCGAGCCGCCAGCCCTCGCACGAGGAACCGCTGCCCGAACAGCACCAGCAGCAGCGTCGGCAGCAGCACGACAAGGGTTCCGGCGTAGATCACGGCCGGCGATGTCGCCTGATCGACGACGAGTTGGGCCAGCCCCACCTGCACAGTCCGCCGAGATGGCGAATCGGTGATGAGCAGCGGCCAGAAGTACCCGTTCCACGCGGACAGCGCGCACCACATCCCCGCCGTGATCACCTGCGGCCGGGCCATGGGCAGGACGACGTGGAGCAGCGTCCGCATCTCCCCGCACCCGTCGAGGCGGGCCGCCTCCCACACCTCCCGGGGCAGGGCGAGGAACGCCTGCCGGAGCAGGAAGACCGCGTACCCGGCGGCCAGATACGGCACGACGATCCCGGCCAGCGTGTCCCGCAGCCCCATCCCGTTGACCGTCTCGAAGTTGGGGATGACGACGCTCTCCCCCGGGAACGCGAGCGTGGCCAGCACCAGCGCGAACACCAGTCCCCGCCCGCGCCAGCGCGGGAACACCAGCGCGTACGCGGCCAGCGCGGCCGTGACCAGTTGCGCCGCCGACTGGAGCACCGTGACGGCCACGCTGACGCCGTACTGGCGGCCGAGCGGCGCCGAGTCCAGCGCCGCACGCACGTTGTCCAGCGTCAGCCTGCCGGGCACCGGCACCAGCCGGCCCGCGACGACATCGGCCGGCGGCAGCAGCGCCGTGACGACGGTGACGTACACCGGGAAGGCGACCACCACGACGATCGCGCCGAGCCACAACCACCGCAGTACGGAAGCGGGTTTCACGCGGCCCACCTCCGCAGCGCCCGGAACTGGAGCGCGGTGATCGCGAGGACGAGGAGCAGCAGCACCACGGCGAGCGTGGAGGCCGTGCCGACCTGGGGCAGCGCCTCGCCGAACGCCCGTTTGTACAGCTCGTACACGAGCGTCGACGTGGACCCGGCCGGCCCGCCGCGGGTCAGCACCTGCACCTGGGTGAAGACCTGCAACCCGCTGATGGTCTGGGTGACCAGCAGGAACACCAGGCTCGGCCGGAGCATCGGGATGATCACCGACCGGGCCATCCGCAGCCCCGAGGCGCCGTCGAGGGCGGCCGCCTCGATCACCGACTCGTCGAGCTGGGTCAGCGCGGCCAGCAGGACGAGGAAGGCGAAGCCGAACTCGTACCAGGCGGTGGCGACCGAGATCGCGAGGACGGCCCAGCCCGGGGAGCGCAGCCACTCCGGGCCGTTGACTCCGAGGTGGGCCAGTACTTCGTTGAGGGTGCCGACGGCCGGGGCGAACAGACCGGCGAAGACGGCCGCAGACGCCGCCGCGGAGTAGGCGAACGGTATCGACAGCACCACCGACACCACGGCCCGTGGCTTGGCCGCCGCCCTGCGCAGCGGCAGCGCCGCGGCGAGCGCGCCGCCCACCGAGAGCACCACGCTGAGCCCGGCGATGACACCCGTGGCGAACAGGGCCCTGCGCAGGTCGGGGTTGGTGAACAGATCGAGGTAGTGGGCGGCGCCGACGAAGACGGTCGGATCGCCGAGGAGATCGGTGTCGTACAGGCTCAGGACGACACCGCGGACGACCGGCCAGTACGCGAAGACGAGCAGCAGTGCGACGCACGGCAGCACCATGAGGGGCCCTGCCAGTCGGCCGCGGAGGCGGCGGCCGATGCGAAGTGGAACGTTCCCAAGCATGTGTGGAACGTTCCCATTCCCGATGGGACGAAGGCAGCACCGGTTGGGTGAACTCTCGGCAAAATCCGGCCAGGTGGCGGATTCGCGGTGGGGCGGGGTGGGTGGAGGCCGGTCAGACGGCGGCCGGCGGTGCCGTCGTGCGGCCGGTCACCAGCGAACCCGGCAGCGCCCGGTGGTGGTCCGGCGGCCGCTCGCCGTCGAGCAGCTGCACCAGCGCGTCCACGGCCCCGCTGCCGATCAGGCCGATCGGCTGGCGCCAGGTCGTCAGCCCGATCAGTGAGGTCGTCAGCTCACCGATGCCGTCGTAGCCGGTGACGGAGATGTCTGCCGGCACGTCCACACCCCGCATCAGCAGTTGCTCCAGGATGGCGACGGCGATCCGGTCGCTCGGTGCCATCACCGCGGTGATCCCGGGACGCCGCAGCACCTCGGCCACCAGCGCGCCGGCCGGCTCCCCGGGTCGCTCGGCGATCTCCAGCACCCGCGCCCCGTGCTCCCGCAGCCGCCGCACCATGGCCGCCGAACGCGGCCCCAGCGTCACGGAACGGCTCGTCGGCACGGTCACGACCGCGACCTCACGGTGCCCGAGCGCCAGGAGGTGGTCGGCCACCGCGGCGCCGCCCTCGACCTCGTCGCAGTAGACGCTGGTGATGCTCGGATGGGTCTCCGGGCGCCCCGCCACCACGGTCGGCAACCGCGCGGCGAAGGGCACGATCCGCTCGCTCGGCAGCAGCCCGCTGCACACGATCAGCGCCTCGACCCGCAGCATCGCGAGGGTCTCCAGGGCCCGGTACTCGTCCGTCACGTCGAAGCCGCCCGCCCCGGTCGCGGTGACCACCCGATAGCCGTGGAAGGCGGCGCGCTCCTGCAACGCGGTGAGCAGATGGCCGTAGAAGGGGGTCGCGGCGTCCCGCACGAACGCCCCGAAGGTGTACGTCCGACGGGCCACCATCGCCCGCGCGGAGGCGTTGACGACGTAGCCGAGTTCCTGCGCGGCCGCCAGGACCCGCTTCCGGGTGGCCTCCCCGACGCTGCCGCGCCCGGAGACGACACGGGACACCACCGACTTGGACACCCCGGCCCGCTCGGCCACGTCGATGATCGTCGGGTTTCTCGGCCGGTCAGTCATCGAGCACGCCCTCCTGGGCGAGCACCGCCGCGGCCGCCTCGCCTCCGGTCCACACATGTGCGCGCCAGCCGTGCGCGCGGGCCGCCGCGACGTTCTGCGGCCGGTCGTCGAAGAACACCACCTGAGCAGGTGAGCGGCCCAGCCGTTCGTCGGCGGCCCGGTAGACCAGCGGGTCCGGTTTCATCAGGCCGACGTCCGACGAGAAGACCAGGGTCTCGAAGCGAGCGCTCCACGGCGCCCGGCGGACCGCCCGTGCCAGCGAGCCCGGAGCGTTGGAGAGGACCCCCAGCGGCGTTCCCCGCTCCGCCAGCCGCGCGAGCAGCGCCTCGGCCTCGGAGGCGAGGGTCGCCCAGCAGTCGCTGTCGATCCGGTCGAGGCGCTCGATCCAGGACCCGTCGAGCGTGCGCCCCAGCGCCTCGGCGACACCGCGCCAGTACGTGTCCGGGGACGCGCCCAGGTCGTAGGCGTCCCGGTGGGCCCAGTACGGGTCGGCCAGTTCGGACCGGGGTATGCCGAGGGCCTCGGCGAGGGCGCTCAGCGCCCGGCCCGAGGGCGCCAGGACGCCGCCGAGGTCCCAGACGACAACGGTCGGCGAGGCATTTTGGGAACGTTCCACAGGCCGGGATGATAGCGGCTTTCGCCGCTCGCGGGGGTGGACGACGGCCTCGCCACGGGCCGGCCCGGAAGGGCATTCCGCTTACCGGGGCGGCGGACGGCACCACAACTTTCCGGCCACCGTCAACTGCCGTCGCGTCAACGCAGTGTGTCCGAATCTTGTCGAGAGTGTCGAGAAAACGTTGTGACAGTCCGGGATTCCGTTTCTGTGGTGATCCGATTACGCCACCGTGAGGGGGGTGGTCTAGTGTGGCTGTCCTATTAACTGTCCAATCTTGCGCCCGAGTTGACGGCTACTTCGCGCTGCGCGCCGTATGTCCAGCTGGTTGATCGAGAGGACTCCGATGCCCGAATCCCCGACCTATGCAGTGCGTTCGGAGCCCGGCGGGGCGGCCGGCATGGGCTCGGCACGGAACAGGCATGCCAGGCCTCCGGCTCAGGACACGCCGAGTGATTCGGCCACACTGTCGCGAACGGTCCGACTGGCCGTCGTTCCCGCGGCCCTCATGGCGGTTCTCTCGGCCGCCCTGATCGTCTCCGTCCTGCTCCTCCAGGACGGCACCGCGGACGCGTCCACCTGGACCGTGCTCGGCGTCGGCGGCGTCCTCGGCTGCGGTGTGCTGGCCGGTGCCGTACGGGCCGGCCGCGCCCAGGCCCGGGACACCTCACGGCAGTACGCCCCGCTGCGCCGCGCCGTCGCCGACGGCCAGGCCGAACTCCAGGGCCTGATGCAGCAGTTGGAGCGGGGCGAGCAGCTGGAGCAGATCCCGTTCGCCCACTCCGCGCCGCCGGCCGACCCGATCGACCGGCTCGCCTACGAGATCAGGGTCGGGACCTGGCAGGCCCGGACCGTCCTGGCCCAGTCGGCCCAGCTCCCCCGGAGCTCCGCGCCGGACAGCGAGGAGCGGGTCGAGGTCTTCGTCAACCTCGCCCGGCGGCTCCAGTCGCTGGTGCACCGCGCGATCAACATGCTCGACCAGCTGGAGAACGAGGTCGAGGACCCGGAACTGCTCAAGGGCCTCTTCCACGTCGACCACCTGGCCACCCGTATCCGCCGCCACGCGGAGAACGTCGCCGTGCTCGGCGGCTCGGTCTCCCGCCGCCAGTGGACCCGCCCGGTGACCCTGACCGAGGTGCTGCGTTCCTCGATCGCCGAGGTCGAGCACTACTCCCGGGTCAAGCTGGTGCCGCCGATCGAGGGGACGCTGCGCGGCCACGCCGTCGCCGACGTCATCCACCTGCTGGCCGAACTCGTCGAGAACGCCACGATGTTCTCCGAACCCCACGCCCAAGTCCTGCTGCGCGCCCAGCGGGTGACCTCCGGGCTGGCCATCGAGGTCGAGGACCGCGGTCTGGGCATGGCCCTTCAGGAGCAGCAGCGGATCAACATGCTGCTCGCCGAGCCGGACCACATCGACCTCAGCAAGCTGCTCGCCGACGGCCGTATCGGTCTGTACGTGGTCTCGGCGCTGGCCCGCCGCCACGGCATCGCGGTCCGGCTCCAGAGCAACATCTACGGCGGTATCCAGGCGGTCCTGATCATCCCGCCCGGGCTGCTCGGCGAGGAGAGCGGCGACGCACCCGTCCAGGCGGGCGCCGAGATGCACAGACCGCCCCAGCCGGTCGCCGCCGCTCACCACCAGGCCGGTCAGGTGCCCCCGGCCGGGCGTCCGGTCCCGCCGGCGCAGCAGCCGATCGCCGGTGCGCAGCACGCCGGGCAGGCGCCCGCCGCCCGGCCCGTGATGGCGCCGCCGGCCCTGCGGCAGCCGCTGCCGCCGGCCCAGGCACAGGCCCAGGCCGCCCCACCTGCCGCACCCGCACCCGCACCCGGCCCCATGGCGCAGCAGCACGCGCCGTCGGCGTACGCCCAGGTGCAGCAGCATGCGCGGGCCACCGGAGCGCCGTCGCCGTACGACCGCGGCCCCGCGCTCGGCTCGGACTCCCAGGACGGGCGGCCGCCGCTGCCCCAGCGCCAGGCGCAGGAGCACCTGGTGCCGGAGCTCCGCAACGGTCCGGCCCCGCGCAGGGCCGACGACCACGAGGTGGAGCACGATCCCGGACTGATGGCCATGTTCCGACGCGGAGTCAACCTGGCCGCCAACGAACCCGACGAGTCGCGCCCCGACGGCTCCCGATGACCACAGGCTCCGTTTTCGCACAAGGAGAAGAACCCCCCGTGAGCGACATGTATGCCGGCCAGCAGAAGAACTTGGACTGGCTTCTGGCCGGCCTCGTCCAGAGGGTCCCCTACACCCGCAGCGCTTTGCTGCTGTCCTCCGACGGACTGGCGAAGGCCTTCGACGGGTTCGACACACCGACCGAAGCGGAACACCTGGCCGCCCTGGCGTCCGGTCTGCACTCCCTGGCGCGCAGCGCGGGCGTGCAGTTCGCCCAGGGAGCGGACGTACGGCAGGTGGTCGTGGAGTTGGACACCGCCCTGCTGTTCGTCTGCGCGGCGGGCTCGGGCGCCTGTCTGGCCGTGCTGGCCGAGCGGGACGCCGATGCGGCCGTCCTCGGCTACGAGATGGCCATGCTGGTCAAGAGCGTGCGCCCGTATCTCGCCACCCCGGCCAGACAGCAGGCGTCCGGCGCCTCGCCGGACACGGGGCGTTGAGGATGTCCGACGCCGAGGACGGATCGTGGCTCGATGACGAGGCCGGACGCTTAGTCCGGCCGTACACCGTCAGCAACGGCCGCACCCGCCCCTCGGCCCATTTCGACCTGCTCACGCTCGTCATCGCCACCGGGGTCCAACCCCAGACCTACCTCGGCCCCGACTACGACCAGGTCCTCGCCCTGTGCGACGCACCCGTGTCGGTCGCCGAGGTGGCCGCGCATCTGCGGCTGCCGGCCGTCATCACCAAAGTCCTGCTGTCCGACCTCGTGACGCACCAGGCGCTCGCCATGCGGTCGCCGCGTCCCGTCGAGGCAGCCTCCCCGACCGACCGAAACATCCTGGAGGCGGTGCTGCATGGCCTTCGAAAGCGGCTCTGACCCCTATAGCGGCTCTGACCCCTATGGCGGCTCCGATCCCTTTCCCACCGCCCTGAAGATCCTCATTGCGGGAGGCTTCGGGGTCGGCAAGACCACCTTCGTCGGAGCGGTCAGCGAGATCGAGCCGCTCTCCACGGAGGAACTGCTGACCCAGGTCAGCGCCCGCACGGACAGCCTGGTGGGCATCGAGGACAAGACGACCACCACCGTGGCGATGGACTTCGGCCGGCTGGCCCTGGACAAGGACCATGTGCTGTATCTGTTCGGTACGCCCGGGCAGGAACGGTTCTGGTTCATGTGGGACGAGCTGTCCAACGGGGCGCTGGGCGCGGTGGTCCTCGCGGACACCCGCAGGCTGGACCACTGCTTCGCCGCCGTCGACTTCTTCGAACGGCGCGGCATCGGCTTCATCGTGGCCGTCAACGAGTTCGACAACGGCTATCGCTACGAGTCCGAGGAGGTTCGCGCCGCCCTCGCCCTCAAGCCGGACATACCCGTCGTGATGTGCGACGCACGGCAGTGCAACTCCGCAACCCGCGTACTGATCGCACTCGTACAGCACCTGCTCGCCTCGAATCCCGGCACACCGCCCGCGGAACTCAACCCGTTGCGCTGAGCCACGCTCAGCGCGGCCGAATGGAGCCTGCATGTCAGCCCCGGTTCCCTACACTCCCCCGACTCCCTCGTCGACGTTTGACCCGACCAGCCACCTGCTCCTGACGCCCGAGGACCGGGACGCGCCCGCCCGCGTGGCCCGGCTGCGCGAGTTGGGCATCGGGGACACTCCGATCCCGGAGTTCGACGAGTTCGCGCGCAATCTGGCCCAGGTCACCGGCGCGCCCTTCTCGATGGTCAACTTCATCGACGAGAACCGCCAGTACTTCGCCGGGCTCTACGCCGCCGGCCGGCCCGGCGTCCAACTGGACACGGCGCCGCAGGAGGTCGGGCGCACGATGACGCGGGACCAGGGGTACTGCCCGCATGTCGTCGTGCGCAAGAAGGCGCTAGTGCTCGAGGACGTCTGCGACTATCCCCGGTTCGCCGGCAACCGTGTCGTCGACGAGATCGGCATCCGCTCCTACATGGGTGCGCCGCTGATCGACTGGAAGACCGGGATGGCACTGGGGACGATCTGTGTGGTCGACACGGACACCCATCCGTGGGGCCGGGAGGGGCTGGCGACCATCAAGTCGCTCGCCCAGGAGTTGGTAGAGCGGCTCCATGCGATGGAGGTCCGCAGGTAGGGCGGTTCTTCGGGGCGCTGCACCCGGCATGGATGTGGGAGCCGCGGGCACCTCGTTGTGTCCCGTGGCTCCCTTGTGTTCGGTTCAGCCTACGGCCGGCTGCAACTGGCCTTCCCTGGAGTGCGGTCCGACCGTGCGGACCAGGTCGGCGAGGCGCTCGGACCACTGGCCCTTCGAGGTGCCCAGGGCTACCTCGCCCAGGCGCAGCAGCTGGATGTCGGAGGTGCCGGCAGGGGCGTAGATGTGGTGGGCGTCGCGCAGATAGCGCTCCACAGGGCGGTCCGTGAACAGGCCTGCCGCGGCATGGATCTCCATCGCCTCGGTGGCCGACTCGACGGCTGACTCGTGGTTGAGGAACTTGGCGTTCATCAGCTCCGCGTCGCACGCCAGCCCTCGGTCGAGCAGGTGCACGGCGTGGTACGCGGCCAACCGGGCGGTCATCAGCCGGGACTTCATCCTGCCCAGCTTGAGCTTGATGCTGTTGAGTGCGCCGAGTGGTGCGCCGTACCGCTCGCGCTCGATGCACAGCGCGGTGGTCTCCTCCAGGACGGCCTGGTGGATACCGAGGGATACGGCGGTGAGGTTGGGGCGGCCGTAGAGGATGCTCGAGGAGTAGGCGACGGACAGGCCCTGGCCCTCCGCGCCGAGCCGGTTCGCCGCGGGTATCCGGAGGTTGTCGAAGATCAGCTTGCCGAAACTGAAGCCGTGCAGGCCCATGGCCGGCTGGTGTTCGGCGAGCGAGAAGCCGGGGCGGTCCGACTCGACGAGGAAGGCCGACAGTCCCTTGGTCCCCTCGCCGGTGCGGACGACCACTCCGTGCACATCGCCGACATGGCTGTTGCCGACGAAGACCTTGTGCCCGTTCAGGATGTAGTCGTCGCCGTCGCGGACGGCGGTGCTGCTCATCCCCAGAACATGGCCGCCCGACTCCAGTTCCGTGACCGCGATCGTCGGCAGACAGTCGCCGGCGGCGATACGCGGCAGCCAGGTGCGCTTCTGCAGTTCGTCGCCGAAGTGAATGATCTTGGCGACGCCCAGCTGGGAGGCCTGCACCATGGCTCCCATGGCGCCGCTGACGCGGGCGAGTTCCTCGATGATGATGGTCTTGGCCAGGTGCCCGGCGCCCATGCCGCCGTGCACCTTGTCGATGGTGACGCCGATCCAGCCCTGCCGGGCGATGAGCCGGGACAGCTCGTGTGCCACCGCACGCGAAGACTCCATCTCCGCTATCCGGGGCCGTACTTCGCGCTCGGCAAACTCGCGCACCGTTCGTCGCAGGTCCTCGTGCCACTCACTGGTGAAAAAGTAGCGTTCCACAAACCCTCCTGCACGCTGCCGCCGGATCCGAGCGGAACCGACGGTCATTCGTCGGGCAGTGGCTCCTCGCCCCAGGGCCGACCGCCCAAAAGAGTGTCTACTTATCGATCCATCCCAGCCAAGATCACCATGGAGGGTTGACCGAAAAACGGTACCTTGCATTCCGCGCCAACTGTGCGATACGGAACAGTACTTGATCCCGGCCAGGCATGTTACGGAGAGAAACCGTTCACTATTGAACAAGGTTCAACCGATACGGACATGCGCTCACCCATCAGGCAATTGCCAGACAGGTCGAAGGGGGAGCACATGGACAATCAGTCACTTCCTGTGTGGCTGATACGGGGCCCACATGTTGGATCGATACTCCGTTCGACAGCTGTAGATCAGCCACATCCACAGCAGCGATCAACCGTCACAACTGCAACTCCAGTCACTTGCGCCTCACTGGTTACGGAGGGAAGGAGGGAGCGAGGGTGCCCATGTACATGCCGTGCTTGGAACTTCGGGGCGTGGGGAGTCGTTGGCAGGAGGACGCCCGGGCATGGTTGTGGGCGACCGGACGACGTGAGCTCAAGCCGAGGTGGCACGCATGGCGATGTGGGATCGGATCAAGGACCAGGCCAAGGGTCTCCAGCAGCAGTCGCAGGGGATGCGCGGCTCCGGCGGACACGGGCGGCCGGGTGCGGGGTCCCGCGGGGGATCGAAGGCACAGCTGGTGGGCACGCTCAAGAACCAGCTCACCTCTCTCAAGACCGAGTTGAAGAGCGGCGCCTACCGGGACGCGAGCATGGCCATGTGCGCCCTGGTCGCCGCCGCCGACGGAAATGTCGACCCGGCCGAGCGACAGCACGTCGAGTCGCTGATCATGAGCAACGACGTCCTCCAGAACTTCCCGCCGGACCAGCTCCGGACGCGGTTCAACAAGCACGTCGACCAGATGGCGGTCAACTTCCAGCAGGGCAAGACGGAGGCCATGCAGGAGATCGCCAAGGCCGCGAAGAAGCCGACGGAGGCCAGGGCCGTCGTACAGACCGGCTTCGTCGTCGCGGGCGCGGACGGATACATCGCACCGGCCGAGGAACAGGTCCTGCGCGAGGCGTGCGCGGCACTCGGCCTGTCCCCCCAGGAGTTCGGCCTCTGAGCCCACCCCCGCGCCACCCCTATCGCCGCGGGCTCGCCTCCGACGTGGCGTCCCGGTTCGCCGACTCCCGTACGGAGCCCGGTGTGGCCACCGCGGTCCTGCTCGGGTCCCGGGGCACATCCGTGCCGGGCGCCTGGGTGGGAGGCAGGCTCTCGGGGATCGCCGACGGGACGGGAGTGGGTGACGCCGGCGGGGGCGAGGGTGTCGTACGACCGCTCGTGGGCGGCGGCGGTGCGAGGGGCGCCGTCGGGGACCCGTGCGTCTCGGACGACGTGAGGTGGACCGGCAGCGCGATGAGGACGGCGACCGCGCAGGTCAGGCCCGCCCCGGCCGCGGCGCGGAACAGCCGGCGGCGGGACGCGGTGCGGCGGATCGACTCGTAGCGCCCCGGCGGCGGGGCGAGATGCTCGGCGGCGGGGCGGAGGATCACCGCGAGGGGGTCGTCCGGTCCGAACTCCGGGTCCTCGTCAAGGCGTGTGGTCAAGGCTTCTCCTCAGATGGACGCGGAGCAGTTCGCGGGCCGCGTGCAGGTCGGCCTTGACGGTTCCTTCCTTGCGTCCGGTCAGCGCGGACACCTCCCGGATCGGCATGTCAGCGTAGTAGTGGAGAAGGATCGGCACGCGCAGCCGTTCCGGCAGGGACTGCACCAGCAGCCGTACGGACGGGTCCGCCTGTTCTTCGTGGGGACGGACCGCCGCTTCGTTGGTGACGCGGCGCACGGCCCTGCGCTCGCGTTCCAGCTTGCGCCAGTGGTCCCGGACGAGGTTGGCCGCCGTGACATAGAGGAACCCGCGGGGCTCCTCCACCTTCGTCCAGCGGGCCCACAGCCGGGCGAACGCCTCCGACGCGATCTCGTGCGCCGTCTCGTCGTCGTCCACGAGACGGCGGCACCAGCCGGCCAGCCGCGGGTACAGGGCCGCGAACAGCTCGGATGCTGCCTGGTCACGGGAGGGTTTCAACGCGCTCCATCGTCGTGGGGGGGGGTCGTAGGGAAGATGCCGGGCCGCCGGCGTACGTTCCGTCGGCCCGGTTCCTTCTCAGGTGCTCAGCGCGGCGAAGACGATCACGTTGTCGCGGTACTCGGTGCCGTCCTTGGGGCCGCCGCAGGTGATCAGCCGCAGCTCCGGGCGGTCCACGTCGCCGTAGACGTCGTTCGTCGGGAAGTCGGCCTTGGCGACGGTCCGTACGGCGGTCACGGCGAACTCCGCGTTCGTTCCGTTCCCCAGGCGCGCCTCGATCCGGTCGCCGCGGTTCAGCTCGTCGAGGTGCCGGAAGACTCCGTCGCCGTACTCGCCGACCGTGACATGGCCGAGGAGCACCGAGGGGCCGACCTCGCCCGGCACCGGGGAGTGCCCGTACCAGCCCGCCCGGTCGTCCGCGGTGATCGGCGGCACCTCCACCGTGCCGTCCGCGGCCAGCCCGAGCCGTATGACCGGGGTGTCGACGCCGATCACCGGGATCCGCAGCCGAACCGGAACCGAGCGGCCCGCCGCCTTCGCGGGGGCGGACGAGGACCGAGGCGCACTGCCGGCACCCTGGTCGGCCCCCTCGGCCCCCTTGGCCCCTTCGCTCGGCTCGGTCTCGCCTCCACCGCAGCCCGCGACCAGCGAGGCGGTCAGCACACCCGCCGCGGTCGCGAACGCGCGCCTGGAGAGCGGCGAGGTCATACCCCGGTCGCCCGCCGGCGCCGCACGACGAAGACCGCCGCGCCGCCCAGACCGATCGCCGCGGCGGTGCCGCCGCCGATCACCCCGGCCCCGGGCCCCGAGTCCTCCGCCGCCACCCCGGTGTCGGGCGCACCGCTGGGCACGACGGGGACCTGACCCGACGGCGCCCTGGTCGGCTCGGTGCCAGGATCCGAGGGAACGGGCGACGGAGCCTGGGTCGGCTCGGCGCTCTCCCTCGCGTCCCGGGTCGGTGCGGCACTCGGGGCCGCCGACCTGGGGGCCGGGGACGTCTCGTCGGCGAGCGCGGGCCCGGTGCCCGCCAGTACGGCGGTGCACGCAAGTGCCAGGACGCTGAGGACAGTTCGGCGCATGAAATTCGCTCTCTTTCGTCGGACCGCCCGTGTAACCGGCGGGCTGAGTGACGGATCGAGCGAAGAGACGAGGGAGCAGCGGACCGGGTTGTAAAGAGATGGCAAAGCCGCCGAAGGGGGCGACCGCCAGGCTCCGTAGCCCAAGAGACCAGCCGCCACGCGCCGCGACCCCCTCAGCCCCACGCCCCCGACAACCGCCGCCGGACGACCACACTGAGCGTGCGTACGCCATGCGCCGAACCCGGATCGATGCCGGTGAGTTCCCGCACCCGGCGCAGGCGGTAGTCCAGGGTGCGGGGGTGGATGTTGAGGGCGGCGGATGCTGTGCCGCGGTTCATGTCGTGGGTGTAGTAGGCGTCGAGGGTGATGACGAGGTCCGGGCCGGGGGTGAGGCGTCGGGCCACGGAGTGGAGCCAGGTGTCGATGAACGGCACGTCCGCGACGGCGAGTTCGACGAAGACGTCCGCCATGGTGTGCGGCCGCAGTCGGGGGGACGGCTTCCCCAGAGGGGCCGCCCTGCTGATCCGGCGGGCCCGTTCGAGGGCGTCGGGGAGTTCGGCGAGGGGTGCGGTGGCGGTGCCCGCGGCGCAGGGGCGGCCGAGGGCCTCGGCGAAGTCCCGGACGAGATCCGCCACGGGCGCGGGGGACGGTCGTAACTCCTCGTCCGGACACGGAGTCACGGCGATCAGCTCACCACCCCGCGTCCCGGCCGCCGGGCACCACACGACCGGCGCCCGGTGGGTCTTCACCAACGTCTCGATCTCGTCGTCGAGTTCGCGGTCACCGGCGGGGCGGTCCGGGACCCGGATCACCGTCACGGCGCAGAAGTCGGGGAGTTCCAGGTCGAGGGCGGGGGCGAGGTCCGTGGCCATGGGGTCGCCGGTCAGCAGCGACCTGGCCAGCAGGGCGACCTGTTCGACGTACGGCAGCCGGCGGCGCAGCACCGTCACGAACCCCTGACGGTAGGCGACGATGCCGCGGTCGCCCTGAGGGGCGAACCAGGTCATCACCTGCATGAGTTCCTCGACATCGCCACCGCGCCGGCTCTCGGTCGCCTCGTGGATGTCGCGCAGCATGAGCGCGGTGTGCAGCCGCAGCACCCGCTGCCGTGAATCCGAGGACATTCCGGCACCGGCCCGGACCTCGCCGATGCGCGCGATGTAGCCGAGGTCGTCGGCGGACAGCTCACTGTTGTCCGGGGACAGTTCGATCGTCCGGCGCCGGAGCCACACCGAGTACTCCATGGTCTCGGACCTGGCCCGCGGGTTCGCATCCAGAAAACGGAACTCCGGAATCTCACGTGCATACGTCTCGACCTCGCGGCGGGCGTTGGTCGACGCCTGCCGGGCCAGTTCGGCGAAAAGGCTCCCCATGGGCGGGAGCCTCTCATCGCAGGTGAGCGGCTCGACAGACGAAATCCGGACGCGGTTTATCACTTCGCGTGATTCGAAGAGCGTCGGTTCACCGGAGCATTTGTCACGGTGCGCAAAGTTCGCTGACCAGGCGGGCGTTGTGGGCCGATCCGGTTGTGGAGCTGCCGTGAAGGCGGCTAAATGGGAGCCGCCATCACTTCGAAATTCGCACTCGCAGAGATTCGCGTTGCGCCTGCGATTGCATTCGATGACATTCGTTGGCGTTCGATCAAACGGGAGGGAAACAGCGATGAATGCAGGAATCAGGAAGAGACTCGCGGCGGCGGCCGCGGTCCTGTCCATTTCAGCGGCGCTCCTGGTGAGCGCACCCGGCGCCGGCTCGGCCGCCCCCGCCGCCACCCCCAGTCTGCGGGCCTTCGGGATCACCGGTGACGGCACCCAGATGGCCACGTTCACCACCGACAGGCCGAACGTGAACGACTGGGTCAGGGACATCATCGGGCTCAGTGGCGACACGGCTCTGATCGGCATCGACTTCCGGGTGCAGAACGGGCTGATGTACGGCGTCGGCAACCAGGGCGGCATCTACACGATCAAGACCCCGCCGGCCACCACGGACGTCCAGATCACCAAGGTGTCCCAGCTCCAGTACACGCTGAACGGCACGAACTTCGGCGTCGACTTCAACCCGGCCGCCGACCGACTGCGCGTGATCAGCGACAACGGCCAGAACCTGCGGCACAACCTCAACGACCACACGACCATCCAGGACCTGAACCTCACCACCCCGCCGATCGAGGGCACGACCAAGGGCGTCTCCGCCGCCGCCTACACGAACAACGACCTCAACGGGGCCACCGCGACCACGCTGTTCGACATCAACACGACCAGCGACCAGGTCGTCATCCAGTCCCCGGCCAACAACGGCACGCTGTCAGCGACCGGCAGCCTCGGCATCGACGCGCAGATCAACGCGGGCATGGACATCTTCAGCACCCTGTCGGGCGGCAAGACGGTCAGCAACGCCGTCTTCGCCGCGCTCACCGTCCCCGGCGCCAACAGGCCCTCCCTCTACAGCATCAACATCTTCACCGGCGAGGCCACGCTCGTGTCCGACGCCGTCACGTCCAAGTTCCCCATCAACATCACGGACCTGGCCATCTCCCTCACGGGAAGCTGAGCGGGCTCCCAGGGCGGTCTGCCGGACACTCACCTGTCCGGCAGACCGCTCTGCGGTCCGGCGTCGGTCCGGATTCCTGGGTGTGTGATGACCATTTTCATCTCCCGAGCAAGAGGGACAAAAATCACGTGCTGCGCACGGCCGATCGCGTCGTGATACCGTCGAGCCAGTTGTAGTTGTGGTTCCCAAAACTTCAGCGCCGCCGCCGCTCCATCGCAGCGGCGGCGGCGCTTTGTCTTACCGGTTGTATTTCCGGCGGGGTAATCATCGCGACGACACGGAGTCCGCACAGTGCGGGCTCCGACGCACCACCCCTAAGGAGATATGACATGGCTGCTGGCACCGTGAAGTGGTTCAACGCGGAAAAGGGCTTCGGCTTCATCGCGCAGGACGGCGGCGGCCCCGACGTCTTCGCCCACTACTCGAACATCGCCACCCAGGGCTTCCGTGAGCTGCTGGAAGGCCAGAAGGTGACCTTCGACATCGCGCAGGGCCAGAAGGGCCCGACGGCCGAGAACATCGTTCCTGCCTGACGCCGACACCTGCTTCGCAGCTGGGGCCCGCACCTTGGGGTGCGGGCCCCAGCTCGCGTTCCGAACTTCGGGGCGCGGACTCGCACAGCTCATTCACAATTCACTCAGGCTCGTTCTCGCAATTCACCGCGCTGGTCATTCGCTGCGGGAATTCCTTGATGCGTGCCACGTCAAGGAAGATTTCGCATGAATCGAAACCGCACGCGTACGAACGACCGTGTGTCCCGCACACGAACGACCCGCTCCGGCACGGGGAAGGGCAACGCCCATTCCGGCGCAGGCAAGGGCAACGCCCGACGCCGTACCACCGTGCCCCAGCAGGGCGAATTCGCGCTGCCCGAGTCGATCACCCCCGCGCTGCCCGCCGTCGAGGCGTTCGCCGACCTCGCGATGCCGACGCCGCTGCTGACCGCGCTCGGCACCGCAGGCGTGACCGTTCCCTTCCCGATCCAGGCGGCGACCCTGCCGAACTCCCTGGCGGGGCGGGACGTACTCGGCCGTGGCCGCACCGGTTCGGGCAAGACCCTCGCCTTCGGCCTGGCGCTGCTCTCCCGTATGGCCGGCCGGCGGGCCGAGCCCCGGCAGCCGCTGGCCCTGGTCCTCGTGCCCACCCGTGAGCTGGCCCAGCAGGTGACCGACGCGCTGACCCCCTACGCCAAGGCGGTGCGGCTGCGGATGACCACCGTGGTCGGCGGTCTGTCGATCGGCCGGCAGGCCTCGGCGCTGCGGGCCGGGGTGGACGTCGTCGTCGCGACGCCGGGACGGCTCAAGGACATGATCGACCGAGGCGACTGCCGCCTGGACCAGGTCGACATCACCGTCCTGGACGAGGCCGACCAGATGGCCGACATGGGCTTCATGCCGCAGGTCACGGCGCTGCTCGACCAGGTGCGTCCCGGGGGTCAGCGGATGCTGTTCTCCGCCACCCTGGACCGCAACGTCGACCGGCTCGTCCGCCGCTACCTCAGCGACCCGGTGGTCCACTCGGTGGACCCGTCCGCGGGCGCGGTCACCACCATGGAGCACCACGTGCTCCATGTGCAGACCGAGGACAAGCGGCAGACGACCACCGAGATCGCGGCCCGCGAGGGACGCGTGATCATGTTCCTGGACACCAAGCACGCGGCCGACCGGCTGACCAAGCACCTGCTGAACAGCGGTGTGCGCGCCGCCGTGCTGCACGGCGGCAGGTCCCAGTCCCAGCGCACCCGGACCCTGGCGCAGTTCAAGGACGGGCACGTGACCGTGCTGGTGGCCACGAATGTCGCGGCACGGGGCATCCACGTCGACAACCTCGATCTGGTCGTGAACGTGGATCCGCCCACCGACCCCAAGGACTACCTGCACCGTGGCGGCCGTACGGCCCGTGCCGGTGAGTCCGGCAGTGTCGTCACCCTGGCGACGCCCGACCAACAGCGCGACGTGAGCCGGATGATGGCTGCCGCCGGGGTCAACGCCCGCACCACGCGCGTACGTTCCGGCGCGGCGGAGCTGAGTGACATCACCGGCGCCCGGACCCCCTCGGGCGTCCCGGTCACCATCACCGTGCCGGCCACGGAACGCCCCAGGGCCGCCGCCGCTTCCGCACCCCGGGCCCGCCGCGGGGGCCGTGGTGGGCAGCCGAGGCGGCGCACGGACCGGCGCCGGTCCGTCAACGACCCGGCCGCATGAACCGGGCCGTCGTGATCAGGGGTTCCGCCCCGCTCCCCTCCCCGTGACAACCCGCTGACCCCCCTGACCCCCTGAGAGGCATCATGCGCGTCATCATCGCCCGTTTCCCGTTCGAGCTGACCAAGAGTGGTGTCATCGACTCGATGACGGGGGTCGAGCCGGAGCCGGTCACGGGTGAGTCCGTGATCATCGGCCGCCGCCAGTACCCCGTCAAGCAGGTCGGCCAGATCGTCACCGGGCAGGACCGCCGCGACTTCTCCGCCGCCGAGGTCACCCGGGCCATGACCGCACTCGGCTTCACCTGCCGCACGGGCACCGAGGTCTCGCCTCCCTCGTTCCCGTAGCCGCGACCACCCGACGCCTCGGTCCCGCCCAGCCGCTCGTACCGCCGGCGCCCTCACTCCCGCACCGACAGCGCATCCGCCGGTGTGGTCCGCAGGGCCTGGCGGGTGGGTAGTTCGACGGTGAGGAAGGCCGTGCAGAGGATCAGGACGGCGAGGGCGGGCAGGAGCCAGGGCGGGCCGGCGGGCCAGGGGCGGTCGAGGAAGCCGAGGCCGAGCAGGGTCAGTGGGATCACCGACAGCAGGACGCCTGTGGTGAGGGCCGCCGTGCCGATCACCGCGGCCTCGCGGCGCATCATCGCGAGGATCTGGCGGGGCGTGGTGCCGTTCAGGCGGAGCGTGGCGATCTCGTTCCGGCGCTGGGCGGTGGTGGCGACGAGCTTGTTGGCGATGCTCAGGAGCAGGTAGCCGAGGAGTACGACGATGACGGCCAGGTTGATCCAGACCTCGGGCGGCGCGTCGCTCAGGCCGTCTGTGTCGCCGGTGTCGGTCGGTTCGAGCACCAGGCCGGGCTGCGCCGCTGCCGTCGCGGCGAGGTTGCGGTCCGCCGCTTCGGTGCCGTCCGTGCGGACGAGGATGCTCTGGTCGAGCCCGGCGGTCGTATGCCCCTCGGCGAGTTGGCGGGACAGGACCACCGGCCCGAAGCCGAGGCCGCGGTCGTAGACGGCGACGATCTCCGCCTCGACACGGGTGCCGTCACCCAGCACCAGCCGCACGATCCTGCCCAGCTCCGCCCCGCGCGTACGCGCGACCTCGCTGCTGACGGCGACGGTGTCCCCGGTCAACCGGTCCAGGCTGCCCTCCCGTACCCCGAGGTCGAGCACCGACCCCGCGTCCGGCGTGAGGATCGTCGCCGTGGCGGACTCGACCTCGTCCTCGCCGAACATTTTGTAGGGCCACACCACGGTCGTGGAGCTGACGGGGGCGGCCGCTCGTACGCCGTCGGTGTCGCGTACGGCGGACAGCGCGTCGGCGGGCAGTCCGCCGAGGCCGGGTGCGGTCAGGCGCTGCTGGGCGAGGGTGCCGGTGGAGACGTCCTGCGCGGTGGCCGCCATCACGGTGGTCTGGGTGAAGGTGTACGTCAGCACGAACACGACCGCCATCGCGAGGGCGCTGACGACGCCCGCGAGCCGCATGGCGTACCCGCGGATGTTCGACACCGCCAGCCAGGTCGGCGCCGAGACGCCGGGCCGCAGACGGCGGGCCGCGGTGTCGCCGAGACGCCGGACCAGGGCGGGGCCCGCGAGGGCGAGGCCGATCGCGCCGAAGATCCCGGCGAGGGAGGTGGCCGTGGAGGCGAGGACCGTGCGGCTCAGCAGCGGGACGGCGGAGAGAGCGGTGGCGGCGACGATCAGCAGCAGGCCGCAGCGGGTGCGCAGCCTCGACGGGGTGCGGGGTTCGCTGCGGGACTCCGCGACCGCCTCGGTGGCCGGCAAGCGCGAGGTACGCCATGCGGCGCTCCGGGCCGACACCTGGACCGCGGCGCCCAGCAGCAGGATCGTGGCGGCCGCGGGGATCGGGCTCAGGGTCAGCGGCAGGGCGTCCGGGAGCACTCCGCGGCCGACCAGGAGATCGCGGAACCGACCGGCCAGCAGATAGCCGAGGGCCACTCCCGGCACCATGGCCCCGCCCGCGACGATGGTGGCCTGGGTGGCGGCAAGTCGCCGTATCTGCTTGGGGGTTGCGCCCACGGCCCGCATCAGGGCGAGGTCGCGCCGCTGCCCGCCGACCGCCACGGCCAGCGCGCTCGCCATGACGAAGCCGATGATCAGCAGGACGATGCCGGCCAGCGAACCGGCGAGCAGGATCAGCAGGGAGCGGGCCGCTCCGGCGCCGGGGGACTCGACGTCTCCCCGGTCGGCACCGGTGGACACCGTCAGGCCGGTGCCCCGCACCTTGTCGCGGGCCGCGGCGGCTACCTCGTCCTCGGCGCCGGGTTCGGTGCGCAGGGCGACCAGGTCGACGGTGTCGCCGCCGGACAGCTGTCGAGCCGTCGTATCGGCGAAGAGGATTCCGGCGCCGGGTGCGTCGACGACCGCGGAGAGACGGTAGTCGGCGACGGGGCGGCCCACCGCGACGATCCGCACGCGCTCGCCGACCCGGGCTCCGGCGGCCCGCGCGGTCGCGCCGTCCACGGCGACCTCGCCGGATCCGGTGGGCGCGGTGCCCTCGACCTCGGCGTCCGGCAGCAACTGCGTGGCGGACCAGCCGTGTCCCGCGGTCTGCGGTTCCCCGGTCGGTACGACCTGGCCGCGGGCGTCGACGAGGACGGCGGGGAAGCCGATGTCGCCGACGGCCTCGGTGACGCCCGGCAGCCGGGAGAGGTCGTCGACAGTTGCGGCCGGGACCGTCCCGCGCTCCGGCAGCGCGATCGGCAGATCGCCGGCGGGGCGGTAGTTCTGGTCGGTGGAGACCACGACCGCCGCGCCGCCGAGGCGCCCGGTGGGGAGCTGGGAGCGGAGGCCGGACTCGGCGAGGACACCGGTGCCGGTGATGAGCGCCGCGCCGCCGAGGACCGCGCAGGCCACCGCGAGGAGCGCGGTGATCCGGTGACCGGCCATGCGAACCGCGAGATGGAACATGACCTACATCTCTCCCAACGCGACGAGACGGGCGGCCAGTTCGGGTGCGGTGGGTCGGTGGAGCGTCTGAGTCACCCTCCCGTCGGCCATGACCAGGGCCTGGTGGGCCTGGGCTGCGGCGGCCGGGTCATGGGTGACCATCACGACCGTCTGACGGAGTTCGTCGACCAGTTCACGGAGCAGGTTCAGCACCTGGTGGGCGGTGCGCAGATCCAGTGCGCCGGTCGGCTCGTCGGCGAACACGACGGCCGGTCTGGCGACCAACGCCCGCACGATGGCGGCGCGTTGCTGCTGGCCGCCGGAGAGTTCGGCGGGCCGGTGGCCGAGCCGGTCGGCCAGTCCGACGCGCTCCACCAGCGTCATCAGCCACTCCTTGTCGGGGGCGCGGCCCGCGAGGCGCAGCGGCAGGGTGATGTTGTCGGCGATGCTGAGGGAGGGCACGAGGTTGTAGGACTGGAACACGAAGCCGATGCGCTCACGGCGCAGTTCGGTGCGGCGGGTCTCGTTCAGGCCGCCGATCTCATGGCCGTCGATGGCGATGCTGCCCTCGGTCGGGGAGTCGAGCCCGGCGGCACAGTGCATCAGCGTGCTCTTGCCGGATCCGGAGGGCCCCATCACGGCGAGGAAGGTGCCGTGCGCCACCGTCAACGACACGTCGTCCAGGGCTCGTACGCCGCCCGCATACGTCTTGCTGACGTGGGCCAGCGCGATGGCGGGCGCGGGACCCGTCACGGTGGAGGAGCGGGAGGCTCCCGCGAACGGCGTCCTCATCGCCGGCCCCGCAGCCGCTGGATGACGAGCGCGGTCGCACAGAGCGCGGTGACCGTGCCGCTGGCGAGGTGGATGTGGGTCGCGGCGCCGGTGTAGGAGGCGGCCATGTTGCCGACCACGCTGATCACCAGCACGACCCAGAGGATCGTCCGGGCGAGGTCGCCGCCGGAGAGGGCGCGCTGCTGCGGGCTCTTGGTGTCGGTGGTGATCCGGTAGGGGTCGGTGGTCGTCATGGCCTGCTCCTTCGGCGATCCGCTGTCGGTCACCGAAGCTACGGATCGTGACCCCCTGTCTCCGAGCCCGCAGGCCGCCCGGTTCGGGGTACAGCAGGCTGTACTTTCGCTCCCCTCCGCCTTCCTCAGCCCTTCTCCGCCTGACGGCGAACCGGGCGACCCCCTAGGGTCGTCGACGTGCACGCCGAACCCGCCGACATCACCGACGGCAAGAAGGCCGCCCCCGCGCGCCCCGGCATCCGGGAGACCTTCGTCCGCGCGGCCGGTGCGGCCGTCGCCGCGCTCGAACAGCTCGCCGGCGGGCTCGGTACGGCCGCCGTCGCGCTGGCCGTCCTGCTGTGGCTGGTGCTGGCCGCGGTCACCGTTCCGCTGGGCATCGGGCTGCTGATGGCGCCCAGGGTGCTGCGCGCCCTGCACTCGCTGGCCGGCCGCGAACGCGCCCGGCTCGGCCGCTGGGGGCCCGAGGTCATCGGCCCCGGCCCGGCACCGACACGGCTGCGGCTCGCCCTCGTCGACACCACCACCCGGCGTGAGCTGCGCTGGCTGGTGCGCCACGCCACGCTGGGCTTCCTGCTGGGCCTGTTCGGCGTGCTGCTGCCGCTGATGGCCGTACGCGACGGACTGTTCCCGGCGTACTGGCAGCTGATGCCGAAGGACACCAACAGCACGTCCCTGGGGTTCGATCCCGCGCAGTCCTGGCCGGACGCCCTCGCCGTCTCGCTGCTCGGACTGGGCTGGATCGCGATCATCCTGGGGCTCACCCCGGGCATGGCACGCCTACAGGCGGCACCGGGACGGCGGCTGCTGTCCGCCGGACCCGATGTGGACCTGTCCCTGCGGGTCGCCGAGCTCACCGCGACCCGGGCCGCCGCGCTGGACGCGCACGCCACCGAACTGCGCCGTATCGAGCGTTCGTTGCACGACGGCACCCAGAACCGGATCGTCACCGTCACCGTGCTGCTGGGCGCCGCCCGCCGCATGGTGGCCCGCGACCCGGCGGGCGCCGACGAACTCCTCGAACGCGCCCAGGGCGCCGCCGAGCAGGCCCTCGCCGAACTCCGCGAGGTCGCCCGCGGCATCCTGCCGCCGGTGCTCGCCGACCGCGGACTCGCGGGCGCCCTCAGCGGCCTCGCCGCGTCCTGCGCCGTGCCCTGCCGGATCGACGTCGACGCGCCCGCCCGGTGCGCCGCTTCCGTCGAGGCCACCGCCTACTTCGTGGTCGCCGAGGCCCTCACCAACATCGCCAAGCACAGCCAGGCCGACCACGCCACCGTCACCGTGCGCAGCCGCGGCGGCCTGCTGCAACTGACCGTCACCGACGACGGCCGGGGCGGCGCCGACGAGGAAGGCGGCTCCGGACTGACCGGCATCCGCCGCCGGATCGCGGCCCTCGACGGCACCCTCGCCCTGACCAGCCCCAAGGGCGGCCCGACAACTCTGGAAGTGGAACTGCCATGCGGATTGTGATCGCCGAGGACGACCCCTTGCTGCGGGAGGGCCTCGCCCTGCTGCTACGCGCCGAGGGTCTGGACGTCGTGGCCACCGCCGGCACCCCCGACGGCATCCTGGACGCCATCGACGAGCACAAGCCCGACGTCGCCATCCTCGACGTACGCATGCCGCCGACGCACACCGACGAGGGGATCGTGGCCGCGGTCGAGGCGCGGCGCCGGCGGCCCGATCTCGCCGTGCTGGTGCTGTCGGCCTACGTCGAGCAGAGCTTCGCCAGCGATCTGCTGGGCGGCGGAGTGGGCGGGCTCGGCTATCTGCTGAAGGAACGGGTGGGCCGGGTCGAGGAGTTCCTGGACGCACTGCGGCGCGTGGCGGCGGGCGGCACCGCCATCGACCCCGAGGTGGTCGCCCAGCTGTTCACCCGCAGCCGTCAGGACACCCGGCTGGAACGGCTCAGCCCCCGGGAGCGGGACGTGCTCGCGCTGATGGCGGAGGGGCTCGGCAACAGCGCCATCGCCGGGCGGCTGGTCGTCACCGACGGGGCCGTGCACAAGCACATCCGCAGCATCTTCGCCAAGCTCGACCTGTCGCCGACGGACCAGCTGGACCGGCGGGTCGCCGCGGTCCTGCGCTATCTGGAGGACGTACGGCAGCGGGGCTGAGGTACAGCAGGCCGTACCCCGGTACGGCCCCGACCACCACCGCGCAGACGCCCGTTGGCGAGATCGCCCGGAAGCCGGCGGGTTCCTACGTTGGTGTCGGCATCGCGGAGAGCGGTGCGGACACCGACCCGCAAGGAGCACACGCCATGAAGCTCACCGCCACGGCCCTGGTCGCCGTGATCGCCGCGTCCGTCCTGACGATCCCCACCGCGTCCGCCGCGACCGGGACTCCCCAGGACTCGCTGCGGGACCGGGTGAACGCCGTGCTGGAGGCCGGGACCGTCGGCGCCCTGGCCCGCTCGACCGGCCCGCGCGGATCGCGCTCCGTCACCGCGGGCGAGACCGACACCGCCACCGGCGCGGCCGTGCGCCCCGGCGACCGGTTCCGGATCGCCAGCGCGAGCAAGACGTTCGTCGCCACGGTGGTGCTGCAACTGGCCGGAGAGGGGCGGCTGTCGCTGGACGACACCGTCGAGGACTGGCTGCCGGGCGTCGTCTCCGGCAACGGCAACGACGGCAGCAGGATCACCGTACGGCAGCTGCTCCAGCACACCAGCGGGCTGTTCAACTACACGGCGGACTTCCCGGTGCTCGCCAGTGTGGACGGCTTCGAGGCCGGCCGGTACACCACCTGGACCGACGAGCAGCTGGTCGAGATCGCGATGAGGCACCGGCCGGACTTCGAGCCAGGCACCAAGTGGTCGTACTCGAACACGGGTTACATCGTCGCCGGAATGATCATCAAGAAGGTCACCGGCCACAGCTGGCAGCAGGAAGTGACCCATCGCGTCATCGAGCCGCTGTACCTGCGCAACACGTCCGCCCCGACCACCGAGACCCGGATCCGCGGCCGACACATGCACGGCTACTCCGACTTCGGCGACTCCGGCGCGACGATCGACGTCACCGAGGTCAACCCGACCGCGGCCGGAGCGGCGGGCGCCATGATCAGTACGGCGGCCGATCTGACCCGCTTCTACCGGGCGCTCCTCGGCGGGCAGCTTCTCCGGCCGGCCGAGCTGAAGGCGATGAGGACGACCGTGCCCGCCCCGGACCTGGACGTCGTCTGGCCCGGCGCCGCTTACGGCCTCGGCCTGCTGCGGATCCCGCTCTCCTGCGGTGGGGCGTATTACAGCCATCCCGGCGACTTCCCCGGCTACACCACCCGCAACGGCGTCAGCACCGACGGCCGCCGGGTCGTCGTCCTCGCGGTCACCGGCGACGGAGCGGCCGACCTGTCCACCGAGCACGCGCAGAACGAGCTGATCGACTCAGAGCTCTGCGCCTGACACAAGCCTGACAGAATTCTGACAATGGCCTGACAACAGCCGGATAACTGCTGAAAGGACCCGGAACGCCGCGTTCCGGGTCTTCACAGAACCCGGCCGCATCCCTCCTTTCGTGCCGCACCGCGCCACGACCACCATGGTCAAGTACCGCGCTGAGCCCATGAGTTGCGTCCAAGTTGCGCCCATGAGTTGCGTCCATGAGTCGAAGGGAACGCCGATGGAGAAGCCGATGGCCGACACGGTTCCGGAGTTCGGGACGAGCAGGGCGCCGGGCTGCCCCTTCGATCCCGCGCCCGCCATGCGCGCCCGGCAGAAGGAGGGGCCGGTGGTCCGGGTGCGGCTGTGGGACGGCAGCACCCCGTGGCTGGTCACCGGATACGCCGAGCACCGGGCCGTACTGAGCGACCCGAGGGTCAGCGTCGTCCCGGGCACCCCCGGCATGCCCAGGCTCTCCCCCTCGGAGGTCCACGCCGACCAGACGGCGCCCGCGCTCAGCTTCATCCTGATGGACGACCCCGAACACGCCCGGCTGCGGCGGATGGTCACCGGCGCGTTCTCCGTCAAGCGGGTCGAGGCGATGCGGCCGGTCGCGCAGCGGATCGTGGACGAGCAGATAGACGCCGTGCTGGCGGGCCCGAACCCGGCCGACCTGGTCGAGGCGTTCGCATTGCCCGTGCCCTCGCTGGTGATCTGCGCACTGCTCGGAGTGCCGTACGACAGCCATGACTTCTTCCAGCGCAACAGCAAGGTCATCATCAACCGCGACTCCACCGGAGAGGAGCGGCGGGAGGCCATGATCCGGCTGTACATGTACCTGGACGGCCTGGTCGGCGACAAGCTCGACGCCCCCGGCGACGACCTGCTCTCCGGGCTGACCGAGCGGATCAAGGACGGTGAACTGTCCCGCGAGGAAGCGGTGCAGATGGGCGTGCTGATGCTGTTCGCAGGGCACGAGACCACCGCGAACATGATCGCGTTGGGCACGCTCGCCCTGCTGGAACACCCCGACCAGCTGGCCCTTCTGCGGGAGAGCGACGACCCGAAGTTCGTCGCCGGCGCGGTGGACGAGCTGCTGCGCTATCTGACCATCACGCACGGCGGTACGCGGCGGGCGGCGCTGGAGGACCTCGAGATCGGCGGCCAGGCCATCCGCGCCGGCGAGGGAATCGTCGTCGTCAACGAGACCGCCAACCGGGACGCCGGCGTGTTCGGCGACGACCCCGACGGACTCGATCTCGGGCGCGACGCCCGGCGGCATGTCACCTTCGGCTACGGCATCCACCAGTGCCTCGGGCAGTCGCTGGCGCGCATGGAGCTTCAGGTCGTGTACAGCACCCTTTACCGGCGTATCCCGACCCTGCGTCTGGCGGCGGGCGTCGACGACATTCCCTTCAAGCATGACGGGTTCATTTACGGGGTGTACGAGTTGCCTGTCAGTTGGTGACGGTGCGCTCCGCCGGGGTGGGGTGGTTTGGGTCGCTTTTCGGCTGCGGCGCCGTGGGGGCTGGTCGCGCAGTTCCCCGCGCCCCTTTGGGGCGCTGTCGTGGGCCTGCGTGAACCTGGTGGCGTTTGGGCGGAGTTGTGTTCAGGGGTAGGGACCGTGGTGTAGCGGGCTGCACCATCCCTTCGGGAGGCCGCTCCCTCGTGGCGGCGGGCGTGGCCCGGGATCGTTGACGGCAGAGATCGCAACCGATCCCGGGGCGTACCGGCCCCACGCCCCTCCCCTGAGGACACTGCCGTGCGCTCGAAGCCCACCACCCTGAAGTCGTTCGCCGCCGACCTGCTGCTCTGGTCGTTCTTCGTCGGCGGTCTCGCCGCGGGCTCCGCCTCCGGAGCCGTCCTGGACGGGACGCAGAAGGACATCGCCACCTACGCCGGTATCGCCGTCTCCCTCCTCGCCGGCTCGCAGATAGCGAGGAAGCCGAGGATCAAGGCGTTCCTGTCGGCCCGTCCGGTGCTGTGGTTCCTGTTCCTGTTCAACGGCGGCTTGGCCGCGGTCTGCTACCTCACCATGGACGGCCCGAAGGGAATCATGGCCGCCGCCGGCATGGGCCTGGTCTCCCTGGGCGCGGCAGGCGGCCTCGTCACGGGCCGCCGCAAGCGGGCCGCGAGCGCGGGCGCGCACCGGGCCTCGGCCTGACCTCATCGACACCCACACCGAAAGGGTCCCTCCATGCCGTCGACGACGCCGCGGCCGAGGCGTTCAAGGATGTCTGCGCACCGTGACGGGTCAGGACGCCTCGGTGTCGTAGTCCTGTCGGGCCCGGTCGACCTTGGGCAGGTTGTCCGTCGCCCATTCGGCGAGGTGGGCGAAGAGGGGGGCGAGGCTGCGGCCGAGGTCGGTGATCTCGTACTCGACCCGGGGCGGGACCTCCGGGTGGTACGTGCGCATGACCAGGCCGTCGCGCTCCAGTTGCCGCAGCCGCTGGGTGAGCACCTTCGGCGTGATCTTCGAGATGCCCCGCTCCAGCTCGACGAAGCGCTGCCGGCCGTAGGTGTGGAGGCTCCACAGGATCGGTGTGGTCCAGCGGCTGAAGACGATGTCCACGACCGGGCTGATGGGACAGGCGAGTTCGGGGTCGGAGACCGGCGTCCAGGTCTTCGCTTCGGTGGCCATGCACATCCCCCTGAGGTAGTCACTTTCCTCTAGGTACCTACTATACCGATGCTGTTAGCGTCCTCTCATCGGCACGGAATCTGGCGCAAACGCGCAGATCACAAGGGGAGTTGACGATGATCGTAGTGACGGGGGCGACCGGCAGTGTGGGGCGGTCGCTCGTACGGTTCCTGGTGGGCGCCGGTGAGCAGGTGACCGCGACGTCGCGCTCCGTCGCGGACGCGGAGCTGCCGGAGCAGGTGGTGCGGAAGGCGGCCGATCTCGTCGACGCGGAGAGCCTGCGGCCCGTTCTCGACGGCGCCGACGCGCTGTTCCTCCAGAACGGGGGTCCGAGTGCGCATCGGCTCGACCCCGCGCATCTCGTGGATGTCGCGAAGGCGGGCGGCGTACGGCGGATCGTGCTGCTGTCGTCCCAGGGGGTGGCGACCCGGCCGGACTCCGCCTCGCACGGGGAGGTGGCCCGGCACATCGAGGACGCCGTACGGCAGTCCGGGCTGGAGTGGACCGTCCTGCGGCCCGGCGGCTTCGCCTCCAACACCTACGCCTGGGCCGAGTCGGTGCGCACGACGCGGACCGTCGCCGCGCCGTTCGGTGACGTCGGGCTGCCCGTCGTCGACCCGGACGACATCGCGGAGGTCGCGGCGGTGACACTGCGGGCGGAGGGCCGACATGCCGGGCGGATATACGAGTTGACCGGACCGGCCCTCGTCACGCCCCGGCAGCAGGCCGAGGCGATCGGGGCCGCGCTCGGCGAACCCGTGCGGTTCGTCGAGCAGTCGCGTGACGAGGCCCGCGCCCGGATGCTGCGGTTCATGCCCGAGCCCGTGGTCGACACGACCCTCGACATCGTCGGTGAGCCGAACGCGGGGGAGCTCCGCGTCAGCCCGGACACCGAACTCGTCCTCGGGCGGGCGCCTGGCGCATACGGCGACTGGGCCCGGCGTCATGTCGCCGCCTTCCGCTGACCGGCGGACTCATGCGGGCCTCACCAGCCCCGTGTCATAGGCGAAGATCACCGCCTGCACCCGGTCCCGTGCGCCGATCTTCGCCAGCACCCGGCTCACATGGGACTTCACCGTGGACTCGGCGAGCGAGAAGCGTTCGGCGATCTCGGTGTTGCTCCAGCCGGTGGCCATCGCGGTGAGGACCTCGCGTTCGCGTTCGGTGAGGGCGACGAGGCGGCGCTCCTGGTCGGGGGTCTGGCCCGGCATCCGGTCGGTGAATGCGTCGATGAGCTTGCGGGTCAGACCGGGCGCGATGACGGCGTCCCCGACGGCCACCGCCCGGATGCCGGCGATCAGTTCGTCGGGCAGGGCGTCCTTGAGCAGGAAGCCGCTGGCGCCGGCGCGCAGCGCCGAGTACGCGTACTCGTCGAGGTCGAAGGTGGTCAGGATGAGGACCCGCGAGCGGCCGCCGGACTCGACGATGCGGCGGGTGGCCTCGATGCCGTCCATGCCGGGCATGCGGACGTCCATCAGCACGACGTCGGGGCGGAGTTCGGCGGCCATGCGCACCGCCTCGGCGCCGTGGGTGGCCTCGCCGACCACGGTCAGATCGGGGTGCTGCTCCAGAAGCATGCTGAAGCCGAGGCGCTGAAGGGCCTGGTCGTCGACGATGAGGACGGTGGTCATCCGGGACGCTTCTCCGTGGGTGCCGAGGTGGTCGCGATCAGAAAGCGGGCGTGGACGGTCCAGCCGCCGAGGTCGTTGGGGCCCGCGGTGACGCTTCCGCCGTAGAGCGCGGCCCGCTCGCGCATACCGACCAGGCCGCGGCCCTCGTCGCTCACGCGCGCGTGCAGTGAGGGCCCGGTGTCCTGGACGGTCAGGTCCACGGCGGTGTCGTCGGCGGTGAGCGTGACCTGGACGGTCGTGTCGGCCGCCGCGTGCTTGAGGGTGTTGGTCAGGGCCTCCTGGACGACGCGGTAGACGGCGAGCTGGAGGCTGGGCGGCAGGTCGGTGCGGTGGCCCTCGGTACTCAGGGTGACGGCGGGGCCCGCGGCGCGCACGCGCTCCAGCAGGGCGGTGAGGTCGTTGAAGCCGGGCTGGGGGGCGAGCGGGGTGCCCTCGGCGGTGGTCTTCTCGTCGTCGCCGATGACGGCGAGGAGGCGGCGCAGTTCGGCCAGGGCGCCGCGGCCGCTGTCGGCGATTATGCGCAGCGTTTCGGCGCCCCGTTTGGGCTTCGCCTCGGTCAGTCCGGCGGCGCCGTTGGCGAGGCCGACGATGACGGCGAGGGTGTGGCCGAGGATGTCGTGCATCTCGCGGGCGACACGGGCGCGTTCTGCGGCGGCGGCGAGCCTGGCCCGCTGGTCGCGCTCCACCTCCAGACGGTGGGCGCGCTCGTGCAGGGCCCGGACGTAGGCGTTCACCACCCGGCCGACCAGGCCCGCCGCGGCGACCGCCGCCACCAGGGCCGACTGGATGATCGCCACCACCGGGGTCTGGAGGCCGATGTCCTGGCCGTCGTCGCGCAGGACGGTGGACACGGTCGTCTGGGCGACGGCGACACCCATGCAGACCGCCAGCTGAACGGGCCGGCTGCTGCGGCCCACATTGAGCAGCGCCGCCACGCGTGCGGCCTCGGACCCGGTGGCGGTGTCCAGGGCGAGCGACACCGCGGAGACGGCGGAGGTGAGGGCGAACACCAGGATCGGCCGCTGCTGTCGCCACAGCAGCGGAATGCAGAAGGCTGCCATCAGCACCAGCAGCGTCCCCACGCTGTCCCCGCTGCCGTTCCGCGCGTCGTGCAGGGCCGGAATACCGAACGACGCACAGATCAACGGCACCGCCCAGCGCCTGATCCACGGACGATTCTGGTCGGCCTGCGCCACCCGCTGGAGCCAGCGCATGACCACGACGTCCGCGCGCCGCTCGTCCCCGCCCAGCAGGGTCTCGGGCGTGACGGAGGAAGCCGGTGGCCCGGCGGCGGTCGATGCGGTCACGTCGTACGCCCTCTCGGTACAGGGGCCGCCCGCCGGTCCCCGGGGGAGTGGGACCGACGGGCGGGGCGGGTGGTCACGGCCGGCTTCGGGCCGTACGCCCTGCTTCGGATCGTACGGCCGACCGCTCAGCCCCTTCCGCTGGGCACGGGCTCCGGTTCGGACGCGCCCTCAGGGGCGTCGTCCAGCACGTGCCGCAGCTTCTCGCCCTCCACGTCCACATTGGGCAGCAGACGGTCGAGCCACCCCGGCAGCGACCAGGCGCGGCGGCCCAGCAGGGCCATGACCGCCGGGACGATGGTCATCCGGACCACGAAGGCGTCGAAGAGGACGGCGGCGGCGAGACCCAGGCCGATCGACTTGATCATCGCGGTGTCGCTGAAGATGAACCCGGCGAACACGGAGATCATGATGACGGCGGCGGCCGTGACCACCCGGGCCCCGTGCCGGAAACCGGCGACGACCGCTTCCTTCGGCTCGGCCCCGTGGACGTACTCCTCGCGCATCCGGGTCACCAGGAAGACCTGGTAGTCCATCGCGAGGCCGAACACCACGCCGATCAGGAAGATCGGCAGAACGCTCACGATCGGGCCGGTCTGCGCGACGCCGAAGAGGTCCGCGAGCCAGCCCCACTGGAAGACGGCGACAACGACGCCGAGGGTGGCGAGGACGCTGAGCAGGAAGCCGGCGGCGGCCTTGATCGGGACGAGGATCGAGCGGAACACCAGCATCAGCAGGACCAGCGCCAGGCCGACGACCACGCACAGGTAGGGGATGAGGGCGTCGTTGAGCTTGCCGGAGATGTCAATGTTGAGGGCGGTGGTGCCGGTGACCATCAGCTCGGCGCCGGTGTCGTCCTGGAGGGTCGGGCCCCGGTCGCGGATCTCGGAGACCAGGTCGACCGTCTTCTCGCTGGTCGGCGAGGAGCCCGGGACGGCGCGGATCAGGGCGACGTCGCCGGTCTGGTTGAACGTCGCGGGGCTCACCGAGGCGACGTCGGGCAGGCCTTCGAGCAGGGTGACCGCGTCATTGGCGGCGGCCTTGGGGTCGTCGCTGTCGCGGGCGTCGACCACGACGGTCAGGGGGCCGTTGTAGCCGGCGCCGAAGCCGTCGGTGACGGTGTCGTAGGCGGTGCGCTGGGTGCTGCCGGGGGTGGCCGACTCGTCGCCGGGCATGCCGAGCTGGAGCGACAGGGCCGGGATGGCGAGCAGGAGCAGACCGGCGACCGAGACACCGAGGACCTTGACCGGGTTGCGCAGCACGAACTTCGACCAGCGCACACCCATCGGCTCGCGCCCGCCGCTCTCGATCGCCCGCATCCGGCGCGTCTTGAGCTTCCCGGCCGAGACGCGCGGACCGGCGAAGCCGAGCATCGCGGGCAGCAGGGTGAGGGCGATGACCACGGCGACGACCACCGCGAAGGCGGCGCCGATACCGATGTCGGAGAGCACCTTGATGCCGATGACGCTGAGCCCGGCCAGCGCGATGACCACGGTCAGCCCCGCGAACACCACCGCCGAACCCGCCGTACCGAGCGCCCGCCCGACGGCTTCCTCCGGCGCCCGGCCCTCCTTCAGCTCACCCCGGTAGCGGGAGACGATGAACAGGGCGTAGTCGATGGCCACCGCGAGACCCAGCATCAGCGCGAGCGTGCTCGTGTTGGAGCTGAGGTCGATGGCGGCGCTCGCGACGGTGATACCGGCGATCGCCGTGCCGACCCCGAACAGCGCGGTCAGCAGCGGCAGCCCGGCCGCGACCAGCGAGCCGAAGGTGATCACCATGACGACGGCGGCGATCACGATGCCGATCAGCTCGGTGGCGCTCTGGTGGGGCTCTTCGGAGACGGCGTTTCCGCCCATGCTGACCGCGAGGCCCGCCCGCTCGCCCTGCTGGGCGACGTCCTCCAGGTCGGCGCGGGCGGCGTCGGACATGTCGGCCTCAGCGACCTTGTACGTCACCGACGCGTAGGCGATCGTGCCGTCCTTGCTGACGGTGCCGCTGGTGTACGGGTCGGCGACGCTCGCCACCTGGTCGGCCTTGCCGAGGTCGGCGACGAGCGACTCGACCTCGGTCTTGTGCGCGGTGGACGTCAGCTTCTGTCCGTCCGGCGCCTCGAAGACCACTCGGGCCGTGGCCCCGTCGGCGGACGCCTGCGGGAACTCCTTCTCCAGCAGGTCCAGGGCCTTCTGGGACTGGGTGCCGGGGATGGCGAAGGAGTCCGACGTATTGCTCGACGCACCGGCGGCGCCGATGCCGACGACGGCCAGCACGGCTATCCACAGCATGAGGACGAGCCGTCGTCGTCGGAACGAGAACCGGCCCAGCCGGTAGAGGAACGTGGCCACGGAGAACTCCCGGATGGGGAACGAGGAACGTGTCACCACGCTAGGAACGCCTCGCCCCGACCCATTGGGCCTCGAGAGGTGAATACGGCGCAGGCACTGGTACCGCGGTGCCATACGACCGTCATTCGCCAGAGGTACTGCCCGTCGGACCACCCATGGCCCACGCCCGGGCGCGACGGCCGCCACCTGTGGCGACGGCCGCCGCGCGGTCGGCTGCCGCTACGGCGCGTTGATCAGGTCGTGCGGCGGCACGGTCACCGTGCGGGCGCCGGGCTCACCGCCCAGGACGACCTTGCGCAGGGCGACGTTGTTGTTGGTGTTGGTCTCCTGGAGCCGCTTCTCCGGGTTGGCGATGACCTGGATGTAGTACGTGCCGTTCGGCAGTCCCGTGACATCGAAGGACTGGCCGGGGCGGTACTGGGTGTAGGTGTCGCCGGAGCCGACGTCGAGGACCTCACGGACGGAGATGGAGTTCTGCTGACCGCAGGCGGTCGACAGATCGGTGTTGTACGGGTGCCAGTTGGCGTTCTTGACCGTGTAGTCGACGGCGTCGGTGTTGGCCAGGCAGAACGCCTCCTTGCCGCTGCGCACCTCCTTGGTCTGGTCCTCGCTCAGCAGCCGGTAGCTGGCGAAGTCGGTGAAGTGCCAGTGCTCGTGGCCGACCCGCGGGTCCCACTCCATGGTGCCGGTGGGGGTGTACCCGACCTGCTTGCCGTCCGCGTCGTAGAAGTACTGGTACGCGTCCATCAGGTCCTTGCCGGGGCTGCGGAAGCCGTCCACGACGAGGGGCGCGGGGCCCGCGTTCCAGACGTTGGCGCTGAAGGCGAGGTAGTCCTTGCCGGGTACGTCGCCGTCCTCGCCGTCGGTGATGGCGATGTCCCACGCGGGCAGCGAACGCAGGTCCGGCTTGGGCACGTTCGCGGGGACGCCCGCCCGGCCGGTGGGCCGCTGGGCGGCCGGCTTCAGCGCGGGCGCGATGCGCGAGCCGTCGGTGTGATCGCGTCCGTCGCCCAAGTGGTGTGCCAGGCCCCGGTCTTCGAGCGCGTGCGACAGGGCGCCCGGGGTGGGCGCGTCGGCGCCGCGGGGGCCGTCCTGGTGCATGCTGTGACCGGCGCCGTGATGCCCGGAGCGGGCGGTCAGACCCTCGCCGCCGCCCCCGTCGCTCTGCTGACGCACCGTCACCTTGATGGTCGGCTGGTCGTCGGGGATGCCGAGCAGGTCCCGGTACTTCTTCGCCACCCGCACCTTGGCCGTGTACTCACCGGCCGGCAGGTCCACCGGCTTGTCGTAGTCGACGGTGCTGGAGTTGGACGCCCAGCCCTTCTCCGTACCCCACACCGAGCCCAGCGTGAACGGGTTGGTGGGGCAGCTTTCCGGATAGTGCGAGGTCGCCGGGGCGTCGGGGCGGAGGCGGCCGGAGGCGTTGTTCGGGCAGAAGCCGCCCTTGCTCTTCGCCACCTCCTGACCGGCCGCGTTCTTGACGGTCACCTCCAGGAAGCCGGGCAGCCCGGAGAAGTCCTTCACCAGGCCGGCGGGCAGGTTCTTGGTCGTGGTCTTCGTGCCGTCGCGGAAGATCTGCTGGGCGACGACGGGGTCCTTGTACGACTTGCGCGTGACCTTGAACTCCAGCGGCGCGTCGTCGACGGTGACATACGTCCCCAGGTCCAGGTAGACGCCGGGTTCCCCTTCCCAGCGGTCGAGCGTCACGGAGTTCGAGGCGGCGATCAGCTTGAGCTTCGGCTTGCCGGGCGTGCTCGGCGCCGCGTCGGCGCCGGGAGCGGTGGCCGCGACCCCGGCGACGACGGCTAGCGCGGCGGAGACGGCGAGCGCGGAGCGTTTCACGCGCGTGCGATGTTGCTGACTGGTCATCGGTTCCTCGTCTGCGAGTGCCACGGTCAATGGCATCGGACTGGACAGCCCACGCCGGCCTGCCTTGGGTCCCCCCGGACCGACCGATCCTGTGAGCACTCTGTGAGAGAGGTAAATACCGTGTGTGGGTTGCCTGTTGGGGCGGCCGGGTTTCCACACACGGCATGCGGCGGGAGTCATCCCGCCCTGCGCACGGGCCCTACCGTCAGCCTTCCGCCACGTTCGCCGTCAGCAGCCTCAGCAACTGCTTGGCCTGCGCGTGCTGTTCCGGGGTCAGCCCCATCGCGTCGCCGATGGCCAGGGGGACGGTCGCGGCCCGTTCGCGGAGCTCGGCGCCCGCCGGGGTGAGGCGGATGGCGACGGAGCGCTCGTCCTCGCGGCGGCGTTCCCGGCGGAGCAGGCCGTTCGACTCCAGGCGCTTCAGAAGCGGGGAGAGGGTGCTGGACTCCAGCTGGAGGGCGGCCCCCAAGTCCCGTACGGAGATCGAGTCCTGCTCCCACAGCACCAGCATCACCAGGTACTGCGGGTAGGTCAGGCCGAGCGCGTCCAGGAGGGGGCGGTAGCGAGTGGTGACCGCCCTGGATGCCGCATAAAGTGCAAAACAGAGCTGGTCGTCGAGGAGCAGCGAACCCTGCTGCGCGTCCGGTTCCGCAGTGCTCACGTCACCCTCCTCCAGGTCCGACCTGCCCTCATCCTACCTTTTCAAGTCCCCCCGATTCAATCGAAGCCAAATAAGTCGAGCCCAAATAAGTTGCGCGCGACTTAATCGCGCAGTACCTTCAAAGCACGCCGCCACTCCCGACGGCACCCGAACCAAGGGAGATCGCCATGACCGACGCCACCGCCCCCCGCCCCGTCCTGGAGCCCGCCGCCGCGGACTTCGCCGAGGCCACCGCGAACCCGCCGTACCTCTTCGACCTCGACCCCGCCGAGGGCCGCAAGACCGTCGACGAGGTTCAGTCGGGCGAGATCGAGAAGCCGGAGGTCGACGAGGAGTGGATCACCGTCTCCGGCGGCCCCACCGGCAGCGTCCGGGCACGCATCGTCAAGCCCGCCGGCGCCCACGGCACCCTCCCGGTGATCGTCTACATCCACGGCGCCGGCTGGGTCTTCGGCAACGCCCACACCCACGACCGGCTGGTCCGAGAACTGGCCGTCGGCGCCAAGGCCGCCGTGGTCTTCCCGGAGTACGACCTCTCACCCGAGGCCCGCTACCCGGTCGCCATCGAGCAGAACTACGCGGTCGCCCAGTGGGTCGTGCGCGAGGGCGCCGCCAAGAACCTGGACGCGACCCGGATCGCGGTCGCCGGTGACTCGGTCGGCGGGAACATGAGCGCCGCGCTGACCCTGATGGCGAAGGAGCGCGGCGACGTCCCGCTCGTCGCGCAGGTGCTCTTCTACCCGGTGACGGACGCGAGCTTCGACACCGCCTCCTACCACCAGTTCGCCACCGGCTACTTCCTGCGCCGGGACGGCATGCAGTGGTTCTGGGACCAGTACACGACCGACGAGGCCGAGCGCGCGCAGATCACCGCGTCCCCGCTGCGCGCCACCACCGAGCAGCTCACCGGACTCCCGCCCGCCCTGGTCGTCACCGGCGAGGCGGACGTCCTGCGCGACGAGGGCGAGGCCTACGCGAACAAGCTCCGCGAGGCGGGCGTCCCCGTCACCGCCGTCCGCTACCAGGGGATCATCCACGACTTCGTGATGCTCAACGCCCTGCGCGGAACGAACGCCGCCGAGGGCGCGATCACCCAGGCGATCACCATCCTGCGCAGGGCCCTCGGCACGAGCTGAGGCCGGCCCGGACCGCTGACGTGGCGGCTGCCGTTCTCGTGGCCGCCTCTGCAACACAGGCACCCAGCTGCCCTCGCGGGGTGCCTGTGACCAGCGGGGCGGGGAATCTGCGCAAGAGCACCACACGGGCTGCACACAGGCTTTCAAAAGGATCGTTAGGTTGCTGGCCATTCGGTGCTGTCAACCCCAGGAAGATCACAGATGGACTACTGCTCCACGTGTCGCCGGCATCTCAACGGCGCCCTGGTCTGTCCCGGGTGCGGCGCCTACGCCCCGGACATAGCCCCGGTGGCGATGGCGACCTGGTTCGACGACCGACGCCACGACGAGGCCGACGCCGGGTCCGGAGCGGACGACGGCAAGGACATCCAGGGCCCCCGCCACTCCCCGGTCGCGGCACCCGCAGCGCACGGCGGCCGGGCCGCGCGGCGCCGGCAGCTCGCCCGGCTGCGGAAGCACCAGCGGCGCGCCATGGTCGCGACCGCCATCGCGCTGGTCGGCGGCGGCCTGAGCTTCGCCACGATGAACCGCGGCACCACCGACCGGGCACAGGCGAGCACCGCGCCGCACGACACGAGCATGGGCGGCTCGGGCGAGCAGACCACGGGCGTGGAGGAAGAGACGCCGAAGGAGGACGTACGTCCGACCTCGGCGGGTCCCGAGACCCCGGTCTCCGACGCGGCCTCTCCCCGGATCCCCGGGCAGCGGTCCGCCAGCACCACGCCGGCCACGCAGTCGCACAAGGTCACCACGAAGACCCCGCAGCAGCAGCGGCAGAGCCTGCCCCTGCTCCCCAGCGTCCCGGACACGCCGGTGACGACGCCGACGCCGTCGAGCACGCCGTCCGACTCCGCGACGGCCGCTCCCACCCCGACGCCGTCGCAGACGACACCCTCCACCGCGCCCACGACGACGCCGCCGTCACAGCTGTGCCTGCTCGTGATCTGCCTCGGCTGACGTGCTGACCGCGAGGACCAGGCGAGGTCAGTAGCCGTACCGGCTCTTCAGGTGCCGCCAGAAGTCGCGCAGCATCCACAGGTCGAACTCGGTGATCCTGGTGGCGCTGCCCGCGTTCATCAGGAAGCAGCACTGGCCGGTCGGCGTCCAGTCGTAGAAGTCGTCGAGGCCGAAGGTGTGACCGACCTCGTGCAGGTAGATGTGGATGTTCTCCTGCCCGAGGGCGCCGGTGAAGTACTCCTGCCCGACCCGCTGCCCCCAGTCACCGCCGGCTCCGCCCTGCATGCCCTTGGTCAGCCACAGGGACTGGTCGTAGTGGCGTGCCGCACCGCCGGGGCACTTGGAGTAGTTGCCGTCCTGGTGGAAGAAGCGCCCGCAGTCGGGGGCGCACTGCGGCGCGCCGCCGCCGTCGAGGAGCCCGGCGTAGATGTCGACGGAGTTGTCGCTCCACTGGAGCGTGGCGCGGTCCTTCACGGCCCAGCCGACGATGTTGACCGGCACATCGGTGTACGGCCAGGCGTTGTGGCCCTGGCCGCCCTCGACCATGGCGGCCGTCCACTTGGCGAACTGCTGCTTCAGCCCGGCATGGATCCGGTCGCGGAGTGCGGCGCTCACGGGGGCGTCGGACTCCCACCGCACGCAGTAGTTGACGCTCCCCTTGTCGGCCATGACCTGGTCCCAGCCGTAGTTGCGGAAGCCGTGGAGGTCGGGGTAGGTCGACTCGACGTGGTTCCACACCTCGTTCAGCGGCTGCACCAGATGGGCCGGCGGATTCCACTCCTCGGCGGCCTCGGCCTGTGAGGTCGCCCGGCCGCCCACCGGTACGAGAGCGGTCAGTACCGCGAGCACGGTCAGCAGCCGTAGGACGAATCTCTGCATGGCGAACTCCTCGTGTGGGGACGGGGGACTTCGCTCTCAAGTCGCCGCCGTCGCCACGGGAGTTGCCGCCCGCTCAGGCCCTGCGCGTCATGGCGCCTTTTCCCTCGGCAGCACGGTGACGTGGTGGAAGTTGCAGCGCTGAAGCGGCACCGCGCCCGCTGGGGCCGGTTTGTCGTGGGCCTGGAGGGCCACACTGACCAGGCTGGCCAGCAGGTCGACGTCGGTGTCGCAGTCGAGGTGGATGGTCACCCATCGGGAGCCGGGCACGAGCCGGATCGCCGTGGACCTCTCGAGGTCACCCGAGAAGCGCTGAATGGCCGCGTTGGTGAGGTGCAGGTCGACCTCGTGGTCGGAATGGAAGTGCACGATCTCGTTGCGTGAGGTGCGCAGAGCCCGGCCCGTCCCACAACTGGCCGGAACCACCGTGAGATCGGGCCAGGCTTCCAGTCGCTCCAGAGCGCGCCGGGCCAGTGTCATATCTCCATCGTCACCCGATCGCCCCATCGCTACCAGGGGTTGTTCGATCCGTAACCGTTGCGTCGCTCACGTTCGGCCCGTTTTGCCGGCTCATGTCCGACCTCACACTCCCTCTCAGGCACGGTGAATCCGGTCCACGAGGATGTCGATGACCAGCGGCGTGCGCGGGCCGAAGCTCAGCAGGACGCCGTCCTCCAGCGTCACGATCCGCCGGTCGGCGCCCGCCGGGGTCTGGCCGATTCCCGGGATGCCGACGAGGCCCTCGACGCCGCCGACCGATTCCAGCCCCTTGTCCATCATCAGGATCACGTCCGGGCGGGCCGAGACCAGGGCCTCACTGGTGAGCGGGGTGAAGGGCTTGTCGAGGCCGGTCTCGACGCCGGCGTCGACCGCGCCGGCCGCCTCGATCAGCGAGTCGGCGCCGGAGCCCTCGCCGCCCATGAGGTAGACGGCCGCGCTGCCGCGCATGTAGAGGAAGGCGACCTTGGGCTTGCTGCCCTCGGGGACGGCGGCGCGGGCGGCGGCGAGTTCGTCGCTCATCCGGTCGTTGAGGGCCTTGCCCGCATCGGGGACACCGAGGGCCTCGGCGATCCGGGTGGTGCGGGTGGTGACGTCGGCCAGTTTCGTCGCCGGGTCGAGAACGACCACGGGGACACCCGCGTCCCGGATCTGGTCGACGGCCTCGGACGGGCCCGTGTCGGTGTCGGCCAGGACCACGGTCGGCTTCAGGGACAGCACGCTCTCCGCGCTCACGTCGTGCGCCTTGGTGACCTGGGGGAGCTTCTTCGCCTCCTCGAAGGTGGCGGTGATGTCACGGCCCACGACCCTGTCCCCCAGGCCCAGCGTGAACACGATCTCCGCCACACCGCCGTTGAGGGGCAGGATCCGCGAGGCGTCCTTCACGGTGACCTCGCGGCCGTCGGAGGAGTCGACGGTCACCGGCAACCGGGGCGTGGGCGCCTCGCCTTCGAGCGGTACGAGCGTGTTCTCGGCGAGTTGCTTCTCGGCCGCGGCGGCGCGTCCGCTCGCGGAGACCGGGGACGCGTCCGAAGCGCCGCCCGTGTCGGCGGAGTTGCCCGCGCAGGCACTGCTGAGCAGGGCGACCGCCAGGGCGAGCGGGGCGAGGGCCCGCAGGCGCGGGGTTCTACCGGACTTCTGCATCGCCGGTCCTTTCACGTCTCGTATCACGTTTCGTATCTCACACACGGTTGAGCATTAGCTTAGGTTAGGTTTACCTTAATAACCCGAGGTGGGGGTGTGACTTGATTTCCTCAAGTGGCCTGCATGGCAGGAGAGTTGTCGGATTTTCCGGGGCGGCCGCCTCGATCGCCCTGGTGCTCACGGCCGCCGCACCGGCGTCCGCGGCGGGCAACTCGGCGACCGGCCCCGAGAGCCAGAAACTCACCGTCTCCAAGGCCTCCGGCCTCGCCGCGGCCGGCGAGACGGTCACCGTCTCCGGCACCGGCTACAACACGGAGAAGGGCATCTACGTCGCCTTCTGCGTGGACAACGGAGCCGGGAAGACGCCCACGCCCTGCGTCGGCGGCGTCGACATGTCCGGCGAGTCCGGGGCGTCCGCGTGGATCTCCTCCAACCCCCCTTCGTACGGCGAGGGCCTGGCCAAGCCGTACCAGGGCAGCGGACACAACGGCTCGTTCAGCGTGCAGCTCAAGGTGCGCGCCAAGGACGCCAACACCGACTGCACCAAGTCCGGCGTGACGTGCTCGGTCATCACCCGCAACGACCACACACGCGGCGGGGACCAGTCGCAGACCGTGCGGATTCCGGTGACCTTCGCCGGGAGCGGCGGCGCCCCGGAAGCGGAGGGGGCTTCCGGGACGACGCCGAGTGCGACGGCCGGCGCGAGCACCACGGGCGGGGGCGGCACCGGTGGCGACGAGGCCTCCGACGGTCCGCTCGCCAGCACCGGTTCGCTCGCCCTGCCGCTCGGGATCACCGCGGCCGGGCTGGTCGTGGCGGGCACGGGGACCTGGTACGTGGCACGGCGGCGCCGGCGGGCGAGCTGACCTCAACTACCGCAAGGAGAACTGAAGATGGTGAAGAGACCCGGCGCCGCGGTCCTGGCCGGCGGCGCCCTGCTCGCGCTGATCGCCCCGGCGGGCTCGGCAAGTGCGGACGAGACGTTCCCGCGTGCGGTGTCCGGCGGTTACGCGACCTGGACCACGGGCTCGGCGGAGCTGGACGGTGTGACGCTGACGGCTGCCCGGCCCGCCGTACAGGGCTCGGCGAACCGGACGTCCTTCCCGGCCACGGGCGGCGGCACCGACCCCGCGACCGGCGCCGCGGACATCGACCTGGGCGGCACGCTCCGCCTCGACGGCTCGACCGGGCAGCCCCTCGTCCTGGGCACCCTTCGGCTGAGCCTGGACGGCGACGACGGAACCCTGCGCACCCGTACGGCCGTCGACGGCCGGGCCCGTGACCTCGCGTTGGCCGCGCTGGAGACGGACGGTGCCGCCGTCGCCGTACGGTCGGGCGGGGTGACCTGGACCGGCCTGCGCGCGACCCTGACCGACGAGGGCGCGGAGCTGCTGTCGGCGTGGAGCGGCGCCGAGTTCGCGGCGGGGGACGGGCTGGGCGTGCTGGATGTGACGGTGGGGACGGGGAGCGGTACGCCTGTCGAGACACCTGAGCCGACGCCGACCGCCGAATCACCGACTGCCGAGCCGGGGGCCGGGCAGCCCGAATCCCGGCCGTCGACGGCGACTTCGGCGAAACCGAACGCGACCGTCACGCATCCGGACCTGACCGCGGGCGGCGAACAGACCGTCACCGGAACCGGGTTCGAGCCGGGCGCGGTGGTGCTCGTCGCGATCGACGGCGACACCCGCTATCAGGCGGTCGCCGACGACAAGGGCCGCGTGGAGCGAGCGTTCCCCGTGTACGCCACCTCCGAAGCGGGCGCGCACACGGTCGAGTTGTACTCGCCGACCGGTGAACAGCCGGGCGCATCCGCGCAGTTCACGGTCGCGGAACCGGACTTTGCCTCCCGTTGACAAAACCACTGGGTTAGAAGTTAGGTATGCCTAACCTAAGTTGAGCTTTGCTCAGCTCACCCAGAAAGGTGCCAGCCACCCCATGAGACGTAACTCCGCCCGTATCGCACTCGCCCTGGCCGCCGCCGGCGCGCTCACCCTCTCCCTGGCCACCTCGGCCTCCGCCGCCACCTCGACCCGCACGGTCGTCGACGGCACGACCACGTACAACCTGTCGCTCACGTCGCCGGACACGGCCGCCGCGGCGGGCCAGGTCATCACCGTCTCCGGTGCCGGCTACAACACCGGCCAGGGCATCTACGTCGGCCTGTGCGTGGTCGACGGCGCGGCGGGCGTCAACAAGCCGACCCCGTGCCTCGGCGGCCAGGACGAGTCCGGCGCGACCGGCGCCTCGCACTGGGTGAACAACACCTTCGGCGGCATGTTCGCCAACAGCTCCAAGTTCTCCGCCGGCGGCACCTTCAGCGTGAGCATCTTCGTCAAGGCGACCCTCGACGACGGCAGCGTCTGCGGCGAGGACGTGACCTGCGCGGTGGTCACCCGTGCCGACCACTTCGACACGAACGACCGCAAGTACGACGTCCACGTCCCGATCGCCTTCCAGTAACCCCCGCACGTGGTGCGGGCCGGGCCTCCGTCATTCCGGCCCGCACCACCCCCGCCGAGCCGACCCACCGATGAGGAACTCCCATGATCTACACGGCAGTTGACCGGCCGCGTCCGCGGCGCAGACGTCCGGCGGCGGCGCTGCTCGGCGCCGTGGCGCTCGTGGCCGCCTCCGTCACGGTGGGCGCAGGCTCGGCGGCGCAGGCCTCCGACACCCCGAGAACGGGCCTCGGCAAGAGCGGCCAGAAGCTCACGGTCTCCGCCTCCGCGAACCTCGACCCCGACGGCGAGACGCTCCGGGTCACCGGCGAGGGCTACGACGCGGCCAAGGCCATCTACGTCGCCCTGTGCAAGGACAACGGCGACAACCGCATCCCCACCCCGTGTCTCGGCGGCGCCGACATGACCGGCGGTGGCGAGTCGTCGAAGTGGATCGTGCCCGAGGGCGACGAGTACGCGGGCGACCTCGCCGTGACCTGGGGCGCGGGCGGCACCTTCGACGTGGAGATCGCCGTCAAGGCCAAGGACGGCGGGCTGGACTGCACCCAGGTCAGCTGCTCGGTCATCACCCGCGTCGACCACCGGGGCAGCGGCGACCGCTCCCAGGACGTCCGGGTCCCGGTCGCCTTCGAGGGCCAGGACCCCGGCGGTGGCGGCGGCGACGGCGTGGACGTGCCTGCGGGCACGGTCAGTTATGTGAAGACGGCCGAGTTCACCACCGCCGGACGCCCGGTGGACCTCCTCCTGCACCCCGACTCCGGGAAGCTGTACGTCGGTTCGGAGAACATCCCGGACACCGCGGACGTCGCCGAGCAGGGCCTGTACGCGCTGGACGCCTCCGACGGCAAGCTGCTCAGCCATATCGCGCAGGCGCCCGGATCCACCGGCACCCCGGCGCCCCGCGTGGCCAAGGAGATCACCGTCCCGCTCGCCGGTGACGGGGTCGTCTTCCACTACCCGCTGCGCGGCCTGGGCCAGGCCAAGGACGGCGACACGGTCGCGAAGGGCGTCTGGCTGACCGGCGACCCGGTCACCGCCACCGGCCCCGGAACGAAGGCATCCACGGTCCTGGTCCAGCAGGGCGCCACCCTCTCCGAGGTCGAGTACGCCACCGGCGCCGTTCCGCGGAAGCTCACCCTCGACGGCGGCAGCAAGCTCGGCGTCGACACCGCACACGCGGCCGCCTGGTCCGGCTACGACTCCGGGAAGCTGAGCCGCGTCGACACCGGCTCCTTCACCGTGACCGCCACGGCCCAACTCCCCGAGGGCTTCCTCACGTTCATCGAGCCGGACCCGGACACGGGGAACGTCTGGGTCGGCGTGGGAGACGACGTCCTGGTCTACGACAAGGACGCGCGGCTGCTGACCACGCTGAAGGGCAAGGACCGGGCGAAGGCGGCGGGCTTCGACAAGGCCACCCACCGCGCCTTCGTCCTCCGTGAGGACACCGCGGCGGAGGGCTCGGACAGCACCGGGTCCCTGGAGACGTACGACAGCACCGCCTTCCGGCAGGCCGCCGCGCCGATCGCCCTCCCGGGCAGCCTGGCGGGCACCGGCGCCGCGGTGGCCGTCGCGCCCGGCGCGACCTCCGTCTATGTCACGGGCCAGGCGGAGAGCAAGGTGCTCAAGTTCGACGTGCGCGTCTCCCCGAAGGTCGTGCAGTCCCCCACGGACCAGACGGCCGCCCCGGGCGACGTCGTCACCCTCGTGGCGGCGGCCGAGGGCACCCCGGAGCCGACCGTGCGCTGGCAGGTCAGCCCCGACGGCGGCCAGACCTGGACCACGATCTCGGGCGCGACGCAGAACGCGTACGCCTTCACCGCGAAGGCGTCGCAGGACGGCTACCGGTACCGGGCGGAGTTCACCAACTCGGCGGGTACGACCCGCACTTCACCGGTCACGCTCACGGTCAAGGAGCCGTCGGACGGCGGCGACGGTGGGGGCGGCGGCACGGACGAGGACCCCTCCGGCACCAAGACGGTCACCGGCCCCGAAGGACAGAAGCTCACCGTCACCCCGGTCAACAACCTCGCCACCGAGGACCAGACCCTGAAGATCACCGGCTCCGGCTACGACACCGACAAGGGCATCTACGTCGCCCTCTGCGTCGACAACGGCGCCGGCGAACTCCCCACGCCCTGCATCGGCGGCGTCGACATGTCCGGCACCTCCCACTCCTCCGCCTGGATCTCCTCCAACCCGCCGGACTACGGCGAGGACCTGGCGATCCCCTACGGCACCGGCGGCACCTTCGAGGTCGAGCTCACCGTCGACGCGAAGGACGAGTACACCGACTGCTTCGAGGCCAAGTGCGTCCTCGCCACCCGCGCCGACCACACCCTCTCCGGCGACCGCACCCAGGACGTGAAGGTCCCGGTCAGCTTCGTCGGCCAGGCCCCGGTGGACACGGACGACGGCACCGGCACGGGCGGCTCGGACTCCACAGGCGGCACATCGGGCACGGGCGGCACGGGCTCCTCCGGCACCTCCGGCTCCGGCTCCACACCCACGACCTCGGACGGCGGCAGCCTCGCCTCCACCGGCGTCACGGTCCTCTCCATCGCCGCACTCGCAGCCACGCTCCTCGGCGCGGGCTGGCTGACCTACCGCCGCGGCCGCAGGACCGGCTAGCCCACAGGCCGGGGGCCCGGAATCCCGTCCTCCCCCGGCACTGCCCATTCGGTCGATATCGGCGATAATCGGAAGCATGAGTACGGCAGCGTTTGAGGTAGCAGCCACGGCGAGTGACGTACTGAACGTGATAGGCGCCTTCGCCGGAGGCCTGCTCATCGCCGGTGCCCTGGTCTGGGCCGTGTGGCTCGGCATGCGGGTCAGGGACAGGGAACCGCCACGGCCTCGCTCGGAAGAGCAGCCCCACCTTCCCGACACGGGCCCGGTCCGTGAGACCCGGGAGATGCGGGAGCCGGACGAGATCCACCAAACGGAGCGGGAGCGGCTCCTGCCGCACGAACTCCACCACTCGGGCAGCAAGCGAGGAGACGACCAGAACCGCAAGCGCTGGCTGCCAGGATCGAGCGGCGGCTTCGGAAGCGGCGGCATCGGTCACGTCTGACCGACCGCGCCTGCCCGACCGCCCGCGAAAACCACGCGACGGGTCCCTCCCGCGATGCCGGCCTGTACGGGCATCGATCCCCATCCCGGGAGGGGCCCGTGACGTGAGCAGACGGCGCCGAGTTCGCTGCGGTTCAGCAGCGCCCCGGAGGGGCGCGGGGCTGTATCTGATATGCGGCTCCGCCGCGTGGGCGCGACCAGCCACGACGAGCCCGCAGCCGATCGACGGCCAATCGCGGCACACCGCGGAGCGCTTCGGCGGTCGCCGCTGTCGGCTGTTCGGCGGGCCGATCGGGCGACGTTGACGTGCGGGAGGCCGGAGGCGGTCCTTCACTGGGAGGCACCAACCCCTTTGGAGGCGACATGGCCCTCATGTCCCTGGCCCTCGCCGGGACACTCGCCGTCACCGCTCTCGCCGCTCCCGACCGGGCCGCACCGGCCGTCAGCTGTACGTCCGGCAAGGCGGGCCTCGCCGCGAAGCTGCGCAGGGACATCACCACCGCGCTGTCGGACCGCGGCGGCACCGTCGCGATCGGACTGCGCGACCCCAGGACGAACACGACATGCACGCTGCGCCGGCACGTGCGCTTCGACTCCGCGAGCATCGTCAAGGTCACGCTCCTGGCGACCCTTCTCTGGGACGCCGAACGCAAGGACCGCTACCTGACGGACTGGGAGGAGTCCCTGATCGCGTCGATGATCACGAAGTCGAGCAACAGCGCGACGCGCACGCTGTGGGGCCGGGTGGGTGTGAACAAGGTCCGGTCGTTCCTCCACGAGGCCGGGATGACGCAGACGGTCCCCGGCCCGAAGGGCTACTGGGGCCTGACCCGCACCACCGTCCGCGACCAGCAGCGCCTGCTGGCCCTGTTCACGAAGGAGAACCCGCTCCTGGGCGCCGACGCCCGCGCCGCCATCCTCAGGCTGATGAACCAGGTCACCGGCGCGCAACGCTGGGGCACTCCGGCCGGCGCTCCCGCCACCGTCACCGTGCACGTCAAGAACGGCTGGCTGCCGCGCGCCACTCACGGCTGGCGGGTCCACAGCACCGGCGTGTTCCGGCGGCACGGCCGCACCTACACGATCACCGTGCTCACGCAGGACAACGAGACCAAGACGTACGGCGTGAACACCATCCAGTCCGTCGCCCGCGCCATCCACCGCAACCTCAACCCCGCGTCGCGCACCGCGGTCGTCCACACCCCGCCGCCGACACCGGCCGAGGTGATCCCACCGCTGCCGCCCGGCCGACGGGGAGCCTGACCGTCCCTTTACGAAGCCTTACGAAGCCTTGCGAAGTCCATACGAAGTCAAAAGGCGCCGCCCGTCCCCGCACCCGTACTCCCGTACGCACAACCGCGTACGGAAGTACGGACGTTGGCCGCCAGGAGGAACGGTGCGATTGTCACGGAACGCAATGGGGACGCTATTCATCGGCGGAGCCCTGAGTCTGACCCTGGCCGCGCTCGCCTACCCGGGGATGCTCGGCTTCCAGACCGTCTCCAGTTCGGGGGACCGGATCATCGCGCAGACCGCTTCGGGCCCGCTGACGGAGGCGGACCGGGACTTCGTGGTGAAGGTGCGGGCGGCCGGGCTGTGGGAGTACCCGGTGGGGCAGCTGGCGCTGAAGAAGGGCACGACCAAGGCGGTCGTCACCGCCGGGGAGCATCTGATCGCCGGACACGCCGGGCTCGACGCCGCGGTCCGCAGAATCGCGCCCGAGCTGGGCGTCACGATCCCCAACCAGGCGAGCCCGCAGCAGCAGGGCTTCGTCGCGACGCTCCAGTCGGACACCGGCAAGCAGTTCGACACCGACATGGCCAACATCCTGCGGGTGACGCACGGCCAGATCTTCAACACCATCGCGAAGATCCGCGCCACCACCAAGAACTCGCTGGTGCGCCAACTCGCCGACCAGGCCAACGACACCGTCCTGGACCATATGACGGTCATGGAGAAGACCGGCCTGGTCAACTTCGACCAGGTCCTCTTCCAGGAGACCACCCCGCCCAAGCTCCCCGCCGACGACATGACCCCGCCGCCCCCGGCCCCGGGCCAGCCCCAGGTGGTCCTCACCCCGCCGGCGACCGGCTCGCCCGAGCCGACGACGGGGTGAGGCGTCCGGGCTACGCCAGCCAGACCGTCGTGTCCGGACCGATCCGCCCGTCGTCGAGCGGCGCGCTGCTCAGCAGCACCTCTCCCGGCGGCAACGGCACCGCCGTACCGGACAGGTTGGCGACACACCGCCAGCCGTCGCCGCGGGCGAAGCCCAGGACGCCGGGCGGGGTGTCCTCCGCCCAGCTCAGCTCCTCCCCGGCGAGCAGCTTGCGGCGCAGCCTGAGGGCCCTGCGGTACAGCTCCAGGGTCGAGCCCTCGACCCCGTCCTGGGCCTCGACGGCGTACGACGCGAAGCGCGCCGGCTGCGGCAGCCAGGCGGCCCCCGCCCCGAAGCCGTACGACGGACCGCTCGTCGTCCACGGCAGCGGCACCCGGCAGCCGTCGCGGCCCTTGGAGGTGTGGCCGGTCTGTTCCCAGACCGGGTCCTGGAGGACCTCGACGGGCAGCTCGGCGACCTCGGGCAGACCGAGTTCCTCGCCCTGATAGACGTACGACGATCCGGGCAGCGCCAGCATGAGCAGCGTGGCCGCACGGGCGCGCCGCAGCCCGGCCGTCTCGTCGACGGTGGGGGAGGTGCCGCCCGACAGCAGCCAGGCGCCCGCGTCGGTGCCCGGCGGGAGCATCAGCCGGGAGGCATGGCGGACGACGTCGTGGTTGGACAGCACCCAGGTGGCCGAGGCACCCGCCGCGCGGGCCGTGGCGAGCGAGTCGACGATGACCTTCTTCAGCTCGTCCGCGTCCCACCCCGCTTGCAGATACTCGAAGTTGAAGGCCTGACCGAGTTCGTCCGGGCGGGCGTACCGGGCTCGCCTGGCGCCCGGCACCCAGGCCTCGGCGACCGCCATCCGGGGCGGCACATAGGCGTCGAGGATCTTGCGCCAGTCGCGGTAGATCTCGTGGACCTCGTCGCGGTCGTAGAAGGGGTGGGTGCCGGGGGCGAAGTGCGGCAGCGCGTCCTCGGCACTGAGTTCGGGCTCGCCGAGGTCGCGCAACGGTTCGCTCAGGTCCTTGGCGAGGGCGTGCGCGACGTCCACGCGGAAGCCGTCGACGCCTCGGTCGGACCAGAAGCGCAGGGTGGTGCGGAAGTCGGCGCGGACCTCCTCGTGGTCCCAGTTGAGGTCGGGCTGCTCGGGCGTGAAGAGGTGCAGGTACCACTGGCCGTCGGGGACGCGTCGCCACGCGCTGCCGCCGAACACGGACTGCCAGTCGGTGGGCGGCAGTTCACCCTTCGCGCCCTTGCCGTCGCGGAAGACGTACCGCTCGCGGGCCGCCGAGCCGGGCCCGCCGTGCAGCGCCTCCTGGAACCAGACGTGCTGGTGCGAGGTGTGGTTCGGGACGATGTCGACCATCACCTTCAGGCCCAGCCGGTGGGCCTCGGCGACCATGGCGTCGAAGTCGTCGAGGGTGCCGAGACGGGGGTCGACATCACGGTAGTCCGCGACGTCATAGCCGCCGTCGGCGAGTTCGGAGGGGTAGAAGGGGCTCAGCCACAGGGCGTCGACGCCCAGGGCGGCGAGGTGGGTCAGGCGCTGGGTGATGCCCTTGAGGTCGCCGAGCCCGTCGCCGTCTGCGTCGGCGAAGCTGCGCGGATAGACCTGGTAGACGACGGCCTGACGCCACCAGTTGGGATCGCGGGACGAGAGATCGGGCACGCGGGCTCCTCTGCGGTGCGTTGGTGCGGTGGTGCGACACACAAAACCCTGTCCAGATGGCCGGAAAAGTGAACCACCGGACGGTTGCGTCGGGCGTGGAGGGATGCATTCCTTGTGTGGCGGAAATGTGATGGCGCCTTAACTTCCTTTGCATCTCCGCAGGTTGACAGGGTTGGACGGCACGACCAGCATGGAGCCCACTGTGGCGCATGTGACCGATGGGCCCAGTGTTTTCCTCGACCATTCCGCCCCGGTACGGCCGGCGGCATCGTGCTGCCCTCCACGCTCTGTGCCCGGGTTCTGCTCACGCCAAGATGGGGATCCGCATGTCCATAGCGAGACGTCTCACCGCTCGCCGCCTGCTGACCACGGGCGCCGCGTCGCTCGCTCTCTGCGCCGCCACCGTCGCCACCGCCTCCGGAGCCTGGGCCCACGGCACGCCCGGCGGCGACGGCTGGAAGTCCGGCGGCGCCTACCAGCCCGGCACCGGCGCGGGTACGGAGACCGAGACCGACCGCTGCCAGTTCTCGCTCGACGGCACGAACTTCTTCGAGTCGGTGAAGGTCGACGACCAGAACCTGAAGCCCACCGACGACGGCAAGGTGCACGTCTCCGTCCGCACCGCCGGCGACGCCACCACCTGCACCGCCTCGCTCGCCTCCTACCTCGCCCACGGCGACACCTTCGCCACCTCCGGCGAGCAGATCTTCATCGACTTCGACACCGTGACCGTCAAGCCGGGTCAGACCGACACCCTCGACATCGCGGTGCCGGACGCGGGCTGCTTCGCGCAGATCGACCTCTACCGGGGCGCGGTCAAGTACGACGGCGAGGACCCGGACATCGGCGACGGCTTCGAGCACGGCGACCTGCCCAAGGGCCCGGACCGCCCGGTCATCAAGGACAAGCTGATCGCGGCCTGGAACGGCGGCACGAAGGACTGCACGGACCTCCCGGAGGAGCCCCCGGCCGAGTCCACCCCGCCCGCCGAGTCCACCCCGCCGGCGGAGGAGACGACGCCTCCGGCGGAGGAGACGGAGCCGCCGTCCGAGACCCCGTCCACCCCGACCGCCTCCGAGTCGACCACCGCCCCGGCCGCCACCCCGAACGGCGGCGGTGACGACCTCGCCGAGACCGGCGGCAGCAGCGCCACCATGCCGATCGCGATCGGCGCGACCGTGCTGCTGGCGGGCGGCGCGGGCATCGTGGTGATGACACGCCGCCGCCGTACTTCGAACTAGGGGGAGCGGAACTAACGCTCGACCGTCGAGAGGTACAGCTTCACGTACCTCTCGACATCGACGTCCAACGCCACATCCACCAGGGCCTGTTCGCGCGCACCCTCGTGAATCTCCGACTCACCGGGACGCGGGCGCCGATCGACGATCGTCTGCCCCCGTCCCGGCCCCGGGGCAAGGCCGACCTCGACAGGCAGCAACTCGGTACGGATACCCGCCGGATCGACGACCGCACAGACGGCCCCGGCGTCGCCCAGACCCCCCGTCGGGGTGGGATCGCCGGACGCGTCCGGATCCCGGTGGGCGAGCAGCTCACCGGCCATCCGAAGGCTCGGCTCCGAACTCTTCCGCAGCCGCTGCACGTCGGCCGCCGGGACGAGGACCCGCTTGAACACGTCCAGGCCGTACATCGTGATCGGCACCCCGGCCGTGAGCAGGATCGCCGCCGCCTCCGGGTCGTGCCACACGTTGAACTCCGCGACCGGCGTGGCGTTCCCCGTCGCCACCGCGCCGCCCATGAACACGATCCGCTCGATGTTGCCGACCACCTCCGGATGGGTCCGCAGCAGCAGCGCGATGTTCGTGAGGGGCGCCGTGGGCACGAGGGTCACCGGCCGCGGCGAGGCGAGGATCTCCCGCCGCAGCAGCGTCACCGCGTCCATGTCGACCGCCGTGCGGCTCGGCGCGGGCAGCCCGAGGTCGGCCATCCCGTCCTCCCCGTGCACATGCCGGGCCGTCCGCACGGCCTCGATCAAGGGCCGCTCGGCGCCGCGCGCCACGGGAATCTCGGGTGCGCCCGCCTGCTCCAGCACGGTGAGCGTGTTGCGTACGACCCCTTCGACATCGGTGTTCCCGGCCACACAGGTGATCGCCCGTAGATCGATTCCCGGGTGGCGTACGGCGAACAGCAGGGCCAGGGCGTCGTCGACACCGGTGTCGCAGTCGATGATCACGGGTATGGGCTGACCGGTCACGTCGGCGCTCCTCTTTCCGCTTCCGCGTAAGTCACTGTCGAACACTGTCGAAAATGACCTTACGCAGCCGCACACGGCTCGGCGCCCCGTTCCGTACCCTGGTCCGCCCGCTCCTCTCACCCGTACGGACCGGCACGCTGGTGGCCCCCCGCAGCCGGTGGTGCCGTTAGGAGACACGCCTCCGCCCCGGCACCCCCAGGAGTCCCCTCGATGCCCCGCACCTCGGCCGTCTGTCTCCTTCTCGTCTCCGTCGTGCTGACCGCGGGCGCATGCTCGGTCGGCCGGCCGGACCGCGCGTCCTCGGCGGCCGTACCGCCGGGCACCCCCACCACGGCCCGGCCGTCGTCCCCCGCGGCCGTTCCCGCGCTCACCGAGGCCCAGGCGCGGGCCGCCCTGGTCACGGAGACCGACCTGGGCGAACCCTGGATCCCCACGGAAGGTGCCGCCACCTGGCGCGACGGTCTGCTCAAGGCGCAGGCGGACCGGCCCGACTGCCAGCGGCTTCTCGACACCCTCTACAGCGAGGAGCTCTTCGGCACGACCACGAGGTCCCGCGCGGTCACCGCACTCGACGACACCTGGGACGAGGCACAGCTGCGCTACCAGGTCGTCACCCAGCGCCCGGCGGACGTGGACACCACCCTGGCCTGGCTGAGGACGCTGCCGAACAAGTGCGCGTCCTTCACCGCCACGACCTCGCAGGGCGACCTGCGCGCGGGCCAGGTCAGCGGTCTCGAACTCCCCGAGATCGGCGACGCCCGCGAGGCCCTCCGGCTGACGCTCGCCGGGGAATCAGCCGACGGCGAGTTCGCCCTCACCCTCGACGTCGCCGCCGTCCGCGTGGGCGACGACGCACTCGCCCTCACCAACGGCGGCATCGGCAACGTATCGGCCGACGTCACCCAAGGCATCGCGCAACTGGGCGCCGAACGCCTCGCCGAGGTCCGCAAGAGGGGCCGCGCAGAAGTCTGAGCACGTTGGGCCAGCGCCCCGAAGGGGCGCGGGGCTGTATCAATGTGCGGCTCCGCCGCGCGAGCGCGACCAGCCACAACGCACCCTCAGACGACACCCGCACCCAGCAGAGCACTTAGTCGCCGTCGAACCTCACCCGCTGCGCCACCACATCCCGCGCCACATCCACCGCGGTCCGGTCCTGGGCGAACGCCCGCCCCCGCAGCCGGGCCATCGCCTCGTCCGCGCCGATCCCCAGCTGGGCCATGATCATCCCGGTGGCCTGGTAGATCTCGTCGTGGTCGGTGGCGAGTCCGCTGAGCCAGCGGCCGGGGTCCAGTGCTCCGTCCTCCTCGTGGGGGAGGGCCATCAGCGCCACGGTCATGACGCCGGACATGAGCCGTGCGGTCCGCAGTTCGCGTGGGTCGAGGGGACCGGGCTCCCGGCGGTACAGGTCCAGCGTGCCCACGCACTGTGCGGTCTCCGGGCCCGCCCCGGCGTCCTCGCCGCCCAGTGGCAGGGCGTACGCCGCGCGTATCCCCGCCGCCGTCGCCTCCTGCGCGAAGAACGGCCAGCGCCCGGCATCCGCCGCACCCGCCAGATCCTCGGCGAACACCGCCGTCCCGGTCTCCGCGGCGGCCAGACAGGGCCCGTCCCCCAGCGTCGCCTGGAGCTCCGTGAGCCGCCTCGCCAGCGCGTCGCTCGCACACAGCTGTACGGGCATGCCGCCGCTGTACAGCGACACGGTCACCCCGCTCACCCCGATCAGCCGGACCGCGACCGAGCACAGCCGTCCCGGGATCTCCGCGGGCCGGGCGCCCCGCACCTCCTCGCCGATCACACCGGCGGCCGGATCATGTTCCCGCTTCCCCGTGGGCCGGGGCCTCTCGCTGCCGCCGGGACCGCCGTACCGGTCGTCCCTGGGCTGCACGGCCACCGCCTCCTTCGTCCGTCGCGGACGACGCCCGACTACCCTCGGCACCCCACCCGAAACGCCCCGCCTACCGCTTCTCGTACGGATCCGCCGGCTGCTTCACCCTCCGCACCGACCCGGCGTCCACCACCGGCGGCCACGCGTCGTCGCTGCCCAGCCTGCCCTTCGGATGCCAGCTGCCGGTGACGGTGACCCAGGCGTCGGTGGGCGGCGCGTCCTCGCCCCGGACCTCGACCTTGCTGGTCGTGGCGTCGGCGGCACAGCAGGTGACGTAGAGCCGGGTGACGTACCAGGTGCCGTCGTCGTCCTGGGTGACGAAGCCGGTCATGCGGACGGTACGGCCCTTCAGCGAGCGTCCGCTGTCGTAGATCGCCCGGGAGCTGAACTCGCCGAGCGTCAGCTCCACCGGGTCCCCGGAGGGCAGCGCGGGGAAGGTCCCGATCCCCTGGGCCGCCTGCTGGGCCGCCTCGCGCCCGGCGCTGTAGGACCCGAGGGCGGGGGGCGGGAAGAGGAGCAGGGCGAGTGCGGGGAGGGCGAGCAGCCAGGCCGGCCGGGGGCCGGGGTGCACATGACCGTGATCGTGCGCGTGCTCTTCGTCCGTGTGCCGCCCTCGCCACCGTACGAACCCCGCCGCCGCCCCGAGCAGCACGAGCACCACCCCGGACAGGACCAGACACGGCCGCAGCCCCGACTGCACGTACCGCAGATACAGCTCGCCGAACAGCGAGATCCGCAGGATCGCCGCGCCGGTCAGCAGGAGCAGGATCGCCGAGCCGTAGCGCCTCACAGCAGCCACCACCCCGTCAGCACGCTGCTCACGACGGCCACCACCCAGGTCACGGACGAGAACCGCAGGGCGAAGGACCGCCCGAAGGTCCCCGCCTGCAAGGCGATGAGCTTCAGGTCGACCATCGGGCCCACCACCATGAACGCCAGCCGCGCGGTCGGCGAGAAACCGGTCAGCGAGGCCGCTACGAAGGCGTCGGCCTCACTGCACACACAGAGCACGACCGCGAGGACGGCCGGCAGCAGGACGGACAGCCAGACGGAGCCGGTGAAGACGTCCAGTACGGAGCGGGGGACGGCGATGTTGAAGGTCGCGGCGGCCGCGGCACCGAGGACGAGGAAGCCGCCCGCGTGCAGGAAGTCGTGCTGGAGCCCGGAGGCGAAGGCACGCACCCCGGTGGCGTGCGCGGCCGTACGGCCCTTGGGCAGCCGTAGCCACTCCTCCTTGCCGAAGCGGACCCACAGCCAGCCCATCACGACGGCTGTCGCGAGCGAGGCGACGAGCCGTCCGAGGACCATGGCCGGCTGCCCGGGGAAGGCGATGGAGGTGGCGACGAGGACGACGGGATTGATCGCGGGCGCGGAGAGGAGGAAGGCGAGTGCCGCGGCCGGGGCCACCCCTCTCCTCATCAGGCTCTCCGCCACCGGCACGGACGCGCACTCGCAGCCCGGCAGCACGACCCCCGCCGCGCCCGCCACCGGCACGGCGAGCGCCTGGTTCCTCGGCAGCAGCCGGCTGAAGACCTTCTCCGGCACGAAGGCGCCGATGGCCGCGGAGACGACGGTCCCGAGGAGCAGGAAGGGCACCGCCTGGACGACCACGGCCGTGAAGACGGTCCACCAGGCGGCGACGGGCGGGGTGTAGAGGTCGAGGGCCAGCATCGGCCCGAGCACGGAGACGACGGTGGCGATGGCGATGAGGGCGGCGCCGCCCAGGACGGCGTACACGAGGGTGCGTACGGCGAGCCGCAGGCCGTCGGCCACAGTCCGTTCGTTCTCCACGCGCCTCGCCCTGGTCGTCCCTTTATCCTCGCGCAGGCTAACCGCAGCCCCTGTGGCCGAGCCGGGCTTTCTCAAAGAGGGGGCTGTGCGGGCGCGGGCCCGAGGGTGGTCGTGCCGGGGGCCGTACGGTGTCCCAGCCCTGTCCGGTAGGCGTCCAGGGCCGCCTCCACCCGCCCGGTACGGCGCAGCAGATCGCCGAGCAGCCGGCACAGGTCGGCGAGATCACCGGCGGCACCGGCCCGCTCCAGCAGACTGAGCGCCCGTACGTAGTGCTCCTCGGCGTCGTCCGTGTCCCCGGTGTCCTCGGCGATGATCCCGAGCAGCCGGTGCGCGGCGGCGGAGTGGACGGCCCCGCGTTCGGAGGACAGATCGCCGAGAACGCCCCGCAGCAGTCCCGTCGCCTCCTCGGACTTCCCCCTCCGGTGGAGTACGTCGGCCAGCTCGACGGCGACCTGACTGCTGTAGAGGGCGGCCCGCTTGGCGGACAGCATGTCCAGCGCGGCTCTCAACTCGTCCTCGGCGCGGTCGAGTTCGCCGTTCTGGGCCCAGACGTAGCCGCGCATCCAGTGGCAGTTGGCGAGTTCGGTGCGGATCTGAAGCTGGCGGTACAGCTCGGCCGCCTTGGCCAGCGAGGCGTCGGCCTCGGCGAGCCGTCCCTCGGCGAGCAGGGTGCGGGCGACCTGCCGGTGCATCCGGGCCACCAGCGCCGGGTCGCCCGCCTGCGGGGCGAGCGCCAGCGCGAACTCGGCGGCCTGGGCGGCACGGGCGTGGGCGCCCATGTCCATGTAGGGGCCGATGGCGGAGGCGTAGAGCAGCAGCAGGGCATCCGGGTCGTGCAGACCGCCCCGGTTCAGCTCGTCGAGGGTGGACTCCAGCAGGTAGACGGCGTAACGGAGTTCACCGGCGAGATAGTGCGCGAGGGCCCGGCCGCGGATCGCCGGGACCCGCACGGGAAGCGGCGAGTCGGCGAGCACCGCCTCGGCCCGCTCGAAGCACTTCCGCGCCTCGATCAGTTCGCCGGTCTCGATCCCGCATTCCCCCAGCCCCAGCAGCGCGGCGGCCTGTTCCTCCGCCAGCCCGTGCCGCTCGGCCTCCTCCAGAACGGACCGGAACCCCTCGACGGCGGCCTCGCTCTCGCCCGTGGCCAGGGTGCGCTGGACGTCGGTGAGCCGCAGCCGCAGCTCGGTGACGAGCCGCGCGGCCCGCCCGCCGGCCAGCTCGTCGAAGGCGACGCCGAGCCGCTCGGCGAGATGCCTGAGCGCATCGTCGGAGGGCCGTACGCGTCCGGACTCGATGGTGGAGACATAGGCGGGCGTATACGCCGGCTCGGCCAACTGCCGCTGCGTCAGCCCCTGCTCGACCCGCAGCCGCTGCACCCGGCGCCCGATGATCTCCGGCTCGTCCCGCTCCGGCATGCCGCCCAACTCCCCTGGCCCCTCTTGCCGTTCGGCAAGCACAGCCCATAGGTTAAACGGTGTATTAAACCCGCGTAGGAGACCTACTTAATCCATCGCCACACACCGCCGCTGCGAGGTCGTCGTGCTCGAACGCACCAGCCCCACCCAGCGATACGTGAGAGGTTTCGCCGCCGCCGTCGTCGCCGTGGCGGCCCTGCTCCTGGCAGCGAACACGGGCCCGGCGAAGGCGACGGACGCGGGGCGGGACGGTCAGGTACAGCAGGTGCGTCACGCTGGCTAGCGAACCGGGGCTCAGAACTCCGCGGTGTCCAGCTCGAAGCCGAGGAGGGCGGGGAGCGGGACGGTGAGGCCGAGCTTGTGCTTGGGGCTCTTGGCGTAGTCGTCACCTGAGGGCTCGGAGTACACCGTGACCTCGCCCTCCTCCCGGTCGATCAGCAGGTAGACCGGGATGCCGGCACGGGCGTATCCCTGGATCTTCTTTTCACGGTCGCGGTCGGCCGTGCTGGTGGAGGTGACTTCGGCAACGAGGAGGGCGGGGGATGGATCGTTCCACTTCTCATCGCCCTGGAAGCTTCGTGCCGGGGCGATAACCAGGTCGGGTACGACGTGTCCAGTCTTTGAAGCGCCAGGGACATTCAACCCGATGCCCGTCCAGTTGCGCAGAGACCGGTCACGACGTCGCTCGGCAACCTGGTCAGTGAGCTCCGAAACAATCAGCTCGTGGTCCGCGTCGGCCGGTGGCGTCACGTAGATATCTCCTTCGATCAACTCCACGCGCCAGCCCCGCGGGGCCGCCGCACTGAAGAGCTCGAAGACCTGCTCCACGCTCGCGCCCTCGTAGCTGGGCACGCCGCTGTCCGCGTCACTGTCCTCGTCGGGGTCGTCATACGGGCCATGAATGGCCTCGCCCTGGTACCCCGGCATGATGATCGGCTCCGCCGTCGTCATGACAGACCTCCTTCGCTCGGCGCGACCCCCTCAGCGTAGACGGGGAGCCCACGCGGGCAATCGGGAACCATTCACTCGAACGAGTGTGCTGTTACGTTTCCGCTGGCCACGCCGCCGACGAACGCGGCGAAGGCCTCCGGCGAGAGGGTGAGGATGCCGTGGCCGGGGTTCTTGGAATCGCGGACGGCGATGTGGGGGGTGAGGTCGGCGACCTCGACGCAGTCGCCGCCGCTGCTGCCGCTGTAGCTGGACTTACGCCACGCGGCGTTACCGAGAGGCGCACACTCCACGCATTCACCGCCGCTGGTGCCGCTGTAGCTGGACTTACGCCACGTCGCGGTCTTCAGCTGCTTGCTGGTCTCCATAGCGTTCCTCCATCACGCGGGCGATCAGGTCGGCCGAGTCCTCCGGTGAGAGGGCGGTGGCCTGCAAGCGAGCGTAACCGACCGAACGTTCCCTGATTACTTCCGGGTTGGGGGTCATGTGCCCCTGGTCGTAGCTCTCGCAGTAGAAGAGGTCGGGGTGATCGTCGAAGCGCAGGAGGGTGAATGAACCCATCATCCCGGTGTGCCCGCCGACAGAGTACGGGAGCACCTGGATGTGCACCCACTGGTTGTTCCGGAAGCTCAACAGGTGGGCGAGTTGCTCGCGCATGACGTCCGGGTCACCGACCATCCGGTACAGCACCGACTCGTCCAGGACCACCCACAGCGCGGGAGGCTTCTCCCGCTCCAGAATGCGCTGCCGGTCCATGCGGGCGGCGACCATCTCCTCGACCCTGTCGGGGTGATCCACGCTCAGCAGCGCCGCCGCGTACGCCTTCGTCTGAAGAAGCCCGTACACCAGCTGGCACTGGTACGTGGAGATGTACGCGGCCTTCGCCTCCATGTCGGCGTAAGGCTGGAACCAGTTCGGCAGCTGGCTGCGCAGCACCAACCCCACGAGCCTCGAAAAATACCCGTCCGTGATCAACGCCGCGTCCACGCGCTCGGCGAATTCCCTCGTCGGCACCTTGAGCGTGGTCTCGATCTGGCCGATCAACGAACCCGAGCAGAAGAGGACCGAGCCCAACTGCTTCAGCGTCAGCCCTGCTTCTTCCCTCTTTCTACGCAACTCGAAGCCGAAGTAGTCCAACGGAGAGGCACCGGGGTCCAGTTCGCGAATGTGCGCCATATCACCGGAGCGTAGCCAAACGACTCCGCTCCGGTGATGGGAATCACGCAACTCCGCGGTCCATAGGTGATCGCCCTACCCTGACGCCATGACGTCTGCTGCCGCACGCACCGCGCTGGACCTCACCGCCGACCTCCCCCTCCCCGCACTCGAAGACCTCTACCGCGACCTGCACCGCCACCCCGAACTGGCCTTCCGCGAACACCGGACGGCGGCCGGGCTCGCCGAGCGACTCGGAGCGGCCGGGTTCGAGACGGCCGAGGGCATAGGCGGCACCGGGGTCACCGGGCTGCTGCGCAACGGCGACGGGCCGACCGTCCTGCTGCGCGCCGACATGGACGCGCTGCCGGTCGAGGAGCAGACCGGGCTGCCGTACGCGTCCGAGACTCCCGGTCTGATGCATGCGTGCGGGCACGACATGCATGTGACCTGGCTGACGGGCGCGGCGCAGGCGCTGGCCGCGGGACGGGACGCCTGGTCGGGGACGCTGCTGGTGGTCGGACAGCCCGCCGAGGAGTCCGGCAAGGGCGCCGCCGCGATGGTCGCGGACGGGCTCTACGACCGGCTGCCGCGCCCGGACGTGCTGCTCGGCCAGCATGTGGCGCCCGGTCCTGCGGGACTGTACGGGCACCATCCCGGGCTGATCCTGTCCGCCACGACGGACGTCGACATCGTGGTGCACGGGCGGGGCGGGCACGGCTCGCGTCCGGAGACGACCGTCGACCCGGTGGTGACCGCCGCGTATCTGGTGACCCGGTTGCAGACCGTCATCAGCCGGGAGGTCGCCCCGCGCGAGTCCGCCGTGCTGACCGTCGGCCGCATCGAGGCGGGCACGGCCGCGAACATCATCCCCGCCACCGCCCGGATCTCCCTCAACCTGCGGACGCAGTCCGCGGCGGTCCGGGACCGGATGGTCGCCGCGATCCGGCGTATCGCGGCCGGCGAGTGTCTGGCCGCGGGCTGTCCGCGCGAGCCCGAGGTCACGCTGGGCAACGACTTCCCGGCGACGGTGAACGACGCGGAGACCGACGGCCGGATCGCCGAGGTGCACCGCGAGGTGTTCGGCGCGGCCGCCGTCTTCGACCCGGGCCCGGCGATGGGCAGCGAGGACTTCGCACAGCTCGCCGAGGGCAAACTGCCGTACTCCTTCTGGTTCGTGACGAGCACCCCGGCCGAGGTGTGGGACGCGGCGGAGGGCGAGGACCTCATGGAGAAGTTCGACGCGGTCCCCAGCAACCACAGCCCGCTCTTCGCACCCGACCTGTCCGTGCTCGCGCCGGGGGTGCGGACGCTGGTGGCGGGGGCGTTGGCGTATCTCGTGGGCTGATCAGCGGGGGAGGGCCCGCTTCAGCGCCTCGTGCAGTCGCCGCGCCAGTTCCTCCTCGGACGGCGGGTCGTCGGTGAACAGCGGGCCCAGCTGCGCGATGAGGGTCTGGGTGAAGGCGCCGTACAGGGCGGTACGCGGGCGTTGCACGGCCTGCTGGAGCGCGGGGAGGAGAGTGGAGCGGGCGTACGCCGGGCGGCCCGCCTCGCGGGGCATGTCGTCCGGGCGTTCACCCGTCGCGGAGGGAACGGGCGTGGCCGCCGCCGTGCAGCGCACCCCGTCGTCGGTGTACGCCGACTCCCGGGTCGCCGCGAACCCCGCGTCCAGCAGACAGCGTTCACTCTCCTTGCCGGTGAGGAACTCGATCAGCTCCATGGCCTTGCCCGCCCGCTGCGACGCGTCCGTCACCGCCAGGTTCTGCCCGCCGAGCACGGCCTTGCCGGGCAGCGGGACCACCCCGAGTTGCTCCTCGTCGAAGGTCTGGTGCAGGGCGCCGTACGCATACGGCCAGTGCCGCAGGAACGTGGTGCGGCCCGCGGCGAAGTCCGCCAGGGAGGCGGCCTCGTCCGAGTCGAAGGCGTCCCGGAGGACGTACGGCGTCCGGGTGCGCTCGCGCAGCTCCCTGATGCCCTTCTCCAAGGTGTCGGCGTCGCCGCTGTAACGGCCCCGCCCGTCGGTCAGTTCCAGGTCGTCCACGGCGGACGCGAACGCCTCGACCGCGTTGACGGTGCGCCCTTCGTAGTCGCCGAGCTGGGTGGTCCAGCCCTTCTCGTAGCCCCCGGGCTCGTCGTCGCCGAGGGAGTCCACCGCATTCAGCAGGCCCTTCCAGGTGAGGTCGCCCGTCAGCTCCGTCTGCTCCAGGCCCGCGGCCTTGAGATGGTCGCGCCGGTAGTAGAGCAGCCCCACGTCGCCGTTGAAGGGCGCCGCGTACACCTTGCCGTCCCAGCGGGCGGTGTCGGCGACGGACTCGATGACGTCGTCGTCGAGCAGGTCGTCGGGCAGCTCCCGGACGAGACCCGACTCGGCGAACTCCGGCACCCAGGTCACGTCCAGGTTGACCACGTCGTAGGTCGCGCTGCCCGACTGGAGGGCGCCGAGGAGCTGGCTGCGCTGTTCGTCGGCGCTGCCGGTGAGTTCGACCAGCCGGGCCTTGAAGCCGGTGCCCTGCTTCTCCTGCCCCGCGTTCCAGGCGTCGATGAGCTGCTGGCGGATGCCGCCCTTGCCGGTGACGTCCAGGCCGCTGGCGATCACGATGTCGCCGACCACGTCGCCGGAGGGTTCGGCGGAGGTGCTGTCCCCGCCGCCGGTGCAGGCGGCAACCAGCAGCAGGGCGAGCAGGGCCGCCGTCCGTCGGATCACTGGTCCTCCCCCAGTCCCGTCCGTTCGACCTCGGCGGACAGGCCCTTGCCGATGTCGTCGTCGGCGTCCAGGCAGCGGCCGCCGCTCGCGGCGGAGATCCGGGCGTCCGGCTTGCCCGCGGCGCAGGCCCCGCTGCGCAGCGACACCATCGCGACCGGTACGTCCGCCGACTCGGCCCGGGTCAGCACCTCGTCGAGCTTCCCGCCCGTCATCCGGTCGTGGTCCCCGCTGTCGGTGATGTAGACGATCAGCTGGGGGCGGTCGTCGGCGCCCCGGTCCGCCATCTCGTCGAGCGCGGCGAGCAGCGCGGCGTGCGGGTCGGAGTCGGCGCCGGGCCGCACCTCGGCCTGGTCGACCTTCTTCACGGCGTCCCCGCGTGCGTGGGTGGTGAGGGGAAGCAGCGTCTCGTACGTGTCGCCGTCGGGCGTGTCCGCCACCATCCGCACGCCGTACTCGTCCTGGCCGCCGAGTCCGCCGAGGGACTGTTTCAGCAGGCCGGGGCCGCCGCTGGGCCCGTCCCACAGCGAGGCCATCGAGCCGGAGCCGTCGAGCAGGAAGAGGACCCGGCCGGGACCGTGGGCGGCGCGGTAGTCCTTCAGTGCCGTCTCCATCTCGTTCAGACCGGCGGACTCCTGGAGCGGACCGGGCGCCGGCAGCACCCCGAACGCCGGCCCGCTCCCGTCCAGCAGGGGACGGGGGCCGGCGGCCGCACGGAAGCCGGCCTGCGCGAACGCGTCCTGCCCCGGGCCGTCGGTGAGCCAGGCGCGGAAGTCCGCCACGGCGGCATCCCGCGCGGCCAGGTCGCCGTCGCCGTCCTCCCAGCGGACCCGGACGAACGTGGGCTCCAGACCGGGGACGTCATCGGGGTACTCGGCGAGCCGGGGACTGCGCCGCGCGCTGTCGCAGCGGACACCGGTCTTCAGCAGGAACTCGGGGACGAGGACGGCGGTGCGGTCGTCCACCGTGTCGTTCCGCGGGAGTTCGCACAGCAGGCCCGCGGCCGTGTCGGCGGGCGGCCGCGGCTGGTCGAGCTGTTTCTCGACGTCGAGCGCACCGTCGGCGTCCGCGTACAGGCCGATCGTGGCGAGCAGGGCGGAGTCGGCGAACTCCGGGTCGGTACGGCGCACTTCGGCGTCGTCCGCGCGGCCGCGCAGCGCGTCGAGAAGCGCGGTGAGCGAACGGCCGGTGCGCTGAGCGGCGGCGGGGACGTCCGTCGGGACGGCGAGGACGATCGGGGAGTACGCGAAGGGCCGCCCCTCCGCCTCCAGCCGGGCCTTGGTGTTCGTGTCGCGGTCGTGCTCGGCCCGTGCGACGTCGGCGGGCGAGCCCGGAATCCAGATGTCGGCCTGCGGCCCCACGTCCCGCTGCGGGTTGGTCTCCTCCGCCCGCGGCTCCTGCCAGGCCTCGGACTCCTCCCGCAGCGCGGTCACCACGTCGGCGGAACGGGCGCTGTACACGGTGATGCCGCTGACCCGGCAGCCGTCGCCGTCGGTGTTCTCCTCCGACGTCAGATAGGCGTCCGCCGCGGCCGTCACCGTCGGCTCCAGATCCGGGTCGGTCAGCAGACGCAGTTCGAGGGGCGGCGCGCAGCCGGGGGAGGAGCCGACGAGGGCGTACAGGCCGTACGAGCCGAGGGCGAAGGCGGTGACGGTGAGCACGAGCGTGCCGAGGACGGCGGCGCGGCGGCGCAGTCGTTGCAGCAGGGCCGACGGTCTCGACGGGGGAGGTGACACGATCGGCTGCTTCACCGCGGCGGTCTCCTCCGGCCACTCGGACAGCAGCGCGTCCTGACCGGGCTCCGCCCGGCTCTGCGGCACCCAGGGCTCGCGGCGCATGGTCTGCCGGCCGGCCATCCGCTCACGCAGTTCGCCGGAGAGCCAGCGGAACGACAACTTGCCCGGTTTCTCCAGGAGTTGGACGAGCTCGGCGGTGAACGGCGTCGGTGTGGCGGCGTCACCGGCATCGATACGGTGGTTGGCCTGCACGCTCATCAGCAGCAGCACCCGCCGCTTGTCGCGGTACTCGTGCTCCCAGGCGAGGCCCGCGTTGCCCGCGTAGCAGCAGTCGAGGACGACCACGATCCGCTCGGCCGGGCTGCTGAGCAGCACGGTCTGGACGTCGTCGTACTTCACCGCGCCGTGGAAGACGGTGTGACCGCCCGCGATCACGCGCGCGTTGCGCATCTGAAGGAACAGCCGGTCGCCGGAGCTGGGCGTGGCGCCGTGTCCGGCGAAGTACAGCAGGAGCAGCCCGTCGGCCTCCGCGGCGACCGTGTGCAGCGCGTCGTTGAACTCGTCCTGCGAGGGCGACCGGCATACGGTGATCGAGTCCTCGTCGAACACCCCGCCCCGCAGCAGGGCCCGCCGGAGCATGGTCAGGTTGTGCTCGACGGCGGGAAGATCGCCGGGAACGCCGCGCGGTGGCTGCTTGTCCTCGTATGTGGACACTCCCACCAGCAGCGCCCGGTTCTTGCTGGGGCTCACCGGCTCAGGACCCGTCGCCGTCCAACGAGTCGACGGTGCCCGTGGGCGGCTCGCCGTCCTGCACCTCGCGGCGGTTGGCGCGCCAGGCCTCGACGGACCGTCCGACCTGGTTGAGCAGCTGGAGGAAGACGGCGCCCGCGGCCGCCCCGATCAGCTGGATGACGATGTCCGTGCCGACGCCCATCGGGGCGCCGGTCTCGTCCGTGCGGGCCCGCTCCTGGATGCGCAGCCTGCCCTCGCGCACCATCTCGTCGAGCGGCTGTTCCCGCTCCAGCCACGTGCGCAGCGCGTCGAGGTCGCTGTCACGCGCGGTCTCGTCGAGCCGGACGCGGATGGCCCGTTCGTCCCTGTCGGCCACTGAATCCCCCTCAGCCATAACTCACCATCATGACAGTGGTGTTGCCGGGGCTCCAGGGTTCGGCGGATGAGCGCCGAAGCGCGCGGGCGGTAAGCCGCGCTTCCGTGCGCTGTGCGCTGTGACTAGCTCTGCGCCTGGAGTTGGTGCAGTTGCCGCTGAATGTGATCCAGCGCGCCCTGCCGGCGCCCCGGCACCCGCGCCCTCAGGTCGGCCAGTGCGGAACCGAGTTCCCTGGCCGGCGCCGGGTCGGCGATCCGGCCCCACTGGTGGTGCGCACGGTCGACGGCGGCCTCGACGGCCGGATCGCCCGGCGGCTGCCCGGCACCGAGCCGCGCGGTGGCGACGGACAGCCAGGTACGGCAGCTGCGGACCGAGTCCCCGGCGAACATGGCGAGATCGGCACGGACTTCGGCCCAGTGCAGGGCCTGCTCGGAGCCGGGACCGTACGCCCTCAGCGCGGCCTGTTCATGGTGCGCGGCGAGCGCGTCGGCCTCGTTGTGGCGCCCGGACTGCACGGCGGAGCTGATCGCGGAGTGCGGGTCGGGAACCGTCGGCGGGTGCTGCGGACGGGGTACGTGCACCGGCACCGGAACCGGCCCGCCCACCGACGGCGGCGCCAGCACCAGGTCCCCGTACGAGCCGTCGTTGGCGATGCGGCTCAACGCCTGCTGATGCAGCTGCTCCAGCGGCGGCCGGTGCCCGCTCCGCAGGATCGTCGCCACCACCTTCATGTACGACGGCGCAGCCACCGTCCGACGGTGCGGCGGCGGTGCGATGCGTCCGTAGACGGCGGCGTTGTTCCCCGAGTCGAAGGGCCGGCTCCGCAGGTGGTCCCAGGTCTCCGCGTCCGCGTGCAGATCGACCACGAGGGTCGTGCTCCCCGGCGTCCGCAACCGCAGTTCCTCCCGCACCCAGTGCCAGGGAAAGCCCGTGTACCGCACCGTCGACGGCGTCGTCCGCGCCAGCGCCAGATGCGGCAGGTACTGCTTGCGGTCGAGTTGGAGCTGGCCGGCGACGAAGACGGTGAGCGGGCCGGGGGCGGCCGCGGCGGCGCGCAGCCGGGTGAGGACGGCCTGCGGCTCCAGGGGGTCGGCGAGTTCGACGACGTTCGCGGTGTCCGTGCCGGACAGGACGGCGGGCGGGACCGCCGCGAGGACCGGGAGGACCGACGCGGCGTCCACCAGACGCCCCTTGCCCAGCGGTGAGGCCGCCAGCAGCAGCACGGTTCCGGGCATCGTCCCTCCCAATCCCCCGTCGATCACTTACCGCAGCACCGTAACCGCTGCGGCCGCAAAGGTGGGTGTCAGGAGCGCAAACCGGACTGCCCATCAGGGGGCATAAGCCGCCGTACGGCGAACACCGTCGTGTCGTCGGCCAGGTGCCCGCCGCAGTGCCGCAGCACGCCCTCCCGTACGAAGTCGACGAGACGGCGGGGTTCGACGGTGCGCGGGTCGTCGGCGACGGCGCGGGCGACCTCCGTGGTCAGGGGGTAGAACTCGCCGTCGGAGTCACGGGCCTCGGTGACCCCGTCGGTGGTCAGCAGCAGCGTCTCACCGGGGGCGAGGGTGACCCGGTGCACGGGCGGCGGGCCCTGGGCGGGGGCGAGGGTGCTCAGGCCGAGCGGGAGGGTGTCGCCGGGCGGCAGGGCGCGGACACCGTCGGGGCCGACGAGGAGCGGCGGCTCATGGGCGAAGACGACGGACCGGACGGTGTCGGGTTCCCGCTCGGAGAGGCCGAGCAGGACGGCGGTGGCGAAGCGGTCGCCGTCGGCGCGGCCGAGAGCGCTGACATGCGCGCCGTGCCGCAGCATCCGCACCTCCAGGCGGTCGGCGACCGTCGCCAGGTCCGGTTCGTGGTAGCCGGCCTCGCGGAAGGTGCACAGCAGCGCGGCCGCCGCCTCGACCGCGCCGAGGCCCTTGCCCTGGACGTCACCGAGGAGGACGCGGGTGCCGTGCGGGCCGGGCTGGATGTCGTAGAAGTCACCGCCGACGCGGGCCTCCACGTCGGCGGTGAGGTAGACCGCGGCATGCTCCAGGCCGCCCCAGCCCGGCGGGAGCGGGCGCAGCACGGTACGCCGGGTGGTCTCGGCGACGTCCCGCATGTGCAGCATGCGGCGTTCGCCGCGCACCCTGACCGCGCAGGCCAGCACGGCCAGGACGCCGCCTACGGCGACGAGGAAGAAGTCGGCCGGTCCGGCCTGGTACTCGTTCGGCCAGGCGTTGTCCGCGATGGGGTAGACGATCGTCGCGAGCAGTGCGTAGGCGGCGGTGCCCCACACCCCGCAGATCGCGGCGGCGATACCCGGCACCAGCACGATCCAGGTGATGATCCGGAAGTCCTGTGTGGTGTTCCAGTCGACGATCAGGATGGCGACGAGCACCAGGAAGGGCGGCACCCAGGTGACGCTGTGGTCCCCGGCCCGCAGCATCTGGTGCTGTTGCAGCTCGTCCCGGGGCACGGCGTCCGGCAGTCGTACGAGCGGGCGCCGACCGCCCACCGGCCTCAGTCCGCGCCCGCTCATGACGCCCAGCGAAGCACGCCGCCGCGCGGACCGCATCCGGAACGCCGCCGGGTGGGTTGGTCACCGACTTGCCAGGGGACCCGCGCAGGTGTGCTCTGGATGACAGGGGCGACAAGAGAGGAGTCCTCTCATGGCTCAAGCGGCACCCGCGTCCGGCCCGGTGGCCACGCGGCTCCCCACACCCGACGTCTTCAGCGAACGGACCCATGAGATCGCGAGGTATGCGATCCCCGTGGTCCTCGGGCTCGTCTACGGCTACTGGGCCGCGGCCAACCGGCGCGGCGGCGGCGAGATCACCGGCTGGAACATCCTGTTCGGCTTCGTCACCGCGCTCGCGTTCATCGTCCTCTGCATCGCCGTGGCGACGCTGGCCCCGCGTCTGAAGCGGGAACTGCACTCGCTGACGAAGTCCGCCTTCGCCGGCGCGGCATTCGGGTTCCTCTACAGCCAGACGGGGGCGAGCGTCCTGCGCTCCGTCGTCATGAGCCTGGTGGTCACGGCGGCCATCTTCGCGGTGTTCTTCTACCGCTACTACACGCACGAGGACGGGGAGGGAAACCGCCTGCCCCGCTAGGCGCTCCACCGGCATTCCGGAACACACGCGTGGGCCCCGGCACGACCGGCCGGGGCCCACGCGCTCCCCTGTTCCCTTCCCCCGGTCAAACCCCCTGGTGATGGCCTCCGGTCACCACACGTTCTTCCACTGAGGGCACGGGTCCGCGCAACTGGGCACCCGGTGCCCGCCGGTGTCGACGAAGGCGGCGTTCGCCCACGCCCCGGCGCCCACGACCCAGTACCAGTGCGGGTTTCCGTTGACGCTCTGGCCGACGACCTTGCACTCGACGCGGACCTGACTGCCCGGTACCAGCCGGGCGACGACGGCCGAGTGGACGGTGGGCGACTGCCGCAGGTCGACCTTCGTCGCGGAGACGACGGTGCCCCAGACCGAACCGGAGGAGCCGTCACCGGCAAATGCCGTGCCGCCCGCCGTCGCAACGGCGAGGCTTCCGCCGGTCAGCAGGGCTACGGCCAGGGTCCGCAGGGCCGGAGTGGTGCGCATGATCGGCCTCCTTCTCCCCAGAACCATGAGACACCCGATCGGGTGAACCCTCCACCGGAGAGCGGACGCATGCGCCCGTATGCGGCCGGTGCGGTCGCGCACCCGGCCGCCAGGCCGTTGCCTGAAGGGGTGCCCACACGTCTGCGGAACGGCCTGTCGGCCGCCCTCATCGCCCTAGCCTGTCTCCTCGCGCCCTTCGGCACGCTGGCGGCCTGGGCGTACGGGCTCGCCGACACCGGCCGGTACGTCACCACGATGGCGCCGCTCGCCGCCGACCCGGCCGTGCGGGAGGCGGTCGCGGACAGCGTGGGAACCGGACTCATGCAGCAGATCCCCGAACTCGACGCCGGCCCGCTGCGCGCCACGGTCGCGCCCTTCGTGCATGACGCGGTGCGCTCCTTCACCCGCACCGAGGCGTTCCGCACGGCGTGGGACTCGGGCAACCGGGCCCTCCACGACGCCGTGCTGCACGCGCTCCACCAGGACGACCTGCGGCCCGTCACCGTCGACCTCGCGCCCGTCACCGCCCAGGTCAAGCGTCAACTCACCGATGACCACATGCCGTTGGCGCAGCGCATCCCGGTCGAGCACACTGCGGTCGCCGTGCTCCCGGCCCGCGAACTGGCCCACTTCCGGAAGGGGTTCCACGTGCTCGAAGTCGCCGGCTTCTGGCTGCCCTTGACGGCCGCCGCCCTCGCCGTCGCCGGGATCGCGGTGGCCGCCTGCCGTCGTCGCGCGGTCACCGCGACCGCCCTCGGTACGGCGCTCGGCGGCGCGTTCCTCTGCCTCGCCCTCGCGATCGGCCGCCGGCTCACCCTCGCCGACCTGCCCGAAGAGGTCCACCGCCAGGCCGCCGGCGCCGTCTACGACGCCCTCACGGCCACCTTGCGCACGGTCTCCCTGCTCCTGGTCGCCCTGGGTCTGACCGTCGCTCTCACCTGCTGGCTCACCGGCCTGCTGCTGCGACGCCGGCGAGCGTCCGCAGCGCCCGCTCCAGATCCGCAAAGGCAGCCGACGCGAGCCCGAGCCTGACCGCGTCCGGCGTCCGCGCGGGGTCCACGGCGAACGCGGGCCCCGGCGTGAGGGCGATCCCGTGTTCGGCCGCGGCGGCCGTGAAGGTGTCGGCACGCCAGGGTGCGGGCAACTCCCACCAGGCGTAGTAGGCGTGCGGATCGGACCGTACGGTGAACCCGTCGAGGTGCCGGGCGACGAGCCGCTGTCTGCGGGCCGCGTCCTCGCGCTTCGCCGCCACCAGCCGCGCCACCGTGCCGTCCCCGCACCACCGCACGGCCGCCTCCAGCGCGAACCGCCCCGCACTCCACCCACCCGACCGGATGGCGGCGGCGACCGCCTCCACCCGCTGCGGCGGTACGACGAGAAAGCCGACGGTGAGTCCGGGCGCGACCCGCTTGGAGAGGCCGTCGACGACGTAGGTGAGGTCGGGGGCGTGGGAGGCGAACGGCTCGGCATCGCTGAGGAAGGACCAGATGCGGTCCTCCACCACGGAAATGCCCAAGTCGGTGACCACACCGGCGAGTTCGCGCCGCCGCGGCTCGTCCGTCGTCACCGACGTCGGGTTGTGCAGCGTCGGCTGGAGATAGAGGGCGGACAGCCTTGCGGTGCGATGGGCGGCGGCGATCGACTCGGGGAGCGGGCCGCGCTCGTCCGCGGCCAGCGGGACCAGGGTGACGCCCAGCCGGGCCGCGACCTCCTTGACCAGGGGATACGTCAACGGCTCGACACCGACGCGGCCCCCCGGCCGGACCAGGGAGGCGAGGGCGGCGGCAATCGCCTGACGGGCGTTGCCCGTGAAGAGCAGCCGGTCAGGGTCGGGGTGCCAGTCCGCGGTGGCGAGCAGCGCGGCCGCCGCCTCCCGGGCGGGCACCGTGCCGACGGCGGCCGCCGGGCGCAGGGCCTCCGTCAGGACGTCGGAACGCAGCAGCGGGGCCAGGGCGGGGGCGAGCAGCTCCGACTGGCCGGGCGCGGACGGGTAGTTGAGCTCCAGATCGACCGGCGCACCGGTCGCCGCCTCGACGAGGGCGCGGCCGTACGACCTGACCGGCGCCGCCCGCACGAACGTCCCACGGCCGACCTCCCCCACGACCAGTCCCCGGCGCACGAGTTCGCCGTACACCCGCCCGGCCGTCGATCCGGCGATCCCGCGACGGCGGGCGAACACGCGCTGCGGGGGCAGCCGTTCGCCGGGGCGGAGCCGGCCGGCCGCGATGTCGTCGGCCACGCGGTCGGCGAGGTGCCGGTAGTCGTCCATGCGGGCCTCCCAGAATTGCACCGAGGGCAAAGATCTTATTGCACCGAGGAGTTGAGCGGACCTAGGGTCGTCCCCATGGCACCCTTCCTCGCATACGAGGACAAAGGAGCGGATAACTCCGTGCTCCCCCTCGTCCTCGTCCACGGCCATCCCTTCGACCGCACGATGTGGACCCCGCAGATCGAGCGGTTCTCGTCGGACCGCCGCGTCCTCGCCCCCGACCTGCGCGGCTACGGCGCCTCCCCGGTGATCCCCGGCCTCACCTCCCTGTCCGACTTCGCCCGCGACATCGAGGCGCTGCTGGACGAGCTGAAGGTGCGGGAGTTCGTCCTGGCCGGTCTGTCGATGGGCGGCCAGATCGCGATGGAGTGCTGCCGCCTCTTCCCCGAGCGCATCCGGGGTCTGGTCCTCGCGGACACCTTCCCGGCGGCGGAGACGGCAGAGGGCAAGGTGCTCCGCAACGAGATGGCGGACCGGCTGCCGGCCGAGGGGATGGGCGGGTACGCCGACGAGGTGCTGGAGAAGATGGTCGCGCCGTACGCCTCGCCGGAGGTCAAGGCCCATGTCCACCGCATGATGACGGCCACGCCCCCGGAGGGCGCCGCAGCCGCCCTGCGCGGCCGTGCCGAACGCCCCGACTACCGCACCCTGCTGACCCGGGTCACCGTCCCCGCCCTCGTGGTGGTCGGCGCCGACGACGAGTACACGCCGGTCAGGGACGCGGAGGAGATGCACGCGGCGCTTGCGGACTCGACGCTCAGGGTCGTGGAGGGGGCGGCCCATATGCCGAATCTCGAACGCCCGGCGGAATTCAACGACGCGTTGCAGGAGTTCCTGGTGCGCGTGGATGGGGCCTCGTAGTCTCGGCGCAATGACACTCCAGCCGGTCGTCGAGGCTCCCGCCGCTCGTCCACGGCCTCGGGCGAGGGCGGGCTTCGGCGTCTGGGCGGCCGCCCTGCTGTTCGCCGGCGTCAGCGTCGTCGTGGGCTGCCGGCTCGCCGACACCGACGGCATCACGCCCGTCCCGCAGTTCCTCGCCTTTCTGCCCTGGCTGCTCGTGCCCACGGGCCTCGGTCTGCTGTGCACGCTGCTCGCGCGCTGGTGGGTCGGGGCCGTCTGGGGCGTGGTGCTGCTGGGTCTGCTGGCGTGGTTCATCGAGCCGTACGGCAAGAGCGCCCAGCCCACCGGGCCCGCCCTCGCCTCGTTCCGCGTGCTCACCTCGAACGTCGAGTTCGGGCAGGCCACCGACGCCCTCGTCGAGGCCGTCCGCCGCGAGAAGCCGGACATCGTGTTCGTGGCGGAGTGCGAGTTCACCTGCGACACGACGCTCAAGCGGGAACTCGGCACCGACTATCCGCACCGCGAGGCCGTGGTGGCCGGCGGCTCCGAAGGGTCGGTCATCGTCAGCCGGTTCCCGCTCAAGGGCACCGACGGCGTCCTCGGCACCCTGGCGATGCCCGGGGCCGTCGCCGACGTGCGCGGGCACTCCGTACGGCTCCAGCTCGCGCACCCCATGCCGCCGCTGCCCGGACAGACGGACGTCTGGCGCCGGGAACTGGGCGCCCTGCGTGACTACGCGAGCGCCGGCAAAGGGACCCCCACCGTCCTGGCCGGCGACTTCAACGCCTCCCAGGACCACGCCGCCTTCCGCCGCATCCTGGACGCCGGTCTGCGCGACGCGGCCCGGCTCACCGGCGAGGACCGCACACCCAGCTGGCCGACCCGGACGACCCCGACGTTCGGCACGCAGATCGACCACGTGCTGCTGTCCCCGGACTTCTCCGCACGCACGGCCCGTTTCCTGGACCTGGCCGACACCGACCACCGGTCGCTGCTGGTCGATCTCACGCTCCACCAGCGGGGATGAGGGCAGGACGAGGATGTCGGCGGTGAACATAATGAGCGCATGCCCCGAGAGTTCCCCATCGGCCTGACTCCTCCCGACTGGCTGGTCCGGAACCTCCGGTCCGAACAGGCCCCCGTCAACCGGGCCGCCGTCGCCCGCGCCGCCATCGCGATGACGCTGCCCCTGGCGATCGGTCTCGCCACGGACCGGCCCGGCTACGGCGCCCTCGCCTCCATCGGCGCCCTGTTCGGCGTCATCAGCGACACCGCGGACGCCTATCGCATGCGGATCCTCAACATCGCGATCCCGCAGCTCTTCGGCGCCGTCGGCATGACCCTCGGCTCGCTCGTGTACGGCCACGGCTGGGTCGCCGTCGCCGTCGTCACCGGCGTCGCGCTCGTCTCCGGGATGATCTCGACGATCGGCGCGGTCGCCTCCGTGTCGGGACTGCTGCTGCTCCTCAACTCCCTGATCGGCGCGGGCCTGCCGATGCCGGGCGCGTGGTGGCTGGCGCCCCTGCTGGTGTCGGGCGGCGGACTGCTGGTCCTGCTGCTCGCCCTGCTGGCCTGGCCGCTGCGCGGCGGGGTGCCTGAGCGGACGGCGGTCGCGGACACCTACCGGACGGTCGCCGATCTGCTGGCGGTGACCGGTGATCCCGACGGGTACGACGACACCCGCCACACCGTCACCCGGTCGCTGAACCAGTCGTACGACCTCGTCCTCGCCCGGCGCACCCGCCAGGCCGGCCGCAGTACCGAACTCACCCGCCTGCTGGCCCAGTTGAACGCGATCACCCCGGTCGTGGAGGCCGCCCCCGCCGCCCATCTGACCGGAAAGCCGCTGCCGCCCGAGATCCCCTCGGCGGTGCGCCACGTCGCGGCGGCCATCGAGACCGGTTACACGGGTCCGATAGGGCTCGACCTGCCGGTGCCGGTGACCGAGACGGTCCGCGCCGTGAACCACGCCGTGCACCATGCGGCCTCCGTCGTCACCGCCCCGGACATCGACCTGCGCGGCATCGACGACCGCCTGGGCCGCCCGGCCGCCCTCCGCATCCGTGCCGCCCGCGCCACCCGGAACGTGATCCTGTCCGCCAACTCCTGGCGCTACGGACTGCGGCTGGCGCTGTGCATCGGCCTGGCCCAGGTGCTGGTGTCGATCATCCCGGTCCCGCGCTCGTACTGGGTCGCGCTCACCATCACCTTCGTCCTCAAGCCCGACTTCGGATCGGTGTTCTCACGGGCGCTGCTGCGGGCCCTCGGCACGGTCGCCGGTCTCGTCGTCGCGGCCGCGGTGCTCTCACAGGTGCCGCGGGGCTGGTGGGACGTACCGGTGATGCTGCTGCTCGCCCCGCTGATCCCGGCGCTCGCCCCACGCGGCTACGGCTATCAGACCGCCGCCATCACCCCGGTGATCCTCCTGGTGTCCGACGTCCTCAGCCACCAGGGAACGGGACTGCTGGTGCCCCGTCTGGTGGACTCCCTCGTGGGCTGCGCGATCGCGCTGATCGCGGGCTATCTCCTCTGGCCGGAGAGCTGGCACACCCGCGTCGGCGACCGTCTCGCGGACGCGGTCGCGGACACGGCGGCCTACGTGGAGGCCGCGTTCGGCCCGGACACCGACCCGGCCGCCGGCGCCCGCATGCGCCGCCGCCTCTACCGCGACCTGTCCGTCATCCGCACGGAGTTCCAACGCGCCCTGACCGAGCCCCCGCCCATGGGCCGCCGTGCCACAGCCTGGTGGCCACTGGTCGTCGCCGTCGAGCGCATCGTGGACGTGACGACGGCAGCGCGGGTCCGAGTGAAACACGGGGCGGCTCCTCCTTCGGCCGGGGAGGTGAGCCAAGTGGCCCTGCAACTGAAGGAGTTGGCACAGGGTTTGCGCGAGGTCGACATCCTCTACGCGGTCCGCACGGATCTCACGGGCCCGGCGGGAAGCGTCCTGGAGCCCCTACGCCAGGAGGTAGCAGCAGCAAGGGCAATAACGTCCCCACACTGAACCGCACAAGCCGGCGCGGCCGCCCCGTGCAGGGGGGCGACCGCGCCATGTGGGGGGTGGGAACAATCCGGCCCTATCGGGACTTGCTCAGGGCCTTGTCACTCATCGCCGTGTCCAGCGCCGCAGCGAACCCGTTCGCCCACAACTGCTCCACGCGGGCACGCTCATTCGCGTCCGGGTTGGAGTTGGTGCAGGACGTGCCGGGGCCGCCACCCGACATCAGCTCGCTGCACGGGCCTTCGTAGTGGTCGGGCAGACCGAGGACGTGGCCCGTCTCGTGAGCGGTGACACGGGTGGAGTCGTACTCCTGGTTCTGCGCGTAGTCGAGGAAGATGTAGCCGCCGCCGTGTCCGTCGGTGGAGGCGTACGATCCGCGCGGGTCGTTGCCCTCGCGGTAGGTGAAGTCGGCGTTCGAGCCCTGCTGGAGCTGAACGTTGGACACCGAGCCGTTCCATATCTCGGTGCTGCGGGCTATCTGGGCGCTGAACGTCGGCGCGGACGAGGCGTCGTAGACGACGGTGACGGCGGCGGCGCTGTTCGGGTTCGCGGCGCGCTTCTCGGCGACCGACTTGAGGACGGCCTCGAAGAAGGCACGGCTCGCGTCGGTGTCGGCGGACGAGGCGGTGTAGCCGACGGGGGCGGCGGGCGCCGCACTGGCCGGAACCGCCAGACCGAGGCCGACCGTCGCGACACTGAGGCCGAACGTTGCCGCAGCCATGACAGACGTGTGGATTCGCATCGATGACTCCTTGGTGGGGGGTGAGTCGTCATCGGTGAGTCTCGGCGGCTGTGGCGCGGCTGTGATGATGGCAAACGGCGATAGCACCGTCCTATCCCGCGCCCAATTCGCGTAATTCAGCAGCGATTTGTGCGTCTGGTGGAACCCGTGTTCCCGCCATAGTCTCCCTGGGCATGGAGCTCGAGGTGAGACATCTACGCGCGCTCTGCGCCATAGCCGACACCGGCAGTCTGCACCGGGCGGCCCGCCAACTCGGCGTCGCCCAGCCGTCGCTCAGCACCCAGCTGCGCCGCATCGAGCAGGAGCTGGGCGGCATGCTGTTCACCCGGGAACGCAGCGGCTGCCGTCCCACCCCGCTCGGCAGGCTGGTGCTGAGCCGCGCCCGCCCGGTGGTGGCCGATATGCGCTCCCTGGTCGCCGAGGCCCGCGCCGCCGCCACGGGCGGACCGCAGCTGCGCGTCGGCTCCACCGCGAGCGCGGCCCTCGCGGGCTGGCTGCGCAGGCTGCGCGCACGCGGCCAGGAACCCACCCTCCACATGGACGTCTCCCCGAACGCCCTGCTGCGCATGGTCGCCGACGGCCAGCTCGACGTCGCCTTCGTGCACGAGGTCGAGGGCTGTCCGCTGCGCATCCCCGAGCAACTGCGCCTGCGCGTCCTGGTCTCCCGCGAACCGCAGTTCGTGTCCCTGCCCGCCGACCATCCGGCGGCCGCGCAGCCGGTAGTCCGGCTCGCCGAACTGGCCGGTGACCGCTGGATGATCGACCCCACGGTCGACGGCGAATGGGACGCCGTACAGCGCATGTTCCGCACGGCCGGGGTCAACCCCCGTGTCCTGCACGGCGATTACCACACGGCCGCCGCCCTGGTGGCGACCGGCGAGGTCGTCACCGTCTGCCAGCCGACCTGTCTGCCCCGCCCCGAGATGGCGGTACGACGGCTGTACGGCGACCCGCTCGGCGTACGGCTGCTGCTCGCGGCCCGTACCGAGACGGATCTGGACGGTGTGTACCCGGGGCTGGAGGAGGCCTACCGGGAGGCGGCGCGTGAGGCACCGGCGTACCGGGAGTGGCTGGAACGCGACGGTGCGGACCGGTCACCGGTCCCGGCGCTGCCCTGACGCGAGCAGGGTCAACTCCGCGCAGGCGGTGAATCGTTACGTCGTTCTCGTGCGGGTGACCGAAGGCGAGTTCCGGGCCGGGCACAGGCAATGATCAATCATCAATCCTGTTCAACCGCCCTCCCGATAAGGGGATTTCCCATGCGTCGTACCGCTGCCGTCCTGTTCGGAAGCCTCGCCCTCGCCGGCGCCGCGGCCCCGGCCGCCACCGCCGTGCCGGACCCGTCGGCCGCCGTCACCTGCCTCACCGAGGCCCCGGCCGGTGTCACGGCACTCGTCGACCCGGCCGCCCTGCTCGATCCCACCGGCCTCGCGGCTCCGGCCGAGCTCCCGGCCGTGAACTGCGTGACGGCTCCCTGAGCTCCGCCTCCGTGGACACGTATGCGGGCCGTCTCCGTGAGGAGAGCGGCCCGCATACGTATGTGATCAGTCGGCCTCAGACGCCGATGTCACAGCCGTCCTTGCGCCACACCGCCACGACCGCCGGGCGGACGTACTTGCCCGGTCCGTCGGGCCAGAGGCTGGCGGGCTTCTCCACGGTCGCGCCGCTGATCTCGCCCGGGTGCTGCACAGCGACCAGCACGCGCCGGTCCTGTACGAGCGGACCGCAGGTCTCGGCGCCGATCGGCATCGTGGCGAACTGCTTCAGCTCACCGCGCCGGTCACCGCGCGTAGCGACGCCGAACAGACCGTCGTGGTAGCCGAGCTGGGCACCGTCGGTGGAGATCCACAGGTTGCCGTGCGGGTCGAAGGCCACGTTGTCCGGGCAGGAGATCGGGCTGACCTTGTCCTTCGGGAACCCGGCGAAGTAGGTGGCCGGGTCGTTCGGGTCGCCCGCGACGAGGAACAGCGACCAGGCGAACTTGGTGCTGTCGGCGCGGTTCCAGCGCTCGGTCAGCTCCAGAACGTGCCCGTGCTTGTTGGCGTTGCGCGGGTTGGCCTCGTCCACCTTGGCGTTCGTACCGACACCGCGGTTGGTGTTGTTGGTGAGCGCCACGTACACCTTGCCGGTGTGCGGGTTGGGCTCGATGTCCTCGGGCCGGTCCATCTTGGTGGCGCCGACCTTGTCACCGGCGAGCCGCGTGAAGACGAAGACCTCCTCGGCGGTCATGCCGTCGACGTGGCTCTCGGCACCGTCGGCGGTGGCGGTGGCCAGCGGAATCCACACGCCGGAACCGTCGAACTCACCGTCGCCGGGGAGCTTGCCGGTGCCGTCGATCTCGATGGCGGGCGAGTCACCGGTGAGCTTGGCGACGTACAGCGTCCCCTCGTCGAGCAGCGAGAGGTTGTGCTCGCGGGCAGCGCGCGACGAGCCCTTCTTCATCCGCTTGGTGCCGATGAACTTGTAGAAGTAGTCGAAGCGCTCGTCGTCACCGGTGTACACGACCGGACGGCCGTCCTCGGTGAGCCGCACGGTCGCGCCCTCGTGCTTGAAGCGGCCCAGCGCGGTGTGCTTGCGGGGCTTGGAGGTCGGGTCGTACGGGTCGAGCTCGACGACGTAGCCGAAGCGGTGCACCTCGTTCGGCTCCTGGGCGACGTCGAAGCGCTTGTCGAAGAGCTCCCACTTGCGCTCGGAGGCGGCGGTGCCGATGCCGTACCGCTTGTCGGTGTCACGGCTCGCGTTGGCGAAGTACTGGTTGAAGTTCTCTTCGCCGTGCAGCGTGGTGCCCCAGGGGGTGGTGCCGCCGGAGCAGTTGTTCAGGGTGCCGAGCGCCTTGGTGCCGGTCGGGTCGGCCGAGGTCTTCAGCAGGTCCGAACCGGCGGCGGGACCGGCGATCTTGAACTCGGTGGTGGCGGTGACCCGGCGGTTCAGCGGGTGCCGGAGCACGGGCGTGAGCTTGCCGGTCTTACGGTCGCCCTCGACCACGACGGCGGACAGACCGTGGGCGGCCCAGGCGATCTCGACCTGCTCCTTGGTCGGGTTGGCGGCGTCGTAGCCACGGAACATGAGCACCTCGTCGGTGTACTCATGGTTGGCGACGAGGATCTGCCGGTTCCGCTCACCCGGGAGGGGCAGCAGCGCGAGGAAGTCGTTGTTGTACCCGAACTGCATGGCCTGTGCCGCGGCGCTCTGCTTCTCCGGGTCGAAGGCGGGCGCGCCCCGCAGGATGGGCTCGCCCCAGCGGATCACCACGTTCTGGGCGTAGCCCTCCGGGATGGTCACGACGTCGGCGGTGTTCGGCGCGACGGCGGTGAAGCGCAGACCACGCGCACCCTTGGAGGAACCGTGCTTGGAGCTCTGCGCGGCCTGGGTGGCGGCGGCGGCCTCCGGAGCCGCGGCGGTGGTCACCGCGGTGCCCGCGGCGGCGGCCACCGTGACGACGGCGGCGGCCTGCATCACCGAGCGGCGGCTGAGGGCGCCCTGGATGACGTCGCCGACGTATTCGTTGGTGGTGGTGTTGGGCACCTCGTGGAAGCAGGCGTTCCCACACCGGTAGAGACAGGTCATGGCCGACCGGCCACCGGGATGCGAGTCGGACGGCGTTCTGACGAGCGGCAGTGGAATGCGCACTTGGTTCTCCCCTTGCTTCCCCTTGGTACCAGCGTGACGGACGGTAGGCGGATGTTTGTGCGGGAGCAGGGCGGCACGGTGAACGATGGGTGAACTGGAGGTATCCGTAAACCCGTTGCCGTCCGGGAGGATGTTTGACCGATCCGGCCCTTGACTCAAGACATCCCGCCTACCCGGCCCCTCCCCAAGATCACCATCCGGGGCCGCTAACCTTACGTGTCCGTCCTGGCCAGGGATTTACGGGCATCAACTCACGCGAAGGGTTGCGCACATGGGCATTCTCACTCTCCTGCGGAACGCGTTCGGCCGCAGCCGAAAAGCCCGCACGACCGAAGCAGAGGGCGCGACACCTTCGCAGACCCCGGAACCGACGGTCCCGTCCCCGTCCCCCGAACCAAACCCCACCCGTCCCCCCACGGCATCCATCCCGGAGCCCCGCCCCTCCACCCCGGACGACGACGACAACGAACACGAACTCGTCTCGGCAGCCTTCGACAAGGTGACGGTACCGAGGCCGGGGGGTCCGGCGGGGGAGCCGGTTGCGGAGACGCCGGTGGTTGAGGAGCCGGTGGCTGAAGAGCCGGTTGCGGAGACGCCGGTGGCTGAGGAACCGGTGGTCGAGGAGCCGGTGGCTGAAGAGCCGGTTGCGGTGGAGCCGGTGGTCGAGGAGCCGGTGGCTGAAGAGCCGGTGGTCGAGGAGCCGGTTACCGAGACGCCCGAGCCCGCGTCTGCCGCAGCGGACGAACCGCTCGCCGCCGACGGCGAGGACACCCCACAGGGGCCACCCGCACCCGACGACGAAACCGGCACGGGTGGTGCGGGTGGGAACAACCAGGCCGAAGGCGAAGCCGAGGCCGCACCGGAACCGGTCACGGAAGACCCCGCACCCGACGACGAAACCGGCACGGGCGGTGCGGGTGGGAACAACAACCAGGCCGAAGGCCTGGTGCCCACCACCCTGCGGACGGCCTACACCGCGGCAGCGACCACCCTCACCACCCACAACCTCACCACCACCCACGCCAAGATCTACCTCGTCCTGGACCGCTCCGCGTCCATGCGCCCGTACTACAAGGACGGCTCCGCCCAGGCCCTCGGCGACCAGGCCCTCGCCCTCGCCGCCCACCTGGACCCGGACGCCACCGTCCACGTCGTCTTCTTCTCCACCGAACTCGACGGCACCGGCGAACTCACCCTCGCCGACCACGAGACCAAGATCGACGACCTCCACGCCGGCCTCGGCCGCATGGGCCGTACCAGCTACCACGCCGCCGTAGAAGAAATCACCACGCACTACACGAAATCCGGCACCACCCTCCCCGCGCTGGTGATCTTCCAGACCGACGGCGCCCCCGACGCGAAGACCCCCGCCACCCAGTCCCTCACCGAAGCCGCGAAGACCCACCCCGCCCTCTTCTTCTCCTTCGTCGCCTTCGGCGAGCACGACAACAAGGCCTTCGACTACCTCCGCAAACTGAAGACCGAGAACACGGCCTTCTTCCACGCGGGCCCCACCCCGAAGGAACTCACGGACGGCGAGCTCTACGAGGGCGTACTGGCAACCTGGCGCCCGTAGCGACCGGGACAACACCCCGGCACCGGCTCAGGCGCCCCAAGGCGCACCCAGGGGCGCCCGTCACCCCGTAAAACGGGAGGCGGGCGCCCCTTGCCCGTCGGCTACGATTTCAAGGTTCGTAGACGGTCGAAACACCCGAAACCGTCACTCCGTGTAGCGACTTGGGAGCAGCCCGCAATGGCTCGACACCTCATCACCAGCGCCCTTCCGTACATCAACGGGATCAAGCACCTGGGCAACATGGTGGGGTCCATGCTCCCGGCGGACGTCTACTCCCGCTACCTCCGCCAGCGCGGCCACGACGTCCTCTACATCTGCGCGACGGACGAACACGGCACCCCCGCCGAACTGGCCGCGAAGGAAGAGGGCCTCCCGGTCGACGAGTTCTGCGCGCGCGCCCACGACCAGCAGAAGGCGATCTACGACGGCTTCAACCTCGCCTTCGACTACTTCGGCCGCAGCTCCTCCCCGCAGAACCGCGAGATCACCCAGGAGATCGCCCGCGAGCTGAAGGCGAACGGCTTCATCGAGGAGCGGGCGATCCGCCAGGTGTACTCGGTCACGGACGGCCGTTTCCTCCCGGACCGCTACATCATCGGCACCTGTCCGCACTGCGGCTACGACAAGGCCCGCGGCGACCAGTGCGAGAACTGCACCAGGGTCCTGGACCCGACCGACCTGATCGACCCGCGCTCCGCGATCAGCGGCAGCAGCGACCTGGAGATCCGCGAGACCAAGCACCTCTTCCTCCTCCAGTCGGCCCTGGCCGGCGAGGTCGAGGCATGGGTCGACGAGCGCGCCGACAACTGGCCGATCCTGGCGTCCTCCATCGCCCGCAAGTGGCTCACTGAAGGCCTGCACGACCGTGCGATCACCCGCGACCTCGACTGGGGCGTCCCGGTCCCGGCCGACACCTGGCCGGAGCTGGCCGCCGAGGGCAAGGTCTTCTACGTCTGGTTCGACGCGCCGATCGAGTACATCGGCGCGACGAAGGAGTGGGCGGACCAGGATCCGGAGAACCGCGACTGGCGCTCCTGGTGGTGGAAGTCGGACACGGACGTCCACTACACGCAGTTCATGGGCAAGGACAACGTCCCCTTCCACAGCGTGATGTTCCCGGCGACCCTGCTGGGCACCCGCGCGCCGTGGAAGAAGGTCGACGTCATCAAGGCCTTCAACTGGCTCAACTACTACGGCGGCAAGTTCTCCACTTCGCAGCGACGCGGTGTCTTCACCCACGACGCCCTCGAGATCCTGCCCGCCGACTACTGGCGCTACTTCATGATGGCCAACGCCCCGGAGTCGGACGACTCGTCCTTCACCTGGGAGCACTTCACGGCCACGGTGAACAAGGACCTGGCGGACACCCTCGGCAACTTCGTCAACCGAGTCCTCTCCTTCTCCAAGAAGCGCTTCGGCGAGGAGGTCCCGGCGGGCGCGGAGCCCGGCGAGGCGGAGGCCAAGCTCGGCGAGGAGATCGCGCGTCTGCTCACCGAGTACGAGGAGCAGATGGAGGCCATCCAGTTCCGCAAGGCGGCGGCCGCGCTGCGCGCCCTGTGGTCGGCCGGCAACTCCTACCTGGAGGAGAAGGCCCCCTGGCTGGAGATCAAGACCGACAAGGAGGGCGCGGCGCTGACCCTCCGTACGGCGATGAACCTGATCCACCTCTACGCGGTGGTCTCCGAGCCGTTCATCCCGACGACCTCGGCCGCCATGCGCCAGGCGTTCTCCCTGACGGACGACACGGCGACGTGGGTGAGCGCCGACGAGGCGAAGGCCCTGGCCTCGGTCCCCGCCGGCACCCCCTTCACCGTCCCCCCGGTCCTCTTCGCCAAGCTCACGGACGAGGACCTGGAGACGTACAAGGAGCGCTTCGGCGGCGAGTAGGGGAGAGAAAGGGTGATCAACTCGCGGACGAAGAGCGAAAGTTGCCCGAGCGGTCCATCCAGTGCGTGCCCTGCCTGCACAACGCCCACGACACGACCGTATGGTCTGCGCCATGGCAGTACCTGAGGTCATCCCGATCGCCTACGAGCCGCACGGCCGTACAGAGGCCATCGGTCACTACGCGGACGGACAGTTCCTGGGGTCGGTCTCCTGGGCCTTCCCCAAGGGCTTCCGTCTCGACGCCGGCTGGGAAGAGCACAAGCGCCTGTACGCAGCGCTGCACACCTTCGACGCCAAGGGCACCTACCGCGACTCGCAGATCCTGTGCGCGGGCACCTGGGCCGAGCAACAGCGCACCCCGGCAGTCCTGCCCCGGGCCCGCGCCCACCTGGCAACCCTCCTCAGGGCCCTGCCCCGCCGCACCTACACGGACATCGCGATCCGCCCCTTCCAACTCACCGTCGACAACGTCCTGTTCGGCCTGGTGACCGAAGACGACGAAGCCGACCCCTGGGCCGAACTCCACCCCGACCACCTCGGCTTCGGCCCACCGTGGAACGGCACATACGACACCTGAGCGGCGTGAACGTTTCCCCGCCGCTCGAAAGAGTGAACGCATCCCCATCCCCCGACCAGGCAACCCCTTGATCAACCCAGGTTGCGCACATGGTCACATCAGCTCACGAGGGCATGCATCGCATCTTCCAGGAGCGGCCCGAGATCTTGACTCCCGTCTTCGAGGTGCTGGGCATCGCGTTATCCGAGAAGACGACGGTGGACGCGATCGTCTCCGACGCGACGGAGACAAAGCCGTTGGCCCGTCACATCGACACCGCGCTGCGCGTCTGTCCGTCCGACGGTGAGGACTTTCTGCTCGCGGTGGAGGCACAGGAGCGGCGCGACGCGAAGAAGGAGTCGAGCTGGCCGTACTACATCGCGTATCTCCGGTCGAAGTACCGCCTGCCGGTGCTGCTGCTCGTGGTCTGCCGCGACAGAGCCACGACCAAGTGGGCGGCCGGCCCCTTCGACTGTGGAACACGCGGCTGGACCGCCCAGCGGACATACCCGCTGGTCGTCGGACCGGACAACCTCCCGGTGATCACCGACACGAGAACCGCGGCCGAGAAGCCCGCGATGGCCGCGTTCTCAGCCCTCGCGCACGCCAACAGCCGTGACATCGACGCCATACTGGACGCACTGGGCCGTGCCCTCGCGGGAATGAGCTCGAACGCAGCCAACTACTTCTGGCAGTTCCTGGAGACAGGCCTGGGGAAGACTCCAGCCGGAGACAAATGGAGGGACATCATGACGTTCGTCAACTACTTCCCCGGCCGCGGCACAATCCTGGAGAAGGCCTACGTCGAAGGCGAGGCCAAAGGTGAGGCCAAAGGTGAGGCCAAGGGGGTCCTGGCCGTCCTGAAGGCGCGCGAAATCCCCGTCTCCGACGACGTCCGCGAACGCATCACCACCTGCACCGACGTAGACCGCGTCGACGACTGGCTCCACAGGGCCATCACGGTCACACGCGCGGAGGACTTGTTCACCGAGGACCTGGACAACTCCGCGGAGTAGACCCGGTTGAAACGCACGGAACCCCCAGCTCCTCTCCACGCGTCCACTCACCAGGCGATATACATCGCGAAGATCAAACGAGTGGGGGGTTCCATACATGGCACTGTTCGGCAACGCGCACACCGTGGACCCGAGTGCGGCGCAGCAGGACTACGCCCGGCTGCTGGGGCAGAGCGAGCAGGTGCAGGCCGCGTACATGCTGATACGCGACACCATCCTGCTCACCGACCGGCGTCTGATCCTGGTCGACAAGCAGGGCCTCACCGGGAAGAAGGTGGAGTACCACTCCGTCCCGTACCGCAGCATCACCCACTTCGCGGTGGAGACGGCCGGCACCTTCGACCTCGATGCCGAGCTGAAGATCTGGATCTCCGGTTCCGCGACGCCGATCGAGAAGACGTTCACCAAGGGCGTCGACATCTACGAAGTCCAGGCGATCCTCACCCACTTCGTGGCGAAGTGACGTAGGGAAGCAGGAAAGCAGGGAGGGCGCCCGGGACTTCACATCCCGGGCGCCCCCGCTCACACACCGGTGACTACGACGCGGACGCCGAAGCCGACGCTGTAGCCCCCGGCACGGTGTCCGTGCTGTCGTGGGTCTCGTCCGGGGCGACGCCCATCGTGATGGAGCCGGTGACGCCCTTGGCGATGTTCTTCTTGTTGTACTTCAGCTTGAGGAGACCGCCGGTCGTGCCGGACTGGTCGTAGATGGTGTCCTCGGTGAGCGTGGTGCGCTCGGTGGTGGACGTGGAGTACGGCTCGACCTCGGCAGAGGCGAGGACGGACTCCTCGTCGAAGAAGAACTGGCCGGTGTGGCAGGTGTGGCCGCCCTCGTAACCGGCGTCCGTCCAGGTGCCGTCCACATGGACCTTGGTGTGGATGTGGACGCAACGGCCCTGATACCAGCCCGGGAAGACCGTCTTGAAGACGACCTCACCGTGCTTGTCCGTCTTCCACGTGCCGCGCAGATAGCGCTCGTCGTCGGTCGGCTCCTGGTGCCCGCCACCACCGGTGCCGCCGGAGGGTGCGCCGGACGGGGGCTCACCCGTCGGCGTACCGGACGGGGCGTCGGTCGGGGCCGTGCCGCCGCCGCCCGTGGACGACGCCTCGTAGCCGGAGTAGATGCCCAGCGCGTCGCAGTGCCAGATGTCGACGGCCACGTTCTTCAGCGGCTTGCAGTTCTCCGCGTCGATCACCTTGAGACGGAGGGTCAGCGGAATGCCCTCCTTGTCCTCGGTGATGTCCGCACGGAGTTTGTCGGCGTCGATGTAATAAGGGCCCTCCGTGGTTTCCGAGGTGAGCGTGTAACACGCCTCAGCCGATGTGGAACTCGCGGACGCCTTCGTCGCGGCGCCCTTTCCACTCTGGCCGGCGTTGGCGGTCGCGGCCAGGGTGCCGCCGACACCCACGGCGGCCACAGCCGCTCCACCTGCAACAACGACCTTGCGCCGCGTCACGTTCCGCTTGTGCGCCGGCCCTTGGTTCTCGTTTCCCGTCATGGCGAGGACGCTAGGTAAGAGGACTGTCAGAATCGTGGGAAAGGGCTGTGCTTTTTCATGAGAAGGCAAAGGGGCTCGAAATGTACGGCGTTTTCGAGCCCCAATTGAATTAGGTTAGCCTTTCCTTACTCAATTGCCGGTGTCCGTGCTGTCGTGCGTCTCCTCCGGTGCCACGCCCATCGTCAGACGGGCGTGGACGCCACGCGCGATGTGCCGCTTGTCGTAGCGCAGGTGCAGCAGACCGCCCTCGGCCCCGTTGTCCGGGTAGATGGTGTCCTCGTCGAGGGTCGTGCGGGTGGCGGTGTTCGACGAGTACGGCTCGACCTCGGCGGAGGCCAGGACGGACTCCTCGTCGAAGAACAGCTGACCCGTGTGGCAGGTGTGCCCGCCCTCGTAACCGGCGTCCGTCCAGGTGCCGTCCACATGGACCTTGACGTGGATGTGGACGCAACGGCCCCGGTACCAGCCCGGGAAGACCGTCCTGAAGACGACCTCACCGTGCTTGTCCGTCTTCCACGTGCCGCGCAGATAGCGCTCGTCGTCGGTCGGCTCCTGATGGCCGCCCGGACCGCCGGGACCACCGGAAGGGGGCGGGCCGGTGGGAACGTCGGTCGGGGCGCCGGTGGGCGGGGTGCCGCCGCCTCCGTTGCCCATGTCCTCGTAGCCCGAGTAGATGCCGGTCGCCGAGCAGTGCCAGATGTCGACCGCGGCATTGCGCACCGGTCTGCACGTCTCCGCGTCGATCACCTTGAGTGCGAGCACCAGCGGGATGCCCTCCTGGTCCTCGGTGACATCCCGGCGGAGCTTGTCCGCGTCGATGTAGTACGGGCCCTCGGTGGTCTCCGTGGTCAGTAAGTAGCACGCGTCGGTCGCGGCCCCACCGGTGCGCGCGTCGCCCGCGAAGGCGTTCGCTCCGAGGCCGGCGGCGAGGCCCGCTGCCGCGACCGTCGCACCTCCGGCGACGACGACCTTACGGCGCGTCAATTCCCGTTCTGCTGATGCCTGTTGGTTGGTTTCCGTCATGGCCATGAAAAATATGAACGGGACCTGTCAAAGACCTGTGATTCGTGAGGGTCACATGAGAATGGCTCGGAATCGGTGCCGATTCCGAGCCACCCTCGTAGCGCCTAGCTTCTAGCTCCTAGCCACTCTCGTAGCGCCGTAAAGGCGAAAGAGCCCTACTTCGGCTGCGGCTTCCGCACCGACAGATGCAGCTCCTTCAGCCGCGCCTCCTCCAGCTCCGTCGGCGCGCCCATCATCAGGTCCTGGGCGTTGCCGTTGAGCGGGAAGGCGATCGTCTCGCGGATGTTCGGCTCGTCGGCCAGCAGCATCACGATGCGGTCGACGCCCGGCGCGATACCGCCGTGCGGCGGGGCGCCGAAGCGGAACGCGCGCAGCATGCCGGCGAACTTCTCCTCGACGGTCTCGCGGTCGTAGCCGGCGATCTCGAAGGCCTTGAGCATGATCTCGGGCTCGTGGTTCCGGATCGCGCCGGAGGACAGCTCGACGCCGTTGCAGACGATGTCGTACTGCCAGCCCAGGATGTCCAGCGGGTCCTGGGCCTGAAGGGCCTCAAGGCCGCCCTGCGGCATGGAGAACGGGTTGTGCGAGAAGTCGATCGCGCCGGTCTCCTCGTCCTTCTCGTACATCGGGAAGTCGACGATCCAGCAGAACCGGAAGACGCCCTCCTCGAAGTGCCCGGCACGCCTGGCGGCCTCGACCCGCACCGCGCCCATGATCTTCGAGACCTCGTCGAACTCGCCCGCCCCGAAGAACACGGCGTGACCGGCGGCCAGCGACAGGCGCTTGGTCAGCTCGGCGACGTTCTCCTCGGTGAGGAACTTGGCGATCGGGCCGGTCAGCGAGCCGTCCTCGGTCACGCGCACCCAGGCCAGGCCCTTCGCACCCTGCGAGACCGCGAAGTCGCCGAGCTGGTCGAAGAACTTCCGCGGCTGCGCGGAGACGTCCGGCACCGGCAGCGCACGCACGTGCTTGCCCGCGAAGGCCTTGAACTCCGAGCCCTCGAAGATGTCGGTGATGTCGACGAGCTCCAGCTGGGCGCGCAGGTCCGGCTTGTCGGAGCCGTACTTCAGCATCGCCTCGCGGAACGGGATCCGCGGGAAGGGCGAGGTGACATGGCGGCCGCCGCCGAACTCCTCGAACAGCTCGGTCATCAGCTGCTCGATCGGACGGAACACGTCCTCCTGCTCGACGAAGCTCATCTCGACGTCGAGCTGGTAGAACTCGCCCGGCGAGCGGTCCGCACGCGCGTCCTCGTCACGGAAGCAGGGCGCGATCTGGAAGTAGCGGTCGAAGCCGGAGATCATCAGCAGCTGCTTGAACTGCTGGGGGGCCTGCGGCAGCGCGTAGAACTTGCCGGGGTTGAGACGGGAGGGCACGACGAAGTCGCGGGCGCCCTCGGGGGAGGTGGCGGACAGGATCGGCGTCGCCATCTCGTTGAAGCCCAGTGCCGTCATCTTGTGCCGGATCGCCGAGATCACCGACGTACGCAGCAGGATGTTGCGGTGCATGCGCTCGCGGCGCAGGTCCAGGAAGCGGTACTCCAGGCGCCGCTCCTCGTTCACCCCGTCCTCGGTGTTGATCGTGAAGGGGAGCGGGGCGGCCGCGCCGAGCAGCTCGACCTCGGAGACCTCGACCTCGATCTCGCCGGTCGGCAGGTCGGGGTTGATGTTCTCGGTGCCACGCGAGACGACCCGGCCGTCCACGCGGACGGTGGACTCCTTGGAGAGCCTGTCCAGGGCCTCGTACGCGGGCGTGCCCGGTCGGGCGACCAGCTGCGTGATGCCGTAGTGATCACGCAGATCGATGAAGAGGATGCCGCCCAGGTCGCGCCGATTGTGCAGCCAGCCGCTCAGCCGGACGTCGGTGCCGACGTCAGAGGCGCGGAGCTCGCCGCAGGTGTGGGACCTGTACCGATGCATCGTCGTTCATCCAGCCTTCGCAGATCGGGGTCGTTTCACGTGAAACACCCCCAGGGTACCGGCCGCCCGGGACGGCCTTCCCACCGATAACGCCCGTCACCGGAGACCGAACCCGAAGCTCCGCTTCAGTGGCACCTTTCGATCACCTCTCCATACAGTGGGCCAATGCGCACTGGTGAGCCCCTGCCTCCCGTGGGGGAGGTCCTTGCCACCCTCGCGACCGGCGTGTGGCACTGGGACACCGCTACCGGGCAGGTCACGGTGGACGCCGAGGCGGCTCGGCTGCTCGGGCTGCCCGCCGAGCCGACCACCCTCACCGAGGCCCAGACGCGGGCCAGGCTGCACCCGGTCGACTGGAACGAGATCGCCGGCGTGGTCCAGCTCGCCGTCGCCGAGGACACCCTCGCCGAGGTACGGATCCGGATCATGGACGGACAGGGCCGGAACATCCGTACCGTGCGCAGCCGCTCCAAGCCCTCCTACGACCCCGAGAAACGGGCGTTCAAGCTGATCGGCACCCTCCAGGAGGTCACCGAACCGGCGCCGGGCACCCCCGCGGGCCGTCGTGCGGTCACCGGCGACTGGCGGCGCTCCCGGGAGGCGTTTCTGCTGGACGCGGGCCGGGCGCTGGCCGAGGCGCGCTCCACGTCGGAGGTGCTGCGGGTCGCGGCCGCCCTGTCGATGCCGGGGTTCTCACCGGACGGGCTGGCCGTCTTCGGCGTGGAGGCCGACCGGCTGACGATCATCGGCCACCACGGGCACCAGCCGGGCGACGAGGGTCCCTTCACGCATATGGCGCTGGACACCGACTACCCGGCGGCGGAGGTGGTCCGCACCGGCCGGGCCGTCTATCTGTCCACGCCTGAGCAGTACAAGTCCCGCTACCCGGTCACCTGGCCGCTGGCCAAGCACTTCGGCCGTCAGTCGTGGGCGTTCCTGCCGCTGACCGTGGCCGGGCGGACGATGGGCGCCTGGATGGCCGCCTTCACCTACCCGGTCGCGTTCACACCGGACGAGCGGTCCGTGCTGACGACGGTGGCCCGTATGCTCGCGCAGGCCCTGTCCAGGGCCGGTCTCGCCGAGTCGGAACGGGAGCTGACGGACGGCCTCCAGCGCTCGATGCTGCCCACGCTCGGCCCCGAGATACCGGGCATGAGCCTCGCCGCTCGCTATGTGCCGACCGGCGGCGGCCTCCAGGTGGGCGGCGACTGGTACGACATGATCCCGCTGCCCTCCGGCAGGTTCGCGTTCGTCATCGGCGACGTCCAGGGCCACGACGTGCGGGCGGCGGGGCTGATGGGACAGCTCCGGATAGCGCTCAGGGCGTACGCCTCCGAGGGCCACCGCCCGGACGCGGTGCTCTCCCGCGCCTCCCGCTTTCTGCACGGGATCACCTCGGACGACGACGACCTGCGCTTCGCGACCTGTCTGTACGCCGAGGCCGACCCGGTGACCGGGACACTGGACGTCGCCCGCGCCGGGCACCCCGACCCGGCGATCCGCATGGCGGACGGCACGGTACTGACGCGGCCCACGGCGGGCGGCCTGCCCCTGGGCATCGACCCGGACGCCGACTACCCGACGACCCGGTTCACCCTCGAATCCGGCGAGACGATGATGATCTGCACGGACGGTCTGATCGAGACCGGCGGACACGACCTGGAGACCGGCTGGCTGCGGATCCGCACGATCCTCGAGGAACACAAGGGCGACCTGGAGGAACTCGCCGACGCCCTGGTCCAGGCGGTGCACGGCCCCTCCTCCCACCACACCACCGGCCCGCTGGCCGACCGCCGCGAGGACGACATCGCCGTGCTCCTGCTCTGCCGGCAGGGCAAGGGCTGCGGCCGCGAGGACACGTCGGTCGTCGAACGCCATGCGGTACGGCGGACGATGCTCTCGGTGGCCCAGGCGGAGCCCGAGCGGGTCTCCGCCGCCCGTCAGCAGCTCCGCGAACTCCTCCACGACTGGGCCTCCCCCGAGCAGATCGACTCCGCCGTCCTGCTCCTGTCCGAGCTGCTCACCAACGTCCTGGTCCACACCGACGCCGACGCCCTCCTGCTCGCCGAGGTCACCGGCGAGGCCGGCATCCGCCGTCTGCACGTCGAGGTCACCGACACCAGCGACGACCTCCCCCACAAACGCCGCCCCGGCGAACTGGCCTCCTCCGGACGCGGGTTGATGCTCATCGAACTGCTGGCGGACGCCTGGGGCGTGGACCCGCGGGGCGAGGGCAAGAGCATCTGGTACGAGCTGTACGAGGAGGCGGGGTAGGGCCGACGGCCGGCTAGGGCTCCGACGGCTCGGCAGCCCCGTACCGCGTCCGCAGTTCCTGCACGACCCCGAAGGCGGCCGCCGTCAGCGGCACCGCCAGCAGCATGCCGAGGATTCCGGCCACGGACGCGCCCGCGGTGATCGTCACCATCACCAGCGCCGGATGCATCTGCACGGTCCGGCTCTGGATCATCGGCTGGAGGACATGCCCCTCCAGCACCTGCACGGCGATGACGACACCCAGCGCCCACAGCGCGATGACGAACCCGCGGTCGGCCAGCGCGACCAGCACGGCGACGGCACCGGAGAGGAAGGCGCCGAGGTAGGGGATGTAGGCGCCGACGAAGACGAGGGCGCCGAGACCGACCGCGCCCGGAACGTCCAGGACCAGCAGACCGACCGTGATGCAGACGGCGTCGATCAGCGCGATGAAGGTCGTCCCGCGCATGAACCCCTCGACCGCCTCGAAGGCCCGCCGCGCCATGGCGTCCACGGTGTCGGCGGCCCCGCGCGGCACGACGGCGCGCAGCGTGCCGGCGGCCTTGTCGGAGTCCCGCAGAAAGAAGAAGACGAGCAGCAGCGCCAGTACGGCCATGGCGATCGACTCGCCGACCACGCTGACCCCGCTGATGACACCGGACGCGGCGGTCCCGCCGAACTTGGTGAGCAGTTCCTTCGCGTTGGACGCGAGGTCGTCCAGCGAGGTCCCCGCCGCCCCGAAGTGCTCGGTGAGCGACTGAGCCGCCTCCTTCAACGAGGCGAGGATCTCGTCCCCGCTGTCGATGAGCGCGGCGACCACGATGTACACGGCCCCGCCGACGACGGCCACGACCGCGACGCAGGTCACTCCGGCGGCGACGGACCGGTTGACCCCTGCCTTCACCAGCCGCCGGTGCAGCGGCCCGAGCAGCGCGGTGCCGAGCAGCGCCAGCAGCACCGGCACGACGGCCGTACGGAGTTCCGCGCACAGCAGGACCCCGACGTAGACCACCCCGGCGACCAGCAGCACCACCGCACACCAGGCGGCGAGTCGGCGTACCGGGTCGGGGAGCAGCGGTCGTGGCGGTGCCTGCATGCTCCCATCTGGCCATACGTCAGTTCCGGTGTCGCGCAGGCGCAGCCGAACGAGTCAGTCGACTTGGCGTCGCTCCTGCACACCCCGGCTCCAGACAACTCGCGCTGCCCGAGCTCCAACCACCGCGCACAGCAGGGCAGATCACTTTTGGCAATGAGCTGCGACACTCCGTAGCGATCACTTAGCGTTCCCGGTAACAAACAACCCCGGCCGGGTGTTAGCCGCACCCGCCGGGGTCTCACCACAGGATCGAACGGACCGATCTCATGGATACCAGCGACTCTAATGCCGCCCTGCCCACTCCCGCACGCCTCACAGCCACAGACAGGCCGGGAATGGTGACCGACATGGCGATCCACGCGGGGATTTACGTACGCCAGTCGGAACGTCGCGCCACCGGCAGCGAAGCCAGCACCACCGCACAACGCGAAGAGTGCCTCAGGGCCATGCAGCAATGGGACACTCCACCGGACCACATCGAGGTCTACGAGGACCTGGGCATGAGCGCCTTCAAGGACGTGGAACGCCCCGCCTACGAACGACTGCTGCGCGATGTCCGAGCCGGCCGCATCAACGTGATCCTGGTGCACTACATGTCCCGGCTCAGCCGGAAGACCGCCACAGAGACGATCAACGAACTCCGCCCACTCCTCATGAACCGGGTCCGAATCATCAGCGTCGGCGAGCATCGCGAATTCCACGCCGACAACCAGCTCGCTCTCACGGAACTCTTGTTCAAGCTCCAGGCCAACCACGAAGAAAGCCTGAACAAGAGCCACGCCATCAGAGCCGCCAAAGCGCTGGAAGCCAGCCTGGGCGGCTACACAGGAAAAGCCCCGTTCGGCTTCACCCTCGTACACGAGACACGCAGGTCCGCTGACGGAAGGCCAGTCAACGTCAAAGTCCTCACGCCCGACACGCGACACGAAGCACCGATCGTCCGCCGCATCGTGGAGATCGTCGAGGAATGGGCCGCCACGGGCGACACCTCCGGCTCCTGCTGGAAGCTCGCCCGCCAACTCGAAGCCGAAGGACACCTGACACGCGGCAGGAAGACCGCACAGCTGCGCGCGGACGCTCCCTGGGACACGGGCACCGTCAAGCGCATTCTGGTGGACCCGCGTATCGCCGGCTTCGCTTGTGAGAGCGTGTACGGCACCCGACGGGACGGTACGCCGAGCAGGAGAATCGCCGAGTACCGGATCATCCGGGATGACAGCGGCAACCCCGTACAGACGTACGAGCCGATCGTCAGCCCCGAGAGTTGGTACCGCGTGCAGGACTGGGTAGAAGAGCGCCACCCCGGCGGCGGGGACTGGCAGGGCCAACCCTCAGGAATCCTGTCCGCGATGAAACTCCTGTACTGCGAATGCGGGACCTACATGACGCATGACGGAACCGGCTCCAAGAAGCACTACCGGTGCCGCCGCCGGACCGTGATGCCAGACCAGCACAGGGGAGACGTGACCATCGGGGCGAAGGGGATCGAGGAGTATCTCGCCCGACAGGTTCTGGCAGTGGTCGCGACATCACAAGGCGACCAAGCGACCAAGAGCGTTCTCGCGACCGCATTGGCACGCTATGCGCACGAACAGGAGCAGCAGGAATCCCCGCAGGTCACTGAGGAGCGAGACTGGCTCTTGGCCGAGCGCGCGAACCTTCGGCACGAGCGGCAACAGCAGCGCGCCGAGGAGCGACAGGAACGCGAGCTCGCCGAACGCATGAGGGCACTGGATGCCCGAATTGCAGAATTGGGAAACAGCGAGCGCGTTGAACTCCCCCGTTCCACCTGGCTACCGCACAACGGAACAGACCCCATCGGCCCCGGCTCATGGTGGAACCAGGCAACCCGAGACGACAAGCGTGCCTTCTTCCGCTTCTTCCTGGACCGCGTGGAGGTACGCAAGGCCTACCGCCACGCAGGACAAGGCGTGCCCACCGAGTCACGCGTGAGCATCACTTGGGCAGGCGGCATCAACCTCGGCGTACTGCCTTAGCACAGACGTGGAAACGGCTCGAAGCCGCAAAGCGAGCTTTCGGCTTCGAGCCTTGCCCAACCTGACGAACCGGCGTGCCTTTACAGCCCGCCCTCCGACATTCCGTGCACAGCGGGGATCGTCCCCAGCCGCCCCTTCTGGAAGTCCTCGAAGGCCTGCTGGAGCTCCTCGCGGCTGTTCATCACGAAGGGGCCGTAGTGGGCCATCGGCTCACGGATGGGCTGTCCGCCGAGGAGGACGACCTCCAGGTCCGGGGCGTTGGAGTCCTGCTTCTCGTCCGCGCGGACGGTGAGGGAGCCGCCGGTGCCGAAGACCGCGGTCTGGCCGAGGTGGACCGGGCGTCGGTCCGTGCCGACCGAGCCGCGCCCGGCAAGGACGTACGCCAGCGCGTTGAAGTCCTCACGCCACGGCAGCGTGATCTCCGCGCCCGGCGCGAGCGTCGCGTGGATCATCGTGATCGGGGTGTGGGTGGCGCCGGGGCCCTGGTGGCCGTCCAGTTCGCCCGCGATCACCCGCAGCAGGGCGCCGCCGTCCGGCGAGGTCAGAAGCTGGACCTGGCCGCCACGGATGTCCTGGTAGCGCGGGTCCTTCATCTTGTCCTTGGCGGGCAGGTTGACCCAGAGCTGAAGCCCGTGGAACAGCCCGCCGGACATCACCAGCGACTCAGGCGGAGTCTCGATGTGCAGCAGGCCCGAACCAGCCGTCATCCACTGCGTATCGCCATTCGTGATGGTGCCGCCACCACCGTTGGAGTCCTGGTGAACGAACGTGCCGTCGATGATGTATGTGACGGTCTCGAAGCCTCGGTGAGGATGCCAGGGGGTCCCCTTCGGCTCCAAGGGACCGTAGTCCACCTCCCCCATCTGATCCATCATGATGAACGGGTCGAGATGGCGGTAGTTGATCCCGGCGAACGCCCGGCGCACCGGGAAGCCCTCGCCCTCGAAACCGCTCGGCGCGGTCGTGACGGTGAGCACGGGACGTGCCACGGCGTCGGCCGGCGCGGTTACGCGGGGCAGCGTGAGCGGGTTCTCGACGGTCACTGCAGGCATGTCGGTACCTCCTTGTGCGGCCAGTTTAGTTGAGCGTTGAACTTTCTGCCACCCCAGAACGACGAAAGCCCGGAGGACATTCCCTCCGGGCTGCGCCGTGTGCGGGCCGGGGCCCGCGTCAGTTGCTGAAGTACAGGTACTTCCAGGCCCCGTACGTCGTCGAGTTCACGGTGTCGCCGGACGAGCCGTTGACGTACACCGACCGCATCCGCGCCCGGATGCCCGACTCACCGGGTGCCTCCAGGCTGACGGCCGACTTCCCGTTCGTACCGATCGGGAAGTACTGCGAGTCCGCCGAGTACCACGAGCCCTGGTAGTAGACCTGGAGATCGAAGCGCTGCTGACGGCCCGGGTAGTAGCTCATCGTCGTGGTGAGCAGCGGGTCGGTGTTCTTGTGGAACCAGTAGTACGACGTCGAGCCGATCTTCGCCGTCTTGTAGTGCTTGGTGACGGCGGTGGAGACCTTGACCCGGGCGTAAGCCGTGGCCTTGACCGTCTTCGGCTTGTAGCGGGCGTCGCCCGAGAACACCGCGGTGACGGCCGTGTCGCGGGTCATGTCCACCCACGCGCTGATGTCGCCGGCGGAGTTGACCTTGCCGGACTTGATCAGCTTCTTCGACTTGTCGCCGCCGAAGGGGTCCGCGTAGATCTGGACCGAGCGGTTCTTGTACGTCGTCCCGAGGTGCGCGGTGAACTTGACGTCGGCGCCGTAGTTGTACAGCTTGCCGTTGTTGTTCAGGCTCAGGGAGGTCGAGGCGCGGGAGACCTCGACGGTGTCGGAGGCGCCGGCCGTCGTGTGCTCGGCGTCGCCCGCGTACTTCACGGTGTACTTGACCTTGCCGCCGGCCGGCGGGGTGTCCGCGAAGGAGTACGTGCCGTCCGCCTTCACCGTGACGGCCGCCAGCGCCTTGCCGTTCGGGCTCTCCAGGTCGGTGCGGGTCACGGCGAGCTTCGTGCCCACCGCGAACGGCACGTTCGCCGTGAGCTTGCCGGTGACCGTGAGCTTCTTGGCGCGGGTCGCGGACGCGGGCGCGTTGACCGTGAGGGTCGGCACGCTGAGCGCCGGGCCCGTGAACACCTTGAGGGTGTACGTGTTGTTCCCGTTGCCGGCCAGGGCGAACACCCGGGAGGAGTCCGGGGCCCAGGCCACCTCGCCCATGCCGGAGTTCCCGGCGTCGAAGCGGCGCACGGGCTTGTCGGAGCCCGCCTTGTAGACGTTCACATGGCGGTCATAGGCCTGGGCGATCAGACCGCCCGGCGAGACGTCGGCGGACCAGCCGGTCTCGGTGAGGCCCGCGACCTCCGTGAAGGTGCCGTCGGCGTGGTTCAGCTTCCGGTACCCGTTCCAGAGCACCTGGGAGGCGCCCGGCATGAGGTCGATGTCCATGGTCCAGCGGTCGGCGTCCGTCTTGGCGACCACCTGCGGGGTGGTGCCGGAGACGTCCAGCAGGTTGATCGCGCCCGCGCGGTCGCCGCTGTCGTGGAAGGCGAGCAGACCGGGTGAGGACGGGTCCGCATCGAGGACGGCCGCGTTGTAGTACGGGGCGACACCCTCCGGGAGCTGCCCGAGGGTCACCGCGGTGGCCGCGTCGACGGCGGTGGGGTCGATGACGCCCAGATTGCCGTGGAAGCCGGTCTCGTCCGTCGTCCGGTACGAGAACCACAGCCGCCCGCCGGCGAAGGCCGCCTCACGCGGGTCGACGCCGGCGCCGAGGTCGTAGCGGGTCCTGACCTCCAGGGTGGCCGCGTCGACCGCCACGATCTCGTGCGTCGTCGGCAGGGCCGCGTACAGGGTGAGACCGTCGTCCGAGAGCGCGAGATCGCTGGGGCGGCCGAAGCCGACGTTCAGGTCGACCAGGGTGCCTTTGTAGTCGGTGGCCAGGATCCGTCCGTTGTCCTGGTCCGCCACGAAGACGCGCTGAAGGGCGCCGTCGACGACCAGGCCGACGGGCTGGGTGAGGACGGCCGATTCGGCCGAGGCCGTACCGGCGGCCGCGACGCTCAGCGCCACGGAACTGAAGAGGACCGCGAGTGCCGTCGCGGCCGAAGTGCTGCGCATGCGCACAGTGATGAAACCCCCACAAGAAATCCCGGGGTCGCCGGGAGATGAGAGCGCCGCGCGGCACCCGGACGTGAACCGCTGACAAGCGGTGACGTGTGGGGCGCGGCTGCCAGGGGGGAGTCTATGGCATGGCTGTGACAATCAGGTGGAGATTTTTTCCGCGGAGTTCCCGCCGGTCGTGGGGTCAGCCGTACATCCGCCGCATCGCGAACTCCACCATCTGCTCGACCGCCTTCGCGTCGAACACCATCCGGTGCTCGCCCTCCATGTCCAGGACGAAGCCGTAGCCGGTCGGCAGCAGGTCGATCACCTCGGCACCGGTGATCACGAAGTACTTGGACTCCTTGCCCGCGTACCGGCGCAGCTCCTTGAGCGAGGTGAACATCGGGATCACCGGCTGCTGGGTGTTGTGCAGGGCGAGGAAGCCGGGGTTGTCACCGCGCGGGCAGTACACCTTCGACGTCGCGAAGACCTGCTGGAAGTCCTCGGCGGACACCTGCCCCGTGGTGAAGGCACGCACCGCGTCCGCGAGCGAGGGTGGAGACGGCTCGGGGTAGAGCGGAGGCTGCTGCTGTCCGTACCCGCCGGGCATCGGCTGCTGCGGGGGGACGTAGCCCTGTTGGGCACCGGCGTTCTGGTCGTAGCCGTACATGGGCGCAAGCGTACCGAGAGCGCGGCCCTGCAAGGCGGGTCACGGGGACTTCACAGGCGGGGCCCTGGTTTTCCACAACGGCCGCTCATAGCGTCCGGCCTACCAGAGAGCAGCGAGGAGACCGGCCATGGGCACATCGCACCACCACGACGAGGACCACGAGCACGACAGAGGGCTGTCCTACGACCTTCCCGTCCTCGCCCGCCGACGGATGATCCGGCTGATGGCCGGGGCGAGCCTGATACCGCTGGTGGGTTGCTCCGCCGAGGACGACACCTCCGCGACCTCTTCGTCCTCCCCCTCCTCCGCGTCTTCCTCCTCTGCCGGCTCCGCCGGCGAAGCGTCCGAGTGCGCGACGATCCCGAACGAGACCGCCGGCCCCTACCCCGGCGACGGTTCCAACGGCGTGAACGTCCTCAAGGAGAGCGGTGTCGTCCGCAGCGACATCACCAAGAGCTTCGGCGACTCCGCGGGCGGCACCGCCGAGGGCGTGCCCCTGACCATCACGCTCACGGTCGTGGACGCGGCCTCCGGCTGCGGCACGGCGAAACAGGGCGCCGCCGTCTACCTCTGGCACTGCGACCGCGACGGCAACTACTCCCTGTACTCCGAGGGCGTCACCGAGGAGAACTATCTGCGCGGCGTCCAGGAGACCGACGACCAAGGACAGGTCACCTTCAAGAGCATCTTCCCGGCCTGCTACACCGGCCGCTGGCCGCACATCCACTTCGAGGTCTACGGCAGCCTTGAGGACGCCACCGCCGCCACCTCCATCACGAACACCTCGCAGCTCGCGTTCCCCAAGGACGTCTGCGACACGGTGTACGCATCGAACGGTTACAGCCAGAGCGTGCGGAACCTCGGCGAGCTGTCCCTGGAGACGGACAACATCTTCAGCGACGGCTATGACCAGCAGCTGGCGGCGGTCGAGGGCAGCGTGGAGAAGGGGTACACGGCGACGCTGACGGTCCCGGTGTGACCTGTCACAGATGGCCGGATCGGGGTTGCGTCTTATTACCGACGGGTAGCATCATCGAGTAGCTACTTGTTGGTATGTGAACTAGCGCGAGGAACCAAGTGCCTCGCCGATCTCTCTTTACGGAGCCGTCGCCATGGGGCACTACAAGTCGAATCTCCGCGACATCGAGTTCAACCTCTTCGAAGTACTCGGGCGCGACAAGCTGTACGGCACGGGCCCGTTCGAAGAGATGGACGTCGAGACCGCGAAATCCATCCTCGACGAGATGACCCGCCTCGCGGAGAACGACCTGGCGGAGTCCTTCGCCGACGCCGACCGCAACCCGCCGGTCTTCGACCCGGAGACCAACACCGCGCCGGTCCCCGCGTCCTTCAAGAAGAGCTACAAGGCGTTCATGGACTCCGAGTACTGGCGGCTCGGCCTGCCCGAGGAGATCGGCGGCACCACTGCTCCCCCTTCGCTGATCTGGTCGTACGCGGAGCTGATCCTCGGCGCCAACCCGGCCGTGTGGATGTACTCCTCCGGTCCGGCCTTCGCCGGGATCCTCTTCGACGAGGGCAACGACGTCCAGAAGAAGATCGCGCAGATCGCGGTCGAGCGAACCTGGGGCTCCACCATGGTGCTCACCGAGCCCGACGCGGGTTCGGACGTGGGCGCCGGGCGCACCAAGGCGATCCGGCAGGAGGACGGCTCCTGGCACATCGAGGGCGTGAAGCGCTTCATCACCTCCGGTGAGCACGACATGGAGGAGAACATCCTTCACTACGTGCTGGCGCGTCCCGAGGGCGCCGGTCCCGGCACCAAGGGCCTGTCCCTGTTCCTCGTGCCGAAGTACCTCTTCGACTTCGAGACCGGCGAGCTGGGGATGCGCAACGGCGTCTACGCCACGAACGTCGAGCACAAGATGGGCCTGAAGGCCTCCAACACCTGCGAGATGACCTTCGGCGACCAGCACCCCGCCAAGGGCTGGCTGATCGGCGACAAGCACGACGGCATCCGCCAGATGTTCCGCATCATCGAGTTCGCCCGCATGATGGTCGGCACGAAGGCGATCTCCACACTGTCGACGGGCTACCTGAACGCGCTGGAGTACGCCAAGGAGCGCGTCCAGGGTCCGGACCTGGCCAACTTCATGGACAAGGCCGCGCCCAAGGTCACCGTCACCCACCACCCGGACGTGCGCCGCTCGCTGATGACGCAGAAGGCGTACGCGGAGGGCATGCGCGCCCTGGTCCTCTACACCGCCTCGATCCAGGACGCGATCGCCGTCAAGGAGGCCGCGGGCGAGGACACGAAGACCGAGCACGCGCTGAACGACCTGCTCCTGCCCATCGTCAAGGGCTACGGCTCCGAGAAGGGCTACGAGCAGCTCGCCCAGTCGCTGCAGACCTTCGGCGGCTCCGGGTTCCTCCAGGAGTACCCGATCGAGCAGTACATCCGCGACGCCAAGATCGACACCCTGTACGAGGGCACCACCGCGATCCAGGGCCAGGACTTCTTCTTCCGGAAGATCGTCCGCAACCAGGGCGCGGCCCTCAACTCCCTTGCCGAGGACATCAAGAAGTTCCTCGCGCTCGGCACCGGCGGCGAGGAGCTGGCGGGCGCCCGCGAGTACCTCGCGAAGGCCGCCGTCGAGCTGGAGGCCATCGTCGGCCTGATGCTCACCGACCTCGCGGCCACCGAGCAGGACGTCAAGAACATCTACAAGGTGGGCCTGAACACCACCCGCCTGCTGATGGCCTCCGGTGACGTCGTCGTCGGCTACCTGCTCCTCAAGGGCGCCGCGGTCGCCGCCGAGAAGCTGCCGAACGCGTCCGCCAGGGACAAGTCGTTCTACACCGGCAAGATTGCGGCGGCGAAGTTCTTCGCGGCCACCGTCCTGCCGGGCGTCACCGGTGCGCGCAAGCTCGCCGAGGGCGTCGACCTGGACCTGATGGAGCTGGACGAGGCCGCGTTCTAGCCCGTTGGTCCCCCGTCACAAGGGCCCGTTCCCGGTCATGGGGAGCGGGCCCTCGTACGTCGTCAAGGAAGCCTCGTACGTCGTTAAGGTGAACCCATGAGCGAACCCCACCGCTTCGACCGCGGCCACACCGACGACCTCATGACCTTCCTGGCGGCGAGTCCCACGCCGTACCACGCCGTGGCGAACACCGCCGAGCGGCTGGAGAAGGCCGGGTTCAAGCAGGTCGCGGAGACGGACGCCTGGGACGGGTCGAGCGGCGGCAAGTACGTGCTGCGCGGCGGCGCGATCATCGCGTGGTACGTCCCCGAGAGCGCCGCGCCGCACACGCCGTACCGGATCGCGGGCGCGCACACCGACTCGCCGAACCTGCGGGTCAAGCCGCTGCCGGACGCCGGGGCGCACGGCTGGCGGCAGGTGGCGGTCGAGATCTACGGCGGCCCGCTGATGAACTCCTGGCTGGACCGCGACCTGGGCCTGGCGGGCCGGCTGACGCTCAGGGACGGCTCGACCCGTCTGGTGAACGTCGACCGCCCGCTGCTGCGCGTCCCCCAACTGGCGATCCACCTGGACCGTTCGGTCTCCTCCGAGGGCCTCAAGCTCGACAAGCAGCGCCACCTCCAGCCGGTCTGGGGCCTGGGCGACACCGTGCGGGACGGCGACCTGATCGCGTTCCTGGAGTCGGAGAACGATCTGGCCGCGGGCGAGGTGACCGGCTGGGACCTGATGGTCCACTCCGTGGAACCGCCGGCCTACCTGGGCCGCGACAAGGAGCTGGTCGCGGGGCCGCGCATGGACAACCTGCTGTCGGTGCACGCGGGCACGGCGGCGCTGGCCGCGGTGGCGACGGGCGGCGGACAACTGCCGTGCATCCCGGTGCTGGCCGCCTTCGACCACGAGGAGAACGGCTCGCAGTCCGACACCGGCGCGGACGGGCCGCTGCTCGGCAGCGTGCTGGAGCGTTCGGTGTTCGCGCGCGGAGGATCGTACGAGGACAAGGCACGCGCCTTCGCCGGCACCGTCTGTCTCTCCTCCGACACGGGCCACGCCGTCCACCCCAACTACGCGGAGCGGCACGACCCGACGCACCACCCGCGCATCAACGGCGGGCCGATCCTGAAGGTGAACGTCAACAACCGCTACGCCACGGACGGTTCGGGGCGTGCGGTGTGGGCGGCGGCCTGTGAGCGGGCCGGCGTTCCCTTCCAGTCCTTCGTCTCCAACAACTCCATGCCCTGCGGCACGACCATCGGCCCGATCACCGCGGCCCGGCACGGCATCAAGACCGTCGACATCGGGGTGGCGATCCTGTCGATGCACAGTGCGCGCGAGCTGTGCGGCGTCGACGACCCGCATCTGCTGGCGAACGCCCTGGTGGCGTTTCTGGAGGGGTAACGTCCGCCGGGCCGGGTACCCGTCGCCGACCGGCCGGAACGACCGGACCGGAAAGGGAGGCGACAGCTCATGGGCCATGGGGGTCCCCCCGCTCGAGCGAAGCCGAGAGTGGGGGAGGATGCATCATCCTCAGCGTCGCCCGCCGCCGCCGCGTCGAGGTACGCCCTTCGGTGCCGGTCGTCGAAGAGGACCGGCACCACTACCGCGACGGGTACGGCTGCTGACGGTCGGGGCATGACCCTCAGCCCGTCGGCCTACCGGCGGCGTTTCACAGGCGTCGGCGGGGAACCCCTCGTCTCATGAGATTCCTCGTACGCGACCGGCTCCTCGGCTTCGGTGACGACTACTGGATCGAGGACGACCGCGGCAACAAGGTGTACCTCGTCGACGGCAAGGCGATGCGCCTGCGGGACACCTTCGAGCTGAAGGACACGCAGGGGCGCGTCCTCATCGACATCCACCAGAAGATGTTCGCCCTGCGGGACACGATGGTGATCGAGCGGAGCGGCGACCTGCTGGCCCGCATCAAGCGCAAGCGGCTGTCGCTGCTGCGCAACCACTACCGGGTGTCCCTGGTCGACGGCACCGACCTCGACGTCAGCGGCAAGGTCCTCGACCGCGAGTTCGCCGTCGAGTACGACGGCGAACTGCTCGCCGTGATCTCCCGGCGCTGGCTGCACATCCGGGACACCTACGGCGTCGACGTCGTCCGCGACGACGCGGATCCGGCGTTGCTGATCGCGGTGGCGGTGTGCGTGATCCACCTGGCGGAGAAGGAGCGGGAGGCGGATTAGGGCCGACTGTCATGAGCTGAGGTGCCCGCACCGACGCACTATGTGAGACAAAAGAGTCATGGCCGGACTTCTCGACCGGCTGCGCCCGGTGCTGAGCGCCCCCACCGTCGCCCGCCAGGTCTTCGTGTGGCAGGCGGCGATCGTGGTGCTGCTCGTCGTCGCCGCGGTGATCGCCGTCGTGCTCCAGGTCCGCAGCGACAGCGAGCGCGAGGCCCGCAACCGCTCCCTCGCCGTGGCCGAGACCGTCGCGAACTCTCCGGGGGTCGTGGCGGCCCTGACGGGGCCGGACCCGTCCGCGGTGCTCCAGCCGCGTGCGGAGGCGGTGCGCAAGGCGTCCGGCATCGACTTCGTCGTGGTGATGAGCACGGACGGGATCCGCTACACCCACCCGAACCCCGACCGGATCGGCGCCCCCTACATCGGCCATATCGCCCCGGCCGTGGCGGGCGGAGTCGTGCGGGAGACCTACACCGGCACACTGGGCCCCTCCGTGCGGGCCGTCGTCCCCGTGACGGACGCGGAAGGCAAGGTCGTCGGTCTGGTCGCCGCCGGGGTGACGCTGGCCAGCGTGAGCGGGGTGGTCGACCACCAGGTGCCCGTGGTGATCGCCTCGGCCGGCGTGGCCCTCGTCGTCGCCACCGCCGGAACCGCCCTGGTCAGCAGGCGGCTGCGGCATCAGACGCATGGACTGGGGCCCGCCGAGATGACCCGGATGTACGAGCATCACGACGCGGTCCTGCACGCCGTACGGGAAGGCGTGCTGATCACGGACGGCGACGGACGGCTGGCGCTGGCCAACGACGAGGCGCGACGGCTGCTCGCGCTGGGGCCGGACGCGGAGGGCCGGCCCACCCTCGACCTGGCCATCGGCCGCGATCTGGCCCGGCTGCTGGACTCCGGCCGGCACGCCACCGACGAGGTGCATCCGACGCGCGGCCGGCTGCTGGCGGTCAGCCAGCGGTCCACCGCACGCGACGACGGCCCGGCCGGCAGTGTGGCCACCCTGCGCGACACCACCGAGCTGGAGTCCCTCACCGGCCGGGCGGAGGTGGCGCAGGAGCGGCTGCGGCTGCTCTTCGACGCCGGACTGGAGGTCGGCACCGGCCTCGACGTGACCCGCACCTCACAGGAGCTGGCGGACTTCGCGGTCCCCCGGTTCGCCGACTACGTCACGGTCGACCTGGCGGATCCCGTGCTGCGGGGCGGGGAGCCGAAGGCGGGCGACACGGCCATGCGGCGCGTCGCGTTCCGGGGCGTCAAGGAGGGCAGCCCGCTCTACGGGCTCGGCCGGCTGATCCACTTCGTGCCGGCCACCCCGCAGGCCGTCGGGTTCCTCGCCGGGCAGACGATCCTGGAGGAGGACATGACCACGTTCTCCGGTTGGCAGGTGCAGGATCCCGAACGGGCCCGGGGACTGGTGGCGTTCGGGATCCACTCGATGCTCGCGGTGCCCCTGCGCGCCCGCGGCGTCATCATGGGTGTGGCCACCTTCTGGCGCGCCGAGCAGCAGGAGCCCTTCGAGCAGGAGGACGTCTCCCTCGCCGAGGAACTGGTGGCCCGCGCCGCCGTCAGCATGGACAACGCCCGCCGCTACACCCGCGAGCACGGCATGGCCGTCACCCTCCAGCGCAGCCTGCTGCCACGGGCCCTGCCCGACCAGAGCGCCCTGGACGTGGCCTACCGCTATCTGCCCGCGCAGGCCGCACAGGGCGGGGTCGGCGGCGACTGGTTCGACGTCATCCCGCTGCCCGGCGCGCGGGTGGCGCTGGTGGTGGGGGACATCGTCGGGCACGGCCTGCACGCGGCGGCCACCATGGGACGGCTGCGGACGGCCGTCGACAACTTCTCGACCCTGGACCTCCCGCCCGACGAACTCCTGTGGCACCTGGACGAGTTGGTGGCCCGCATCGACCAGGACGAGGGCAGTGACGGCAGCGAGGAGGGCGGCGCGCCGGTCACCGGCGCGACCTGCCTGTACGCCGTCTACGACCCCGCGTCCGGGGTGTGCACCATCTCCCGCGCGGGCCATCTCGAACCGGCGGTCGTGCATCCGGACGGCGAGGCGGAGTTCCTCACCGTCCCCGGCGGGCCCCCGCTGGGACTGGGCGGCGGGCTTCCCTTCGAGGTGACGGTGGTGCGGCTGGCCGAGGGCAGCAGTCTCGTGCTCTACACGGACGGGCTCGTCGAGGACCAGCGCCGCGACATCGACGAGGGTCTTGAGCTGCTGCGCCGCGCACTGACCGGCCCCGGGCGGACGCCGGAGGAGACCTGCGACGCGACCCTCGACGCCCTGCTGCCCGACCGGCAGCGCGACGACATCGCCCTGGTCGTCGCCCGCACCCACCGGCTCGCGGCCGACCGCACGGCGGCCTGGGACGTGCCGGCCGACCCCTCGGCGGTGGGGCGGGTCCGGGCGGCGGCCGGCGGGACGCTTCAGGCCTGGGGCCTGTCGGAGGAGGCCTTCACGACCGAGCTGATCCTCAGCGAGCTGGTCACCAACGCCCTCCGCCATGCCACCGCCCCCATCCACGTCCGTCTGATCCGCGACCGATCCCTGATCTGCGAGGTCTCGGACGGCAGCAGCACGGCGCCGCATCTGCGCCGCGCGGCGTCGACGGACGAGGGCGGGCGGGGGCTGTTCCTGGTGGCGCAGTTCGCGGAGAGGTGGGGGACGCGCTACTCGGGGGGCGGGAAGGTGATCTGGACCGAGCAGCCGCTGGAGAAGTGACGGCCGGGCCGGCCGGACTACGGGGGTTACCCGCGCGGTCGCTCCAGCCCCAGCACGCGGTCCTTGAGCGCCGGGAACTGTTCCCGTGTCACCGGGACCTTCCCGGGGTCGAACTCCACCGTGAGCACCTGCTCCCCGGCACCGGCCTCCGCCAGCACCTCGCCCCACGGATCCACCACGATCGAGTGACCGGCCTGTGGAACTCCCGCGTGCGTCCCGGCCGTTCCACAGGCGAGCACGAACGCCTGGTTCTCCACCGCCCGCGCCTGAGCCAGCAGCGTCCAGTGCGACCGGCGGCGCTCCGGCCAGCCCGCCGGGACGACAAAGGTCTCGGCCCCGGCGTCGACGAGACCGCGGAACAACTCGGGGAAACGGAGGTCGTAGCAGGTGGCCACCCCGAGGGTCGTCTCCGGCAGACGAACCGTCACCAGTTCCCCGCCCGCGCCCATCAGCACCGCCTCGCCCTTGTCGAACCCGAAGCGATGGATCTTGCGGTAGGCGGCGACCAGGTCACCGGAGGGGGAGAAGACCAGAGAGGTGTTGTAGAGCGGCCCCTCGGGGTCCCGCTCCGGAATCGACCCGGCATGCAGCCACACGCCGGCCTCGCTCGCGGCCTTCGCCATCACCTCGTAGGTCGGCCCTTCGAGCGGCTCGGCCTCGCTGCCGAACTCCTCGTAGGCGAAGGCCCCCGTCGTCCACAGCTCCGGCAGTACGACGACATCCGCGGCCCCGGCCTGCTCCCGTACCAGCGAAGCCACCCGCCGTCGGCGCGATTCGATCGATTCGCCCTCGTTTACTGCGATCTGGAGCAATGAGGCGCGCACGCTACCACCGTCCTGGCATTCGACCCGTCCACACGGCCTACGATCGTCACACGAAAGCACTGCCGGGGTGCCTCACAGCAGCGTAACTTAGCGTTCCAAGACACCCGCCGAAAGCAGCCGCCGCCCACCACCAGCCCTGTACCGACCGCCGAGGGGTCCCGTTCCGTGAGTCTGCATCCCACTCTCCAGCCCTACGCCGACGCCTGGACCCACTCCATCGAAGCGATATCCGAGCTGGTGCAGCCCCTTGTGGAGGGCGAGTGGAACCGGCGGACACCCTGCCCCGGCTGGTCGGTCCGTGACGTCGTCTCCCATGTCATCGGCCTGGACTGCGAGATGCTCGGCGACCCGCGCCCCATCCACACGCTTCCGCGCGACCTGTACCACGTCACCAACGACCACCAGCGCTACATGGAGATGCAGGTCGACGTACGCCGCCACCACACGGCGCCGGAGATGACGTCCGAGCTGGAGCTCGTCACCATCCGCCGCAACCGCCAGCTGCGGAACGAAACCCGCGACCCCGGCACGAAGGTGCGCGGCCCGCTCAGCTCCGAGATCACGCTCGAAGAGGCCATGCGCAACCACGCGTTCGACGTGTGGGCCCATGAGCAGGACCTCCGCATCGCCCTCGGCCGCCCCGGAAACCTCGACTCACCCGGCGCGCACGTGGCCCGTGACGTCCTGCTCGCCGCCCTCCCCGACATCGTCGCGAACAAGGCGAACGCGCCCCGCAGTTCGGCGATCGTCTTCGACGTCCACGGCCCCATCGAGTTCCTGCGCACCATCCGCGTCGACATCCAGGGCCGCGGCACCCTCGAAACGGCCCCCGCCCTCGGCCCCGCCGCCACCCTCACCCTCGACTGGGAGACCTACCTCCGCCTTGCCTTCGGCCGCGTGACCCTGGAGTCGGCCGCCGACCGCATCAAGGCGGAGGGGGATGTGGAGCTGACGGCGGCGATCCTGAGGAACTTCACGGTGACGCCGTAGCGGAAGCGGCCCAGCGGGCGGCGGGCGGCTTCACGCAGGGACGTGCACCGTCGACACCCGGCTCGCCACCAACCGCTCCCGCTCCCGCCGGGCCGCCCGCTTCCGCAACCGCAGAATCTGACTCACGCCCAGCGCCTGAAGCACGAACATCGACGAGAACGCGACGGTGTAGTCGTCCCCGGTCGCGTCCAGCAGCACCCCGACCGCGAACAACGTGGTCATCGAGGCGACGAAGCCCCCCATGTTGGTGATCCCGGACGCCGTGCCCTGCCGCTCCGGCGGATTCGCCGGCCGCGCGAAATCGAACCCGATCATCGACGCGGGCCCGCACGCCCCGAGCACCGCACACAACACCACCAGCAGCCACATCGGCGCCCGCTGCCCGGGATACACCAGCACCGTCGCCCACATCAACGCCGTCGCCCCCACGGTCCCCAGCGCGAGCGGCAGCCGCGCCGCATGGTGCCGGGCGACGACCTGCCCGTACACCAGACCCACGAGCATGTTCGACAGCACGACGAGGGTGAGCAGTTCCCCGGCGGTCGCCCGTGACAGCCCCTGCGCCTGGACCAGGAACGGCAGCCCCCACAGCAGCAGGAACACCATCGCCGGGAACTGCGTGGTGAAGTGCACCCACAGCCCCAGCCGTGTCCCCGGCTCCCGCCACGAGGCGGCGATCTGCCGTCGTACGTACGCCGCGCCCTGATGGGGGAAGGGCTCCGGCTCGTGGCCCTCGGGATGGTCCTTGAGGAAGAGCAGCATCAGAACCAGCACCACCACACCGGCGAGCGAACTCCCCGCGAAGGCCGCCGTCCAGCCCACGCCGTGCAGCAGCCGTGCGAGCACCAGCGTCGAGACGAGGTTGCCCGCCATACCGACCAGCCCGGCGAGCTGCGCCACCATCGGCCCGCGCCGCGCCGGGAACCAGCGGGTGCCGAGCCGCAGCACGCTGATGAACGTCATCGCGTCACCGCAGCCGAGCAGCGCACGCGAGGCGAGGGCCATGCCGTACGACGACGAGAAGGCGAAGCCCAGTTGCCCGGCCGTGAAGAGGACCACGCCGATCGTCAGCACCTTCTTGGTGCCGAGCCGGTCGACCAGCAGGCCCACGGGTATCTGCATGCCCGCGTACACCAGCAACTGGAGGATGGAGAACGTGGACAGCGCCGAGGCGCCCACGTGGAACCGCTCGGCCGCGTCGAGGCCGGCGACCCCCAGCGACGTACGGAAGATGACGGCGACGAAGTAGACCGAGACGCCTATGCCCCAGACGGCGACGGCACGGCGGCCGCCCGGCGGGTCCCCGGGGAGGGCGACGGCGCTCAACGGACCTCACCCCGTGCGAGGTGCGAGAACCAGCCCACATGCCGGTGGACGACACCGACGGCCGCCTCCGCGTCTCCGGAACGCAGAGCGTCGAGAATCTCCTCATGCTCGTGGAGTGTCTTGGCGATCCGGTCGGGGTGGGAGTGCATCACGGCGACGCCCATGCGCAGTTGCCGGTCGCGCAGTTGGTCGTAGAGCCGGGAGAGGATCTCGTTCCCGCCGCTGCGGACGATCTCGGCGTGGAAGCAGCGGTCGGTGACGGCGGCCGCGGCCAGGTCGCCGTCGGCGGCGTGCGCCTTCTGCTCGGCGAGCAGTTCCTCGAGCCGCGCGATGAGCTGCGAGGACGCGGGTACGGCCTTCCGCGCGGCGTGCTCCTCGACCAGCAGCCGCGTCTCCACCACGTCCGCGATCTCCTGCGCGGAGACGGGCAGGACCAGCGCGCCCTTCTTCGGGTAGAGCTTGATCAGCCCCTCGACCTCCAGCCGGAGCAGCGCCTCCCGCACCGGGGTGCGCGACACCCCTACGGCCTCGGCGAGTTCGCCCTCGGTGAGGAGGATGCCGCCCTCATAACGGCGTTCCAGGACACCTTGCTTGACATGGGCGTAGACGCGGTCGGCGGCAGGTGGTTGCTTGACGGGTGCGGGCGGGGCTGAGGACATGGCCACAGCTTAGATACAACACGTACGCATGCGGTCGCTCATTCCAGCATGCGGACGTGACGAGACCGCCGGAACGCCGCCCGGAAAAGGGCGGGGAAAGCCCCGGGAAAGATCTCAGATTCGCCCCGCACGACACACAACCTTCTGTGCTACTTACATGTCACACGTATGCGGCCTGCCTGCTTTCCCTTCAACTCGGCCGCACTTCAGGGGAATTCGACGTATTCGGGGTATTTGAGTTGACAACCGCCATCAAGGGCATCCGTGTCCGCAGAGCCGCAGCCGTGGCCGTCACGACCGGCGCGATGCTGGCCACCGGAGCCCTCACCGCGGCACCGGCACAGGCCGTCACGACGCCCACGATCACCGCCAAGGGCGGATTCGTGATGAACAGCGCCAACGGCAAGACCCTCTACACCAAGGCGGGTGACACGAAGCGCCTCACCGCCTCCACGACGAAGATCATGACCGCGAAGGTCGTGCTCTCGCAGTCGAACCTGAACCTGGACGCCAAGGTCACGATCAAGAAGGCGTACAGCGACTACATCGTCTCCAAGGGCGCTTCCTCGGCCCGGCTGATCGTCGGCGACAAGGTCACCGTCCGTCAGCTGCTGTACGGGATGATGCTGCCGTCCGGCTGCGACGCCGCGATGGCGCTGGCCGACAAGTACGGCTCCGGCTCGACGGTGTCCGCGCGCGTGAAGTCGTTCATCGGCAAGATGAACACCATGGCCAGGACCCTGGGCATGGCGAACACGCACTTCGACTCGTTCGACGGCATAAGCAATGGCGCCAACTACTCGACGCCGAAGGACCTGACGAAGCTCGCGCGCAGCGCGATGAAGACCTCCGCGTTCCGGGGCGTCGTCAAGACCAAGTCGTACACGGCGAAGACGGTCACGAAGACCGGCTCCACCCGCACGATGGCGGCCTGGAAGAACACCAACACCCTGCTCGGCTGGAACGGCACGCTCGGCGTCAAGACCGGCTCCGGCACCCAGGCCAAGTACTGCCTCGTCTTCTCCGCCACGAAGAACGGCGAGTCGGTGGTCGGCGCCGTCCTCACCTCCTCCTCGGAGGCCAACCGCACGGCCGACGTGAAGAAGCTCATCAACTACGGCTACGCGAAGATCACCTGATACCCGCAGCCTTGAAGAAGGGGCCCGCCACCACGTCCCGAGCGGACGGGCGGGCCCCTTCGGCGTTCCGTCGGGGGTCCTGATGGGCCCGGGTCCGGAGTAGACGACCGGTCGTACACTCGCTCCATGGGACGGACCAGCGATGCCAGGGAGAAGATTCTCGGCGCCGCGCAGTCGCTGATCGAGCTGCGTGGTTACTCCGCACTGGGTGTGGCTGAGATCTGCAAGGCGGCCGGGGTGCCGAAGGGCAGCTTCTACTACTTCTTCGAATCCAAGGAAGCTCTCGCCCTGGCCGTCATCGACGAGCAGTGGGCCGAGCAGAAGCGCACCTGGACGCACATCCTGACCGGCGAGACGGAACCGCTGACGCGTCTGCGCCTGCTGTTCGAGGCCACAGAGGCGGGCCAGCGTGCCGGGCAGCAGAGCTGTGGCACCGTCTCGGGCTGTCTGTTCGGGAACCTCACGCTGGAACTGAGCAATCACACCGAGGCCATCCGCGGTCGACTTCAGGAGATCTTCGACGCCCAGGTCGACATGGTCGACTCGGTCGTCGTCGAGGCTCTTGCGCGCGACGAAGTCACGGTGAGCGACACCCGGGAAGCCGCGCGCTCCGTGGTGGCCCAGCTGGAGGGGCAGGTGCTGTTCGCGAAGCTGTACAACAGCACGCAACGGCTCGGCCCGCTGTGGCGGAACTGCCTGGCGCTGCTCGGCGCCCCCGCACCTGTCGACCTGGTTTAGGAGTCCGCACCTACCAGGTGGGAGGAGGCCGGTCCTGGCCGAGTCCCGGGAGGCCGTCTACGGTCAAATAGTAGACCGGTCGGCTAGTAGGGATCGGTTGCAGCCCTCCATCCAGCCCTCCCTCCCGAGAAGGTCACCATGAGCACTCAGAACCAGAAGGTCGCCGTCATCACCGGTGCCTCGCAGGGCATCGGCGCCGGTCTCGTCGAGAACTACCGCAAGCTGGGGTACGCCGTCGTCGCCACCTCACGCACCATCGCCCCCTCCGACGACGCGGGCGTCCTCACCGTCCAGGGCGACATCGCCGACCCCGCGACGGCCGAACGCGTCATCGCCGCCGGCGTCGAGCGGTTCGGCCGTGTCGACACCCTGGTCAACAACGCGGGCATCTTCGTCGCCAAGCCGTTCACCGACTACACCCAGGACGACTACGGCGTCGTGACCGGAGTGAACCTCGACGGGTTCTTCCGCATCACCCAGCTGGCTGTCGAGCACATGCTCGCCAACGGCGGCGGCCACATCGTCAACATCACCACCAGCCTGGTCGACAACGCCGACGCCCGAGTCCCGTCGGTACTCGCCTCGTTGACCAAGGGCGGCCTCCAGTCCGCCACCAAGTCCCTCGCCATCGAGTACGCCACGCGCGGCATCCGCGTCAACGCCGTCGCACCGGGCACCATCAGGACCCCCATGCACCCCGAGGAGACCCATGAGGCCCTCGCGGCCCTGCACCCGGTGGGCCGGATGGGCGAGCAGAGCGACATCGTGGACGCGGTCGCCTATCTGGAGAACGCCCCCTTCGTCACCGGCGAGATCCTCCACGTCGACGGTGGCATGAGCGCCGGCCACTGACCGCGATTCCGCCCAGCAGGAGAGACCTGATGAACAGCAGCACCAGCAGCGAAGCGATCCTCCGGGACGTCCTCGACCGGTGGAAGAGCGCCGTCGACGGCCATGAACCGCAGCGTGTCGCAGCCCAGTTCACCGAGGACGCGATCTTCCAGGGGCTGCACCCCTACACCGTCGGAAGGGCGGGCATCGCCGCCTACTACGACTCCCAGCCGCTCGGGTTGACGGCCGAGTACCGCATCCTGGAGACCAGAGTCCCGGCCGATGACCTGGTGCTCGGCTATCTGGCCGTCGACTTCTCGTTCACCGACCGGGCCACGATCGGTCTCTACCTCAGCGTGCTGGTGAAACGTACGGAAGAGGGCTGGTACATCAGCCACTACCAGGTCTCCCGCCTCGACTAGCCCGTCCCGCTGCCGGCGGACGGACCCCCTCGGGCACGGCGGCCCCTGTCCAGGAGGACAGGGGCCGCCCGCGTGCATCTCAGGCCCAGGTGATCAGCCGCTTCGGCTGCTCAAGGATCGCCGCCGTGTCGGCGAGGACCTTGGAGCCCAACTCCCCGTCCACCAGACGGTGGTCGAAGGACAACGCCAGCGTCGTCACCTGGCGCGGCTTCACCTTGCCCTTGTGGACCCAGGGCTGGAGCTTGATCGCGCCGACGGCGAGGATGGCGGACTCGCCGGGGTTGAGGATCGGGGTGCCGGTGTCGACGCCGAAGACGCCGACGTTCGTGATGGTCACCGTGCCGCCCTGCATGGCGGCGGGGGAGGTCTTGCCCTCCCTCGCCGTCGTCACCAACTCACCCAGCGCCTGGGCCAGTTGCGGAAGCGTCTTGTCGTGGGCGTCCTTGATGTTCGGGACGATCAGGCCGCGCGGTGTCGCCGCCGCGATGCCCAGGTTGACGTAGTGCTTCCGGACGATCTCCTGGTTGGCCTCGTCCCAGGACGCGTTCACATCCGGGTTGCGCCTGATCGCGACCAGCAGGGCCTTGGCGATCAGGAGGAGCGGGTTGACCCGCAGGCCCTCCATCTCCTTGTCCTGCTTGAGCTCCTCGACCAGCTTCATCGTGCGCGTCACGTCGATCGTGACGAACTCGGTGACATGCGGCGCCGTGAAGGCCGAGCCGACCATCGCCGCCGCCGTCGCCTTGCGGACGCCCTTGACCGGGATACGGGTCTCGCGCGCCGTGTCGTACGCCGCCGCCGGGGTCGGGGCCGCCGTCGGCGCCGGCACCGGCGTCACCGGCTCGGGGGCCGTCAGCGGCGCCACCGCCGCGTGTACGTCCTCGCGCGTGATGATGCCGTCCGGGCCGGACGGGATCACCGTCGCCAGGTCGACGCCCAGGTCCTTGGCCAGCTTGCGCACCGGCGGCTTCGCCAGCGGGCGGTCCTGGACGGGAGCGGAAGCCGCGGCGGGCGCGGCAGCCGCAGCGGGAGCTGGGGCCGGGGCCGCGCCATGGCCGTTCAGCTCGCCCTGGATCGCCGTCGAGGCCGCCTGGACCGGGACCTCCGGGCCCTTGCGGGGGCGGCGCTTGGTGGAGGATGTGGCGACGCCGTAGCCCACCAGCACCGGCGTGCGGCCCGAACCCTCCGGCTTGGATTCCTCCGCCGGTGGAGCCTCCACCGGCGGCGCCCCGCCGGCCAGGTCCACCGCGATGATCGACGTGCCCACATCCACCGTCGTGCCCTCGGGGAAGTGGAGTGCGCGGACCACGCCGTCGTACGGGATGGGGAGTTCGACCGCGGCCTTGGCCGTCTCGACCTCGCACACCACCTGGCCGTCCGTCACCGTGTCACCGGGCTGGACGAACCACTTGAGGATCTCGGCCTCGGTGAGCCCCTCGCCCACGTCGGGCATCTTGAACTCGCGTACGGACGCTTCAGTCATCGTCGTCACGCCCCTCTCCTCAGTACGCCAGGGCGCGGTCGACGGCGTCGAGCACCCGGTCCAGGCCCGGCAGGTACTCGTCCTCCAGGCGGGCCGGCGGATACGGGGCGTGATAGCCGCCGACCCTGAGCACCGGGGCCTCCAGGTGGTAGAAGCAGCGCTCCGTGATCCGGGCGGCGATCTCCGCGCCCGAGCCGAAGAACACCGGCGCCTCATGGACCACGACCAGGCGGCGGGTCTTCTCGACGGACGTCTGGATCGAGTCGAAGTCCAGCGGGGACACCGAGCGCAGATCGAGAACCTCGAGGTTCTTGCCCTCCTCGGCCGCCGCGTCGGCGACCTCCTGGCAGAGCTTCACCATCGGGCCGTAGGCGGCAAGGGTCAGGTCCGAGCCCTCGCGCACCACGCGCGCCTTGTGCAGCGGGCCCGGGATGGCCTCATCACCCGCGGCGGAGCCGCTGGTCGACCACGTGACCTCGCTCTTGTCCCAGTAGCGCCGCTTGGGCTCGAAGAAGATCACCGGGTCGTCGCACTCGATGGCCTGCTGCATCATCCAGAACGCGTCCGAGGCGTTTGACGGGCTGACCACCTTCAGGCCCGCCACATGCGCGAACAGGGCCTCCGGGGACTCCGAGTGGTGTTCCACCGCGCCGATTCCGCCGCCGTACGGAATGCGGATGACGACCGGGAGCTTGACCTTGCCCAACGCACGCGCGTGCATCTTGGCGAGCTGGGTGACGATCTGGTCGTACGCCGGGAAGACGAAGCCGTCGAACTGGATCTCCACCACCGGGCGGTAGCCGCGCAGGGCCAGGCCGATCGCCGTGCCGACGATGCCGGACTCGGCGAGGGGGGTGTCGATGACGCGGCTCTCGCCGAAGTCCTTCTGAAGGCCGTCGGTGACACGGAAGACACCGCCGAGCTTGCCGACGTCCTCGCCCATGATCAGGACCTTGGGGTCGGAATCCAGAGCGCGCCGCAGCGACTCGTTGATCGCCTTGGCCAGAGCCATCTTTTCCGCTGCCATGATCAGGCCCCCTCTCCATCCGCGAACGACGCCTGGTAGGCGGCGAACTGGGCTCGCTCCTCGTCGACGAGCGCATGCCCGTCCGCGTACACGTTCTCGAAGATGGCGAAGTGGTCCGGGTCCGGCATGGCGCGGACCGCTTCGCGCACTCGCCTTCCCAACGCCTCGCTCTCGGCCTCGAGTTCCGCGAAGAATCCCTCGTCCGCGTGGTTTGAGGCTTCGAGATACACGCGGAGGCGGGCGATCGGGTCCTTGGCCTCCCAGGACTGCCGCTCCTCGTCGCCCCGGTAACGGGTCGGGTCGTCGGAGGTGGTGTGCGCGCCCATGCGGTAGGTGTACGCCTCGACGAGCGTCGGGCCCTCACCGCTGCGGGCCCGCTCCAGCGCCCACTTCGTCACGGCCAGACAGGCCAGTACGTCGTTGCCGTCGACGCGGACGCCCGGGAAGCCGTAGCCCTGTGCGCGCTGGTAGAGCGGCACGCGGGTCTGCTTCTCGGTGGGTTCGGAGATCGCCCACTGGTTGTTCTGGCAGAAAAACACCACGGGGGCGTTGTAGACCGCGGAGAAGGTGAAGGACTCGGCCACGTCGCCCTGGCTGCTGGCGCCGTCGCCGAAGTAGGCGATCACCGCGCTGTCCGCGCCGTCCTTGGCCACGCCCATCGCGTAGCCGGTCGCGTGCAGCGTCTGTGAGCCGATGACGATCGTGTAGAGCTGGAAGTTGTTGCTGTTGGGGTCCCAGCCGCCGTTGTTCACGCCGCGGAACATGCCGAGCAGGTTGGCCGGGTCGACGCCGCGGCACCAGGCGACGCCGTGCTCCCGGTAGGTCGGGAAGACGTAGTCGTCCTCGCGGGTGGCCCGGCCGGAACCGATCTGGGCGGCCTCCTGGCCGAGCAGCGAGGCCCACAGGCCCAGCTCGCCCTGGCGCTGAAGGGAGGTGGCCTCGGCGTCGAAGCGGCGGGTGAGCACCATGTCGCGGTACAGACCGCGCAGCTCATCGGGGGTGATGTCGGCGACGTACGGGTCGTACTCGGCGTTCTTGACGCGCTTGCCCTCGGCTGTCAGAAGTTGAACCAGCTCGGGCTTGGTGCTCGGGGACTTCTTGGTCCCGGCGCTGCGTCGCGGCTTGCGCGCGGCAGTGCTCTCCACGGTCACGTGTGCTCCTCCGTCGGTCCGGCCCCCGGGGTTGCCGGGTAAACCAGTGCGGCTCACCTGGTCCGACACCCGTGCACGGGGTGGGTGCCACTCGGCCGGAACAGGCGTGACAGGTGCCCCGGCGAGCGCCCTGCAACAATCACGTTACCCAGTGCTCCACATTTCTGTGAAACCCCCTTTGACCTGCGATTTTGCTTGGATTTCCAAGTAAATCGAGAAGTGCTCGAAGGGGTGCTGGTCACAGCCTTGCAGGAGGCCGGAGCAACGGCACGTTATCCCGCCGACCCAGGCCACCGGAAGGGGTTGCGTGTTTGACTTACCCCATGCGCGAAGAAGGAAAAATCAGCGTATTTCTTCTCGATGACCATGAGGTCGTCCGGCGGGGCGTCCATGAGCTCCTCTCGGTCGAGGGCGACATCGAGGTGGTCGGCGAGGCGGGAACGGCGGCCGACGCGCTGGCGCGGATTCCGGCCACCCGGCCCGACGTGGCGGTGCTCGACGTACGGCTCCCGGACGGCAGCGGTGTCGAGGTGTGCCGTGAGATCCGCTCCCGGGACGACTCGGTGAAGTGCCTGATGCTGACCTCGTACGCCGACGACGAGGCCCTCTTCGACGCGATCATGGCGGGCGCCTCCGGGTACGTCCTGAAGGCGATCCGGGGCAACGAACTGCTGACCGCCGTACGGGACGTCGCCGCCGGCAGGTCCCTGCTGGATCCGGTGGCCACCGCGCGCGTGCTGGAGCGGCTGCGCGACGGGGGCGGCGCGAGGAGCGACGACGGACTCGCGCACCTCACCGATCAGGAGCGCAGGATCCTCGACCTGATCAGTGAGGGGCTCACCAATCGCCAGATCGGCGAGCGACTGCACCTCGCCGAGAAGACGATCAAGAACTACGTGTCGAGCCTGCTGTCCAAACTCGGCATGCAGCGCCGGTCCCAGGCGGCCGCGTATGTGGCGCGGATGCAGGCGGGGAACCGCTGAGCGCAGCGGCAGACACGCTGAGCACAGCGGCAGACACGACTGCGGCCGCATGGCCACCAGCATGTCTGCGCCGCCCTTCCGGGGGACTGGAGCGCCACTTCGAGGGCGCCCTGTGACCGAAAGCGACCACCGACAACTTGCTGTGACAACGCCCAGCTCACGGGCCCGGATCGTGCCCTAGCATCTGGCGCGTGCCGCGCACCTGTGTACCACCCCTCATGCCCCACGCGCCCCCGCTGGGCGCCCTGCTCCGCCAGTACGGCGCCGGTTCCGCGCTCACCTGCGAGCCCGTCGACCAGGGGCTCCTCAACCGCGGCTACCGACTGTGCACGACGCGCGGCCGCTACTTCCTGAAGCACCACTTCGACCCCGAGACCGCCGACCCGACCGCGATCGAACGCCGGCACCGCGCCACCCAGCGCCTCGCCGACCTCGGCGTCCCGGTGGCACCCCCGCTCGTCGCGCGCGACGGCCGCACGGTGGCGGTGGTCGGCGGCCACGCCTACGCCCTCCACCCGTGGATCGAGGGCCGGCACCGGCACGGCGGCGAGCTCAGCACCGAGCAGTGCGGACGGCTGGGCGCGCTGCTGGGGGTGGTGCACGCCGGCCTGGAGCGGGTGATGCCGGCCCACACGCGCAGGCGTACGGCCCCGGCCGAGGGCGCCGACCCCGCCGACACCTTCGCCCTCATCGACGAGCTGCTCGCCCGCGTACGCCGCCATCGCCCCGCCGACTCCTTCGACGAACTGGCCCGGCACCGGCTGCTGGAGCGGCGGGGCCTCCTGGAGCGGCACGCGGACCGGCGCCCGCCGCACGGGGGCTCGGTGGGCTGGGTGCACGGCGACTTCCACCCGTTCAACCTGCTCTACCAGGGGGACGCGCCGGCCGCGATCGTCGACTGGGACCGGCTCGGCGTCCAGCCCCGCGCGGAGGAGGCCGTACGCGCCGCCATGATCTTCTTCGTGCGTCCCGAGGGCACGCTCGACCTGTCGAAGGCAGGTGCGTACGCGCGCGCGTACCGGCGCACGGCGGGCGCCACGCCCTCCCAGCTCGCGGCCGCCGTGCACCGCGTGTGGTGGGAGCGCCTCAACGACTTCTGGATGCTGCGCTGGCACTACGAGCGCGGCGACACCCGCGCGGATCCGCAGTTCCCGGCCGCCTCGGCGCTCGCGGTGTGGTGGACCCGGGAGTACGACGCGGTGTGCGAGGCGTTCAGCGGCTGACGTCGGGGCCCTGCAAGTCGCCCCGCAAGTTCGGGCCCCTGTACCCCTGTAAAGCAGCACGCGCGCGTGGAGCCCGTTTCCGGGCCGCACGCGCGCGTGGACGCTGTCTTCGGCTGACGGTCAGCCTTCGCCCCCGCCGCCCTCGCTGACGCCGCCGGTGTCCGTCGGCTGCGTCGCCGGGTCGCTCGGCTCGGTCTCCGGGTCGCTCGGCTGCGTGGCCGGGTCCGTCGGCTCCGTCGGCTCGTCGGACGGCGTGTAGGAGGGCTCCGAAGAGGTCGTCTCGGAGGGTGTGTACGAGGGCGTGTAGGACGGCGTGTACTGCGAACCGCCGCCCGTGTCCGAGCCGGGGTCGGTCTCCGGGTCGGTCACCTCGTCGGTCACCTCGTCGCTCGGCGTCTCGCTGGCCTGCTGGTCCTCGGTGGTCTGCGAAGTGGTCGGCGACTCCTTGACACCGCCGCTGCCACCGTCACCGCCGCCGGTGTTCAGCGCCAGCGCGACGCCCGCGGCGATGGCGATCACCGCGAAGACGGCCAGGATCCACAGCTTGCCGCGGCCGTTGCCCTTGTTGCCGTGCCCCTCGAAGCCTCCGTCGTCCCCGCCGCCGTATCCGGACGGCAGGATCTGCTGCGGGATCTGCGAGGTGCTGGAACCGTCACCGGGGTGCCCCAGCACGGTCGTGCTCGCGAAGCCCGCCGCCGGGGTCTGCCGGCCGTCGTGCAGGGCGACCGGGCCGGTGTTCCAGGTGCCGGTGTGGCCGCCCTGCTCGTACAGCATCTGGAGGCCGTACTGGACGAGCCCGCGCATCTCCTCCGCCGTCTGGAACCGGTCGTCCGGCTCCTTGGCGAGCGAGCGCATCACCAGGCCGTCGAGCTCGGGCGGACAGGCGTCGGACGCCTCGGACGGCGGCGTCGGGATGTCCTGGACGTGCTGGTAGACCACCGACAGCGGCGTCTCGCCGGTGAACGGGGGCCTGAGCGCGAGGAGTTCGTAGAGCAGGCAGCCCACCGCGTACAGGTCGGAGCGGTGGTCGACGGCCTTGCCGAGCGCCTGCTCCGGGGAGAGGTACTGCGGGGTGCCCATGACCATGCCGGTCTGCGTCATCGTCGACTGCGCGCCGTGCAGGGCGCGGGCGATGCCGAAGTCCATCACCTTGACCGCACCGGTGTGCGTGATGATCACGTTCGCCGGCTTGATGTCGCGGTGCACGATGCCGTGCTGGTGCGAGTAGGCGAGCGCCTCCAGCACACCGGAGACGATGATCAGGGCCTGCTCGGGCCCGGGCGCCTCGGCGTTGATGAGGAGGTCGCGGATGGTGCGGCCCTCGACGATCTCCATCACGATGTACGGCACCGACTGGCCGGCCACGAAGTCCTCGCCGGAGTCGTACACGGCGACGATCGCGTGGTGGTTGAGCCCGGCCACCGACTGGGCCTCGCGCGTGAAGCGTGCCTTGGAGACCGGGTCCTCGGCGAGATCGGAGCGGAGCAGCTTCACCGCGACCGTACGGCCCAGCCGTACGTCCTCGGCCGCGAACACCTCGGCCATACCGCCCCGGCCGAGTCTGTGGGTGAGCCGATACCGGCCATCGCCGACCAACCCGCCGTTACCCCACATCTCCGGCGCATCTGACATACCGCCGCCAGTCGCCTCGGGGTCGGACGGGCCCTGAGCGCGCTGCTGCTGTGCCATCAGTCCTCGCCGTCGTTTCTGCCCGCGGTGCGCGCGGTGTTGTTACGGTCTCCGTCGGCCACGCTACAGCCTCCGTGCAAGCCTCCGGTCCGGTACGGACGCCCGTACCGGCATGAGACGGACCGGCCATCAAACCCGTAATCCGGGGTGTCGTGCAAATTCCGTGTACCGCCCGCACACCACCTGTAACGCTTCCGCGACGCTTCTTTCGCGTACGGTCACGGATCGGGCACCACGCTCGGTGGGCAAGCTCACTGAAGAAGAACCCGAACGAGCAACCGCGATGTGAAAGGGCCCGGCAGCCTGCGCTGCCGGGCCCTTCGCTTACGGGGCAGGTGTCGTACGGGGTTACAGGTACGGCCCTCCCGAGTGGCCTCCCGGACCGTCCTCGCCCTGTTCGTGGCCGCCGACGCCCGGCGGGAGGGCGCGGCGCATCTGCTCCAGCTGCGCGCGGGCCGCCATCTGCTGGGCGAACAGGGTGGTCTGGATCCCGTGGAAGAGACCCTCCAGCCAGCCGACCAACTGGGCCTGCGCGATCCGCAGTTCCGCGTCGCTCGGGATCCCGTCGTCGGTGAAGGGCAGCGAGAGCCGCTCCAGTTCCTCCACGAGATCGGGGGCCAGACCGTCCTCGAGCTCCTTCACCGAGCTGGCGTGGATCTCCTTGAGCCGGACCCGGCTCGCCTCGTCCAGGGGAGCCGCGCGGACTTCTTCGAGCAGCTGCTTGATCATGCTGCCGATCCGCATGACCTTGGCCGGCTGCTCGACCATCTCCGTCACGGGAACCTCGCGGGAGTCCTCGTCTCCTCCGCCGCCCAGCGCCATCCCGTCCTGGCCCACGACCAGGATCTGCGGGTTCTCGGACGACCGTTCGTTCCTCGGCATCTCCATGCCGCCATTCTCTCGCACCCGTACACCTCATCACCGTGGTGCCCCCGGTAGCAGCTGATCCACCGTTTTGCGGTGCGCGGGCTTCGACCCGGTGGCGCAACCCGGAATGCCGGAATGGCAAGGCGATGTGAGGCTTGTTCCGTGACTCCGTGGTGGCGGGTACTTCCGGGGCTGGTGGCGGGGGTGGTCCTGCTGCCGTGCGCGAGTGTCTCGTACGGCAGCGTCCCGTCGTACGGGGCCCTCTCGTCGTACGGCATCCAGGTCGCCGCCGCTGCCTCCCCGTCGCCTTCGCCCTCGACCTCGGGTGGGCCGACGCGGGCCGGGAGCCTGGCCGGGGAGGGGCGGGAGCGGCCGGGGCGACAGAACGTGCCCGAGCCGGTGGAGGAACCGCCGACGGCCCAGCGGCCTCAGGAGCACCCGCAATCCACCGCCCCGACCTCCGCGCCGCCGCACCACGTGGGGCACGCCGTCGCGGAGGCCGAGGGCCCCGCCGAACCCGTGCTCCGGATCCTGCCGCTCGGCAGCGGGCTGGTCCTGATCGGGCTCGGACTGGGGCTGGGACTTCTCGGGCTGCGGCTGCGCCGGCGTTGAGCGGCAGCGCCCCACTGGGGTGACCGGACCTAGGCCACGACCAGCAGCACCTTTCCGACGTGGCCGCTCTCCTCGACCACCCGGTGGGCGGCGGCCGCGTCGCTCATCGGGAGTTCGCGGTCGACGATCGGGCGGACGTGACCGGCGTCGAGGAGGGGCCAGACGTGTTCGCGTACGGCCGCGACGATCGCCGCCTTCTCGCCGAGCGGACGGGCGCGCAGCGAGGTCGCGCTGATCGCGGCGCGCTTGGTGAGGAGGGCGGCGATGTTCAGCTCGGCCTTGATGCCGCCCTGCATGCCGATGATCGCGAGCCGGCCGTTGACGGCGAGGGCCTGGACGTTGCGGTCGAGGTACTTGGCGCCCATGTTGTCGAGGATGACGTCGGCGCCCGCACCGTCGGTGGCCCGCCCGATCTCCTCGACGAAGTCCTGCTCGCGGTAGTTGATCAGGATGTCGGCGCCCAGCTCGGCGCAGCGCTCCAGCTTCTCCTTGGTGCCCGCGGTGACGGCGACCTTGGCGCCGACGGCCTTGGCGAGCTGGATCGCCATGGTGCCGATGCCGCTGGAGCCGCCGTGCACGAGCAGGGTCTCGCCGGGACGGAGGTGGGCGATCATGAAGACGTTCGACCAGACCGTGGCCGTCACCTCGGGCAGCGCGGCGGCCTGCTTGAGGTCGAGGCCCCGGGGCACGGGGAGCAGCTGGCCGGCCGGGACGGCGACCTTCTCGGCGTAGCCGCCGCCGGCGAGCAGCGCGCACACCTCGTCGCCGACCGCCCAGCCGGAGACGCCGGGGCCGAGCGCGGTGATCCGCCCGGAGCACTCCAGGCCGGGGTAGGGGGATGCGCCGGGCGGCGGGTTGTAGAAGCCCTGGCGTTGCAGGATGTCGGCGCGGTTGACGGCACCGGCCACCACCTCGACCAGCACCTCGCCCTCACCGGGCACAGGATCGGGGACCTCATTCCACACCAGCGCCTCGGGCCCACCAGGTTCGGGAATCGTGATCGCATGCATGGGCAGGACGCTACTCCCCTGCTCCTCGGGCTCCGGTCCCATGCCGCCTACGTCCTTGGGCGGGTCCGTGAAGAAAAGTCTGTGCGCCACCGATGAGTTTGAGGGACGGTAAAGGTCTCCCCATGCGTAGCCCACGAACGCGGAAGGAAACCACCATGAGCCAGCAGACCTCAGGCCTGGCCATCGAGACCGCGGGCCTGGTGAAGACGTTCGGCGAGACCAGGGCCGTGGACGGCGTCGACCTCGCCGTCCCCGCCGGCACGGTCTACGGCGTCCTCGGTCCGAACGGCGCCGGAAAGACCACCGCAGTCAAGATGCTCGCCACACTCCTGCGCCCCGACGGCGGCCAGGCCCACGTCTTCGGACACGACGTCGTGCGCGAAGCCGACGAGGTGCGCAGCCGCGTCAGCCTCACCGGCCAGTACGCGTCCGTGGACGAGGACCTCACCGGCACCGAGAACCTGGTCCTGCTCGGCCGCCTGCTCGGGCACCACAAGAAGGCCGCCCGGGACCGGGCCGCACAGCTCCTGGAGGCCTTCGGGCTGACGGACGCGGCGGGGAAGCAGGTCAAGAACTACTCGGGCGGCATGCGGCGCCGTATCGACATCGCCGCATCCATCCTGAACACCCCCGAGCTGCTGTTCCTCGACGAGCCGACGACCGGTCTCGACCCGCGCAGCCGCAACCAGGTCTGGGACATCGTGCGCGCGGTGGTCGCCCAGGGCACGACGGTGCTGCTGACCACGCAGTATCTGGACGAGGCCGACCAGCTGGCCTCCCGGATCGCCGTCATCGACAAGGGCAAGGTGATCGCGGAGGGCACCAAGGGCGAGCTGAAGGCGTCCGTCGGCGCCGGGTCCGTACATCTGCGTCTGCGCGATGCGGCCCAGCGGCCGGAGGCGGAGCAGGTGCTGCGGCTGGCCCTGGACGCGGAGGTGCAGCTGGAGCCCGACCCGGTGGCCCTGACCGCGCGCGTGGGCGGCGGTGCGGCCAACGGACAGGGCGCGGCCGAGCAGGCGGCCCGGGCGCTCTCCGAGCTGGCGCGCGCCGGCATCGTCGTCGACAACTTCTCGCTGGGCCAGCCCAGCCTGGACGAGGTCTTCCTCGCCCTCACCGGCCATGACACAGGCGTCACCGACGATTCGAAGACGAGCGACGACGTGAAGGACGGGGCAGCCGCATGAGCACCGCGACCACCACCAGCGAAGCCAAGGAACTCGCCCCTGTCAGCGCCGAGTCGCTCGCCGCGCTGCTCGTCGCCGGGGAGCGCCCTCCGCGACCCAGCGCCCTGTCGGCCTCCCTCACCTTCGGCTGGCGGGCGATGCTGAAGATCAAGCATGTTCCGGAACAGCTCTTCGATGTCACCGCGTTCCCGATCATGATGGTGCTGATGTACACGTACCTGTTCGGGGGCGCCCTGGCCGGTTCCCCGAAGGAGTACATCCAGTTCCTGCTGCCCGGCATCCTGGTGATGTCGGTCGTGATGATCACGATGTACACGGGTGTCTCGGTCAACACGGACATCGAGAAGGGTGTCTTCGACCGCTTCCGCACGCTGCCGATCTGGCGGCCGTCGGTGATGGTCGGCTATCTGCTCGGTGACGCCCTGCGCTACACCATCGCGTCCATCGTGATGCTCACCGTCGGCATCCTCCTCGGCTACCGGCCGGACGGCGGGTTCGTCGGTGTGATCGCCGGGATCGCCCTGCTGGTCGCCTTCTCGTTCGCGTTCTCATGGATCTGGACGATGTTCGGGCTGATGCTGCGCTCCGAGAAGTCGGTGATGGGCGTCAGCATGATGGTGATCTTCCCGCTGACCTTCCTGTCGAACGTCTTCGTCGACCCGAGTACCATGCCGGGCTGGCTCCAGGCCTTCGTCAACAACAGCCCGATCACCCATGTGTCCTCGGCGGTGCGCGGGCTGATGGCGGGCGACTGGCCGGCCGACGAGATCGCCTGGTCGCTGGGTTGGGCGGGTCTGTTCGTGCTGGTCTTCGGGCCGATCACGATGCGGCTGTACAACCGCAAGTAGCTCAGTCCTGAGGCAAGGGGCGGACGTCGGGTGCGATCTGCGTACCCGGCGTCACCCGCACGATGGTGATCAGCCGGTCCGTCAGTTCCAGCGTCCCGACGGCCGGATCGTCGTAGCCGAGCACCCGATGCCCGCGTACGACACTCACCACCAGGTCCTCCGTCTGCCGCGGGCCCTTGCCCACCTCGGCCTTTATGACCGGCCGTTCGACGATGTCGAGCCCGCTGCCCTGCTGGATGAGGTCCTCCATCACCATGCCGGCGGCGGGGCTGAGCACGGACAGGCCGAGCAGCCGGCCGGCCGCGCTGGCGCTGGTGATGACCGCGTCGGCACCGGACTGCTTCAGCAGCGGCGCGTTCTCCTCCTCCCGCACCGCGGCCACGATCTTGGCGGCGCGGTTGAGCTGCCGGGCCGTCAGGGTGACGAGGACGGCCGTGTCATCACGCTGGGTCGCGATGATGACCTTCCGCGCCTTGTGCACCTCGGCCCGCTTCAGCACGTCGCTGCGTGTCGCATCGCCGACGATCCCCGCATACCCGTGGGCTGTCGCGGCGTCGATCGCCTTGGAGCTGGGGTCGACCACGACGACCTGTTCGGCCTTGAGCCCCGCCGCGCACACGGTCTGGATCGCCGAGCGCCCCTTCGTCCCGAAACCGACGACAACGGTGTGATCACGCAAGGCGGACCTCCAGCGGGTCAGGCGCCATTCGTCCCGGGTCCGTTCGGTGAGGACCTCGAGCGTGGTGCCGACCAGGATGATCAGAAACATGACGCGCAACGGCGTGATGACGAAGATATTGGTGAGCCTGGCGCCATCGCTGACCGGGGTGATGTCGCCGTATCCGGTGGTGGAGAGGGTGACGGTCGCGTAGTACCAGGCGTCGAGGAAGTCGACGGAGCCGTCGGAGTTGTCGTTGTAGCCCTCGTGATCGGCGTAGACGAGCAGCGCGGTCACCACGAGGACCAGCAGGGCGATCGACAGCCGTTTGGCGACCTGCCGGAAGGGGTGCTCCACCACCTTGCGCGGGAGCTTCACCCGATGGGTTGTGAGATGTTCACCCGCCTCACGGGCGATCACATCATGGCCCGGTTGTTTCACGTGAAACACACCTCGATACCGGCGAACGCCCAGGGCAGATCAAGGAGTTCGACCTCCTGACCCGGCCGGGCACCGCCCGGTGGTACGACGGCCAGCGCGTCGGCCGCCGCGATGCCGCGCAGCATCGCCGGGCCGTTGTAGTGCAGCGGCACGGCACTGTCGACGCGCAGCGACACGGGGACGAGCCGGGTGTCGTACGGATGGCCGTGCGCCGCATCCTGGAGCGGCAGCGCAAGCGGCTCGGGGGCCGGACGGGCAGCGAGGGTACGCAACAGCGGTTCGGCGAGCGTGAGCAGGCCGGAGACGGCGGCCAGGGGGTTGCCGGGCAGGCCGACGAGGTGCTGGCCGTCCTTGGTGCGGGCCAGCAGCATGGGGTGTCCGGGGCGCACTTTGACGCCGTTGACCAGCAGCTCCGCGCCGATACGCTCCAGGGTGGGGTGGACATGGTCGACGGGCCCGGAGGCGGTGCCGCCGGTGGTGACGACGAGGTCGGCGTCGGAGCCGGTGAGCGCCTTGCGCAAGGCCTTGGCGTCATCGCCGAGCCGACGCACGCCGATGACCTCGGCGCCCAGCGCCCGCAGCCAGGACGGCAGCATCGGGCCGAGCGCATCCCGGATCAGTCCGTCGTGCGGCAGCCCCTCGGTGAGCAACTCGTCGCCGAGCACGAGGACTTCGACGCGCGGACGGGGGATCGCGGTGACGGTGTCGTATCCGGCGGCCGCGGCGAGCCCGAGCACCGCCGGGGTCACCAGGGTGCCGACGGGCAGGAGTTGGTCGCCGGTACGGCATTCCTGGCCGCGTGGGCGGATGTCCTGGCCGTGGCCCACCTCGCGGGTGGCGTGCAGTCGGCCCTGGGTGTCACAGCGGCCGTGCTCGCTGCGGATGATGGCGGTGGTGTCGGGAGGGATGCGGGCGCCGGTGGCGATACGGACGGCCTCGCCGTCGGTGAGCGCCTCGGGCTCGGCGTGCCCGGCCAGCACGCCCTCGTCCCGTACGTCCCAGGGCCCCGGTCCGGCTACCGCCCAGCCGTCCATTGCGGAGGTGTCGAAGGAGGGCAGGTCGGTGAGGGCGGTGAGGGGAGCGGCCAGGGTGAGGCCGAGCGCGGCGTCGAGCGCGACGGAGACAGGGGCCCGGCGGGCACCCGAGCGGCCCGCGCGTTCGGCGACCGTCCGGGCCTCGGGCCAGGGGGCGGCCTGGTGGCCAGCGTGTGGCTGGGGTGCCGGGGCGCTGTGCGGGGCGGGCACGGTGTTGTCCTCCCGGCCGCTGTCTTCCTTCACGAGGGCCAGCACCTCCTCGACGTCGAAGTCCTCGGCGTCGTCGCCGGTCCGTACGGCGCGGGCGGTCATCCGGCATCCGGCGCGCTGTCGGGCTCGGCAGCGGCCTTCTCGGCGTCCGTCTCGGACTCTTCGGCCCAGCGCAGTGCCAGTGCGGCGGCCTTGCGGGCGGCCTCCGCGACGGCTTCGGAGCCTCCCCCGGCCTGCGCGGCCGCATAGCCGACGAGGAAGGTGGTCAGCGGAGCCGCGGGCCTGGCCACTGAGTGGGCGGCGTCGCGCGCGAGGTCGAGCAGGACGCCGGTGTCGACGTCGAGGTCGAGGCCCAGCTCGTCCTTGACTGCGGAAATCCATTCATCCAACACGTGACCATGCTCCCTGATACGTGCCCTGGCAGTGGCGATGTCGTCCCAGGTGTCGCAGTCGAAGGACGCGACGGGGTCCGGGACGCGGGCGAGGCCCAGTCCGGCGGTCAGCCGGCGCAGCGGAAGGCCGGTGAGGCCGTCGTGCTCCTGAGTGAGCGCGGCCAGCTCACGGCGCAGCGCCTGCGCGCGGTACACGGCCACCAGCGGCTGGTCGCGGCCGTCGGGGTCGGTCAGGACCGCGCCGTCGGCGGTGCCGTCCCACACCGTCGTCAGCAGCCGTCCGACCGTCCGCTCGTCGAGGAACGGCAGGTCGGCGGAGAGGACGACGACATACGGGGCCGTGGTGTGCCGGAGCCCGGCGTCGAGTGCGGCGACGGGTCCGCCGCCGGACGGTTCCTCGCGGGCCCAGGTCACGGACCGCGCGGTGGGCCGGGGATCGGCGACGACGACGGTGGTCCGCGCGCCGGCACAGGCGGTCAGCACCCGGTCGAGCAGCGCCCGTCCGCCGACCCGCAGACCGGGCTTGTCCACACCGCCGAGCCGACGGGCGGCGCCGCCGGCGAGGACGACGGCGTCGTACACGGCGCCCGGATCGCTGGAAGGCTCGTACGCGGTCACTCCCCGAGTATGCGTGCCGTCATGATCGGAGGGAACGTCCGCGTGCCGTTGTCCCATGGTGCGCAGCGGCACCGAGCCGTTGTCACAGGGTGCGCAGCAGCACCGCCGGCTGTTCCACACAGTCGGCCACATGGCGCAGGAAGCCGCCGGCCGTGCCGCCGTCGCACACCCGGTGGTCGAAGGTGAGCGAGAGCTGGACGACCTGCCGCACGGCCAGCTCGCCCTGGTGGACCCAGGGCTTGGGGACGATCCGGCCCACACCGAGCATGGCCGCCTCGGGGTGGTTGATGATCGGCGTGGAGCCGTCGACGCCGAACACGCCGTAGTTGTTCAACGTGAAGGTCCCGCCCGTGAGTTCCGCGGGCGTCAGCTTCCCCGTCCGGGCCGCCTCGGTCAGCCGGGCGAACTCCGCCGTCAGCGACTCGGCGTCCCGCGCGTGCGCGTCCCGCACGACGGGCACGACGAGCCCGCGCTCGGTCTGCGCGGCGAAGCCGAGGTGGACGTGGTCGAGCCGGACGACCTCCCTGGCCTCGATGTCGACGGTGGAGTTGAGCTCCGGGAACCGGGCGAGGGCGGCGGTGCAGATACGGGCCAGCAGGGCGAGGAGTGAGATCTTCGGCCCTCCCGCGCCGTTCATCGCCTCGCGCGCCCGCATCAGCTCCGTCGCGTCCGCGTCCACCCAGCAGGTCGCGTCCGGGATTTCACGCCGGCTCCGGGACAGCTTGTCGGCGACGGCGCCCCGGACGCCCTTCAGGGGGATTCGGGTGCCGCCGGGCGCGGAAGTGACCGGGGACCCGGCGGGTGCGTGTCCCACACGGGCGACCAGGGATTCGGCGGGCGTGGGGGCGAGCGGGGTGACGGGGGCGAGCGGTGACTCGGCGGGCGCGGACGGTGCGGCCGCGGACGGCACGGCTGTGGACCGCGGCAGTCGGGCGTGCGACGCGGCGGCGGCCCGCAGCGCGTACTCCACGTCGGCGCGCAGGATCAGGCCGTCCGGTCCGGAGCCCGTCAACTCCCTGAGATCCAGGCCGTTCTCCCGGGCGAGCCGCCGCACCAGGGGCGAGATCACGGGGACGGGGCCATCGGCACGATGGCCGTTGCCGACCACGGGTCCGGCGTCATTCGCCTCGGGCGGCACCGGTGCCGCAGCCGTACGAACCGGCGGCTGCACCCTTCGGCGGCGGGCCGGGGCGGCACCGGTGCCGTACCCCACGAGCACATTGCCGGAGCCCTCCTGGGCGCGCTCGTCGGAGCCCACGCGCGCGTCCTCCTCGGAACCCGCGCCCGGGCCCGCTGCGGGACCGCCGGAGACCGTCGCTCCCACCGCGACCGTCAACAGCGGTGCCCCCACGGGGAGTTCCGCGCCCTCCTCGCCGAAGCGGGCCGTGACCACGCCGCCGTACGGACAGGGCACCTCGACCATCGCCTTGGCCGTCTCGACCTCGACGACCGGCTGGTCGACGACGACGAGGTCGCCGACCTCGACAAGCCAACGCACGATCTCCGCCTCGGTGAGCCCCTCGCCGAGGTCGGGGAGCTTGAACTCCAGGCTGTGCATGTCAGAAGCGCCTGCCATCAGCTCTCGGCCTCCCATTGCAGACGCCCCACGGCGTCCAGGATCCGGTCCACGCCGGGCAGGTGATGCCGCTCCAGCATCGGCGGCGGGTAGGGGATGTCGAACCCGGCCACGCGCAGCACCGGTGCCTCCAGGTAGTGGAAGCAGCGCTCCGTGACACGGGCCGCGATCTCCCCGCCCGGGCCGCCGAACCCGCCCGACTCGTGTACGACGACCGCCCGCCCGGTCCGCCGTACCGAAGCGGAGACCGTCTCGTCGTCGAACGGCACCAGGGAGCGCAGATCGACGACTTCGAGGTCCCAGCCCTCGGCCCGAGCCGCCTCGGCGGCTTCGAGGCAGACGGGTACGGACGGCCCGTACGTGATCAGCGTGGCGCTCCGGCCCGAGCGCCGCACCGTCGCGCGGCCTATCGGTTCAACGGCCGTCGGCTCCTCGGGGTTCCAGGAATCCTTGGACCAGTACAGCCGCTTGGGTTCGAGGAAGACGACCGGGTCGTCGGAGGCGATCGCGGCGCGCAGCAGTCCGTAGGCGTCGGCGACGGTGGCGGGCGTGACGACATGGAGCCCCGGAGTCGCCATGTAGTACGCCTCGGAGGAATCGCTGTGGTGCTCGACTCCGCCGATGCCGCCGCCGTAGGGGACACGGATGGTGATCGGCAGCGGCATCGTCCCGCGCGTGCGGTTGCGCATCTTCGAGACATGGCTGATGAGCTGCTCGAACGCGGGGTAGGCGAACGCGTCGAACTGCATCTCCACGACCGGCCGGAGGCCGTACATGGCCATGCCGACGGCCGTGCCGAGGATGCCCGCCTCCGCAAGGGGTGTGTCCGTGCACCGGTCCTCGCCGAACTCCTTGGCGAGCCCGTCGGTGACCCGGAAGACACCGCCGAGGGCGCCGACGTCCTCGCCCATGACGTGTACGGCGGGGTCTGCGGCCAGGGCGTCGCGGAGTGCGCGCGTGAGGGCCTGCGCCATGGTGGCCGGCTTGAGGGCGACGGTGGTCATCAGTGCGTCCCTTCCCGCTCTGCCTCCAGCTCCGCCGCCACCTGGGCCCGCTGCTCGCGCAGTTGGGGGGTGGGCTCGGCGTACACGTGGGCGAACAGGTCCATGGGGTCGAGCACCGGGTCCTGGTTCATGTGCGCGCGCAGGTCGGCGGCGAGCCGCTCGGCGTCCTCGCGCGCGTGCCGGATGCCGTCCTCGTCGATCAGGCCCCGCTCGGTCAACTCCCGCTCCAGCAGGGCGATCGGGTCGTGGGCCCGCCAGGTCTCGACCTCGGCGTCGGCCCGGTAGCGCTTGTCGTCGTCGGCGTTCGTGTGGGCCTCGATGCGGTACGTCACGGCCTCGACCAGCGTGGGGCCGCCACCCGCGCGCGCGTGCCGTACGGCGTCGCTGAGGACCTCGTGCACGGCGGCCGCGTCATTGCCGTCGACCAGGCGGCCGGGCATGCCGTAGCCGACGGCCTTGTGGGCCAGCGACGGGGCCGCGGTCTGCTTGGCGAGCGGGACGGAGATCGCGAAGCCGTTGTTCTGGACCAGGAAGACGACCGGGGCCTGCCATACGGCGGCGAAGTTCAGCGCCTCGTGGAAGTCGCCCTCGCTGGTGCCGCCGTCGCCGACGAGCGCGAGCGCGACCACGTCGTCGCCCTTGAGGCGGGCGGCGTGTGCGAGGCCCACGGCGTGCGGAAGCTGGGTGGCGAGCGGGGTGCACAGGGGGGCGACGCGGTGCTCGTGCGGGTCGTAGCCGGTGTGCCAGTCACCCCGCAGGAGGGTGAGGGCCTGGACGGGGTCCATGCCGCGGGCGACGGCGGCCAGCGTGTCGCGGTAGCTCGGGAAGAGCCAGTCGCGCTCCTCCAGGGCCAGGGCGGCGGCCACCTCGCAGGCCTCCTGGCCGGTGCTGGAGGGGTAGACGGCGAGGCGGCCCTGCTTGGTGAGGGCGGTGGCCTGCGCGTTGTACCGGCGGCCGCGCACCAGATGGGCGTAGAGCCGGCGCAGCAGCGCGGGGTCGGCCTGTGCGGCGGCGTCCGTGCCGAGCACGCGGTACGGCTCCGCGTCGGGCAGCAGCGGCGCGGGGTCCGTACGGGGCTGCCAGGCGGGCGGCGGCGTTGGCCGATACGCACCCTGCTGCTCCATGACCGTCATGACGGCACCTCCTCGTGGGAGTGGCTTGGAGAGGCGCGCCGGCCGTGACGTGCCTCACCTACCGATTGTTCGGTCGACGGCACATTTTGGCTACAGGCACCTTCAGGCTGTGGACAAACGGTTCTCCACACCCTGAAATGAACGCAGTACGTCCATGGTAGAGAGGCGGGGGGACATGGCACCTGAACAAATGGCCGAGGGTCCCGAGAACAGCGTCGCCCTGCCGCCGCCGCGTCCCCTCGACGCCATTGATCAGGACATCCTTCAGATGCTCCAGGCCGACGGCCGTGCCTCGATAAGGTCGGTCGCCGAACGCGTCCATGTCTCGCGCGCCAACGCCTACGCCCGGATCAACCGCCTCATCGAGGACGGCGTCATCCGCGGCTTCGGGGCCCGCGTCGACCACCAGCGCGCAGGCCAGGGCACCTCGGCTTACATCACCCTGAAGATCGTCCAGAACACCTGGCGCACGGTGCGCGAGCAGCTGAGGCTGCTCCCCGGGGCTGCCCACATCGCCCTGGTGGGCGGCGACTTCGACGTCCTGCTCCTGGTGCACACGCCCGACAACAGGGCACTGCGCGAGCTGGTGCTGACCCGCCTCCAGGCGATCCCCGAGGTGCTCAGCACCCGCACGCTGCTGGTGTTCGAGGAGGAGGACCTGGAGCCGCAGAGCTGACGCCGGGACCCGTCTAGGAGGCCTGGCGCAGTCCCCCGAACACCAGGTGCGCCACCGCGTCGGCCACCTCGCGCTCGCTCATGCCGCGGCCGTCCGGCCGGTACCACTCGACGATCGAGTTGATCATCCCGAAGACCAGCCGGGTCGCGAGGCGTACCTCCACGTCACGGCGCACGTCCCCCTCGGCGGCGGCGGCCTTCAGCAGCTCGGCGACCCGGTGATCGAAGTCGCGGCGCTGCTCCAGGGCCCACCGCTCGGTGTCCGTGTTGCCGCGCACGCGCAGCAGCAGCGTCACATACGGCAGTTCGCCGATCAGCACCTCGACCATGCGCCGGACCACGTACTGAAGGCGTTCGGCGGCGGGCCCCACGCGCGCGTGGTCCTCGTCGAGGATCCCGAAGAGCCCGTCCAGTGCCCGGCTCACGGCGCGACGCAGCAGCTCCTCCTTGCCGGCGACGTGGTGGTATATCGACGACTTGGAGATTCCGGCCGCCTTGGACAGGTGCTCCATGGAGGTGCCGTCGTAGCCGCGCTCGTTGAAGACCTGCACGGCGACGGAGAGCAGGGTCTCCGGGGTGTACGTGTCCCGCTTGGCGGTGGTCATGACGTACTGCCCTCCCGCTTGTCGGAGGCGTATGCGTGGCGGTAGAGCGCGAGCGAGGGCGCGTAACGCCCCGAGGGTTCACGCAGATGCAGATCGTCGAGGAGGGCGTACGCCCAGTTGCGGCCCAGTTTGCGGCTCCATTCGAAGGGGCCGAGCGGGTAGTTGACGCCCAGGCGCATCGCGGTGTCGATGTCCTCCTCGGTGGCCACACCCTTGGCCACGGCATCGTGCGCCAGGTCGACGATCCGCGCGACCGTGCGGGCGACGATCATGCCGGGCACGTCCCCGATGACGCTGACGTCCTTGCCGAGCGCCTGGAACAGGCCGATCGCCTCGGTGAGGGTCTGTGAGGTGGTGTCCTGGGAGGCGGACAGGGCGATACGGGTGGCCCTGCGGTAGTCGAGCGCGAGGTCGAAGTAGACGACGTCCCGGAACTCCACGGAGGTCTGGCCGTCGGCGAGCGCCAGCTGTCCGCCGCTCGGCAGCACCAGCCGGGTGCCGTGGTCCTCCTCCTCGTCGCGGACGGGGATGCCCGCCTCGCGGATCAGCGCCGGCAGTTCGGCGGCGGGGCCCAGGTCTCCCTCGACGACGACGTACGCGGGCTGCTGGGCCGGTTCCGCGGTGTGCGGCTCGGAGGGCTCGGCGCCCTCCTGGTAGTCGTACCAGCCCTGTCCGGTCTTGCGGCCGAACCGGCCCGACTCGACCAGACGCCGCTGGGCGAGCGACGGCGTGAAGCGCACATCCTGGAAGAACGACTGCCACACGGAGTGCGTGACCGATTCGTTGACGTCCTGGCCGATGAGGTCGGTCAGCTCGAAGGCACCCATCCGGAAGCCGCCGGACTCGCGCAGGATCGCGTCGATGGTGGCGGGGTCGGCGCCCTGGGCCTCGTAGACCGCGAAGGCCTCGGCGTAGAAGGGCCGCGCGATGCGGTTGACGATGAAGCCGGGGGTGTCGGCGCAGGCGACCGGTGTCTTGCCCCAGGCGCGTGCCGTCTCGTACGCGCGCGTGGCCATCGTGACGTCGGTGGCGTGCCCGGAGACGACCTCGACCAGCGGCAGCAGCGGTGCGGGGTTGAAGAAGTGCAGGCCGACGAAACGGCCGGGGTCGCTGAGTGCGGCGCCGATGGCCGTCACCGACAGCGACGAGGTGTTGGTGACGAGCAGACAGTCCTCGCCGACGATGCCCTCCAACTCGCGGAAGATCTCCTGCTTGACGTCGAGACGCTCCAGGACGGCTTCGGCGACCAGGGCACAGTCCGCGAGGTCGGCGAGATTCTCGGCGGGCAGGAGACGCGCGCGTGCCGCGTCCCGGTCGGCGGCGGTGAGCCGGTCCTTCTCGACGAGCCGGTCGAGGCGGGCGCCGATCGCGGCGGCCGCCTCCTGGGCGCGTCCGGGGACGGTGTCGTAGAGCCGCACGGGATGGCCGGCGACCAACGCGACCTGGGCGATGCCCTGGCCCATGGTGCCGGTGCCGACGACGGCCACGGGGCTGCTTAGGTCGAGTGCTGTCATGTGCGCGATCCTCCCGCACGGGGTTTTCCACAGATGCGGCGGACCCCCTTGTCCCGACCGATCGTTCGGTTACTCTAACCCTGTCTGGCTGTTTCTGCCCATGTCTCTGCCCAGGTCATGAGCTCACAGTCGAGTTCTTGAGACGAGGAGTTGGTCCCGCATGGCCGCCGAACTCACCACGCATCAGCTGATCGCCACCCACCGGCCCACCCTCGACCAGGCGCTGGAAGCGATCCGCACGCGCGCGTACTGGTCTCCGCACCCCGAGCATCCCAAGGCCTACGGCGAACAGGGCAGCCTGGACGCGGCGGCGGGCAAGGCAGCCTTCGACGCCCTCCTGGGCACCCGCCTCGACCTCGGCCAGCCCGGCACGGACGACTTCACGGGCGGCGAGGTCTCGCCGTACGGCATCGAGCTGGGCGTCACCTACCCGCACGCGGACCTGGACGTCCTGCTGCCCGCGATGAAGGCCGGACAGCGCGCATGGCGCGACGCCGGCCCGGAGATCCGGGCCGTGGTCTGCCTGGAGATCCTGGGGCGCATCAGCGACCGGACGCACGAGTTCGCGCACGCGGTCATGCACACCTCCGGCCAGGCCTTCATGATGGCGTTCCAGGCGGGCGGCCCGCACGCGCAGGACCGCGGCCTGGAGGCGGTGGCGTACGCGTATGTGGAGCAGGTCCGCACCCCCGACACCGCGGAGTGGACCAAGCCCCAGGGCAAGCGTGACCCGCTCGCGCTCACCAAGCAGTTCACACCGGTCCCGCGCGGGATCGCTCTGATGGTCGGCTGCAACACCTTCCCGACGTGGAACGGCTATCCGGGCCTGTTCGCCTCCCTGGCCACCGGAAACGCGGTCCTGGTCAAGCCGCATCCGCGCGCGGTGCTGCCCCTCGCGCTCACTGTGCAGGTCGCGCGCCAGGTGCTGGCCGAGGCCGGCTTCGACCCGAACCTGGTGGCGCTGGCCGCCGAGCGTCCGGGCGAGGGCATCGCCAAGACCCTGGCCGTGCGCCCCGAGATCCGGATCATCGACTACACCGGTTCGACGGCCTTCGGCGACTGGCTGGAGGCCAACGCCCGCCAGGCGCAGGTCTACACCGAAAAGGCGGGCGTCAACACGGTGCTCGTGGAGTCGACCGACAACTACAAGGGGATGCTGGCCAACCTGGCGTTCTCGCTGTCCCTGTACAGCGGCCAGATGTGCACCACCCCGCAGAACCTGCTCATCCCGCGCGACGGCATCCGCACTGAGGAGGGCCCCCGGACCTTCGACGAGGTCGTCGCCGACCTCGCCCGCTCGGTCGACGGCCTGCTCGGCGACGACGCGCGCGCGAACGGCCTGCTCGGCGCCATTGTCAATCCGGACGTGAAGGCGCGTCTCGAGGCCGCCGCGGGCCTGGGCGAAGTCGCCCTCGCCTCAAGGGAGATCAGCAACCCGGAGTTCCCGGAAGCGGTCGTCCGCACGCCCGTGATCGTCAAGCTGGACGGCGCCAAGCCGGACGACGAGGCCGCCTACATGAGCGAGTGCTTCGGGCCGGTCTCGTTCGCCGTCGCCGTCGACTCGGCCGCGGACGCGGTGGAGCTGCTGCGGCGGACGATCCGCGAGAAGGGCGCGATGACGGTCGGCGCGTACACGACGGACGAGGACGTCGAGCAGACGGTGGTCGAGGTCTGCCTGGAGGAGTCGGCTCAGCTGTCGTTGAACCTCACGGGCGGGGTGTACGTGAACCAGACGGCCGCGTTCTCCGACTTCCACGGGTCCGGGGGCAACCCGGCGGCCAACTCGGCACTGTGCGACGGCGCGTTCGTCGCCAACCGGTTCCGGGTCGTCGAGGTGCGGCGGGAGGCCTGAGAGCCCTAGAGGGGCGCTCCGGTGGCCGTGCTCCAGTGGTACAGCGTCATGGCCACGCTGGTCGCCAGGTTGTAGCTGGAGACCTGAGGGCGCATCGGCAGGGACAGCAAATGGTCGGTGCGCGCGCGTAGTTCGGCCGACAAGCCGCTGCGCTCCGACCCGAAGGCGAGGACGGCGTCGTCCGGGAGCTTCACGCCCCGGATGTCGTCGCCCTCGGGGTCGAGGGCGAAGAGCGGGCCGGGTGGCAGCTCGTCCGGCGGCAGGCGTTCCACCGCGGTCGCGAAGTGCAGGCCCGCCCCGCCGCGTACGACCGTGGGGTGCCACGGGTCGAGGGTGCCCGTGGTGACCACGCCGGTGGCACCGAAACCGGCGGCCAGACGGATCACGGCGCCCACGTTGCCGAGGTTGCGCGGGTTGTCGAGGACGACGACGGGCGCGGTGCGGGGGGTGTGCACCAGCTTCCGGAGGTTCGTCTCGCGGGACGGCCGTACCGCGAGGGCGGCCACCGCGGTGGGGTGCGGCCGCGGCACCAACGACCTGTACGTCGGCTCCGGGATCTCCGTCAGCAGGGCGTCCAGGGTGTCTCGTACGTCAGGGGCCAGCTCGTCGGCGAGAGCGAGTGCTGCCGCCCGGTCGACGGCGACCGCGACCGGGACACCGGCCCCGAACCGCACCGCGTGCTTGAGGGCGTGAAAGCCGTCGAGCAGGACGGAGGCGTCGACGAGCCGGCGCCAGGTGGCCAGGGGGTCGGCTGCGGTCATGCCGTGAAGCCTACGTGCGTGTGCTCGGGGTTCTCCGGGTTCTGGGCGGCGTCCGCGCCCCCGGTCCGCTGCCCGGGCACCTTGGGGCCGCCCTCGCGCCGGAACACACGTCCACGCGCGCGTGCCGCCCAGCCGCCCAGCCGGCGCAGGAACGACGTCGGCAGGAAGACCGCGTCGGCCGCGATCATCGCCAGCGAGAAGAAGGGCAGTCCTAGGACGACGGCGATCACGGCGTGCTCGGTGATCATGGCGGCCAGCAGGACGTTCTTGACCCGCCGGTGGAACAGCGTGAACGGAAAGGCGACCTGGACGGCGACGGTTCCGTAGGTCACGAGCATCACCGCGGTACCGCTGGCCGACAGCAGGTCGGCGAGGGCGGGCCAGGGCGAGAAGTAGTCGAGGTGCAGCGGGTAATAGATGGCGGTGCCGTCCTGCCAGCGCGAACCCTGGATCTTGTACCAGCCGGCGGTCGCGTAGATCAGACAGGCCTCGGCCATGATCACGACCAGGGCGCCGTTGTGCACGACGTTGCCGATCACGTCGAGCAGGATCCGCGGCTCGTCGCTCTTCGCCAGGCGGCCGACGAGCCACCACACCGCCAGGGCCACCCACACCGCCCAAAGGATCACCGGCACGGTCGGATCGCCGTCGAGCTTGCCCCCCGCGGTGACCGCGATCAGCACCAGCCCGAGCGCACCCCACAGGACGGGACCCACCCGGTCCACCACCCGCTCCCCACGCGCGCGTGCCACATGCGCGCGCCGTTCCCGGCGCTCGTCCAGCGACCACACCTGCCCGCAGCGCGTGAAGACGAGGTAGATGCACATCAGGTGCAGGACGTTGTCGCCGCCGTCGCCCATGAAGATGCTGCGGTTCTGCAGCGAGAGCACGCCGACCATGAAGAGCACGGACATGGTGCGGGTGCGCCAGCCCAGCAGCAACAGGACGCTCGTCAGTACGGCGAGCGCGTAGACGGCCTCGAACCAGACCCCGCCGTCGGACCAGATCAGGGCCGTGAAGGCGCCGTTCGTCGAGATCAGCTGCTCGGCGAGGGTGAAGTCCCAGGGACCGTCGGGGCCGTACAGCTCCTGGCGGTGGGGCAGCTCCCGCAACAGGAACAGCAGCCAGGTCGCGCTGAACCCGATACGGATCACGGCGGTCTGGTACGGGCCGAGGGCGGCCTCGGTGACTCGGGCGATGCCGCCCGAGATCGCCAGCGCGAAGCGGTTCACCGGGCGTCCCCCTCAACGTCGCCGGCCGAGACCGACCACCAGGGCAGTACGCGGTACACCGGCTGGTCCGAGACCTGATCCGTGCTCCACTCGGGCGGGCGCACGTTGGTCGTGCGGGAGCGGACCTGGATCCGTTCGATCGTGCCGCCCTGCCCGGCCGCGTCGTCGCGGTCGAGGCGCAGCATCACCGTCCGGCGCAGATAGGTCTCCGAGAGGGCGCCGCGCAGGCCCGACGGGCGGTTCTCGGCGTCGTGCGTGGCGACGAAGAAGTCCCATGACCGACGCAGTTCGTTCTGCTGGGTGTGGCTGGGCAGCAGATTGCCGTCGATGGCCCGGCCGTCCTGGGCGGACAGGTCGTACCAGCCGCTGGTCCGCCTGCCGCCGTCCTCCGTGCTGATCTGGGCACGGACCTGGACGGCGATGTTCTGCTGCAACGGGTTCGGCGCGAAGAGCTTCCAGTTCTGCTCGAACTCGGGGTAGATCCAGTCGTCTATCACCCGGCCGTGCTGCTTGGTGACCGTGTTCGACGGCGCGACGTGCAGGAACACCATCCCTATGTGGACACAGACGGCGACGGCGACGCAGGCCAGCGCGATGGCGACGACGATCTGGTAGCGGAGGGAGAGCGCGGCGACGCCGGTGCGGGGGTCGGCGGCCGGTTCGTCGGACGCCTCGCGCCCGTCCGGTTCAACCACCCCGTCCGTCCCGTCCGGGGCGTGCGAGCCACCGTCGTACGCGTCCATTCCGCCCCGTCTCCCGATTCCGGTCCGTCTTCCGGCCGCTTGGACGGGAACGGTACTCAGCCCCGCCCACCCGGCACACCCCCATCAGCTCTCCCGCCGGTTTTCCACAACGGATCACAGCAGGTTATCCACAGCGGTTGACACCTTACGGCGCCCGTCACACCATGGAATCGCACGAACCGAACGATCGGTCGGGAGCAGGCTCCGGACAGAGCCCGAGGTCGAGGGGGCCCCATGGCGACAGCAGCCGCGCAGCAGACAGCCGGCACACAGGCGTACGGCGGACAGGACGGCACCGCGGACACCGCAGCGTACGAGCATGCCTTCGACACCGCGGTGGCCGCCGACGAGCGCATCGAGCCACGCGACTGGATGCCGGACGCCTACCGCGCGACGCTGGTGCGGCAGATCGCCCAGCACGCGCACTCCGAGATCATCGGCATGCAGCCGGAGGCCAACTGGATCACGCGCGCTCCCTCACTGCGCCGCAAGGCCATCCTGATGGCCAAGGTCCAGGACGAGGCGGGGCACGGCCTGTATCTCTACAGCGCGGCCGAGACCCTCGGCACCGGCCGCGACGAACTGCTGGACAAGCTCCACACCGGCCGCCAGAAGTACTCCTCGATCTTCAACTACCCCACCCTGACCTGGGCGGACGTCGGCGCGATCGGCTGGCTGGTGGACGGCGCCGCGATCACCAACCAAGTCCCCCTCTGCCGCTGCTCATACGGCCCGTACGCACGCGCGATGGTCCGTATCTGCAAGGAGGAGTCCTTCCACCAGCGCCAGGGGTACGAACTGCTGCTGGCCCTCAGCCGTGGCACCCCGGAGCAGCACGCGATGGCGCAGGACGCGGTGGACCGCTGGTGGTGGCCGTCCCTGATGATGTTCGGCCCGCCCGACGACGAGTCCGCGCACTCCGCGCAGTCGATGGAGTGGAAGATCAAACGCCATTCGAACGACGAGCTGCGCCAGCGCTTCGTCGACATCTGCGTCCCCCAGGCCGAGTCCCTGGACCTCACGCTCCCCGACCCGGACCTCAGGTGGAACGCGGAGCGGGGACACCACGACTTCGGCCCGATCGACTGGACGGAGTTCTGGGCGGTCCTCAAGGGCAACGGCCCGTGCAACGAAGAGCGCATCACCCAGCGCAGGCGGGCGCACGACGAAGGCGCATGGGTCCGGGAGGCGGCCGCGGCATACGCGACCAAGCACACCGCTCCCGCCCCGCGCCCCCAGGAGACGGGAGCGGTACACGCATGACGAACACCGACTGGCCCCTGTGGGAGGTCTTCGTACGCTCCCGCCGCGGCCTCTCCCACACCCACGCCGGCAGCCTGCACGCGCCGGACGCGGAGCTCGCCCTGCGCAACGCACGCGATCTGTACACCCGGCGCGGCGAGGGTGTCTCCATCTGGGTCGTGCCCTCGTCCGCGATCACGGCGTCCTCGCCGGACGAGAAGGACCCGTTCTTCGAGCCGGCCGCCGACAAGCCGTACCGACACCCGACGTTCTACGAAATCCCGGAAGGGGTGAAGCACCTGTGACCGTCGCCGTTCCCACCACGGCCGCGCTCGCTCTCGGCGACGACGCGCTGGTGCTCTCGCACCGCCTGGGCGAGTGGGCGGGCCACGCGCCCGTGCTGGAGGAGGAGGTCGCCCTCGCCAACATCGCCCTCGACCTGCTGGGCCAGGCGCGGGTACTGCTGGCGATGGTCGGCGACGAGGACGAGCTGGCGTATCTGCGCGAGGAGCGCGCCTTCCGCAACCTCCAACTGGTCGAGCAGCCGAACGGCGACTTCGCCCACACCATCGCCCGCCAGCTCTACTTCTCCACCTACCAGCACCTGCTCTACGCCCGCCTCGCCGCCGGAGACGGCCCCTTCGCGCCACTCGCCGCGAAGGCCGTGAAGGAGGTCGCCTACCACCGCGACCACGCCGAGCAGTGGACCCTGCGGCTCGGCGACGGCACGGACGTCAGCCATGAGCGGATGCAGCGCGCGGGTGAGGCGCTGTGGCGGTTCACCGGCGAGATGTTCCGGCCGATCGAGGGCCTGGACTTGGACGCAGGGGAGTTGGAGGCGGCCTGGCTGGAGTGCGTGACCAGCGTCCTGAGCCGGGCCGCCCTGACCGTCCCCGAAGGGCCGCGGTCCGGTGCGTGGACGGCCGGGGCGGGCCGTCAGGGCCTGCACACCGAGCCGTTCGGGCGGATGCTCGCCGAGATGCAGCATCTGCACCGCAGTCACCCGGGGGCGTCATGGTGACGGTCACCGCCCTGGAGGCGGAACTGCTGGAGGTCGCCGGTGCGGTGCCCGACCCCGAGCTGCCCGTGCTCACCCTCCTGGAGCTGGGCGTCCTGCGCGCGGTGCACGTCCGCGGCATGGACTCGGTCGAGGTCGAGCTGACCCCGACGTACACCGGCTGCCCGGCGATCGAGGCGATGTCCCTGGACATAGAGCGCGCGCTGCACGAACACGGCATCCGGGAGGTCTCGGTCCGTACGGTGCTCGCGCCCGCCTGGTCGACGGACGACATCTCGGCCGAAGGGCGCCGCAAACTGCGGGAGTTCGGCATCGCGCCGCCGCGCGTACAGGGCGACTCCGGGCCGGTGTCGGTCGGGTTGGGGCCCACCCGCACGCTCGAGACGGACCCCGTCCGCTGCCCGCACTGCGGTTCCGCGGAAACCGAGCTGCTCAGCCGTTTCTCCTCCACCGCGTGCAAGGCGCTGCGGCGGTGTCTGAGCTGTCGTGAACCGTTCGACCACTTCAAGGAGCTGTGATGGCCCGCTTCCACACGCTCCCGGTGGCCGCGGTCGACCGGCTTACCGACGACTCCGTGGCCCTCACCCTGACCGTGCCCCCGGAGCTGCGCGAGGAGTACCGGTACGCGCCGGGTCAGCACCTCGCCCTACGGCGCAGGGCAGACGGCGCGGAGGTCCGGCGCACCTACTCGATCTGCTCCCCGGCGCCCGGCCCCGAGGGCCCGCGGACCCTGCGGGTCGGGGTGCGGCTGGTCGAGGGCGGGGCCTTCTCGACGTACGCGCTCAAGGAGATCGACGTCGGTGACGAGCTGGAGGTGATGACTCCGGCAGGCCGTTTCACGCTGGAGCCCGCGCCCGGTCTGTATGCCGCGATCGTCGGCGGCAGTGGCATCACCCCGGTGCTGTCGATCGCCTCGACGCTGCTGGCGCGTGAGCCCGGGGCCCGGTTCTGTCTGATCCGCAGCGACCGTACGTCCGCCTCGACGATGTTCCTGGAGGAGGTCGCCGATCTGAAGGACCGCTACCCGGAGCGGCTGCATCTGGTGACGGTGCTGTCCCGGGAGGAACAGCAGGCGGGACTGCCGTCCGGTCGGCTGGACCGGGACCGGCTCACCGGGCTGCTGCCGGCGCTGCTGCCGGTGGAGGAGGTCGCGGGCTGGTTCCTGTGCGGTCCGTTCGGGCTGGTGCAGGGGGCCGAGCAGGCGCTCCGCGCACTCGGAGTGGCGCGAACCCGCATCCACGAGGAGATCTTCCACGTGGACCCGCTGACGGCTCCCGCAACCCCGGTCTCGGCCCCCGCCCACAGCACCATGACCGCCCGACTCGACGGCCGCGCCGGGACCTGGCCCGTCCAGGACGGCGAGTCCCTGCTGGAGACGGTCCTGCGCAACCGCTCCGACGCGCCCTATGCCTGCAAGGGCGGCGTGTGCGGGACATGCCGGGCCTTCCTGGTCTCCGGCGAGGTGCGGATGGACCGCAACTTCGCGCTGGAACCGGAGGAGACGGAGGCGGGCTATGTGCTGGCGTGCCAGTCGCATCCGGTGACGGAGAAGGTGGAGCTGGACTTCGACCGTTAGAACCGTCGCCGTCAGAACCGTCGCCGTCAGAGCCGTCGCCCCGCGCCGCCCGGGAGCATCTGCACCCGGCAGGCCGTTCCCTTCTCCTAGAACCTGTTCTATCTTGACGCTCCGTCAGATCAGCGCATCCGCCGGAGGGCAGGGACTGTGGACTTCACCTTCACCGAGGAGCAGCAGGCGGCGGCCGAGGCGGCGCGGGGGGTGTTCGGCGGGGTCGCGCCGGACGCCGTGCCCAGCCCGGCGCTCACGATGGGCGCCGTGGCCGACGACTTCGACCGGGAGCTGTGGGCCAGGCTCGCCGACGCGGATCTGCTGAGTCTGCTGCTCGCCCCGGAGTACGGCGGAGCGGGCCTCGACGCCGTCGCGCTGTGCCTCGTTCTGCGGGAGTCGGCGAAAGTGCTGGCGAGGGTGCCGCTGCTGGAGAGCTGCGCGGCCGCGGCGGCCGTACAGGCTTATGGCGGCGAGGAGTTGACGTCCGATCTGCTGGCGCGGGCGGGCCGCGGCGAGGTGGTCCTGACCGTCGCAGCCGCCGGCCGCACCGGGCACGACTCGGCCGAACTCGCCGTCACCGCACGTCAGGAGGGCGATCACTGGACGCTGGACGGGGTGCAGACCGCGGTGCCATGGGCGTACAACGCCGATTTCGTCGTCGTACCGGCCCGGACGGATGCCGGCCGGACCGTCCTCGCGCTGGTTCCCCGGGTCCATGAAGGCGTGGTGCTCGCCGAGCAGTTCTCCACGAACGGGGAGCGGCTGGCCGAACTGCACCTGGACTCCGCGCGGATCGCGGCCCGCGACATCATCGAAGCCGACGGCGCCTGGGAGTGGCTGCGCGATCTGCTGGCCACCGGGACCTGTGCGCTGGCCCTCGGGCTCGGCTCCCAGGTCCTGCGGATGACCAGCGAATACACCGGCAAACGGGAGCAGTTCGGGTTCCCGGTGGCCACCTTCCAGGCGGTCGCCGTGCAGACCGCCGACCGCTACATCGACCTCCGTGCGATGGAGGCCACGCTGTGGCAGGCCGCGTGGCGGATCGCGTCAGGGGCGCCGGGCGCACTGCCCGCCGCCGGAGACGTGGCCGTCGCGAAGATCTGGGCGGGGGACGGCGTACGGCGGATCGTGCAGACCGCGCAGCATCTGCACGGCGGCTTCGGCGCCGACACCGACTATCCGCTGCACCGGTACCACGCCTGGGCCAAGCACCTGGAGCTGTCGCTCGGCCCGGCGGCGGCACACGAGGAGGCGCTGGGCGATCTGCTGGCCGCCCATCCACTGGGCTGACCTAGAGGACGAACCCGGGCTGCCCCTCGTCCGTGACGACCGGTCGGCCCGTGTGCGCCCATGTCTGCATGCCGCCGTCGACGTTCACGGCGTCGATGCCCTGCTGGACGAGGTACATCGTGACCTGGGCCGAACGTCCGCCGGAACGGCAGATCACATGGACCCGGCCGTCCTGCGGAGCCGCCTCGGTCACCTCGCCGTACCGGGCCACGAACTCACTGATGGGGACATGCAGCGCCCCTTCGGCGTGACCCGCCTGCCACTCGTCGTCCTCGCGGACGTCCAGCAGAAAGTCGCCGTCCTTGAGGTCACCGACCTCGACCGTGGGCACACCAGCTCCGAAACTCATGCCCCCGACGCTACCGGACCGACTGCACGGCCCGACGGGGCGGAGCGCTCCGCGGGACGTGCGGCTTGAGGTGGCCGTTCGTCTGCGGGTCCGGCGTGCCGGTCGCTCCCCACTCTCGGCCCGCTCTCGCGGGGACCCCCATCGCGGCGGAGCCACACATCGACACAGCCCAGGTCCCTATCGACGCAGCCCGGCGATCCCCGACAATCCCCCACGAACCCCGGCCGACGTCACCAACTCCGGTCAGCGCAGCAGCTCCGCCAGCTTCGCCTCGCGCTCGGCGACCTGGGCCAGAAGCTGTTCGGCGACCTCTTCCAGGAGACGGTCGGGGTCGTCCGGTGCCAGCCGGAGCATCGCGCCGATCGCGCTCTCCTCCAGTTCCCGGGCGACGATGGCGATCAGTTCCTTGCGCTGGGCGAGCCATTCGAGGCGGGCGTAGAGCTCCTCGGCCGGGCTCGGCCGCCGCTCCTCGGGGACCGGCCCCGCGGCCCACTCCGCGGACAGCTCCCGCAGCAGGGCCTCGTCGCCGCGGGCGTAGGCGGCGTTGACGCGCGTGATGAACTCCTCACGCCGCTTGCGCTCGCCCTCCTCCTGGGCCAGGTCGGGATGGGCCTTGCGGGCCAGCTCGCGGTAGAGCTTGCGGGCCTCGTCGCTGGGACGCACGCGCTGTGGGGGCCGTACCGGCTGATCGGTGAGCATCGCGGCGGCCTCCGGGAACAGTCCGTCCCCGTCCATCCAGCCGTGGAACAGCTCCTCGACCCCCGGCATCGGCATGACCCGGGCCCGGGCCTCGTCCGCCTTGCGCACGTCCTCGGGATCTCCGGTGCGGGCGGCCACGGCCTCGGCGATCCGCGCGTCCAACTCGTCGAGCCGGGCGTACATCGGACCGAGCCTTTGATGGTGCAGCCGCGAGAAGTTCTCCACCTCCACACGGAAGGTCTCCATCGCGATCTCGTACTCGATGAGCGCCTGCTCAGCGGCCAGCACCGCCCGCTCCAGCCGCTCCTCGGGACGGGGCGCGGCGTCCTCGGAGGGGGCGCCGGTGTCCTGGAGCCCGGGCGCACCGTCCTCGGCCTCGGCCGACGGCACACCGTCCTCCGGCGTCACCCCGGCCCCTCCGGCAACCCCACCCTGCTCAGCTTCCGACCTCGTCACCCGCCCAGCGTAGGCCACGGCACGCCCGGCCCGACGGCCTCACCGCACGGCACCGCCCATGGCCGACCCGCCGAAGGCCGAGCGCAGCCGGCATCCATCGAAAGCCGGGCCCCGCCGGGCACCCACCGAACCCCGGGTCCCGCCCGATCCCGGCCCCGTCAGACCCCCGTCTCCGCCGCAACCCGCCCCGCCCGCACAGCCGCCACCAGCTCCGCGTGGTCGGCCTCCGTGCGGTCGGCGTAGGCCACGGCGAAGGTGGCCATCGCCTCGTCCAGTTCCTCGTTCTTGCCGCAGTAGCCGGAGACCAGGCGGGGGTCGGCGCTGTGGGAGTGGGCGCGGGCCAGGAGGGCGCCGGTCATACGGGCGTAGTCGTCTATCTGATCGGTGGAGAGGGCGGCGGGGTCGACGCTGCCCTTGCGGTTGCGGAACTGGCGTACCTGGAAGGGGAGTCCGTCGACCGTCGTCCAGCCCAGCAGGATGTCGCTGACGACCTGCATCCGCTTCTGGCCGAGCACCACCCGGCGGCCTTCGTGGCCCACCTCCGGCGCCTCGAACCCCGCCGTCACCAGGTGCGGAACCAGCACGGAGGACCTGGCCTCCTTCACCTGAAGCACCAGCGGCTCGCCACGGTGGTCCAGCAGCAGCACGACGTACGACCGCGTGCCCACGCTGCCCGTGCCGACCACGCGGAAGGCCACGTCGTGCACCGCGTGCCGGGCCAGGAGGGGGAGGCGGTCCTCGGAGAGCGTCGTCAGATACTCCTCCAGACCCGCTGCCACCGCCGCCGCCTCCGCGTCCGGCACCTGTCGCAGCACCGGAGGGGCGTCGACGAAGCGCCGCCCGCCGTCCTCGGTCGGCTCCGTCGACTTCTCCGCGAAGCGCCCGCTGGTGTTGGCCCGCGCCTTCTCGGCGACCCGCTCCAGCGTGCCGAGCAGGTCATGGGCGTCGGTGTGGGAGACGAGCTCCTCGTCCGCGATGGCGTTCCACGCGTCCAGGACCGGGAGCCTGGCCAGCAGCCGCATGGTGCGGCGGTAGGCGCCCACCGTGTCGTGCGCGGCCTTGCGGCAGGTGTCCTCGCCGGCGCCCGCCTCACGGGCCGCGAGCACCAGTGAGGCGGCGAGCCGCTTGAGGTCCCACTCCCAGGGGCCGTGGACCGTTTCGTCGAAGTCGTTCAGATCGATGACCAGGCTGCCGCGTGCGTCGCCGTAGAGCCCGAAGTTGGCCGCGTGTGCGTCGCCGCAGATCTGGGCGCGGATCCGGGTCATGGGGGTGCGGGCCAGGTCGTAGGCCATCAGGCCCGCGGAGCCGCGCAGGAAGGCGAAGGGGGTCGCGGCCATGCGGCCGATCCGCAGCGGGGTGAGCTCGGGGAGCCGGCCGCGGCTGGACTCCTCGACGGCGCTCACCGCGTCGGGGCGGGAGTCGTCCGCGTCGAGTGCGGAGTGCGTGTGCCGCGGAACCAGCTTCCGCAGCGCCTTCCCCTCTTCCTTGGGCGACTGCGCCCCCGCGGCGGACCACTCGGCGAAGCCCTGCACGCGCGGCAGCCGACGCGCCGCCCGGGCACTCACGGCAGCCCTCTGGACCGCCTCAGCCGCTCCCGCATCCACCTGGGTCACACCGACCGCCTCCCCCGTACGCGCGTAGACGCGTACAAGCACGAACATCAACTCGTGCCGACGGTACAACCGCCGGCCGAAACGCGTCAGACCCTGTGGACAACTCCACACCTGTGGACAACTCCACCCTGTGGAGGCCCACCGCACGCGGCGCTAACAGCCGCCGTCCCGCCCGCCCTCGGGCAGATGCTTCGCCGCCCAGTCCCCGAGCTCCTGAAGAGCAGGCTTCAGCGCCGCTCCCGCGTCGGTCAGCCGGTACAGAACCCGCAGCGGCGGCCCGTCGTCGACCTCGCGCACGACGAGTCCCGCGGCGCCGAGTTCCGTGAGGCGGTCGGAGAGCATGCGCTCGCTGATCCCGGGGACGGCCCGGCGCAGATCGGCGAAGTGCGCCGGCTGGTCCACCAGCACGGACACGATCGGGCCGGTCCAGCGCTTGCCGAGCAGCAGAAAAACACGGCTGATGCCGCCGTCCACCCGCTTGCACATCGACTCGTCGTGAATCTGCTCACCCGCCATGGCTTCAGGGTACTGCCCCGGAAACAAGGGGATGAAAAAAAGTAAGTACCTGTGTTATTCATAGTCGAGTACGAAAACTCAGTTACTGCATCTTCGTACGGGCATCTCTCTCTGTCGTCCCCGTACGGCCCCCCTCTTCCTGGAGACCCCCATGGCCACGCTTCTGCACATCGATTCGTCCGTGTTCCCCCACGGAGCCTCCGCGTCCCGCGCCGTCACGGACGCCTTCCGGACGACCTGGGAGGAACAGCACCCCGAGGGCACGGTGATCTACCGCGACCTCTCCGCGGAGCCCGTCCCGCACATCACCGCCGACGCCCACACCGCCGGCTTCGCCGACCCGGCCGCGCACAGCCCCGAGCAGGCGGCCGCCTTCACGGAGCGCCTGACGCTGATCGAGGAGCTGGAGCGGGTGGACGCCGTGCTGATCGGCGCCCCGATGTACAACTTCGCGATCCCGTCCACCCTGAAGGCCTGGCTGGACCACGTGATCCTGATGGGCCGCACCGCGGCCACCGAGGACTCGAAGGTCAAGGGCACCCCGGTCACCGTCGTCGCGAGCCGCGGCGGCGCCTACGGTCCGGGCACCCCGCGCGAGGGCTACGAGTACGTGCAGAACTACCTGTCGACGATCTTCACCGACACCCTCGCCATGGACCTCGACTTCATCGTCCCGGAGCTCACCTTGGCCCCGCACAACCCGGCGATGGCCGAGCTCGTCCCGCTCTTCGAGGCCTCCCGCGAACGCGCCCTCGATGACGCCGCCACCAAGGCCAAGAAGCTGGCGCAGCGCTTCGCGGCGTAGGCGGCCCCGGCCGTCCGGACAACGGAAAAGCCCCGCGGGTCCGAGACCTGCGGGGCTTTCGTCCGGTGGGGAGCCTCTGCTCTGCCCGCTGCTCCTCGACCAGGATCGTCAGCCGACGCGGATATCACGGAGTGCCCGGAGGAACCGGTCCATGTGCTTGCGAAGGTTCACGTCCACCCGCAGATAGCGCGAGCCGAGCCCCTCGATGTCGGAACCGTCCTTGACGATCACCCCGCGTGCGAGCAGCTCCTTGAAGACGCGTGTCGAGTCCAGTTCCGGGTCGAGGATCTCGGTCAGGAAGAAGTTGGCGCGCGAGCCGGGAACGGCGCGGAACCCGTCGAGGGCGTCCACGCCCGCGGTCACGTACTCGCGCATCTCCACCACGGTCCGCACGGCCCGGGCGACGTGGTCGTCGTCATCGATGCCCGCGACACCGCCGGCGATCTGCATCTGGCCCATGTTCCAAGTGGGCTTGACCAGCCGCAGCGGCCGGATCAGGTCCACATTGGCGGAGATGCCGAACCCCACCCGCAGGCCCGCCAGGCCGAAGGCCTTCGACAGGGTGCGCAGCACGATCAGGTTGTCGAACTCCCGCAGCAGGTCCATTCCGAAGGTCGCCTCGGCATAGTGGACATACGCCTCGTCGAGCACCACCAGAGTGTGCCCGGGCGCCGCCTCCAGCACCCTGCGGACATCCGCCTCGGGCAGCATCCGGCCGCTGGGATTGTGCGGATTGGTGAGGAAGGCGATCTTGGGGGCGGTCTTCTTCAGGGTGTCCAGGTAGAGCTCGATCTGCAGGTCGAAGTCCTCGCCCATCGGGACGTAGACCGGCCGGCGGCCCTCGGCCTCGGCGTAGATCCGGTACAGCGGGAAGCAGGGCGCGTGCATCAGTACGGGCTCGTCGGGTGCCGCGAAGGCGCGGATCACCATGGAGATGACCTCGGTCTCCCCGGAGCCGCACACCACCCCTTCGGGGTCGAAGCCGTACTTCTCCCCGATGGCCCGGCGCAGCGCGAGAGCGGTCCAGTCGGGGTAGAGGTCCAGCCGGTTGCGTGCCTCCGCGACGGCCGCCATGGCTTTGGGCGAGGCGCCGTGCGGGTTCTCCGCCGACGCGAGCTTCGCGACATCCTCGGCAGGAACACCGTAGGTGTCCACGACGTACTCCGTGGACAGGCCCGGCACATAGACCTCGCCGGAGACCAGGGCTGTGGAGCTGGGGCGAATCACGGGAGGGAGTCCAATCATCCGGTGCCTGAATGGACCCCAGGCTATGAATGGGCGAGGACTGTTGTCAGGATCCAATTCCGTGCCCGCGGATGAGACCAAAGCAAGGTCCTGGCGGCCGCATCGGTCATCCCCGGGCCGCGCGCAGCGCCTTCGCGAGCGCCGACACCCCGGCCTCGAGGGCGTCGGTGTCGAAGCCGGTGTAGCCGAGCAGGAGACCCTCTCGCGGAGCGCGTCCCTCGTGGTAGTACGGCGACAGGGGAGGCGCGGAGATCCCGAACTCCGCACAGCGTGCGGCCACTTCGGTGTCGCGCAGACCCTCGGCGAGCCAGCCGATCAGGTGCATGCCGGTGTCGTCGGGCGCCAGGGTGATCAGATCGCCGCAATGGTGTGCGACGGCATCGATCAGTGCCGACTGCCGGGCGGCGTACAGGGTCCGCATCCGCCGGATGTGGCGCGCGAGATGGCCGTCCGCGATGAAGTCCGCGAGGACGGCCTGATCGAGCGTCGCGGGGTGGCGGTCGAGAATCGCACGGGCCGCGAGGAACCCCTCGACCAGGTCCGGGGGGACGACGATGTACCCGAGCCGGATCGCGGGGAACAGCACCTTGCTGTACGTGCCGATGTAGATCACCCGGCCCGTGGTGTCCAGACCCTGGAGCGCGGGGAGGAGCCGACCGGAGTAGCGGAACTCGCTGTCGTAGTCGTCCTCGACGATCCACGACTCGTGCTCCGCGGCCCAGTGCAGCAGTTGCATGCGACGAGCGACGCTCATGGTCGGGCCGAGCGGGTACTGGTGTGACGGCGTCACGTACGCCATCCGCGCCCGCGGGCTCAGCCGGATGCCGAGCTCTACGTCCATCCCGCAGTCGTCGATCTCCACGGGCACCAGCCTGGCGCCCGCTCCGAGCAGGGCGCTGCGGGCGCCGGGGTAGCACGGGTTCTCGATCCAGACCTCGTCGTCCGGGTCCAGCAGGGCGCGTACGGCGAGATCGATGGCCTGCTGCGAGCCGTTGACGATGATGACGCGGTCGGGATCGCAGTCGACGCCCCGGACGGCGTTGAGGTGTTCGGCGACGGCGACTCGGAGCTGCCGGTAGCCGTGCGGAGTGCGGTAGCCGAGCAGGTCGGGCGCCGGGTCCGACAGACACTGGTTCCACAGCCGTCGCCAGATCCGCATCGGGAAGCGGTCGTAGGCGGGAACGCCCGGGTAGAACGGGCGCGGCTTGCGCCACTCCACGCTCGGCATCGTGGGGGACTGCGCGAGCAGTTGGCCCCGCCGGGACAGGAGCCGGGGTTCCTTGGGCGCGGATTCGCTCACGCGGGTGGACCGCCGCCGCGCCGGCGACATCAAGTCGTCCGGCAGGACCCGGGACACGTACGTTCCCGAGCCCTGCCGTCCTTCGATGTAGCCCTCGGCGAAAAGCTGCGTGTAGGCGTTGAGCACCGTGTTCCGGGCGACCCCGAGCTGCTCCTGGAGCGCGCGGGAGGCCGGCAGGCGGGTCCCCGACGGCAGTCGGCCGTCGAGGATCGCCTCACGGAACCGCCGGTACAGCTGGATGTGGAGCGGCTGTTCGGAATTCCGGTCGAGGTCGCCGTGGAGCGAGGTGAGGTCCATGAGTGGCTCCCATCGACTCACTTAACGCGCGCCTGCCCCAGGGATCAACCCAAGGTTGGGTCGCGTCCCCGCGGTTGCCCACCGCGCCCCGCGGGACGCCTACCGCTTACGGGCCGACGGGTAGAGCTCCGGCCGCGGCAGGGGGTCCGGCCGGAAGGACACGAAGTGCGAGGAGTCGGTGCCGTTGTCGGCCGCGCGCTTGTTCATGGCCGAAGGGCTCGTGCTCGGCCAGGCGCCGGTGCTCAGGCGCTGGTCCACCGTCTTGATCGCGGCGATCTGCTCGTCGGTGGTGAAGTTGCAGTGCCCCGGGGCGGACACGTAGGTCTGCCGGAGCAGTGCGCTGTTCTGGTTGGCGCGCACCTTGGCGGCGTAGGGCGTTTCCAGGCTGGGGAAGACGGCGTCGTCCCCTGTGGTGTGCACGGTCAGGATCGGCATCTGCGAGGAGCCGGTCGGGGCGTACTCGTTCATCTTGGCGATCGCCTGCGGGTCGCTGGGTTCGACCCGCGGGGCGGCCTGGAGCGCGCCCAGATCGCTCTTGACGCTGAGCCCGGCCTCCTTGTAGAGGGCGTTGACCTCGGCCTTCGCGCCCTTGCCGAGACCGCTGTACAGCTCGCCGTAGTCCACCCCGGTGTTCCAGGAGAACGCACCGCCCACCTTGGACTCCATGTCCGCGCGCACCGCCGACTGGAACGCCGTGAAGGTGGTGCTGAGGCTGTAGTACTGGTTGCGCTCCTGGGCCGCGTAATCGGTACTGGCGGGTTCGGTCGTGCCGGGCTGCGACCACGTCGGCAGGGTGGTGAAGGACGCCGCGAGCGCCAGCCTCGCCCGGCCCTCCGCCGTTTCCTGTGCGGTCTTCACGAGCTTCGTCCAGTAGGTCTGGGCGGCGGCCGCGTCGGAGATGTCGACGAGCGGGACGGTCCCGTCGGGGTCGAGCAGGGTCTGCATGGTGAACGCGCCGTCGAGGTAGGTGTTGAACCACGGCACCGGGCCGGCGACGTCGGGGCACATCGCGACCGCGCCGTCGATCTTGTCCGGGTACTGCTCGGACAGCAACGTGGTGATCTCCCCGCCCATGGACCCGCCCGCGGCGATCACGCGTCGCGGCGGGGCGACCTGTGTCGCGAACTTGTCGAGCGCGGCGATCTGGGAGCCCAGCGCGTCGGGGGTCTGCCACCCGACACCGGGGAAGGACCCACCGGCGAGTGCGTACCCGTCCGCGAGCAGTTCCTTGCCCACTTCGGGCGAGCTGGCGTCCTGGGCCGGGTTGGACGGTCCGGCGTTGTAACCGTGGGAGTAGAGCAGGACGGTGCCGTTCCAGTCGGCGGGTACTTCGAACAGATAGGTGGATCCGTCGGGCAGCGTGCCGGTGATCTTGCGAGCAGCGGCGTCCGTCGTCTCAGCGGTCGCGATGCCGGTGCCGGTGAGTGCTGCGACTGTCATGGCGGCCGCGGCCGCCATGACGATCTTCTTCTTAGGGCGCATCAGGAACAGACCTCGTCTTCTCTGCACTGTGGGGGATTTGGGTGCCGGCGTCACTGGCGGCGGGGGTGTCCGCCGCCGGGACGCGCGTGCGGACGTCGCGGGTCACCACGGCCAGGCAGACAAGGCTGACCAGTGAGACGACGACCAGGTAGGCGGTCACGGGGGCGGAGGAATCGGCGGCGGCGTACAGGGCCGTGGCCAGCGTCGGCGCGAGCCCGCCGCCGAGGATCGACCCGACCTGATAGCCGAGGGAGGCGCCGCTGTAGCGGACCTTGGCCGAGAACAGATCGGAGAACAGCACGGCGATGGGGCCGTAGGTGATACCGAGGAAGATCGCCGTGCCCAGAATGCCGACAAGGACCAGCGCGGGGGTCGCGGTGTCGACGAGGGGGAAGAGCACGGCCGTCCAGACGGCGAGGCCGGTGGAGCCGAAGAGCAGCACCCGGCGGCGGCCGTGGCGGTCGGACAGGGCGGAGGCCCACGGGATGACGGCCAGCCAGGCCACGGCTCCGATGAGCGTGACGGTGAGCATCAGGCTGCGGGAGAGGCCGAGTTCGGTGGTGCCGTAGCTCAGCAGGTAGGACATGAAGACGTAGCCGACGGTGTTGTTGCCCATGAAGCTGCCGGCGGCGAGCAGCACCTGGACGGGGTGCTCCTTCAGGACGGTGACGATGGGCTTGCGGTCGACCTCACCGGCGTCCTTGACCTTCTCGAACTCCGGGCTCTCGGTGATGCTGATCCGGATCACCAGGCCGACCACGACGAGCAGTCCGCTGGCCAGGAACGGCACCCGCCAGCCCCAGTCCTCGAACGCCTGGTCGGTGAGGTTGTTGGAGACGACGAGGAAGACCACGTTGGCCAGGATCAAGCCGCCCGGCACACCCATCTGCGGGAAGCTGCCGTAGAAGCCGCGCTTGTTCCTGGGCGCGTGCTCGACGGCCATCAGGACGGCACCGCCCCACTCGCCGCCGACGCCGATGCCCTGCACGAATCGCAGGGTCACGAGCAGCACGGGCGCCCATACGCCGACGGTGTCGTACGTCGGCAGCAGACCGATCCCGACCGTCGCCGTGCCCATCAGGACGAGCGAGGTGACCAGCATCGATTTTCGGCCGACCCGGTCGCCGAAGTGGCCCATGACCACACCGCCGAGCGGACGGGCGAGGAAACCCACCGAGTAGGTGGCGAAGGCGGCCAGGGTGCCGGTCGCGGGCGACAGGTCGGGGAAGAACTGCGGGCCGAAGACCAGCGCGGCGGCCATGCCGTAGATGAAGTAGTCGTACCACTCGACGGCGGTGCCCACGAAACTCGCTGTTGCCACTTTGAGGGGACTGATGCCCGGGTGTCGTGCTCTCACGGGATGCTCCTGCGGGATGTGTCTCGATGGCCGGATCCAGGTGCTTGATCACGGCGTCGGCGGCTCGCTTTCACTGTGACAGCGGCGACATACATTGGAAAGAGACAAGAAAACTGTGAGACACATAAGGTGAATCAATAAGGTGCAATAAGGTGAGCCAATGAGTGAGATCAAGTTCTCCCTTCGCCAGCTGGAGTACTTCGTCGCCATCGCGGAAGCCGGCACCCTGAGCGACGCGGCCGCCCGACTGCGCGTTTCGCAGCCCGGCCTGTCCCAGTCACTGACCGAGCTGGAGCGGGCGCTCGGAGTTCAGCTCGCGGTGCGCCGCAAGGCGCACGGCGTCACGCTCACGCCGTCCGGCGCCCAAGTGCTCCGGCACGCCCGCGACTTGCTGCGCCGGGCCCAGGACCTGGGCAGCGCGGCGTCGGGCGGCGCCGCCCTGACCGGCGTTCTCTCGATCGGCTGTTACGTGACGCTGGGGCCGACCATGCTTCCCGCGTTGCTCCAGGAGTTCTCGAAGCTGCACCCCGGCCTCACTCTCGACTTCGTCGAGGGCACCCAGGACGTACTCCAACGACGCCTGCTCAACGGCGAACTCGATCTGGCGATCCTCTACGACATGGAGATCCAGCCCGAGGTCGCACGGGCCGTCATCGGCACGATGAGGCCGCACATCCTGCTGCCGGCCGACCACCGCCTCGCGGGGGAAGCCCGCGTGTCACTGGTCGACCTCACCGACGACCCGATGGTCCTCCTCGACGCTCCGCCCAGCTCGCAGAACACCCTGGCGCTCTTCGAGCGCTTCGGAGTCGTCCCCTACGTGCGCTACCGACCGAGCACCTTCGAACTCACCCGCGCACTGGTGGGCCGCGGGATGGGCTACGCCCTGCTGGTCCAGCGCCCCGCCAACGACCGTACGTACGAGGGCAACCAGGTGGTCATCAAGGAGATCGCCGAACCCATCGACCCACAGCGCGTGCTGGTCGCCTGGCCGAGGGCAATACGACTCAACCGACGAGCAGAGGCGTTCGTGGAATTCTGCCGCGATCGCGGGGGCGTGGCCGACGGGGCTTGATTGGCCGGCGAGTGAGGGGGGTGGTCGGCGAGCGAGCAGGGGCGGCCGCCGAGCGGGCGCGACTGGACGCCGAGCGACCTGGGACTGCCGCCGAGCGAGCAGGGGTGGCCGGCGAGCGAATGCGGGTGGCCGCCTAGCGAGCGGGGACGGCCGCCGAGCGAGCGCGAGTGGACGCCGAGCGAGCGCGGGCGGCGGCCGAGCGAGCAAGGGTGGCCGGCGAGGGAGTGCGACTGGCGGCCGAGCGAGCAAGGGTGGCCGGCGAGGGAGTGCGACTGGCGGCCGAACGAGCAAGGGTGGCCGGCGAGGGAGTGCGACTGGCGGCCGAACGAGCAAGGGTGGCCGGCGAGGGAGTGCGACTGGCGGCCAAGCGAGCAAGGGTGGCCGGCGAGGGAGTGCGAGTGGCGAGCGACTGGGGACGGCCGCCGAGTGCGCGCGGGCGGCCGCCGTGACACGCTCCGTCGGCCCGTCGGCTCAGGTGGTTTCGCGGACGATCAGTTCCGGCAGGAGCAGCGTGCGCCCGGGGGTCTGCTGCGGTGCCTGGATCAGTGAGCGGAGCAGTTCGGCTGCGCGGCGGCCGGACTCGGCGAACGGCTGCCGGATGGTGGTGAGGCCGAGCCCCTCCGCGAGCGGTCCGTCGTCGAAGCCCGCGACGGCGACCTGGTCGGGCACCTCGGTCCCGGCGGCGCGCAGCCCCGCGAGGAAGCCCGCAGCGAGGACGTCGTGGTGGGCGATGACGGCGGTCGGCCGGTCGGTCCGCCGGACGAACTCGGCCGCGAACGCCCGGGCCGTGGACAGACCGTTGTCGGCCAGGACGAGCTCCTCACAGCTGGGCTCGGCACCGTCCGCCTCGCGCAGCGCACGGTGGATCCCCTCGTGGCGGAGCATGCCGGCGGAGACGTAGGCCTCCGAGCGCTGGGGCTCGTGCAGGTGGCCCAGTCGCCGATGGCCGCGACTGAGCAGATGGGTGGCCAGCAAGTACCCCGCCTGCTCGTCGTCGAAGGTGACGGTGCTCAAGGCGGGGTGCGCGGAGTCGACCAGCACGGTCGGCGGCCCCCACTGCCGCAGGCGGTCGACGCCCTGCTCGCCGAGCGGGATGCCCATGATCAGCAGACCGTCGACATCGCCGCGTACGGGCAGGGTCTCCAGCAGTGGCGAGTCCGCCTCGGCGGCCGACGGGGCATCGAGCACGACGACCTCGACGTCGTCGGGACGGAATGCCTGGAGGATGCCGACGAGCCGGGTCCGGTACGTCCCATAGCTGCTGAACGGCGCCAGCACGGCGATCCGGCCGGTACGGCGCCGGGCTCGCGCGGAGGCCGTCGCGCCGGGCCGGTAGCCGAGCTCGCCCGCGACCCTGATGATCTCCTCGCGGGTCGACACACTGACCCGATCCGGGTGATTGAGGGCGAGCGAGACCGTCGAGATGCTGACACCGGCTGTCTTGGCCACCTGGTAGATCGTCACACCCGAGCTCCCCACGCAGTCACCCTAGCCCACCGGCTCAGGCACCCGTCTCCCCGTCATTGACCGTGACTCGAACCCGCCTTAAAGTGCTTCGTCGAAGCACTTCGATGGAGGTTCGATGACGGATTACCTGGCATTCGCCCGGGCGGCGGGCTGTGAGCCGGCCGTGGTGGACTCGTTCGCCTCCCTCGGCGGGATCGTCGCGGGGCTGCCCGACCTGGAGTCGCCCGACTGGGCCCGGCGGCGGCGCGCGGCACGAGAGCTTTCGGACGCTCTCGCCACGCGGTTCACCCTCCCCGGCCCCACCGAGTGCGAGGTGACCGAGCACCGCGTACCCACCCGCGCCGGGAAGATCACCGTCGTGCACTACCGGCCGCCGCACGCGGACGGGCCGCGCACGGCACACCTGGCCTTCCACGGCGGGGGCTTCGTCCTCGGCAGCGTCCACGAGGTGGTCAACGAGCGGATCGCGCGGAGCCGGGCCGTCGCCGGCGGCATCGACATCTTCGACGTCGGCTACCGGCTCGCCCCCGAGCATCCTTTCCCCGCCGGGCTCGAGGACTGCCTCGACGCCCTGACCTGGCTCATCGAGTCGGCCGGCGAATTCGGGATCGACCCCGACCGCATCGGTGTGGGCGGCGTTTCGGCGGGTGGCAACCTCGCCGGTCTGGTCGCGGTGCACGCCCGCGACCGCGGCCTCCGCCTCGATCATCAGGTGCTGGAGGTCCCGGGGGTGAGCCTGGACTTCGAGCAGGACGACTCCTACCGCGCGTACAGCGCGCTGGGCGACTTCGGCGCGGACATCGCCGACCTGCACGCGGCGTACCTCGGTGTGTCCGGTCCCGCCGAGGGCTGGGCCGCGCCGGCCGAAGTCCCCGACCTCACCGGCCTGCCGCCCGCTCTGGTGATCACCGCCGAACTCGACCCGCTGCGGGACAGCGGCGAGGCCTACGCCACCCGGCTCGCCGAGGCCGGTGTGCCCGTCCGGACCTGGCGTGCGCCCGGGCAACTCCACGGGAGCGGAGCGCTCACCCGGACGTCCGCGATCGCGCGCGAATGGCAGGACCGGGTCGGAGAATTCCTGCGCAGCCGGGCACGCAGGTCCGCGAGCATCCCGTACTGACCGGAGGCGCACCATGCCGATCGACCCCAACCTGATCCGTACGATCGCCGCGCTGGGCGTCCCCGTCCCGGCGCTGTCGACGGACCCGCAGGAGCAACGCGCGCGTGCCTTCCAGTACGAGCAGGCGGTGTACCCGCACCTCGGTCCGACCGGGCCGCGGCTGCCCGTCCGCGAGCACGTCATACCCGTGACAGGCCGGCCGGACGTGCTCGTGCGCCTGTACTACCCGCGCGAGCCGACCGCCGACCTCAGCCTCCCGGCCTGTCTGCACTTCTACGGCGGCGCCTTCATCCAAGGCGGCCTGCACCATCCGAGTGTCGACGCCATGTGCGCCCTGCGGGCAGCCAGGGCGGGCGTCGTCGTCGCGGCGGTCTCCTACGCGCTGGCGCCGGAGCATCCCTACCCGACCGCGCTGGAGCAGGGCTGGGCCGCGCTGGACTGGCTGGTACGCGAGGCCGGCTCCCTCGGTGTCGACCCGACGCGCATCGCGCTCGCGGGACAGTCCGCGGGCGGAACCCTGGTGGCCGCGCTGACCCAGCTCAACCGCGACCGGGCACGGCATCCGCTGTCGATGCAGATTCTGGAGGTCCCCGCCGTCGACCTGGCGCTCGGTCCCAGGGAACGCGGCGTCGAGGGGCTCACCGAGGAACAACTGGCACACCTTGAGATGTCCCTCGCCTGGTACGTGCCCCGGGCCGAGGACCGGCTCGACCCCCTTGTGTCGCCGCTGCGCGCCAAGAGCTTCGAGGGACTGCCGCCCGCGTACGTCTTCACCGCGGAATGCGACCCGCTCCGCGACGACGGCGAGGCATACGCGGCGGCACTCGCCGATGCCGGAGTGCCGGTGGCAGCGCTGCGGATGCTGGGCCTGCCCCACGAGGGCGGGATGTACGAGCGGGTCTCCGGCACCGCGCGACTTGCACAAGCGGCTGTTGCGGAGGCACTGCGCACGCTGCACGACTGATCAGAACCGCCCGAGAGCGAAGGACAATGATGTCCGAGATCATCGAATCGCCGCCGGCCACGACCGCAGCCGCGTTCCGGGGCCGGCGACAGCCTGCGACGTTCCTGCCCCTGTTCCTGCTCGCCTACTTCGGTGCGGCACTCGCCGGTCTCTCGGCAGCCGCGGTCAGCATCCCCCTGCGACTGTCCGCACTGGACCCCGAACACAAGACCCAGCTGCTCTCCGCGACCATCGCCGTCGGCGGCATCGTGGTGATCCTGGTGACGGCCCCGCTCGGCCGCCTCAGCGACGCCTCGACCGCACGCGCCGGCATCCGGCGGCCCTTCATCCTCGGCGGCACCCTCGTCGGCGTGTTCGGGATGCTGGTGCTCGCGTCCGCGCCGAACACCGCGTGGATCATCGTCGGCTGGAGCATCACCCAGGCCGGATTCGGCGCCACGAACATGGCCCTCAACGCCCTGCTCGCCGAACAGATACCGGCCAGGATCCGGGCCCGTGTCGCGGCGTCCTTCGGGATAAGCACCGCCGTCGCCCTGCCCACAGGCAGTTGGCTGGTCGGGGTGCTGCCCGGGAATCCGCTGTACTGGTTCGGCGTTCCGGCGGCGTTCGCGCTCGTCGTCAATGTCGGCACGGTGCTGGTCCTACGGGACATCGTGCGCTCCGAGCGGGTGCCCGTGGACTGGCGGAGCCTGCTGCGCAGTTACTGGATCAACCCGGTGAGGCACAAGGACTTCGCCTGGGCATGGGGTTGCCGGCTGCTCGTCACCATGTCGTTGCTGGCGGTGCTCAGTTACCTGCTGTACTTCCTGACCGATCACCTCGGCATCGCCACCGACGAAGCCGCCGCGGCGCAGGGAACCGTACTGGGTGTGTACTTCGTGGGCAGCGTCGTCACCAGCCTGGTCTTCAGCTGGATCTCCGACCGCACCGGCAGACGCAAGCCGATCGTCCTGTTCGCCGCGTTGTTCACCGCGGTCGGACTGCTGATCAGTCTGTTCTCCCCGGACCTGGCCATGTTCACCGTAGGAGTCGCCCTCGCCGGGATGGGCCAGGGAGCCTTCGTCTCCGTGGACGTCGCCATGATGACGGAGCTGCTCCCGGCCTCCGCCGACGCCGGAACCGGGCTTGCCGTCGTCGCACTGTCCTACCAGCTGCCCCAGGTCCTCGTCCCCGTCCTGGCGACAGGGATGCTGGCGATCGGGAACGCGGGGCCGAACTACTCCGCTCTCTTCGTCGGCTCCCTGGTGGCCATCGTCCTCGGCGCGCTCGCGGTGGTGCCGATCAAGAGCGCGCGGTAGTCATCGTTCACGGTCGGAGTGCGGGTCACCCAGAACGCCGGAGAACTTGCCGGCCAGGGGTTTCCTTCCTGGGTATCGGCGAGTACGGTCGAAACAATCAAAGCTTTGATTATTCGCTCGGGATTCGCCTCCGGCTCCGGCCCTCGCCGATCCCTGCGGAGCACCGCACCCAGTGCTCCGCCCCGCCTCGCCCGAGAACCCCGCGCGCCCGTCGGCTGCGCCGGAGCCGCCTCGGAAAGGCCCGCCCTTCCACCGCACGCGGCGTGAGAGAGCACAACTCACATACCTCACCTGACCAACCGTCCACACCCCTCAGGAGCACCTCACCATGGCCGCACGTACCGGCAAGGAATACCTCGAACGCCTCGCCAGCTCCGGTGCCACCGTGCACATCCAGGGCGAGACCCTCAAGGGCGGCATCCAGGACCACCCCGCGTTCCGCAACGTCGTGCAGACCTACGCCGAGTTGTACGACCTCCAGCACTCGGACGACCACAGGGATGTCCTCACTTGCACCTCCCCCACGTCGGGCGAGCGGGTCGGCACCTCGTTCCTCGCCCCGACCACGCCCGACGACCTGGTCAAACACCGCAGCGCGTTCAAGGTCTGGGCCGACCACAGCAACGGCATGCTCTGCCGCACCGGCGACTCCATGAACAGCTCCCTCATGGCACTCGCCTCCGCCGCCGACTGGTTCGCCGAGTACTACTTCTTCGGCGACCCCGTCCGCATGGCCGGCGCCTACGTGAAGTCCTACGACCGCGAGTTCTACAAGACCAAGGTCCAGGACTTCCTGGACCGCGTCTGAACCCGGGCGGACGACATGACACACCCCCTCGGAAACCCACCGTCGAAGATCATCGCGGTCCACCTCAACTACCGCAGCCGGGCGAAGGAACGCGGACGGATCCCCGACCACCCGTCCTACTTCCTCAAGCCGCCCTCTTCGCTCGCGGGCACCGACGACGCTCTCGTCCGTCCCGAGGGGTGCGAACTCCTCGGCTTCGAAGGGGAGATCGCCCTCGTCATCGGCTCGCGCACACAGCGGGTGAGCCTCGAGAACGCCTGGCAGTGCGTGCGCTGGGTGACCGCCGCGAACGACGCCGGCGTCCACGACCTGCGCCACGCCGACCACGGCTCCAACCTCCGCTCCAAGGGCGCCGACGGCCTCACCCCGATCGGACCGCGCCTCCTCGACGCCCGCCGACTCGACCCCGCAGCACTCCAGTTGCGCACCTGGGTCAACGGCCAACTGGTCCAGGACGACACCACCGACACGCTCCTCTTCCCCTTCGAGCAGCTGATCGCCGACCTCTCGCGCCTCGTCACCCTGGAGCCGGGAGACGTCATCCTCACCGGCACACCGACCGGCGCCTCCGTCGTCGTCCCCGGTGACGTGGTGGCGGTCGAGGTGTCCGGCGGCGGCCAGTCCACCGGACGCCTGCGCAACCCGGTCGCCGTCGGGCCCGCCCTGGAGCCGTACGGGGCGATACCCAAGGCCGGTCCGACCGAGCGCGAGGCGGCGTACGGAACCGCATACGTCCCGACTGACCTGCTGGACAAGGAAGTTGAGGTCGGTCTGCGGTCGGTGGCCGTCGCGACCCTGAGCGCGCAGCTGCGCAAGCGCGGTCTGCCGCACATGTCCATCGACGGCGTCTGCCCCACCCAGCCCGGCGCGGGCATGGTCGGCGTCGCCCACACCCTGCGCTACCTGCCGCTGCGCGAGGACCTCTTCAAGAAGTACGGCAACGGAATGAACGCCCAGAAACGGGCGATCGAGGAGCTACGGCCAGGCCACGTGCTCGTCATGGACGCCCGCCGCGACACCTCCGCCGGAACCATCGGCGACATCCTCGCCCTGCGCGCACAGCAGCGAGGCGCGGCGGGAGTCGTCACCGACGGCGGGCTCCGCGACAGCGCCGCGATCACCGAGCTCGGCCTGCCCGTCTACCACGGCGGGGAGCACCCCTCCGTCCTGGGCCGCCGCCATGTGCCCTGGGACACCGGTATGCCCATCGCCTGCGGCGGCGCACTGATCCAGCCCGGCGACCTGATCGTCGGCGACCGGGACGGCGTCGTGGTCGTACCGCCCGATCTGGCCGAGGAGTTGATCACCGACTGCCAGGAACAGGAGCGGCGCGAACGCTTCATCACCGAGCAGGTGCGCGCCGGACACAGCGTGGACGGGCTCTACCCCATGGATCCCGACTGGCACGAACAGTTCGAGCGATGGCGCCGCGTCCACGACCCTTCGCACACCTCCGACACCTCGGACGGCCTCGGCTGAGAGCAGCCGTGTGGGACACGGGCCGAGCGTGTTGCCGCGTGTCCCGGTCCACCGCGATGGCGATCATCGACCTCAATCCAGCTGCTGCCACCCCTTGCCCATGTTCAACGAGACGAGAGACGCCCCTCCCCCCATGCACAAGAACGTTGAAGGTCCCGACACCACCACCACAGCGGAGGCAGACCGGGCGGTCCGACCGAGGCCGAGTGCCGGCCGGATCGGGCGCTTCGCCCGCACCACGCTCCTCGTGGTGATGCTGCTCCTCGCTCTGGCCCTCCTGGTCGAGCAGCTGCTGGCGGTTCTGCCCGTCGACTGGTGGTCGCCTGTCCTGTCCGTACTGGCGCTCCAGAGTCTCGTGCTCGCCATCTCCGTGTTCCGGGACCTGTTCGGCTCCTGGGACGTCCTCCTGGCGGTCCTCGCCCTGGCCGCGGGAGTGATCGCGCTGCGCCGCCGAGGCCGACGGCGACTGCCCGTCGCCCTCTCGGCGATGAGCGGAGCGGCTCTGCTGCTGGCACTGACCACCACCACCGTGCAGGTGGTCTCGGTGCACGGCGCGACGGGCGACTGGTTCGCCTTCTCGCCGGCCGCCCCGGGAACCGCCATCGGCCGAGGACCGGACAGGACCGTCACGTACGCCACGCTGGACGGCGAGCGGATGAAGGCGGATCTGTATCTGCCCGAGACGTCGTCAGCCGCGGCCGCGCCGCTGGTCGTCAGCATCCACGGCGGTGGTTTCATCGGGGGTTCCCGCGGCCCCACGGTGTACACGAGCTGGCTCGCCGACCACGGATACGCCGTTCTCGACGTCGACTACCGACTCGCCACCAAGACCCGGCACACCTGGAACACCGCGGACGCCGACGTCGGCTGCGCCCTGACCTGGGCCACCGCACACGCCTCCGAGTACGACTGGGACATGAACCGGGTGGCCACCTTCGGTGGATCCGCGGGCGGCAACCTGTCCGTCAACGTCGCCTACAAGATCAACGCGGGCACCCTGAAGCCAAGCTGCGGAACGGCCGCCCAGCTGCCGAAGGTGAAGGCGTCGATCGCCTCGTACCCCGCGGTCGACATGACGGCCACGGTGAGCGACACGGCGATCGGCGAGGACAGCGGCGACAAGTACGTCGGCGGCACGCCCGCCCAGTACCCGGATCGCTACAGGGCCATCGACTCCGCCGACCAGATCACCCCGGCCGCCCCGCCGACCCTGCTCCTGCACGGCACCCGGGACCACCTCATCCTTGCCGACCACACGGAGGCCTTCGCCGACAAACTGACAGCGGCCGGCATCACCCACCGGTACGTCGAGGTCCCCTTCATGGATCACGCCTATGACTCGGTCTCCGACAACATCGGGACGAAGGCAACCCGGGCCCTGATGCTGCCGTGGCTCCAGAAGTACGTCTGAGACAGAAGTACGTCCGAGACCGCCAGGGGACAGGGGAAACGAGGACAGGCCCCACTCGTGAGAAAGCTCACGAGCTGGGGGTCTGCCACATGTCCTGACAAGGCTGTGCGATGTCTCACAGCCACCGGACACCTACGGGAAACGAGAAACGGACCCCTGCGGTGACTTCCGTCACCTACAGAGGTCCGTTCATCGGTTTTCTCTGGTGCGCGAGGGGGGAGTTGAACCCCCACGCCCTTGCGGGCACTGGAACCTGAATCCAGCGCGTCTGCCTATTCCGCCACCCGCGCATTGGGTGTGTCCTCGGGCCCTTCCCCCTTGGGGTGTGGCGCCCTCCGACACGCAGAACATTAGCACGGTGGACGGGGTGGGTTCACATCCCTTACCCGCGGGAAGCCGCCCACCAGCGACGTCTCTCGCATCGGCCCGGCCGACGGGCGAGACGTCCGACCCCCGGGCTACGTATCAACGTGTACCGGTTCACGTATCAACCTCGTACCGGTACCGCCCGTCTCCCCAGGAGCCGGTCGGGGTCCACAGTCAGGTGCGGGACACTGGTCTGCGGCCGCCTCTACGATCCTTGGCAGGACTGTGTCCCCGAAGGAGTTCGAAGGGGACCTCCGGAGGGAACTTCGTCAGGCGTCGACATCTGTCGGCGGGGCCGACAGGGGGAACCAGCCGATTCACCGGCGCGTGGATACGATCAGTAAGCAGTACCAGGTAAGAAGCAGTACGCAGGACGGCAGCTTAGGAGGAGGTGCCCCATGGGAGTCCTGAAGAAGTTCGAGCAACGGCTCGAAGGTCTGGTCAACGGCACCTTTGCCAAGGTCTTCAAGTCCGAGGTGCAGCCCGTGGAGATCGCGGGCGCGCTCCAGCGGGAGTGCGACAACAACGCCACCATCTGGAACCGCGACCGCACCGTCGTACCCAACGACTTCATCGTGGAGCTGAGCACGCCGGACTTCGAGCGGCTGAGCCCCTACTCCGGTCAGCTCGGCGACGAGCTCGCCGGCATGGTGCGCGACTACGCCAAGCAGCAGCGCTACACCTTCATGGGCCCCATCAAGGTCAACCTCGAGAAGGCGGACGACCTCGACACCGGCCTGTACCGGGTGCGCAGCCGTACGCTCGCCTCCTCCACCAACCAGCAGGCTCCCGAGCGCGCCCCGGCGGCACCGCCCGCAGGCCGCCCCGGCTACGGCTACCCGCCGGCCGCCGCGCCTGCCGCACCCTCGGGCGCTCCGCCCATGCCGTCCGCACCACCGCCTGCCGGCCGCCCCGGCGGTTACGGCTACCCGCAGCCCGCGGGCGGCCAGCGTCCCGCGGCCCCGGCCGCGGGCGGCCGCACCCGTCACTGGATCGAGATCAACGGCACCCGCCATCAGATCTCCCGCGCGACGCTGGTGATGGGCCGCAGCACCGACGCCGACGTGCGGATCGACGACCCCGGCGTCTCCCGCCGGCACTGCGAGATCCGGACCGGAACGCCCTCGACGATCCAGGATCTCGGGTCCACCAACGGCATCGTGGTGGACGGGCAGCACACCACCCGCGCTACGCTCCGCGACGGCTCGCGGATTGTCGTGGGCAGCACCACCATCATTTACCGGCAAGCCGAAGGGTGAAGCGGGGGCAATGTCAGAGCTGACCCTCACGGTCATGCGGCTGGGTTTCCTGGCCGTACTGTGGCTGTTCGTGATCGTGGCCGTGCAGGTCATCCGCAGCGACCTGTTCGGTACGCGTGTCACCCAGCGCGGCTCGCGCCGGGAGGCGGGCCGGGCACAGCAGGCCCAGCGCCAGGCGCCTCCGCAGCAGCGCCAGCAGCAGCCCGCCGCAGGCCGGCAGCGCCGTAACGCCCCTACGAAGCTGGTCGTCTCGGAGGGCACCCTCACCGGCACGACGGTCGCGCTCCAGGGCCAGACCATCACCCTGGGCCGGGCGCACGACAGCACGATCGTGCTGGACGACGACTACGCCTCCAGCCGCCATGCCAGGATCTACCCGGACCGCGACGGCCAGTGGATCGTCGAGGACCTGGGCTCCACCAACGGCACGTATCTGGACCGGTCCCGGCTGACGACCCCCACACCGATCCCGCTGGGCGCGCCGATCCGCATCGGCAAGACAGTCATCGAGCTGCGGAAGTAGTACGACAATGAGCGAGCGGAGCGAGCACGCAACGGCGGTCCACACCCCGGACCCCGGCGCGCTCCCGACCGGAGGGTGGGCACCGTGCGGATGTACCCGGAGCCGACGGGCGAGGTGCGCATGAGTCTGTCACTGCGCTTCGCCGCCGGATCGCACAAAGGCATGATCCGGGAGGGTAACGAGGACTCCGGATACGCCGGGCCCCGCCTGCTCGCCATCGCCGACGGCATGGGCGGCGCCGCGGCCGGCGAGGTCGCCTCCTCCGAGGCGATCTCCACGATCGTCGCGCTCGACGACGACGTCCCCGGTTCCGACATCCTCACCTCGCTCGGCACCGCCGTGCAGCGGGCCAACGACCAGCTGCGCGCGATGGTCGAGGAGGACCCCCAGCTCGAGGGCATGGGCACCACGCTGACCGCCCTGCTGTGGACCGGCCAGCGGCTCGGTCTCGTGCACGTCGGCGACTCGCGCGCGTACCTCCTCCGCGACGGTGTCCTCACCCAGATCACGCAGGACCACACCTGGGTGCAGCGCCTCGTCGACGAGGGCCGCATCACCGAGGAAGAGGCCACCACCCACCCGCAGCGCTCCCTGCTGATGCGCGCGCTGGGCAGCGGCGACCACGTCGAGCCCGACCTCTCCATCCGTGAAGTCCGCGCCGGCGACCGCTACTTGATCTGCTCGGACGGCCTGTCCGGCGTCGTCTCCCACCAGACGCTCGAGGACACCCTCGCCAGCTACCAGGGCCCGCAGGAGACCGTGCAGGAGCTGATCCAGCTCGCGCTGCGCGGCGGCGGCCCCGACAACATCACCGTCATCGTCGCCGACGTCCTCGACCTGGACACCGGCGACACCCTCGCCGGGCAGCTGTCCGACACCCCGGTCGTGGTCGGCGCGGTCGCCGAGAACCAGCTCCAGCTGCACGACAACGGCATCATGCAGACCCCGGCAGGACGCGCCTCCGGGCTCGGCCGCCAGGTCCCCGGACAGGGCGGCGGCGGCGAGTTCGGCCCGCCCGGCTCCGGCGACACCACCGGCTACGTCCCCGAGGGCAGCTTCGGGGACTACACCGACGACGACTTCGTGAAGCCGCGCAAGCGCGGGAAGTGGCTGAAGAGATCCTTCTACGGCGTCCTGGCGCTGGCCGTCATCGGCGGCGGACTCTACGGCGGCTGGCGCTGGACGCAGACGCAGTACTACGTCGGTGTCAACGACGAGCATGTCGCGCTCTACCAGGGCATCAGCCAGGACCTGGCCTGGGTGTCGTTGTCGGGCGTGGAGAAGGACCATCCCGAGATCGAACTCAAGTACCTGCCGCCGTACCAGCAGAAGCTGGTGGAGGGCACGATCGCCGAGGGCGATCTGAAGCAGGCGCAGAAGAAGATCGACGAACTGGCCCTTCAGGCCTCCGCGTGCAAGAAGCGGTCCGAGCAGCAGGCGGCCGAGAGCGCGGACAACTCCAAGACAGGCGAGGGCGAGGCCGGAGGCACCACGGGAACCACCCGTTCCTCCTTCACGTCCAAAGCGACACCGACACCCACCAATCCGTCGGGGTCGGCGGCTCCGAATCCATCCACGTCCCCGACCGCACCGACACCCACGCCCGGCCCGACTCTCTCGGAGGAAGAGCAGAAGGTCGTCTCGCAGTGCGGTACGCAGTAGGCAAGCCGTGAGAGGCCCCGTCACACGATGAGCAGTTCTACCAACACGTCGACGCACCACACGTCCACGATCGGCTCGATCGGCACCCCGAGCCGGCGCAACACCGAGCTCGCCCTGCTGGTGTTCGCCGTCCTCATCCCGGTCTTCGCCTACGCCAACGTCGGCCTCGCCATCAACGACGAGATCCCGGCCGGGCTGCTCAGCTACGGCCTGGGCCTCGGCCTGCTGGCCGGCGTCGCCCATCTCGTCGTACGCAAGTTCGCGCCGTACGCGGACCCGCTGCTGCTGCCGCTGGCCACGCTGCTCAACGGACTCGGGCTCGTCGCCATCTGGCGGCTGGACCAGTCCGAGCTGCTGCGGGAGATCGGCGTGGCCGGCGGCAAGGCGACCAACCAGCTGCTGTACACGGCCATGGGCGTCGCACTGTTCGCCGTCGTGATGATCTTCCTCAAGGACCACCGGGTCCTCCAGCGCTACACCTACATCTCCATGGTCGGCGCGCTGGTCCTGCTGCTCCTGCCGCTCGTCCCGGGCCTCGGCGCCGAACTCACCTACGGCGCCAAGATCTGGATCCAGGTCGGCAGCTTCACCATCCAGCCCGGTGAGTTCGCCAAGATCGTGCTGGCGGTCTTCTTCGCCGGCTACCTGATGGTCAAGCGCGACGCGCTCGCCCTGGCCAGCCGCCGTTTCATGGGCCTGTACCTGCCGCGCGGCCGCGACCTCGGCCCGATCATCGTCGTCTGGGCGATCTCGATCCTGATCCTGGTCTTCGAGACCGACCTCGGTACGTCGCTGCTGTTCTTCGGAATGTTCGTCATCATGCTGTACGTCGCCACCGAGCGGACCAGCTGGATCGTCTTCGGTCTGCTGATGTCCGCGGTCGGCGCGGTCGGCGTGGCCAGCTTCGAACCGCACGTCCAGCAGCGCGTCGACGCCTGGCTCGACCCGATGCGCGAGTACACGCTCAGCCAGGAAGGCGTCTACGGCCACTCCGAGCAGGCGATGCAGGCGCTGTGGGCGTTCGGCTCCGGCGGCACCCTCGGCACCGGCTGGGGCCAGGGCCACTCCGAGCTCATCCGGTTCGCCGCCAACTCCGACTTCATCCTCGCCACCTTCGGCGAGGAGCTGGGCCTGGCCGGCGTCATGGCGCTGCTGCTGCTGTACGGCCTGATCGTGGAGCGGGGCGTGCGCACCGCCCTCGCCGCCCGCGACCCGTTCGGCAAGCTGCTCGCCATCGGCCTCTCCGGCGCCTTCGCGCTCCAGGTCTTCGTCGTCGCAGGCGGCGTCATGGGCCTGATCCCGCTGACCGGTATGACGATGCCGTTCCTGGCGTACGGCGGTTCCTCCGTCATCGCCAACTGGGCGCTCATCGGCATCCTGATCAGAATCAGCGACACCGCCCGCCGCCCCGCGCCGGCCCCCGCACCCAACCCCGACGCCGAGATGACCCAGGTGGTCCGCCCGTGAACAAGCCCCTGCGCCGGATCGCGATCTTCTGCGGACTGCTGGTCCTCACCCTGCTCATCCGGGACAACTGGCTCCAGTACGCCCAGGCCGACAGCCTCAAGGAAGACCCCAAGAACCGCCGCGTCGCCATCGCCCGGTACGCCACCCCGCGCGGCGACATCATCGTCGACGGCAACCCGATCACCGGGTACAAGGAGACGTCGGGCGACTTCAAGTACAAGCGCACGTACAAGGACGGCGCCATGTGGGCGCCCGTCACCGGCTTCGTCTCGCAGGCCTACGGCGCCAACCAGCTGGAGTCCATCGAGGACGGCATCCTCAGCGGCAACGACGACCGGCTCTTCTTCCGCAACACCCTCGACATGATCACCGGCAAGGCCAAGGAGGGCGGCAATGTCGTCACCACCCTCAACGCCGCCGCGCAGAAGGCCGCGTACGACGGTCTGAAGGCCCAGGGCGGCAAGGGCGCCGTCGCCGCGATCGAGCCGTCCACCGGCAAGATCCTGGCGCTGGCCTCCTTCCCGTCGTACGACCCCTCGACGATCGCCGGCGGCAGCACTTCCGACGAAGACGCATGGAAGAAGCTCCAGAAGAAGGACAACGCCGACGACCCGATGCTCAACCGGGCGCTGCGCGAGGTCTACCCGCCGGGCTCCACCTTCAAGGTCGTCACCGCGGCCGCCGCGCTGGAGAACGGCCTGTACTCGGACGCGGACAGCAAGACGGACTCGCCACTGCCGTGGACCATGCCGGAAACCACCACCGAGCTGAAGAACGAGGGGAACATCCCCTGCAAGAACGCCACCCTGCGGGAGGCGCTGCGGGTGTCCTGCAACACCGTCTTCGGCAAGGTCGGCTCCGACCTCGGCAACGAAAAGATGCTGGAAGAGGCCAAGAAGTTCGGCTTCACCGAGGAGCAGTTCACGCCGACCCGCACCAGCGCGTCGGTCTTCTCCGACGACATGAACCCCTCGCAGACCGCACTGTCCTCCATCGGCCAGTTCAACACCGCCGCGAGCCCGCTCCAGATGGCCATGGTCGCCTCGGCGGTCGCCAACAACGGCACCCTGATGAAGCCGTACATGGTCGACGAGCTCCAGACGCACAACCTCGACGCCATCGAGAAGACGTCCCCCGAGGAGATGAGCAAGCCGCTGTCGGCGAAGAACGCGCAGATCCTCCAGTCGATGATGGAGACCGTCGTCTCCGACGGCACCGGCCAGAACGCGAAGATCGACGGCGTCACCGTGGGCGGCAAGACCGGTACCGCCCAGCACGGCGTCGACAACAGCGAGAACCCGTACGCCTGGTTCCTCTCCTACGCCAAGACGGACGACGGCAGCGCGCCGGTCGCCGTGGCCGTGGTCATCGAAGACGAGAACGCCGTCCGTGACGACATCTCCGGCGGCGGCCTCGCGGCACCCATCGCGAAGAGCGTGATGGAGGCGGTCATCAACAGCAAGAAGTGAGAACCCCGTCACGTCGCCTTCACATCGCCGCACGTTGCGATACCGGTCCTGTATCGGCTGACGGGCTTGGCCAGGTCATACAAAGCGAGCCGGGTACGGTAGGCCCGGACGGCAGCCTCCGGGCCGCACATCAGTGCGGGTCGGGACCGACGGAGAGGGCTGGTAGGTAGCTTATGGAAGAGCCGCGTCGCCTCGGCGGCCGGTACGAGCTGGGCCAGGTGCTCGGCCGCGGTGGCATGGCGGAGGTATACCTCGCCCATGACACCCGCCTCGGCCGCACCGTGGCAGTGAAGACGCTCCGCGCGGACCTCGCGCGCGATCCGTCCTTCCAGGCCCGCTTCCGCCGGGAGGCCCAGTCGGCCGCCTCGCTCAACCACCCCGCGATCGTGGCGGTCTACGACACGGGCGAGGACTACATCGACAACGTGTCGATCCCGTACATCGTCATGGAGTACGTGGACGGCTCGACGCTCCGTGAGCTGCTCCACTCCGGCCGCAAGCTGCTGCCGGAGCGCTCCCTGGAGATGACCGTCGGGATCCTCCAGGCGCTGGAGTACTCCCACCGCAACGGCATCGTCCACCGCGACATCAAGCCGGCCAACGTCATGCTGACGCGCAACGGCCAGGTCAAGGTGATGGACTTCGGCATCGCCCGCGCCATGGGCGACTCCGGCATGACGATGACGCAGACGTCCGCGGTCATCGGCACCGCCCAGTACCTCTCGCCGGAGCAGGCGAAGGGCGAGCAGGTCGACGCACGATCCGACCTCTACTCGACCGGCTGCCTCCTGTACGAGCTGCTGACCGTCCGCCCGCCCTTCGTCGGCGACTCCCCGGTCGCGGTCGCGTACCAGCACGTACGGGAAGAGCCCCAGCCCCCCTCGGTCTTCGACCCCGAGATCACGCCCGAGATGGACGCGATCGTCCTGAAGGCGCTGACCAAGGACCCGAACTACCGCTACCAGTCCGCCGACGAGATGCGCGCCGACATCGAGGCCTGCCTCGACGGCCAGCCCGTCGCCGCCACGGCCGCGATGGGTTCCGTCGGCTACGGCGGCTACCCGGACGACCAGCCGACCACCGCCCTGCGCTCCGCCGACGGCGGCGCCACGTCGATGCTGCCGCCCATGAACCCGGACGACGGCGGCTTCGGCTACGACGACCGCCCGGACCGACGGCGCCAGAAGAAGTCGAACACCTCGACGATCCTGTTGGTCGTCGCGGGTGTGCTGGTGCTGGTCGGTGCGGTACTGATCGGCAGGTGGGTCGTCAACGGCTCCGGCGGCGCGAGCAACGACACCGTGAAGGTGCCGAACTTCGTCGACCTGACGCTGGAAGACGCCAAGAAGCAGGCCGACAACGCGGAGCTGACCCTCGACCCCACGAACAAGGCGTGCGAGACCACGCCCAAGGGGTCCATCTGCTCGCAGAGCCCCACGCCCCCGACCGAGGTCAAGAAGGGCAGTTCGGTCGAGGTCGTGGTGTCTACGGGGGCGCCGAAGGTGGCGGTGCCGAGCGTCCTCGGCCAGGACTTCGACGAGGCCAAGGCAACGCTCGAGGACGACAAGTACCAGTTCAAGGTCAAGAAGGAAGAGCAGGTCTCGACCGAGACCGAGGGCAAGGTCCTGAAGCAGGACCCGGAGCTCGGCGAGGAAGTGGAGAAGGGCAGCACGGTCACGCTCACCGTGGCCAAGGCCGAGGAGAAGGCCACGGTCCCGGACGTCACCGGCGAGTCCTGCGACGGTGCCAAGGCGCGGATGGAGTCCAGCGACCTCACCGGCAACTGCGTCGAGGTCGACACCGCCGACCCGAACCTGGTCGGCAAGGTCATCAACACCACGCCGACGGCCGGTTCCTCGGTCGACAAGGGCTCCACGGTCCAGATCAACATCGGCAAGGCCCAGCAGCAGACCGCGGTTCCGAACGTCGTAGGAGCGACGGTGGCGCAGGCCAGGCAGACCCTGCAGGCGCAAGGCTTCAACAACATCCAGTTCGCCGACGGCAGCGACCAGAGCGACACCGCGATCGTGACGGCCCAGGACCCCGGCGCGAACACCGGTGTCGATGACCCTGCGGCCACACAGATCACGCTGCAGACCGTGGGCTTCGGCAACGGCGGCAACGGCAACAACGGCGGCATCATCGGAGGCAACGACTCCGACTAAGGAAGCGGCACGGGCAGAGGACTGGCTCGACTGCGCAGAACGTCGATGGCCCCGACTCCTCGTAGAGGAGTCGGGGCCATCGACGTGAATTCCCTCACCCGATGATCAGCAATTGTTTGTCATGTTCACGCACCCCGGCCGCCAGCCCCGCACAAGCGGACGGGTTCATCTACATCCCAAGCTTCAACGGGCCGGTCACAACGCTCAAGCTCGAACGGCACATCACAGACACCCTCGCTGACGGCCATCACGCACGGATCCGTTTCCTGTCCAAGCAGCATGACGGGAAGGTTCACTACTGACCGTGGCACAGGCCACGGGCGGTAAGGGTGACCACGAGTATGCCGCGACCACTGCCCGAAGCTGCTTATAGAGCGCGGCTTCGGGCTTCCGTTGTGCCCGCGATCAGGTTCCGGACCACCCCATAGCCGCGATTCGGCGCCTCCATCGCACAGCAGTGTCCTAGCCGATCGTGTCTTCCCATGTGACAACTCGTTGATCGGATGGGGTGGGGTGTCGGAGCTCCGCCCTGGCCATGCGGCCACACCACAAACGGAAGGGCAGAACGTGATCAACGAATCGGCGCTGCTCGAATCGAAGACCCTGCGCGGCAGCGTGCTGGAGCGGACGGACGTGCTCGACAGAGTCAAGGCACTGTCGCTGCTGCCGGACGGGATGCATGTGACGACGGCGATGGTGGCGGCGTACTTCGGTGTCACTGTCTAGGCGATCCGCCAGCTGACCAAGCGGCACCGTGAAGAGCTGGAACTCAACGGCCTGACCGTACTGCGAGGCGCTGACCTGCAGAAATTTGAGAGTGACAACATGTCACTCTCGCTGGGCAGTTATCCACAGGCGCGCCGGAGCCTCACCATTTACTCCCGCCGAGCCGTCCTCAACGTCGCCATGCTCCTCCGCGACAGTGAAGTCGCCCGCCAGGTGCGCACGTACCTCCTCGACATGGAGTACCTGGCGCGCACACAGCCTGTGGAAAACCCAACTCCCACTGACGTCGTCTCTCTCGACGACCGCATCGACCAGCGCATCACCCACATCCTCGGCAAGACCGTCGTCCCCATGTTCAACGCCCTGATCGAAACGTCAGGCGAGCACCGCAAGGAACTGATCGCCCTGCGGACGGGAGTCCAGCGCATCGAACGACGGCTCCACCAGCACCACGCCCGCCTGCAACGGCTCGAAGGAGTACGAGATGACCGGCCCGCCGTAGGAGTCATGGCCGCCATGGACGCCATGAACGGCCACACCTTCGAGCGCCACATCGCCAAGACATCATCGGGCTCACGGCCGACGGGCGACGCCTCGTCGTCCAGTGCAAGAGGTTCGCGCCCTACCTCAACATCACCAGCCCCGAGGTCCAGAAGTTCATCGGGTCGGCGACGGTACTCCACAGCGCGGATGTGGCCCTCTACGTGGCCACATGCCCCTTCACCCCTGAGGCCCTGACCATCGCCGCCGAGGCCGGCATCACCGCCGTACACCGTGGAGTACTCGAGGAGTGGAGCACCGGGGAGCCGCTGAAGATCCTGGAATAGCACGGCAACAACACGGAAAGGGCCCGAAGCCGCAAAGGAAAGTTGCGGCTTCGGGCCCAGCTCTTAGCGTGACAACACGTCACGCTAACGCAGTTCCTCCGGCGGCGTCCGCTCGCTGTCCACCTTCTCCACCCGCTCCAGCTCCCCCCACACCACATACCGGTACCGGGACGTGTACACCGGCGTGCAGGTCGTCAGGGTGATGTACTTGCCGGCCTTGTTCTTGCCCGACTCCTTCGGGATGGCGCCGAGGACCTTGACGTTGTACTTCGAGGTCTCGGGAAGGACGGCGTAGACCTTGTAGACGTACCACTTGTCCTTGGTCTCGAAGACGATCGGGTCGCCCTTGTCGATCTTGTCGATCTTGTGGAACTTGGCGCCGTGGCCGTCGCGGTGCGCGGCGAGGCTGAAGTTGCCGTTCTTGCCGCTGGTCGGGAGCGCGGACTTGACCGGGTCGGTGTAGTAGCCGGCGACTCCGTCGTTGAGGATCTTCGACGAGGTGCCCTTCTCTACCAGGATCTCGCCCCTGCTCATCGCGGGGACGTGCAGGAAGCCGATGCCGTTCTTGCTGTCGAACGCGACAGGGCCGGAGTCCTTGTCCTGGGCCCAGGTGTCACGGACCTTGTCGGCCTGCTTGTCGGCCTCCCGGTCCGCGACGACGTTCGTCCACCACAGCGAGTAGACGACGAACAGACCGAGCACCAGGCCCGCCGTGATGAGGAGTTCGCCGAAGACACTGACCGCCATCGCGATCCGCCCGGGACGGCGGCGCGGCGCGGACGCCGATCCGGGCGCGTGGGTGCGCTCTGCGTGCTCGGTGTCGTCAGTGGTCGCTGCCACGTTCATCCGCCCTTACGAGACGAGCGCATCCGGCTTCCCCTTGCTGCGCGGCCGTTCCTCGACCATCTTGCCCCAGACGATCATCCGGTACTTACTGGTGAACTCCGGCGTACAGGTCGTCAGCGTGATGTAGCGGCCGGGACCGGTGAAACCGCCGGCCTTGGGCACGGGATCGAGCACGCTCACATTGCTCGGCGAGGTCACCGGCAGGATCGACGCCATCTTGTAGACGTAGTACGTGTCCTGGGTCTCGACGACGATCGGATCGCCCGGCTGAAGCTTGTTGATGTACCGGAACGGCTCGCCGTGCGTGTTGCGATGCCCCGCGAGCCCGAAGTTGCCGGTCTTCGCGCTGGGCATCGCCGTCTTCAGCTCGCCCTCGCCGTAGTGGCCGACCATCCCCTTGTCGAGCACCTTCTTGTTGCTAACGCCCTCGGCTATCGGCACCACCACGTCCAGCTTCGGGATGTAGAGGAGGGCGAAGCCCTGCCCCGGCTCGAAGGCGCCCGGGCTGCGCTTGCCGCTCGCCCAGTCCTGCTGGAGGTTGCTCGCCTCCTTCCCGGCCTGCGCGTGCGCCCGGACATTCGTCCACCACAGCTGGTAGGTGACGAACAGCAGCATCAGCACACCGGTGGTGATGAACACCTCACCGATCGCCCGGCTGGCCATGACACCGGCGCCCGGCTTGTTCGCGCGCGCCCGCCGACGGGCCTCCACCCTCGACAGCGGTCGATCGTCGCCCTCCGCCTCGGCCGGCAGAGACTCCTCCCGCACACCGCCGTGCCGCCCGTGACGGCCCTTGGCGGCCTTTCTGCGGGCCGCCCGGCCACCCGAGGCAGCAGGCGGAGCGGACTGCGCGGAAGAGGCCCCAGAAGCCGATATGGACTCGCCGCCGGTCATGGGGGGCGGATCGGGTATCCGCAGGGCGACGGTCTCCTCGTCGACGGGAGGCAGGAAGGACTCACCGCCGGACGGTATGGAGGGGTCCTCGACAGGGGGCTGCTGATACGAGGGTGCATACGGCTCCTGCACGGCGTAGGCCTGCGTCTCCGCCACCCCGTACGCCTGCGTCCCCTGGCCGTACTCCTCCGGCACTCCCTGGCCGTAGGACTCCTGCACCCCTTGGCCGTACGGCTCCTGCGCGCCCTGCCAGTCCTCGAACACACCCGGCGCCCCGTACGGCTGCTCGCCGTACGGGGTCCCCTGGTCGCCGGCGTTGCCGTAGGCGGCCGCGCCGGACTCGCGCTCGGGGCGCAGGGCGGTCACGCCGTGGCCCTGCCCACCACCGGGGCGAGCCCCGCCGACCTCGCCACGGCACCCTGGTCACCGCACTCCACCAGCCAGTTGGCCAGCATCCGGTGACCGTGCTCGGTCAGCACCGACTCGGGGTGGAACTGCACACCCTCGACCGGGAGTTCGCGGTGACGCAGGCCCATGATGATGCCGTCGTGCGTGCGGGCCGTGATCTCCAGCTCGGCCGGGACCGTCCCCGGCTCCGCGGCCAAGGAGTGGTAGCGCGTCGCCGTGAAGGGCGTCGGCAGGCCCGCGAAGACGCCCTCGCCCTGGTGCTCGACCAGCGAGGTCTTGCCGTGCAGCAGCTCGGGCGCACGGTCCACGACACCGCCGTACGCCACCTGCATCGACTGCATGCCCAGGCAGACGCCGAAGACGGGCACCCCGGTGGCCGCGCAGTGCCGGACCATGTCCACACAGACCCCGGCCTCCTCCGGCGTACCGGGGCCGGGTGACAGCAGCACTCCGTCGAAACCGTCCTGGGCGTGCGCCGTCGACACCTCGTCGTTGCGCAGCACCTCGCACTCGGCGCCCAGCTGGTACAGGTACTGGACCAGGTTGAAGACGAAGCTGTCGTAGTTGTCGACGACGAGAATCCGCGCGCTCACTGGTTGTCCACCGTCACATCGTTGAAGGGAAGCAGCGGTTCGGCCCACGGGAAGACGTACTGGAAGAGGACGTAGACCACGGCAACGATGAGCATGAGCGAGAGCAGCGCCCTCACCCAAGCGTTCCCCGGCAGATGCCGCCAGATCCAGCCGTACATGCCGTCCCTTCCGTCGCACCACGGCACCAGTCTCACGCCGTACCCGCACCAGACTAACGGCGCAGGGCATCTGGTTTCCCGGCCTCCACAGGCTGTGTGGAGTCGAGATGCGCCCAGACGATCAGCCGGTGGCTGTGTCCCCACTCCGGATCGCAGGTGGTCAGCGTGAGATAGCGGCCCGCACGTGTGTACCCCGATTTACGTGGCACAGGGTCGATCACCTCAACGTCCGAGGGCACGGTTTTGTAGGGCCCTTTGTCGACCCTGTACGTGAACCAGGTCTCCCCGTCCGTCAGCACCACCGCGTCACCCCGCCTCAGCTCGGGAAAGTCCTTGAACGGATCCCCGTACGTGCGCCGATGGCCCGCGACCGAGAAGTTGCCCTTCTGACCGAGCTGGGCGGTACGCGCATAGTGGCCGAGGCCCTTCTTGAGGGTGCCGGTGGCGGTGCCCTCGAGCACCGGCTTGTTCCACGTGAAACCAAGACGCGGAATGTACATGATCGCGAAGGGCTTGCCGCTCGCATACGGCGCCGGCTGCGCGGGAGCGGCCGGGGCGGCGGACGCGCCGGGGGTCGGCGTGGGCTGCACGGCCCCACGCGCCCACTGCTCCTGGAGCTGGTCGATCTGGTCGTCCATGACGTGGTCGGCCTTCACGCCGGTCCAGAACAGTACATAGACGACGAACAGGACTATCAACGTGCCTACGGTGATACAGAGTTCGCTGACGGTCCTGACGACGACGCGCACCGGCAGCTCCTGAACGGACTCACTCCACGGGCTGGGCGTACTGCAGATCCACTGTGCCCGAGTAGCCGGGCAGAGTCACCGCCCCGTCCTCCTCGACTTTCCAGCCGAGCCCGTAGACGTTGACGTACACCATGTAGTTCTGGATCGCCGGGCTCTCGACCAGCGCCTTCTGAAGCTTCTCCGGATCCCCGACCGCCGTGATCTTGTACGGCGGTGAGTAGACGCGGCCCTGAAGGATCAGGGTGTTGCCCACACAGCGCACGGCGCTGGTCGAGATCAGCCGCTGGTCCATGACCTTGATGCCCTCGGCGCCGCCCTGCCAGAGCGCGTTGACCACGGCCTGGAGGTCCTGCTGATGAATGACCAGGTAGTCGGGCTGCGGCTCGGGATAGCCGGGAAGCTTGGCGGTGGCGTCCGGCGGGGCGTCATTGAGGGTGACCGTGATCGCCTCACCCGTGAGCTTCTGCGTACCCGCGTTCTTCTCCAGGCCCGCCAGCTTCTCGTCCTCGGCCTTGCTGCTGCCGTCGTCCCGCTCGGCGAGCGCATCGATGTCATCACGAAGACCCGCGTTGGACTCATCGAGCCGGCCGTTGTTGTGGCTGCGCTCCTGAATGAGGTCGGACAACTTCAGCAAGGAGTCGTCCGTGCGGATATTGGTGCCTTTGGCAGTATTGAAACTGGTGAAGAAAATGAGCCCCGCGAGGGCGAAGACACCCGCTGTGAGCACCCGCACCGGCCGGAAACGGCGTCCGCGGCCAGGGCTGGTTCCCGTCCCGGGGGAGTCGGCAGAATTGCTCAACGTACCCTTATCTCCTTCGGCGCCGCGGAAGCACTACGCTAACGGACGCCCGGGGGAGCGCTAAGAGTCCCCTTGTACGCTGCCCCGGAGCCCGCCCCCGTTCCCTGCGCGGCCACGCAGCGCATCGACAGGAGAGACCCTCGTGCCGAAGTCACGTATCCGCAAGAAGGCCGACTACACGCCTCCGCCGGCGAAGCAGTCGACGGCCATCAAGCTCACCAACCGCGCCTGGGTGGCACCCATCATGCTGGCCATGTTCCTCATCGGCCTGGCATGGATCGTCGTCTTCTACGTCACCGACGGCTCGCTGCCCATCGACAGTTTCGACAACTGGAACATCGTCGTGGGCTTCGGCTTCATCGCCGCCGGCTTCGGCGTCTCGACGCAGTGGAAGTAGCAGTCACAAGCCGGTGAACACAGCTTTGCCCAGGGCTATCCGCTGAGTTATCCACAACTTGTCAAGATTTCCACACCCCGCCTGGGGATAAAGAACGACGATCTGTGGATAACCCACCGGGTGTTGACGCCGGTACGACTGTCGCACGACGGATTCGGAAGTGCGTTCGCCCCCTGCCTGACCTGCGGAAACGAAGGTCCAGGACAGGGGGCACAACTGTTCCCACACAGCGTGCACAAGATCCGCCACACGCTGTGGACAATGCCTGGGGATCAGGTGAGCTGGGCAGTCCTCAACAGCGTCATCCCGACGATCACGGCCAGGAACAGCACACAGCTGCCGTACTGGATGAGGTTCCGCCGCTCACGCGGGGCGTGGACCATGGCGTAGCCGATCACGACTCCGGCGACGAGTCCGCCGATGTGGGCCTGCCAGGCGATATTGCTCCACCCGAAGGTGAAGATCAGGTTGATCACCAGCAGGGCGATGATCGGCCGCATGTCGTAGTTCAGGCGCCGCACGAGAACGGCGGTCGCGCCGAAGAGGCCGAAGACGGCGCCGGACGCGCCGAGCGAGGCCGTGGTCGGGGACTCGATCAGATAGGTCAGGGCGCCTCCCGCCAACCCGGAAACCAGGTAGAGGGAGATGTAGCGGGCCCGGCCCAGGGCGGCTTCGAGGGGGCCGCCGAGCCACCACAGGCTGAGCATGTTGAAGGCGATGTGCCAGATGGCCTCGTGCGTGAACATCGAGGTGAACAGGCGGTACCACTCGCCCTCGGCGACGCCTTCCGAGGGTGCGAAGGGGGCCGGGGGCCACTGGCCGATGAGGACCAGGTCGTTCAGGAGCGACGACGATGACTGGACGGCGATGAAGACCGCGAGGTTGATCCCGATCAGGATCTTGGTGATCAGCCGCGGGTCGGCGGTGACGGTGCCGCCGGCGATGGTGCGGGGCCGGGCCGCGGTGGGCGAGACGCCGGTGCCGGCGGCGCCGCGGACGCACTCGGGGCACTGGAAGCCGACGGAAGCGCTGACCATGCACTCGGGGCAGATGGGGCGATCACAGCGGGTGCAGCGCACGCCTGTCTCACGGTCCGGGTGCCGGTAGCAGACAGATGCGCCCTGTGCGGGCTGAGGGCCTTGGTCCTCCGGGCCCTGCGGGCTGCCTGGCGCCTGGTCCATGGGATCCCCTCGGTCGTCGTCCTCATAAGAACCGCCCCGCCCATCCTTACGGATGAGCGGGGCGTTTGGTTCCCTGCGGGGCGCTTCGGGCATCCGCCCCGTTGAGGGCTCAGCCCTCGCGGGTCTCCACGACGACCGACTCGATGACGACGTCGTTGACCGGGCGGTCGGTGCGCGGGTTGGTCTGGGCGGTCGCGATGGCGTCGATGACCTTCTGGCTCGCCGCGTCGGTGACCTCACCGAAGATGGTGTGCTTGCGGTTCAGCCAGGTCGTCGGGGCGACGGTGATGAAGAACTGCGAGCCATTGGTGCCCGGACCGGCGTTGGCCATGGCCAGCAGGTAGGGCTTGTCGAAGGCGAGATCCGGGTGGAACTCGTCCTCGAACTGGTAGCCGGGGCCCCCGGTGCCGTTGCCCAGCGGGTCACCGCCCTGGATCATGAAGCCGCTGATCACCCGGTGGAAGACCGTGCCGTCGTAGAGCTTGTTGGTGGACCGCTCACCGGTGGTGGGGTTGGTCCACTCACGCTCGCCGTTGGCGAGCTCGACAAAGTTCCGGACCGTCTTGGGCGCGTGGTTCGGCAGAAGCCGGACTTCGATGTCGCCGCTGTTGGTCTTCAGGGTGGCGTAAAGCTGCTCAGCCACGATCTGCCTTCCGTTGTCTTCCTGTGACCCCCTGATCCTCGCACGGTCCACGCCCTACGTCGCCCGGCGCCCGGTTCCGCACCGATTTGCCTGCGTGTCGCTTGCGCGAAATCCGGGCGAGTGGCCCCGGGGCAGGAGCGCTGGGCGACGATCCGTGGCATTGTCGACGACAAGCTCCTGTTGCCCCGTATTCATCCGCTATTGCACTTGATCCATGACCCGGATGCCCGCTCTCACATGCCTCGGGGTGCGCCTGGAGGCATGATCCGTAAAAGGGTGGATAGCCGAAATACCGTACGCCACCGAGGAGGAGGATCCCGTGACCCGCATCGACAGCGTGCGCGCCGCGACCGGCTCGGCGAAGGACAGCGTGCTGCACGCCGCGGAAGTGGTGGCGCCCTACGCCGACACGGCCAAGGACAGGGCCACGCACTATGCGCACGAGGCACGCGTACGGCTTGCGCCGAAGGTGTCGCTGGCCGCCGAGCAGGCCCGCGCCCAGTACGGCGTGTATGTAGTGCCGCGTCTGGAGCAGGCCCGTACGCATGTACCGCCGAAGGTCGACCAGGCCGCCCATGAGGCCGCCGTCCGTACCCGTAAGGCCGCCCGACAGGCCGCCGACTATTCCAAGCCGCGCATCGAGCAGGCGGTGGCCGCGGCTGGGCCCGTCAAGGACGAGGCCACCGCTCGCAGCGCCGCCGCGCTGGCCGCGCTGCGCAGCCATGTCTCGGCCGAGGACATCCAGAAGCTGGACCGCAGGCACGAACGGCGGGCACGGGCCGGTCGGCTCGCCAAGACGCTGGCCGTTCTGGGTGTGCTGGCGGGTGGCGCTTTCGCCGCCTGGAAGTGGTGGGACAAGCAGGCCAACCCCGACTGGCTGGTCGAGCCGCCCGCCGCGACAGAGGTGTCCGAGGGCGGCCGACTCACCTCGGTGGACGGCACGGGTCAGTCCGTGCTCGACCCCGAGGTTCAGGCCAAGGAGGCCGAGGAGGAGGCCGCCAAACGCGACGAGGACCGGTGAGCGTTCCGGCAGATCGCGTCAATTGTGCGGTGGGGCGGGAGACTTGAGAGTCTCCCGCCCCACCGCGATGTTTCACGTGGAACAGTCGCGCCGTGTTCCAACCGGGCACCCGTTTACGCACACCGCTCACGATGACGTTTGCAACGGTCCAGTTGTGCAGGTTCCGCACAGACTTCCTTAACAGAACGCATTTCCGTGGTTACCCGTGTCCATTCACTCCAGCTCACACAGGGCCCGCAGGGCAGAGCACCCCACTCGCACCACGTCGGACACGTGCGCGACCGCCTCTCCGTCTGTGCGCCCTCCACCTGTTTGCGCAAAGACCTGCAACGACGCCGGACCACGTCACGTGACGCACGTCACCCCTGAAATCCAGCCCAAAAAAAGGACCGGCCAGGGCCACGAAGGCACCTGACCGGTCCGAGATGTGGAGCCTAGGGGAGTCGAACCCCTGACATCTGCCATGCAAAGACAGCGCTCTACCAACTGAGCTAAGGCCCCGGAAGACAGGCGTCCGACCGGAAGAACCGCATACCGGCGGGCGCCGCAGACCAGAGTACCGGGTCACCCCCCGTATCTCGCAAAACGATTGGGGGTCCCGATGGACGGCCACTCTCCGTAAGATGCTCGGCGTGGTTCGCGACAGCGAACCGCCGTTTTGGGGAAAGCGATGGGGAGACGCAATGGACGCCGCACAGCAGGAAGCCACCGCAAGAGCGCGGGAACTGCAGCGGAACTGGTATGGGGAGCCGCTGGGGGCGCTCTTCCGTAAGCTGATAGACGATCTTGGCCTCAACCAGGCTCGTCTCGCGGGGGTACTGGGCCTGTCCGCACCAATGTTGTCGCAGCTGATGAGCGGCCAGCGGGCGAAGATCGGCAATCCCGCCGTGGTTCAGCGGGTGCAGTTGTTGCAGGATCTGGCCGGGCAGGTCGCGGACGGCAGCGTGAGTGCGGCCGAGGCGACTGAGCGCATGGAAGAGATCAAGAAGTCGCAGGGGGGCTCGGTGCTCAGCAACACCACGACCACAACCAGCAGTTCGGGAGCGCCGACCGTCAAGCGCGTGGTCCGCGAGATCCAGTCGCTGCTGCGCTCGGTGGCGGCGGCCGGAGACATCATCGAGGCGGCGGACACTCTCGCCCCGACCCACCCGGAACTGGCAGAGTTCCTCCGGGTGTACGGCGCGGGCCGCACCTCCGACGCAGTCGCGCACTACCAGTCCCACCAGAGCTGAACCGGCGGGCCCGGTCACCGAAGGGGGTTCGGCAGCCGGGTCGACGGCCGAGGAGAAGTGCCAGGGGTCACGGAGCACGGGGGCTCCGGGCTACGGGGGCTGGGGCTGCGAGGGCTGTGGCTACGAAGGCTGGGGCTACGGGGGCCACAGTCTTACGGGCCGCAGGCTTACGGGGGTATCTCTTATCCAACAGGGGGCGGCAGGAGTCGTATTGCTCGTCGCGGGGGGAAGCAAGGGGGACAGCCGAAGGGGGAGGAGCGACGCACAGCCATGGGTGAGGTCTTCGCCGGCCGGTATGAACTGGCCGACCCGATCGGACGCGGCGGTGTGGGCGCCGTGTGGCGCGCCTGGGACCACCGCAGGCGCCGCTATGTCGCCGCCAAGGTGCTGCAACAGAGCGACGCGCACTCGCTGCTGCGCTTTGTCCGGGAGCAGGCGCTCCGGATCGACCACCCCCATGTGCTCGCGCCCGCCAGTTGGGCCGCAGACGACGACAAGGTCCTGTTCACCATGGATCTGGTCGCCGGCGGTTCGCTGGTCCATCTGGTCGGGGACTACGGCCCCCTGCCGGCGCCCTTCGTCTGCACTCTGCTCGACCAACTCCTCTCCGGGCTGGCCGCGGTGCATGCGGAAGGCGTCGTGCACCGCGACATCAAGCCCGCGAACGTGCTGCTGGAGGCCACCGGCACGGGTCGGCCGAGGCTGCGGCTGTCGGACTTCGGCATCGCCATGCGCCTGGGCGAACCGCGGCTGACGGAGACCAATCTCGTGGTGGGCACACCCGGTTATCTGGCCCCCGAGCAGATGATGGGCGCGGAACCCGACTTCCCCGCGGACCTGTTCGCCGTAGGGCTGGTGGCGCTGTATCTGCTGGAGGGCGCCAAGCCGGACGCCAAGGCACTCATCCAGTACTTCGCCGAGCACGGCACTCCGGGGGCGCCCACGGGCATTCCCGAACCCCTGTGGCAGGTCGTGGCCACGCTGCTCCAGCCGGATCCACAGGCGCGGTTCCGCACGGCCACGGGGGCGCGCAAGGCGCTCGCCTCGGCCGCGGAGCTCCTCCCGGATGCCGGCCCCGACGACGAGTTGATCGAGATCTTCGACCAACTCGGCCCGCTCCCCCCGGGGTTCGCCCCCGAGGGACCGCTCAAGCGCGCACCCGGAGTGGATTCGCTCAGGGCCGGGCGCGGGTCGACCGCCGGGCGGGACGAAGGGGATGCGTCGTCGGGCACGGGCTCCACACCGAACGGCTCCGGCACAGGGCACGTGCCGACCGGCTCCGTCCCGGGGTATGTGACGGCCGAGTCCGATGCGGGGCACTTCGCGGCCGACTCCCATGCGGGTTCCAGACCCAGTAACTCCGGGACTGGCTCTGTCCCGATCGGCCCGGGCAGCCCTGTCGTACCGGCTGATCTGCGGCAAGGCACAGATCCACGGCAGCCGAGCACTCCAGGGCCGGGCACCGATCCCGATCCCGATCCCCGACAGCCAACGGGCTCGCAGCCGCCGAGCATGTCGGACACCGGGAGCTTCCACCTGCCGCCCCCTCAGGTCACCGACCACCCACAGCCGCAGCCACGGCCCCAGTCCCAGCCATACGAGGGCAGCCAACCAAGCCCTGCCCCTCTCCCTGCCTACTCGCCTTACGACCCCACGCATGTCCTGTCCTCCCCCCATCCGCACACGCCGCGCCACTCCACTCAGGCCCTGACACCGGTGTCGCACCCACGCGGCGATGCCTCTACTGCTTCGTACACCGCTCAAGACCCGCAGGTTCCACCTTCCGCGCAGGCAATTTCGCAGCCACGCCACCGTGCGGCCCGCCCGCCCCGCCGCCCCGGTCCACCGGCGAAGGTGACCGTCCCGCTGCTGCTGCTCGCCCTGGCCTGCTACGCGGTGGGGTTCTGGGCGCTGACGCGCATCTGAACGCAGCCCCCAAGGACCCGAGTCACCCCGCCCTCGGCCCTACCAGGCCCCGACCCGCCTACGTGCCACAAGCGTCCACACCCCGAGCACCGCCAACAGCACCGTGCCCGCGCCGATCCCGCTCACGGCGACCACCGCCATCGTGTCGTCGCTGCTCCCGGACGCTTCAGAGCCGCCGACGTTCGTGGCCTCCCGGTCCTGAGCCGTGAGCTCGAAGAGGTTCGGCGGCTGCGCTGATCCCGCGTAACCGGGCCCTGCCTCTGCCGCGCCGCTGACCCGTGTCCGCAGCGTCAGCTCGAAGGGGCCGTCGCCGAACCGTTCGCCCACCTGCTCAGCGAGGTGGAGGACGAGGTAGTACGACCCGGCGAACCGCATTCCGTTGACCTGGTCGGAGTTGTCGTACCGGTTGGCGTACTCGACCGGCGGCAGCGGATCGAGCGTTCCCGTCTTCTGGCTGCCGTTGTAGCTGACGCTGACGTCGTCGACGCGGGCGCGCACGGGGTTGTAGAGGGACATGTCCAGGGCGACGGCCACCAAGCCGCCGTCGCCGCCGCTCGAACCGCCCAGCTCGGCGGTGGCGTAGAGCTGCTGTCCCCAGTCGACCGGCACCTTGTAGAACACGGTCTGCCCGGGCCGCAGGTCGTCGCGCCAGACGCCCTGACCGACGGTTGCGGCCCGGGTGAAGCCGTCGCCGCCCTCACGGTGCTCGGCCTCGTCGAGCAGGGGCGTGGGCGAGGCGGAGTTCCAGTCCTCGGGTGCCTCGGTCGCACCGGTCTGCCTCAGCCGCGGCTCGGAGACGGGGGCGAGCTCCAGGTCCCAGGCGTCGGATGAGGAGTCGTCCCGGTCGGCGCGCTCGACGATCACGTAGTAGGTGCCCGCACCCTGGCAGGAGGAACCGGGCACGGGGGTCTCACGTGCTCCCCAGGCGGCGATCGGATGAGGGCTGCGGCTCCCGAAGCCGACCGTCTCGTAGGAACAGGAGCGGCTGTCGGTGTCCTGAAGCGTCACCCTGAGGTTGTCGGTGGGGGTCACCGTGGTGCCGGCGCGCGGGACGGCTGTCACGGAGACGTAGACGTTCGACGTGGCGTCGAGTTCGAGGCGGTAGTAGAGCTTGCCGTCCTGTGGGAGGGCGCTGCGGTACGTCGTGCCCACGTCCAGCCGGTCGGCGCCCGTGGTGTCGGTCGCCCCGTCGACGGACCGGGCATTCTCATCGAAGGCGTACGGGCCGGGAGCCTCGAAGGCGTATGAGCCGGGCGACGTCCCGGCGGCGAACGCGGCCTCGCCCGGCACGACTGCCGCCGCACCCAGGACCACTGCCACGACAGCCACGCGCGCGTGCCGCGACGGACAACGACCGTGCCACCCCCTCGCACGCCACCATGCCGTGCACCGCCGCCCCATCACGCGCCACCCCTCGTCGTCGCCGGACCCGGGACCGTGGCCCATCCTGCCCCGATCGGGGGTATGTCATCCGCGCAATCCGTACGAGCGGCCGAAACACCTGCCTCAAAGGCACCCCTGACACATCCGGGGCCGCCCCGCAACACAAAACCCCGACCGCGAGGGCGGTCGGGGTCTTTCAGAATCCGATGTCGATACTCACGAACCCGTGGGCACGGAGTCAGTCGCCTCCGTCCACAGATCCTGCTCGGCGCGATCCGCCTGGATCTGGCGGTACACGAGGAGCCCGCCGATGGCGGCCAGTGCGACCAGGAGAAGCTTCTTCACCGCGCGACCTCGTCTTTCATTGACGTAGGGGACCTCTGGCGCCCGACTATACACACCGACCGATATCGATCGGTGACCTGTATCGGCAGCCAACTCCCGTCCGGAAGACCGCAGTAGAAGCGGATGTCATCGCTCCGATCGGAGGGTGATCACATCGCCACGGACGGCTACTTTGGGCCCGTCCGCCTACCTTTCAGCCCTCTTGCGGCCATCCGAGTGGTGTTGATCGGAAGATCGACGCGTCATGGGCGTTGGTCCACCACTTCGCCGCCCACATACACATCATGAGGAAAGTACGCAAATCGCCCAACCCGAAAGTGAGGGGCCATGGCCCGCACCAAGGTCATGAAGCTGTGGACCGCCATCATCACCGCCTTCCTGGCGCTGTGCACGACGCTCGGACTCATCACCACGACCGCCGCCGCTGCCGTACCGCAGACCGAGGCGCCGAGCGAGAGCATCGCGCAGGTGACGACACCGCCCATCCCCTGGGCCTGGTCCCGCTCACTGCCCCCCACCATGAAGCAGCGCATCCGCGCCGAGGCCCACGGCAAGTCCCCCAGCTGCCGCCACCGCCCCTCGGAGGACACGGTCGAGGACACGGCTCTCCAAGCCGCCTCCCTCTGCGACCCGGCCGAGCCCGTCGCCACCCTCCAGCGCTGACCCCGGCGCCTTCTTCCCTCCCCCATCCGGCCACGGCGACTTGCGTACAGCACCGCCCGGACCAAGGCCCGGCCGCTCATCGAGCGGCCGGGCCTTTCTCATGAACCCGTATATGCCAAAGACCCCCAACCACGTTCGGTTGGGGGTCTTCATGCTGGTGGGGCTAACAGGATTTGAACCTGTGGCCTCATCCTTATCAGGGATGCGCTCTAACCAACTGAGCTATAGCCCCGCCGCGCTCTGCGGTGTGTGTCCCGCGCGCTGACCCCTGAAGATTAGCGCACGACGTGGGCAGTCCCAAAATCGATAGTCAGAGGACCGTCGGCCGAGGTTTGAAAACGACGCGCGCAGTTAATGTCACTCGTCTTCGGCGAGCGTCAGCTCGACGCCGCCGACGAAGCCCGCGGACAGGTTGTAGATGAACGCGCCGAGCGTGGCCAGTGCCGTCGCGAGGACGACGTCGATGACCGCGATGATCGACGTGAACATCAGGACGTGGGGGAGCGACAGGAACGACTGGAGGTCGAAGCCGTTCGACTCGTTCGAGCCGGTCGCCTCCGAGATCGTGCCGCCGACCGTCGAGAAGACACCCATGGCGTCCATGACCATCCACAGCACCGCCGAAGCGACGATCGTGCAGATGCCCAGCGCGATGGAGAGCAGGAAGCTCACCTTCATGACCGACCACGGGTCGGCCTTCGCCACCCGCAGCCGGGCCTTGCGGGTGCGGGGCGTCGTACGGGCGCCCGTACGGGGGCGGCGTACGGCGCCGGCGGGCGCCGCCGCGGGCTGGTAGGCCTGCGGCGGGTGGTAGGGCCCGGCGGGCTGCTGGGGCTGGCGCTCCCCCGGCAGCGGAGAGGGTGACGGCTGCGGTGCCGGCTGCGCGGCGGGCTGGTCCGCCGGCTGGGGCTGGGCGCCCGCAGCGGCCGGGCCCGCTCCAGCCGGGTACTGCTGGGTCTGCGAGCCTCGGGTGTCCGGCACAGTTCCCCCCTGGGATCCTTGAGTATCAGGCGAGTGCGAGTCGGTCGCGGGTGACTTGACCGCTTGCAGATTGGTCGTGTGCGAGTCCGTCACACGCGCGGCGGAGCCAGGGGCACCGCCGTCCGTGTTCGTACCGGTCGATCCGGCGCCCGTGGCTCCGCTCACGATGACTCACTCCTCGTGCTACTCGGCCGAGGGCGCCTCACCCTCGTCCGTGCCGGTGGTCACGACATCCTCGGCGGTCTCGTCCACGGCCACGTCGCCGTCGACTTCCTCCGCCTCGCGCCCCGCCTCGGCGTTGCGTGCGATACCGACCACGGCATCGCGCTTGCCCAGGTTGATCAGTTGGACGCCCATGGTGTCACGGCCTGTCTCCCTGACCCCGTTGACTCGCGTACGAATCACACCGCCGCCCAGCGTGATGGCGAGGATCTCGTCGGTCTCCTCGACCACCAGCGCACCGACGAGCGATCCGCGGTCCTCCACGATCTTGGCGGCCTTGATACCGAGGCCGCCGCGTCCCTGGACGCGGTACTCGTCGACAGGGGTCCGCTTTGCGTACCCACCGTCGGTGGCAGTGAACACGAACGTACCGGTTCGAACAACATTCATCGAGAGCAGCTCGTCGCCCTCGCGGAAACTCATGCCCTTGACACCCGAGGTGGCACGGCCCATGGGGCGCAGGGCTTCGTCCGTAGCGGTGAACCTGATCGACTGCGCCTTCTTGCTGATCAGCAGCAGATCGTCCTCGGACGAAACGAGTTCGGCTCCGATCAGCTCGTCATCGGAACCGTCCGCCGTCTCACGGAGGTTGATCGCGATGACGCCGCCGGAACGCGGCGAATCGTAATCCTTCAGAGGCGTCTTCTTGACCAGACCGCCCTTGGTGGCGAGCACGAGGTACGGCGTCGCCTCATAGTCACGGATGGCGAGGATCTCGGCGATCGCCTCGTCCGGCTGGAAGGCGAGCAGGTTGGCCACATGCTGGCCGCGCGCGTCACGGCCGGCGTCGGGAAGCTCGTACGCCTTCGCCCGGTAGACACGGCCCTTGTTGGTGAAGAACAGCAGCCAGTGGTGCGTGGTGGACACGAAGAAGTGGTCGACGATGTCGTCTTCCTTGAGCTTCGCGCCGCGCACACCCTTGCCGCCGCGCTTCTGGGCGCGGTAGTCGTCGGTCTTGGTCCGCTTGACGTAACCGCCGCGGGTGACCGTCACCACGATGTCCTCTTCGGCGATGAGGTCCTCGATGGACATGTCGCCGTCGTAGGGCACCAGCATGGTCTTGCGGTCGTCGCCGTACTTCTCGACGATCGCGGCGAGTTCCTCGCTGACGATGCCGCGCTGGCGGACCGGCGAGGCCAGGATCTCGTTGTACTCGTTGATCTTCGTCTGGAGTTCGTCGTGCTCCTGGACGATCTTCCGGCGCTCCAGGGCCGCGAGGCGCCGCAGCTGCATCTCGAGGATGGCGTTGGCCTGGATCTCGTCGATCTCCAGGAGCTCCATCAAGCCCACGCGCGCGATCTCGACGGTGTCGCTGCGCCGGATCAGCGCGATGACCTCGTCGATGGCGTCCAGGGCCTTCAGCAGACCGCGCAGGATGTGCGCCCGCTCCTCGGCCTTGCGCAGCCTGTAGCGCGTGCGGCGGACGATGACCTCGATCTGGTGCGTCACCCAGTGGCGGATGAACGCGTCGAGCGACAGCGTGCGCGGCACGCCGTCGACCAGCGCCAGCATGTTGGCGCCGAAGTTCGTCTGGAGGTCGGTGTGCTTGTAGAGGTTGTTCAGTACGACCTTGGCGACCGCGTCCCGCTTCAGGACGATGACCAGGCGCTGGCCGGTGCGCGACGAGGTCTCGTCACGGACGTCCGCGATACCGCCGACCTTGCCGTCCTTCACCAGGTCGGCGATCTTCTGCGCGAGGTTGTCGGGGTTCACCTGGTACGGCAGCTCCGTCACCACCAGGCACTGGCGGCCCTGGATCTCCTCGACCTCGACCACCGCCCGCATGGTGATCGAGCCGCGGCCCGTGCGGTAGGCCTCCTCGATGCCCTTACGGCCCACCGCCAGGGCTCCGGTCGGGAAGTCCGGGCCCTTGATGCGCTCGATCAGGGCGTCCAGGAGCTCCTCGTGCGAGGCCTCCGGGTTCTCCAGGTACCACTGGGCGCCGGACGCGACCTCGCGCAGGTTGTGCGGCGGGATGTTGGTCGCCATGCCGACCGCGATACCGGCCGAGCCGTTGATCAGCAGGTTCGGGAACCGGGCCGGCAGAACCGTCGGCTCCTGGTTGCGGCCGTCGTAGTTGTCCGTGAAGTCGACGGTCTCCTCGTCGATGTCACGGACCATCTCCATGGACAGCGGCGCCATCTTGCACTCGGTGTAGCGCATGGCGGCCGCGGGGTCGTTGCCCGGAGAGCCGAAGTTGCCGTTGGAGTCCACCAGCGGCATCCGCATCGACCACGACTGCGCCAGGCGGACCAGCGCGTCGTAGATCGAGGAGTCGCCGTGCGGGTGGTAGGTGCCCATGACGTCACCGACGACGCGGGCGCACTTGTAGAAGCCGCGCTCGGGGCGGTAGCCGCCGTCGTACATCGCGTACAGGACGCGGCGGTGGACGGGCTTGAGTCCGTCCCGGACGTCCGGCAGCGCACGCGAGACGATGACGGACATCGCGTAGTCGAGGTACGAGCGCTGCATCTCCGTCTCGAGCCCGACGGGCTCGACGCGCAGGGTGAAGCCCTCGTCTTCAGGAGTGCCTGGAGTGTTCTCGTCGGCCATTGCTGGTGAAGATCCTTCCTGGTGCGGTCAGCTGAGACCGACTCAGATGTCGAGGAACCGGACGTCCTTGGCGTTGCGCTGGATGAACTGGCGGCGTGCCTCGACGTCCTCGCCCATCAGGACCGAGAACAGGTCGTCGGCCTGGGCGGCGTCGTCGAGGGTGACCTGGCCGAGGACGCGGTGTTCCTGGTCCATCGTGGTGATGCGCAGCTCCTCGGCGTTCATCTCGCCGAGGCCCTTGAAGCGCTGGATCGAGTCTTCCCTGACGCGCTTGCCGTTCTGCCGACCGAGCTCGGTCAGGGCGTCGCGCTCGCGGTCGGAGTACGCGTACTCGAAGTCGTCCCGGCCCCACTTGATCTTGTAGAGCGGCGGGCGGGAGAGGAACACGTGCCCGGCCTCGACCAGCGGCCGCATGAAGCGGAACAGGAAGGTCAGCAGCAGGGTGTTGATGTGCTGGCCGTCGACGTCGGCGTCCGCCATCAGGATGATCTTGTGATAGCGCAGCTTCTCGATGTCGAAGTCCTCGTGGACTCCGGTACCGAAGGCCGAGATCAGCGCCTGGATCTCCTGGTTCTGCAGGATCTTGTCGATCCGCGCCTTCTCGACGTTGAGGATCTTGCCTCGGATCGGGAGGATCGCCTGGTACTGCGGGTTGCGGCCGGACTTGGCCGAGCCGCCGGCGGAGTCACCCTCGACGATGAAGATCTCGCACTTGGTGGGGTCGTTCGACTGGCAGTCGGAGAGCTTGCCCGGCAGCGACGCCGACTCGAGCAGCCCCTTGCGGCGGGTGAGGTCACGCGCCTTGCGGGCGGCCACGCGCGCGGTGGCGGCCTGGATGCCCTTGCGGACGATGTCCGCGGCCTCGTTCGGGTTGCGGTCCAGCCAGTCGTTGAGGTGTTCGTAGACCGCCTTCTGGACGAAGGTCTTCGCCTCCGTGTTGCCCAGCTTGGTCTTGGTCTGGCCCTCGAACTGCGGCTCGCTCAGCTTCACCGAGATGATCGCGGTCAGACCCTCGCGGATGTCGTCACCCGTGAGGTTGTCGTCCTTCTCGCGGAGTAGCTTCTTGTCGCGCGCGTACTTGTTGATCAGGTTCGTCAGCGCGGCGCGGAAGCCCTCTTCGTGGGTGCCGCCCTCGTGCGTGTGGATGATGTTGGCGAAGGAGTACACGCCCTCGCTGTAGCCGCTGTTCCACTGCATGGCGACTTCGAGGGAGAGGGCCTTGTCCTTGTCCTCGGCCTCGAGGTCGATCACCGTCGGGTGCACCACCTCTCCCTTGCGGGAGTTGAGGTACTTCACGAAGTCGACGATGCCGCCTTCGTAGTGGTACGTGACCTTCTTGACCTCGGCGGTCTCGTCCGCGCCCGCCTCGTCCGCCCCGGAGGTGGCCTTCGCCGACTCGCGCTCATCAGTGAGTTTGATCGTCAAACCCTTGTTGAGGAACGCCATCTCCTGGAAGCGCCGCGAGAGCGTCTCGAAGGAGTACTCCGTGGTCTCGAAGATGTCGCTGTCGGCCCAGAAGGTGACGGACGTGCCGGTCTCGCCGGTGGCCTCGTGCTGGGCGAGCGGCGCCGTGGGGACACCCAACTTGTAGTCCTGCGTCCAGCGGTGGCCGTCGGTCTTCACCTCGACCGCGACCTTCGAGGACAGCGCGTTCACCACGGAGACGCCCACGCCGTGCAGACCACCGGAGACCGCGTAGCCGCCGCCGCCGAACTTGCCGCCCGCGTGCAGCACGGTCAGGACGACTTCAAGGGCCGGCTTGTTCTCGGAGGGGACGATGCCCACCGGGATGCCACGGCCGTTGTCGATGACGCGCACACCGCCGTCGGGGAGGATCGTCACGTCGATGGTGTCCGCGTGGCCGGCCAGCGCCTCGTCGACGGAGTTGTCGACCACCTCGTACACGAGGTGGTGGAGTCCGCGCTCACCGGTCGAGCCGATGTACATGCCGGGTCGCTTGCGGACCGCGTCCAGACCCTCGAGGACGGTGATGGCGCTGGCGTCGTACGAGGCGGTGACCTCGCCGTTCGACGAGGTCACCGCGCCGATCTCGCCGGTGTCGGTGGACGGGATGTTCTCGTTGGGGTTGCCGGAATCGGCCACGAAGCGCCCTTTCTGGCACAGCACCAGCCAGGCTCGTCGGCGGGTTGCCGGAGCGGCTGCGGCATGTTGCGTTGGTAAGCCTTGATCAGCGTTGCTCAGCTTTTCCCGGGCGGTCCCCACGGATGGGGCGGGATTAGCTTCCAGTCTACCGGTAGCGCCGACAGTGATGGGGGTTTGCCGGTACCTGAGTCCTCATGTGGCGCCCTGAATCGGTCTCTACCGGGTCCCCATATACGGAGCGGGGCTCCAAGAGGCTCACAGAGGCACTCAGCGCTTCCGGCTGTCAACCCTTGGCTACTTCGGAGTCAGGTCGGGATTCGCAACCGCGTCTGCTTGTGCTTCGCAGGCGTCGACGCGCGTTGATCGACACCGCCGACGTGATGTCCGTCACCCATAGGTGTCGCCGGGTCCCGTACTGCCCGGGGCGCGCAGGGGACCGTAGCGGCGGACGGGGCCACTGGGGCCGTTCACCTTGATCATCTCTACGGTGCCGTGGCCCAGGTCCTCGTTGAGGCGGGCGACCAGCGTGGGGGCGAGCAGGCGCAGATTGGTCGCCCAGGCCGTGGAGTCGCAGCGCACGACCAGCACGTGCTCGTCCTCGTCGTACTTCTCCGGCTCGCAGTGCTTGGCCACGTCCTCGCCGACGATCTGCGGCCAGCGGCCCATCACACCGCCCACCGCGGCCGGGGCCTCCCAACCGCGCTCGTTGATCAAGCGGTTGATCGCGGCACCGAGCGCCATGGGGTCGCGTCCGTCGGCACGCGCGCCGGAGCGCAGGCCGCCGCGCCGCGCCTGCTTCTTCTGCTGCGCGGCGTCTCCACGCGCGCGTGCCTGTTCCTTCGCGGCGCGCAACGCCACGCGCGCGAGGTCGACGCCGGACGGCTCGGGCGCCTTCTGCTCAGGTGCTCTCCTGGAATCGTCGGCTGTCATGCGCGCTCCACCGTCCCGTCCGACACGGTGTACCGCGTCCCCGTCAGTACGTGCGGTACGTCGTCGTCCACCGCGGCCGTCACCAGCACCTGCTCACCCGGCGCGACCAGCTCGGCCAGCCGCTCACGCCGACGGGTGTCCAGCTCGGCGAACACGTCGTCGAGGATCAGCACCGGTTCGTTCCCCTCGGCCCTGAGCAGGTCGTACGACGCCAGCCGCAGTGCCAGCGCATAGGACCAGGACTCTCCGTGGGAGGCATATCCCTTGGCCGGCAACTCACCGAGTTTGAGACTCAGATCGTCCCGATGAGGCCCTACGAGGGTGACGCCCCGCTCGATCTCCTGCTTGCGGGCTTCGGCGAGCGCGGCCATCAGCTGCGCGTAGAGGTCCTCGCGCAGGTGCGCCTCACCCGGCGCGGACGGCTTGTACTCCAGGGCGACCGGGCCGCCGCCGGGGGCCAGTTGCTCGTACGCCTTGTCGGCCAGCGGCTGGATCGCGGCGATCAGGTCGAGACGCTGGGCGAGCAACTCGGCGCCCGCGCGCGCGAGGTGCTGGTCCCAGACGTCGAGGGTGGACAGGTCCATGGAGCGACCGCCGTGCCGTCGGGCCAACGCGGCCGACTTCAGCAGGGTGTTGCGCTGCTTGAGGACCCGTTCGTAGTCCGAGCGCACACCCGCCATGCGCGGGGAGCGGGCGGTGATCAGCTCGTCCAGGAAACGGCGCCGCTCCCCGGGATCGCCCTTGACCAGCGCGAGATCCTCCGGCGCGAACAGCACGGTCCGTACGATGCCCAGCACATCACGGGGTCTGACCTGCGAAGACCTGTTGATGCGGGCGCGGTTGGACTTGCCGGGGTTCAGCTCCAGCTCGATCAGCTGCTGCCGCTCGCCCTGCTTGACCTGCGCCCGGATGACCGCCCGGTCGGCTCCCATACGGACCAGGGGGGCGTCCGAGGCGACGCGGTGGCTGCCGAGGGTGGCGAGGTAGCCGACCGCCTCGACGAGGTTCGTCTTGCCCTGGCCGTTGGGGCCCACGAAGGCGGTGACGCCCGGGTCGAGCGGAACCTCGACCCGGGCGTACGAGCGGAAGTCGGCCAGCGACAGATGCGTGACGTGCATGGTCGTTCGCCGACCTCCCCCAGTGTCCTGTAGTGCTGGTTACGTCTTCGTTGCTGGTTACTTCTTCTCGACCGCGTGGCCGCCGAACTGGTTCCGCAGCGCCGCGATCATCTTCATCTGCGGAGAGTCCTCCTGGCGCGAGGCGAACCGCGCGAAGAGGGAGGCCGTGATCGCGGGCAGCGGCACGGCGTTGTCGATGGCGGCTTCCACAGTCCAGCGGCCTTCGCCGGAGTCCTGTGCATAACCGCGCAGCTGCTGAAGGTGCTCGTCCTCATCGAGGGCGTTCACCGCGAGGTCGAGCAGCCAGGAGCGGATGACCGTCCCGTCCTGCCAGGAGCGGAACACCTCCCGGACGTCGGTCACGGAGTCGACCTTCTCCAGGAGCTCCCAGCCCTCGGCATAGGCCTGCATCATCGCGTACTCGATGCCGTTGTGGACCATCTTCGCGAAGTGGCCGGCGCCGACCTTGCCCGCGTGCACCGCGCCGAGATCGCCCTTGGGCTTGAGGGCGTCGAAGACCGGCTGCACCTTGGCGACGTTCTGCGCGTCGCCGCCGTACATCAGCGCGTAGCCGTTCTCCAGGCCCCAGACGCCGCCGGAGACACCGCAGTCGACGAAGCCTATGCCCTTGGCGGCGAGCTCCTCGGCGTGCCTCTCGTCGTCCGTCCAACGCGAGTTGCCGCCGTCCACGACGACATCACCGGGCTCCAGAAGCTCGGCCAGCTCGTCGACGGTCGACTGCGTGGGGGCACCGGCCGGGACCATCACCCATACGACGCGCGGACCGCTGAGCTTGCCCACAAGTTCTTCCAGGCTGTGGACATCGGCGAGGTCCGGGTTGCGGTCGTATCCGACGACGGTGTGGCCTGCGCGGCGGATCCGCTCGCGCATGTTGCCGCCCATCTTGCCGAGGCCGACGAGACCGAGCTCCATCAGTTGTTCCTTAGGTTGCGGTGTGGCGTGTGAGGCACTTTCGTGCACACGTCCGAGCCTAAACCCGGACGCTCACGCACACCTGTGGGCATACGCGCTCATACGTACGCCCCGACCTGCAGCTTCGACAGACGGGCGAGCCCGGTTGTCCACTCGGAGCTCACACCCTGTGGACAACCGTCCGCGGCGTCGACCGCTCAGCCGCTCAGCCGCACAGGCATGATCAGGTACTTGTAGGCCTCGTCCGCCTCGGCGTCCAGTGCCGGCTTGCCGCTGAGCAGCGCGGGCTTGGTGGACGTCGTGAACGACAGCTGGGCCACCGGGGAGTCGATGGCGCTGAGGCCGTCCAGCAGGAACGTCGGGTTGAAGGCGATGGACACGTCGTCGCCCTCCAGCTGGGCGTCAACCCTTTCCACAGCCTGTGCGTCGTCGCTGGAGCCGGCCTCCAGGATGAGCACGCCCTGCTCGAAGCTGAGCCGCACCGGGGTGTTGCGCTCGGCGACGAGGGCCACGCGCTTGACGGCCTCCACGAAGGGGGCGGTCTCGATCACGGCGATGGAGTTGAACTCCGTCGGGAACAGCGAGCGGTACTTCGGGAGGTCGCCCTCCAGCAGGCGGGTCGTCGTGCGCCGGCCGGCACCCTCGAAGCCGATCAGGCCCTCGCCCGCGCCCGAGCCGGACAGCGCCAGGATCACGCTGTCGCCACTGGTGAGCGCCTTGGCGGTGTCCAGGAGCGTCTTGGCGGGCACCAGGGCGACCGCGGACGCTTCCGGGTTCTCCGGCTTCCACAGGAACTCACGGACCGCGAAGCGGTAGCGGTCGGTGGAGGCCAGGGTGACCCGGTCACCCTCGATCTCGATGCGCACACCGGTGAGGACGGGCAGCGTGTCGTCACGGCCTGCGGCGATGGCGACCTGGGAGGCGGCCGAGGCGAAGACCTCGCCGGGGACGGTGCCGGTCGCGGTCGGCATCTGCGGCAGCGCCGGGTACTCCTCCACAGGCAGTGTGTGGAGTGTGAATCGCGAGGAGCCGCAGACCACCGTCGCCCGTACACCGTCTGTGGAAATCTCCACCGGGCGGTTGGGCAGGGCGCGGCAGATGTCGGCGAGCAGCCGGCCGGAGACGAGGACCGTGCCCTCCTCCTCGACCTCGGCGTCCACGGAGACGCGCGCGGAGACCTCGTAGTCGAAGCTGGACAGGCTCAGCTGGCCTTCCTCGGCCTTCAGCAGAAGGCCGGCGAGGACCGGCGCCGGCGGACGGGCCGGGAGGCTGCGCGCCGCCCAGGCCACTGCCTCCGCGAGTACGTCGCGTTCCACCCGGATCTTCACTGTTGCCGCCTCCTGCTGTTGCCGGCGCTTCTCGGCCTGCCTGGCTTCGTCGTCTGTCTCGGTGTGTTCGGCCCCTGTGAGGGGAAGGACACCGGGGAACAGTCTGACGCACGGCACTGACAGTAGGTGCCTCTCGGGGTCAAGTCGTGACGAGGGGCAGTCGGGCGCCGAAGAGCAAGTTGTGCACAGGACCCCCTTCTAAACGGATTCCTCACTCTCTCTAGTTGGGAGTAGTAGTAGGGCCTGTGGATACGGTGGATAACCCTGTTTTCCCAGGTCAGCAAGGAGATTTTGTCCACGGGCCCTGTGGGCGACGACGGTGGACAACCAGGCGAATCTGTGGAGAACGGAAAGTTCTGCACACGCCGTGCACAGCCTGAGGTGACTTCTCCCCAGCGCCGTCCCCAGCTTTACCCACCTTTCCCACAGCCCAACCTGGGCTCTCGATGTGACGCCTTTCACTCGACCCGGTGAGTTGGCGCGTCGTGTTGCCGAACAGTGGACAGCGGTGTGGAGAAGCCGGCGAATACTGGGGACAACTGGCCCCAGCCTGTGGGTTGTCGGTGGACAACTTCGTGCACACCCTGTGGATCTTTTCCCTGTCCACAGTCTGTGGAGATCGTTCGTCCACGAATCCACAACCACTTGACCTGGCCTGATGCTCTGTCAACAGAGTGGGCTGTGGACAGGATCTGGACAACTTCCCAGTCCCCAGGGTGTGGACGGCAGAAAGTCACCGAATCTGTGGAGAGTGGCCGTAACGCGGCGCGTATTCGAACACCGGGTTGCCCCGGCACGACGAAGGGCGCCCTCCGGATCTCCTCAGGAGGGCGCCCTTCGTCGTCGTAACTCTGTGGCTGTCAGCCGTTCTTGATGCGGTTCGTCAGCTCGGTCACCTGGTTGTAGATGGAGCGTCGCTCGGCCATCAGATTGCGGATCTTGCGGTCGGCGTGCATCACCGTCGTGTGGTCGCGGCCGCCGAACAGTGCGCCGATCTTCGGCAGCGACAGGTCCGTCAGCTCACGGCACAGGTACATGGCGATCTGGCGGGCCGTGACGAGCTGGCGGCCGCGGGAGCTGCCGCACAGGTCCTCGACCGTGAGGCCGAAGTAGTCCGCGGTCGCGCTCATGATGGCCGTCGAGGTGATTTCCGGCGTCGAGTCGTCGCCACCCGGGATGAGGTCCTTGAGCACGATCTCGGTCAGGCCCAGGTCCACCGGCTGCCGGTTGAGCGACGCGAACGCCGTCACCCGGATCAGCGCGCCTTCCAGCTCGCGGATGTTCCGCGAGATCCGGGACGCGATGAACTCCAGCACCTCCGGCGGGGCGTTGAGCTGCTCCTGCACCGCCTTCTTACGAAGGATGGCGATACGGGTCTCCAGCTCGGGCGGCTGGACGTCGGTGATCAGACCCCACTCGAAACGGTTCCGCAGCCGGTCCTCCAGCGTCACCAGCTGCTTGGGCGGCCGGTCGCTGGAGAGCACGATCTGCTTGTTGGCGTTGTGGAGGGTGTTGAAGGTGTGGAAGAACTCCTCCTGCGTCGACTCCTTGTCCGCCAGGAACTGGATGTCGTCGACGAGCAGGATGTCCATCTCCCGGTACCGCTTGCGGAAGCTGTCGCCCTTGCCGTCGCGGATGGAGTTGATGAACTCGTTGGTGAACTCCTCCGAGCTCACGTAGCGCACGCGCGTGCCCGGGTAGAGGCTCCGCGCGTAGTGCCCGATCGCGTGCAGCAGATGCGTCTTGCCGAGCCCGGACTCCCCATAGATGAAGAGGGGGTTGTACGCCTTCGCCGGTGCCTCGGCGACGGCCACCGCGGCCGCGTGCGCGAAGCGGTTGGAGGCACCGATGACGAACGTGTCGAAGAGGTACTTCGGATTCAGGCGCGCGGTCGGTTCGCCGGGACCGGTCGCCGGCGCGGGCTGCGCGGCCAGCGGGCCGGGGGCGCCGGTGGTGGGAAGCGTGGGGCCGACCGGTCCGCCGCGATGCACATGACCGGAGCCGGACGGCGGCTCGTGCCGTTCCCGGCGGGCGTCACGCTGGTTGTACTCGGAGCGGGACTGTTCGTATTCGGAGCGCTGTGAGTCGTAGGACGGGCGCTCCATCGACTGCGGACGGTAGTCCTGGGACGGCGGGGAGTACGAGTCCTGGGGCGGCGGGGCGTAGGAGTCCTGGGATCCGTACGAGTCCTGAGAGCCGTAGGAATCCTGGGATCCGTACGAGTCCTGCGACGGCGACGCGTACGGGTCGCGCTCGGGGAAGCCGAGCCGCTGCTGCTGCCAGCCGTAGTCGTCCTGGGATCCGCGCGGCCAGGCGCCCGGCTCGGGGCGCTGGTACTCCGAGGGGTACGCAGGGCGGGCTGTCGGGAGCTGATCCGCGCGGGGCGGGGGCAGCTGGTCGCTCGGGGTGCCGGGGCGGTCGTCGGCGCGGTGGCGGCCGTAGCCCTCGTACTGGGAGGAGGGGGGTTCCGGCTCGTCGTACCGAGGGCGCGTGGGTGGTGCCGGTGGGGTCGGGGGCTCGCCGGCGGAGTCGTCGACGGTGATCGCGATGCGGATCGGGCGGCCGCATTCGCGGCTCAGCGTCTCGCTGACGATCGGCGCCAGACGGCCCTCCAGTACGCCCTTCGCGAATTCGTTCGGTACGGCGAGCAGAGCGGTGTCGGCGACCAGCGCCAGCGGCTGGCAGCGGCGGATCCAGCGCTCGTCCTTCGCCTCCACTCCCTGTCCGCGGCCCTCGCCGAGGAGCTGCTCGAGTACTCGTGGCCACACTGCGGCAAGATCGGCAGGCACGTCAGCCACAGGGCACGCTCTCTCGTGGGTCCCACGAACGTGTGGTTGTGGGACGGCTAGGGATTCAAATCGGATGGGACGGGCGAATCGGAGTCCAGCCACGGTAGTCAGGGCGACGGGTGCGGTTCAAGTTGTTGTCCCCAGGCTGTGGATAGTGTCTCGTGAGGGCTGCTGGTTTGACCGTATGGCGTAGCCCCGCGTACCGTAACCAGGTCGAGTTGTCGATGGCTGCTGCCGCCTGCCTCCGATGGGCACAGATCGCGTCAAGGTGATCGGGAAGCGGTGCACTCGGGCGTTAACGCGAGCTACTCGTGGGCGCACGGTGACAGCCAGGACGGCACCCGCCACTACCGATTGATTTCTGGAGCCCCCGAGTGAGCAAGCGCACCTTCCAGCCGAACAACCGTCGTCGCGCGAAGACCCACGGCTTCCGCCTGCGGATGCGTACCCGTGCCGGACGCGCGATTCTCGCGAACCGCCGTAGCAAGGGTCGCGCCAGCCTGTCCGCCTGATTCTGATCAGGTCATGACGTCGTGCTGCCTACCGAGCATCGGCTGAGGCGGCGCGAGGACTTCGCGACCGCTGTACGGCGAGGACGTCGGGCCGGCCGCCCGACTCTTGTCGTCCACCTTCGTAGCGGTGCCACGGACCCGCACGCGCCTGGGGAGAGCGCTCCCCCGACGCGTGCGGGTTTCGTCGTGAGCAAAGCGGTGGGCGGTGCCGTCGTACGGAACAAGGTGAAGCGCAGACTCCGGCATCTGATGCGGGAGCGAGTCGCCCTGTTGCCCCCCGGTAGCCTGGTAGTCGTACGAGCGTTGCCCGGCGCGGGCGACGCCGACCATGGACAACTGGCCCAAGACCTGGATGCCGCCCTGCAGCGGCTGCTGGGAGGGGGCGCACGATGAAGTACCCGCTACTTGCTCTGATCAAGCTCTATCAGTGGACGATCAGTCCGCTGCTCGGGCCGGTCTGCAAGTACTACCCGTCGTGCTCCCACTACGGCTACACGGCCATCGACCGGCACGGTGCCATCAAGGGAACGGCACTCACCGCCTGGCGCATCCTGCGGTGCAATCCGTGGTCGCTCGGTGGTGTGGACCATGTCCCGCCGCGCAAGCGCCCGCGGTGGCACGAAATGCTGCGTGACGCCTGGCGTGCACGCAAGGGCGGGCACTCCGCCGCCGAAACGGCCACAGAGGGACAGAGTCCTTCGAGCCCGGCCGCAGAGACCCCGTCCCATGCCCAAGGAGCATGATTAGTGGACACGATTGCCAGCCTCTTCAGCTTCATCACGACACCTGTCTCCTGGGTCATCGTCCAGTTCCACTCGGTGTACGGCGCCATCTTCGGCCCTGACACCGGGTGGGCCTGGGGCCTGTCGATCGTGTCCCTGGTGATCCTGATCCGTATCTGCTTGATCCCGCTCTTCGTGAAGCAGATCAAGTCGACCCGGGCCATGCAGACGCTGCAGCCCGAGATGAAGAAGATCCAGGAGCGCTACAAGAACGACAAACAGCGCCAGTCCGAAGAGATGATGAAGCTGTACAAGGAGACGGGTACCAACCCGCTCTCCTCGTGCCTTCCCATCCTGGCGCAGTCGCCGTTCTTCTTCGCCCTGTACCACGTGCTCAACAGCATCGCGACGAACGACACCATCGGCGTGATCAACAAGAGCCTGCTGGAGAGCGCGCAGAAGGCGCACATCTTCGGTGCCCCCCTCGCGGCGAAGTTCACGGACAGTTCGTCCAAGGTGGAGGCGCTCGGCGCCACGCTGACCGACGTCCGGATCGTCACCGCGATCATGATCGTCCTGATGTCTGCGTCGCAGTTCTACACGCAGCGCCAGCTGATGACGAAGAACGTCGACACCACGGTGAAGACGCCGTTCATGCAGCAGCAGAAGATGCTGATGTACGTCTTCCCGGTCATGTTCGCCGTCTTCGGCATCAACTTCCCGGTCGGTGTCCTCGTCTACTGGCTGACCACCAACGTGTGGACCATGGGCCAGCAGATGTATGTCATCCACAACAACCCGACCCCGGGTTCCAAGGCTCAGGCCTCGTACCTGGAGCGCCTGCACAAGCACGTCATGCACCACAGCAAGACCCGCAACCGGCGTGAGCGCGCGATCGTCAAGGCCATCGTCGCCAAGGGCCGCGACCGCAACGAGTACGAGCGCAAGTTCATCAACGGCCTGAGCAAGGCCGGCCTCGTGGCCCAGGCCGACGGTTCCGTCGTGAAGGGCGAGAGCGCGACCGCTGTCGAGACCGAGGACGGTACGCCGACCAGCGGCACGCCCAAGCGTCAGCAGCCCAAGCGCCAGAGCAAGTCTCAGCGGCAGACCGGCGGCCCCAAGGCGGCCGGTGAGTCCTCCGAGCCGAAGACGTCGCTGAGCAAGTCCGACGAGCCCGAGGACGCCAAGCCTGCCGCGAAGAAGGCCGAGCAGAAGCCCGGCTCCGGTGGTTCCGGTGGTCGCAGCAAGGCCCAGTCCGGGCGCAAGGGCCCGCAGCGGCCCAAGTCCCCGTCCAAGAAGTAAGAAGGAGTCCATCCCGTGACGGAAGGCACCACCTCCGCTGCTGCCGAGGGTGCAGACACCCTGTCCCGCCTGGAGCAGGAGGGCGAGATCGCGGCGGACTACCTCGAGGGTCTGCTGGACATCGCCGATCTCGACGGCGACATCGACATGGATGTCGAGGCGGACCGCGCCGCCGTGTCGATCATCAGCGACTCGAGCGGCCGTGACCTGCAGAAGCTGGTCGGCCGCGACGGTGAGGTGCTGGAGGCGCTCCAGGAGCTCACGCGCCTGGCCGTGCACCGGGAGACCGGTGATCGCAGCCGTCTGATGCTGGACATCGCCGGCTTCCGGGCCAAGAAGCGCGCGGAGCTTTCCGAGCTGGGCGCCAAGGCCGCTGCCGAGGTCAGGAGCAGCGGCGAGCCCGTGAAGCTGAAGCCGATGACTCCTTTCGAGCGCAAGGTCGTGCACGACGCGGTCAAGTCCGCGGGTCTGCGCAGCGAGTCCGAGGGCGAGGAGCCGCAGCGCTTCGTCGTTGTACTTCCTGCCTGATCGGTCCTTACGGTCCTCCGGCCCCGTCTGCCCGGCAGGCGGGGCCGAACTTTGTCAGCCTGATAGTTCTGGTGGTTCTCGTGGTCGGCGCTCGGTACGCCGATGCGGTACGGAAGGACGGTCCCCCGTGACGGAGGCAGCGGAGCTTCCCCCTGCGCCCGAGCAGGCGCGTGAGGTGTTCGGTGATCGCTTCGCGGATGCGGTGCGCTATGCCGAGCTGCTCGCTGATGCGGGCGTTCAGCGCGGTCTGATCGGCCCGCGTGAGGTGCCCCGCCTGTGGGAGCGGCACCTGCTGAACTGCGCGGTGCTCTCCGAGGTCGTGCCCGAGGGGGTGACGGTGTGCGATGTCGGCTCGGGTGCCGGCCTGCCCGGCATTCCTCTGGCTCTGGTTCGGGAAGACCTGAAGATCACTCTGTTGGAGCCACTCCTTCGGCGTACCACCTTCCTGACCGAGGTCGTCGAGCTTCTGGACCTTGACCACGTGACCGTCGTGCGCGGGCGGGCCGAAGAGGTCATGGGGAAGCTCACACCCGTGCATGTCGTGACCGCACGTGCCGTGGCTCCGCTGGACCGACTGGCCACCTGGGGTATCCCGCTCCTGCGCCCGTACGGCGAGATGCTCGCCCTCAAGGGCGACACCGCTGAGGAAGAGCTCAAGAGCGCCGCGACGGCACTGAGTAAGCTCGGTGCGGTGGAGACGTCCATCGTCCATGTGGGCGAGGGAGTGGTGGATCCGCTGTCCACGGTCGTACGGGTTGAGGTGGGCGAGAGTCCGGGCGGTGTGCGCTTCGCCGCGAAGCGCGCGAAGGCGGCCAGGACTGGACGTGCGCGGAGGCGCCGCTGATCCGTCCTGATGACGAGACGTACTCCACACAAGCCGCCAAACCTACCCACGCCGGAGTGTCGCGACAGTTCGGCTGCCACTGCTGTGCATCGTGTTTCACGTGAAACGTCGCTCATTGCTGCACGGCATCATCAGCCGGGGCCGCGCCGCGGCCGAACCCCGCGACCGTAAGCCCCTTGGTTCACTCGGAGAGAGTGTGGAGTTGTCCACAGAGGTGGATTTCTCCACAGAACACCAGGCCTCACTGGTTCACGACCCCGAAGGCATGGGAGGCTCTGTTCATTGCGAGCCTGAAGTCGAGGAGAGTGAATCCTTGCGGTCCGACGCCAACATCGCGGGACCGATGACCGATCCGGTCCCCGGTCCCCGTACCGAATCGATGGGGGACGATGTTTCACGTGAAACACCGCCCCCGATGGACGACACTCCCATCGGTCGTGCTGCCCAACTGGCGGTAGAGGCCCTGGGCCGCGCCGGCGAGGGCCTGCCACGACCGGAGCAGACCCGGGTCATGGTGGTCGCCAACCAGAAGGGTGGCGTGGGCAAGACGACGACGACCGTCAATCTTGCCGCTTCGCTGGCCCTGCATGGCGGCCGTGTCCTGGTGATCGACCTCGACCCACAGGGCAATGCGTCCACCGCCCTGGGAATCGACCATCACGCAGAAGTCCCATCCATCTATGACGTGTTGGTCGAGAGCAAGCCGCTCTCGGAAGTCGTTCAGCCGGTCCCTGATGTCGAGGGTCTCTTCTGCGCGCCCGCCACGATCGATCTCGCCGGTGCGGAGATCGAGCTGGTGTCCCTGGTGGCCCGCGAGAGCCGGCTACAGCGGGCCATCCAGGCTTACGAGCAGCCGCTGGACTACATCCTCATCGACTGCCCGCCCTCGCTCGGCCTCTTGACGGTCAACGCGCTGGTGGCCGGTGCAGAGGTCCTCATCCCCATCCAGTGCGAGTACTACGCGCTGGAAGGCCTGGGCCAGCTGCTGCGCAACGTCGACCTGGTACGGGGGCACCTCAACCCCGACCTGCATGTATCGACGATCCTGCTCACCATGTACGACGGCCGGACGCGTCTTGCGTCCCAGGTCGCGGACGAGGTGCGCAGCCACTTCGGTGACGAGGTGCTGCGGACCAGCATTCCCCGCTCGGTCCGTATCTCCGAGGCACCGAGCTATGGGCAGACGGTACTGACGTACGATCCCGGATCGAGCGGTGCCCTGTCCTATCTTGAGGCGGCACGAGAAATCGCGCTGAAGGGCGTCGGCGTCAACTACGAAGCGACGCACGCCCATATCGGTGCCCAGAGTGACCCGAGCATGGTGGAGGGGATCCAGTGAGCGAGCGACGGAGGGGGTTGGGCCGTGGTCTCGGCGCACTGATCCCCGCTGCCCCGACGGAGAAGGTGGTGCCTCCAACTGCAGGGGGCGCTGCCACGTCACCCGCGGCGGTACCGGTGCTGACCACCGACCGCGGAGTGGCCGCGGCGAAGGTGACATCGCTGCCGCCTGTTTCATATGAAACCGAAGAGCCGTCGGTCAATGGCGTGGCAGAGACGCCCGCGCCGCCGATCGGCGCCCACTTCGCTGAGATTCCCCTCGACGCCATCACGCCGAACCCGCGTCAGCCGCGTGAGATCTTCGACGAGGATGCGCTGCAGGAGCTTGTCACCTCTATCCAGGAGGTCGGTCTCCTCCAGCCCGTCGTCGTACGGCAGATGGGCCCCTCCCGCTACGAGCTCATCATGGGCGAGCGGCGCTGGCGGGCCTGCCGTGAGGCGGGGCTTGAGGCGATCCCGGCGATCGTGCGAGCCACGGACGACGAGAAGCTTCTCCTGGACGCCCTTCTGGAGAACCTGCACCGTGCGCAGCTGAACCCGATCGAAGAGGCGGCCGCCTACGATCAGCTGCTCAAGGACTTCAACTGCACGCACGACCAGTTGGCGGACCGCATCGGCCGGTCCCGCCCGCAGGTCTCCAACACCCTGCGTCTGCTGAAGCTCACGCCGAAGGTCCAGAACCGGGTGGCTGCCGGGGTGCTCTCCGCCGGGCATGCGCGGGCGCTTCTCTCCGTCGACGATCCGGAGGAACAGGAGCGGCTGGCCTATCGGGTCGTGGCAGAGGGTCTCTCGGTGAGGTCCGTCGAGGAGATCGTGACCTTGATGGGCTCCCGCCCGCAGAAGGCCCAGCGTGCCAAGGGGCCGCGCGCCGGTGCCCGGGTCTCCCCGGCGCTGACCGACCTCGCAGGCCGTCTCTCGGACCGCTTCGAGACGCGGGTGAAGGTCGACCTGGGTCAGAAGAAGGGAAAGATCACGGTCGAGTTCGCCTCGATAGAGGATCTTGAGCGCATCCTCGGCTCGATTGCTCCCGGCGAAGGACCCGTCCTGCAGAAGAGTCTTCTGGACGACGACGCCGAGGACTCCGAGGACTGAGCCTTCAGCCGGTGGGACGGAAGTCCCGCCCGCGATGGCCGACAGAGCGGGCCGTGTCCGGTGTGTACCGGAACACGGCCCGCTCTTTGCTTTTTGGCAGTATCGATGGAATCGCATCGTGGATACGATGCGTTCGGGTATGGCGCATCCACCCGGCAGCACCTCTCAGGGGAGGCAGAGGCCATGCGAACGGTGAGCCGCACCGGACTGGTGAGCGCGGGCTTGGGGTTGGGGGCGGTCGGCGGATTCGTCGGCAGCCTGCTCCGGGAGCGAAGCGCCCTGACGGCCGCTCGTGATGCGGCGGGAGAAGGAAGCGAGGAACAGCCTTCATGGGGCGCCGGCTCGTACCGCTCACGCTGGACAACCTTCAGGACCTTCCCAAGCGCTGTCGTACGTGTGTCTTCTGGGAGCTGGACCCAGTCAGCGGCGAAGCAGCGGTAAAGGCGGGTACACCGGCCCTGGAGAAGGAGGCCTGGATCTCTGCCGTCCTGCTGGACTGGGGATCCTGCGGCCGCGTCGTGTACGTCGACGAAGTACCCGTGGGCTTTGTGCTCTACGCTCCCCCCGCCTATGTCCCCCGAGCGACAGCGTTTCCCACGAGTCCCGTCTCACCCGACGCCGTGCAGTTGATGACCGCGTTCATCATGCCGGGCTACCAGGGGCAAGGACTGGGCCGAGTGATGGTCCAGACGGTCGCGAAGGATCTGCTGCGCCGGGGCTTCAGGGCGATCGAAGCCTTCGGGGACGCGCGTTGGTCGGAGCCTGTCTGCGTTCTGCCCGCCGATCATTTGACGGCCGTGGGCTTCAAGACGGTCCGGCCCCACCCCACCTATCCGCGTCTGCGTCTGGAACTGCGGACGACGCTCTCCTGGAAGGAAGACGTGGAGATGGCATTGGACCGGCTGCTGGGGGCGGTGCAGAAGGAGCCGGCGCTGCGGCCGCTGTAGAGACGTTTCACGTGAAACACGAATGGGCCAACCCTCAGAGGTTGGCCCATTCGTGTTTCACGTGAAACATCGACTACTCGGCGATGAAGTCCTCAAGGTCGCGGACGATCGCGGCCTTCGGCTTTGCGCCGACGATGGTCTTGGCGACCTCGCCGTTCTGGTAGACGTTCAGCGTCGGGATGGACATGACGCCGTACTTGGCGGCCGTACCCGGGTTCTCATCGATGTTCAGCTTGACGATCTCGATCTTGTCGCCGTACTCGGCGGCGATCGCCTCGAGGGACGGCGCGATCTGGCGGCACGGACCGCACCAGGCGGCCCAGAAGTCCACCAGAACGGGCTTGTCGCTCTTGAGGACGTCCTGCTCGAAAGAGTCGTCGGTTACGTGCTTGAGGGTGCCGGCCACGGCGGGCTCCTTAACTGGTTGGTGCGTGGGGCGGATGGGGGTCAGACAGAGGTCTTCTCGGGCTCGGCCTTCTCCTCGTCCGCGAGGGCGGAGAGGTAGCGCTCGGCGTCGAGAGCGGCGGAGCAGCCCGTGCCGGCCGCGGTGATCGCCTGGCGGTAGGTGTGGTCCACCACGTCACCGGCGCCGAAGACACCGGTCAGGTTGGTGCGCGTCGATGGGGCACCGACCTTCAGGTAGCCCTCCTCGTCCAGGTCGAGCTGGCCCTTGAAGAGCTCGGTGCGCGGGTCGTGGCCGATCGCGATGAAGAGGCCGGTCACCGGCAGGTCCGAGAGCTCGCCGGTCTTGACGTTGCGCAGCTTCAGGCCCGACAGCTTCTGGTCACCCTGAACCTCGGCGATCTCGCTGTCCCAGACGAACTTGATCTTCGGGTCGGCGAAGGCGCGCTCCTGCATCGCCTTGGAGGCGCGCAGGGTGTCACGGCGGTGGACGATGGTCACGGACTTGGCGAAGCGGGAGAGGAACGTGGCCTCTTCCATCGCGGTGTCGCCGCCGCCGATCACAGCGATGTCCTGGTCCTTGAAGAAGAAGCCGTCGCAGGTGGCACACCAGGAGACGCCACGTCCGGAGAGCGCGTCCTCGTTCGGCAGGCCCAGCTTGCGGTGCTGCGAGCCGGTGGCGACGATCACGGCCTTCGCTTGGTGGACCGTGCCTGCGGTGTCCGTGACGGTCTTGATCTCACCGGCCAGGTCGACGGCCACCACGTCGTCCGGGACAAGCTCAGCACCGAAACGCTCGGCCTGGGCGCGCATGTTGTCCATGAGCTCGGGGCCCATGATGCCGTCCTGGAAGCCCGGGAAGTTCTCCACGTCGGTGGTGTTCATCAAGGCGCCACCCGCGGTGACGGCGCCCTCGAACACCAGCGGCTTCAGCGACGCGCGTGCGGTGTACAACGCCGCCGTGTAGCCGGCGGGCCCTGAGCCGATGATGATCACGTTACGGACGTCGCTCACGACTTGATTCCTCGTCTCTGGACTGCGTCAGTACGGCCGGTGGAGCCCTCTCGGAACTCTCACCCCACCCAACGGATCCTAAGGGGCGTGCATTCCCGGTGTGTCCGGGCACACGAAGAGGGAAACACCGTACGGGATACCACGTAGGACGAAGACGAAGCGTCCGGGCTCAGGAACGCGTGTAGGAGTGCTTCAGCAGAACCTTGGCCGCGTCGGACGACGGGTGCGCGACACAGGTGGCATCCATGACGTAGGCAATGACCCGGGTGGCATCGGAGGGGTCGGGGAGCACCACCAGCATGGCGTCCGTCCCCTGGTAGGTGCCTTCCTGGGTTGCGATGGCCATGTCGTTGGTGTCGATGCCCTGCTGGATGCACGGCGGGACTGTGGGCTGCTTGAAGACCCGAGGGCCGTCGCTGTTGGGAACCGCGTCCGCACCCAGACTGTTCGGATCCCGTGAGCCGTCCCCGGAGCCCTGGCTCTTGGAGACCAGATCGGCGACCTGGTTCTCCAGCTTCCCCTCGGAAAAGGTGTCCGCGGCATTGGCCCCATTGCCGGACGGGTTGCCGTCGTTCAGCGATGTCAGCAACACGGAACCGAATCCCAGAGCCGCCACTGCGAACACGGCGCCAAGAACAGTGGCCTTGCGGCGCCCGCCTCGCTTGCGCTCCTTGCGGCCCGGACCGGTGGTCGTCGTACGGGCGTGTCCTGCGGGGCGGTCTGCCGATGCCGATGTTTCACGTGAAACATGAGCGTGGTCGTCGAGCGCCGGAGCGTCGATGGGCGCCGGGGCAGTCACGGCACCGGGCGCGGTGGCATGGAGGAGGGCCTCAGCGGCGAGGGCGGCATTGATACGGCCGGCGACGTCGTCGGGCATCCGCTGTGCTTCCGGCAGCGTCCCGAGCAGACCCCGGATCTCTTCGAGTGATGCATGGACGTCCGCGCAGAGCTCGCACTCGTCCAGATGCCGCCGTACGTCTGCGGTCCGGGACGGCGGGAGCAGTCCCTCGGTGAGGTCGGAGATCTCGGCGACGTCCGGGTGCCCGGCCGTGTCTGTCGTGGATGTCACGCTCGCCCACCTCCGCCCTTCACAGCAGCTGAATCACTGGGTCCTGTCTCGCGTGAACCGGGGTCATGCGGTTCCGCTGCCGGTGGGACGGATGTCCCGTGCGGCCGGTTCCGTCCACGGCCGGGTTCTCTGTCGTCGTTGGCGTTTTCCGGCCTCAGATGGGTGAGAAGGGGGAGGAGTCTCGCTCTGCCCCGGGCACAGCGGCTCTTCACTGTGCCGGTCGGTACATCGAGGACGCGGGCCGCTTCGGCGACCGGGTAGCCCTGCATGTCCACCAGAACGAGGGCCGCGCGCTGATCGGGCGGAAGCGTACCGAGCGCTTCGAGGAGCTGGCGGTGGAGATCATTGCGCTCTGCGGGGGCCGAGGCCGACTCATGCGGCTCCAGCAGTTGCTCCAGGCGCTCGGTGTCATCGACGGGAGAGGTCTTGCGCGAGGCTGCCTTGCGGGCGCGGTCGAGGCAGGCGTTCACCGTGATGCGATGGAGCCACGTCGTGACGGCCGACTGGCCGCGGAAGGTATGGGCGGCCCGGTATGCGGAGACGAGGGCGTCCTGCACCGCGTCAGCGGCCTCCTCGCGGTCGCCCAGCGTCCGCAGGGCCACGGCCCAGAGCCGGTCACGGTGGCGCCGTACGATCTCGCCGAAGGCGTCGGGGTCGCCGTCCACATGGCGAGCGAGGAGGTCCTGATCGCTTGCGTCGCCGTATGCGGTGGCATCTGCCATCGGACCTCCTCCCCTGGGATGCGGCGAGCCGTCAGCCGTTGAACTTCACATCGGTGATGGCCTGCTTGTAGCCGGGCTGGCTGTAGTTGGCGGAATCCTCTCCCGAATAGGGCATCGCTGTCAGCCAGACCAGCACGTAGCGGCTCTTCACCGGCTTGTCGACCGTCACCTTCGCGGAGGTGCTGTTCGTGGTGACGTCGCCCAGCTCCTTCATCGAGCTCAGCGGCGTGGAGGAATCCAGTGAGTCGGTCGCGTACAGCTTGACGGTGGTGTGCGGGCCGCCGTAGCGGAGGGAGAGCGACGCCGTCGACACCTCCTGGGCGGAGCCGAGGTCGTAGACGATGCCGACACCGGGCTTGATCACTATCTCCGGGCCGTCGTTGTAGCTGTTGGTCCGCCACCCCGTCGAGGAGCTGTCGTCGTACGTCAGGTCCACGTCGCCGGGATGTTGGGCATCGCCTCCGGCCACGTACTCCTCGGCGCCCTTGATGCCGATCGACTCGACCGGCTTGCCCTGGTCGCCGTTCTTGTCGTTGTCGTCCGGCGTCTGCGTCTGGTTGGTGTCGTCCGACTTGTTGCCCTGGTCCATGAGCGCATCGGCGAGCTGCCAGCTGCCCAGTCCCAGCGCCGCGATCAGGAGCGCCGAGACGGCCCACTTCAGAACCTTGCCTGTGCGGCTCTGCAGCGGTGGCGGTGGCGCCTGCACCGGCTGGGGGACTCCGGGGCGCGGTGCCTGACGGCCGTACGTGCCCTGCTGGTACGTCGTGCGCTGGTACTCGGGCGGGGCGGTGAACGTCGGCTCGGGCGGGCGGATGCGGGGCATCTCGCCGATCGCCTTCACCAGCTCCTCCGGCGTGGTGCACGGGGACTCGTGACGCGAAGCGGTCGCGCCATCATTGGCGAGCGCGCGCATGGCGAGCTCGGACAGACCGCGGTGGACGCCGGCGCGCACCTGGTCGGGGGCGATCAGACCGACGTCCTTGGGCAGCCCGGACAGGCCGTAGGCATCGCTCTCGTACGGCCAGCGCTGGGTGAGCGCCGCATACAGCAGGGCGCCGATGGACTCGGTGTCCGTGCGCTGCGGGGTGTCCGAACTGATGCCGCGCAGCGCGGCGTTCACGGCAAGGCCGCGGATCCGCCACTGACCGGAAGACGTGCGCAGGACCGCGTTGGGGTTGAGACGCAGATGGGCGAGACCCTCGCGGTGCGCGGCGGCCATCGCGGCGGCCACATGGCTGGCCATCTGGTACGCGTCGTGCGGTTCCAGCGGCCCGGGGGCGAGCAGCGAGGTCAACTCGACGGCGTCGGGCAGCCATTCGTGGACGACGTAGACGAGGTCGTTCTCCTCGACGGCATCGAGGACCTGGACGAACCGGGGATCACCGAGCAGTGCCGAGGAGCGGGCCGCCGCGAGGACGGAACGCGCCCGTGTGTGATCCGCGGGCAGGATGTGGACGCCGACAGCGCGACGGAGTTTCTCGTCCACCGCCCGCCAGCTGCTGAATCCGTCCAGACGGGTGACGCACTCCTCGAGGCGGTAGCGTCTGGCGAGCTTGTGACCGCTGTGCAGCTCGGGCGGTGAGGCCTTTTCGGGACGCTCGGTCCCGCCGCTCCCCTGTGCCTCGTCGGTGTCCGTGTCCAGCTCCCGATTCTTGACCACCCCGTCGGCCGTGGACTGGTCCGCCTGTGCGGTCAGCGGCTCATCGCCGCTGTTGTCTGCCACGTCGACGGCAGCCGTGCTCCGTTCTGCCACCGTCGTTCCTGCCTCCCCATTCATCGCGCGCCGTTCGACTTCCGTGCGCGCAGTCCGACGCCGAAACCAATTGTGCCCACAGTCCGCCGCTATGCACGACACACGGTGGCGGTCGATGGTTGTGCGCGTACCCCCGACCTAGCGCCCCAGACGCCCGCGGACCATGCCGACGAGCGAATTCAGCTCCTCGATGCGCATGCGACGGGCGGCGAAGTAGAAGACCCCGAGCAGTACGGCTCCGCCGGCGAGGATGGCGGCGAAGGAGCCGGTTACGCCCTGGCCGAGGGTCTGGGTGATCCCATAGCAGGCCGCACCGCTGAGCAGTGCCGCCGGCACCGAGGCGATGCCGAGTCTCGCGTACGTGCGCATCACGCGGGTCCCGTCCAGGTCGCCGCTCAGCTTCTTGCGCAGCCGACTCCAGGCGACCCCGACGCCGATCGCGTAGGCCAGGCCGTACGAGGCGGCCATGCCGACCACCGCCCAGCGGGGCGGAAGGACGATGTAACAGATGACGGATGCGATGGCGTTGCCCGCCGCCACGATCACCGTGTTGTAGAAGGGGGTTCGGGTGTCCTCATAGGCGTAGAAGGCGCGCAGGACGACGTACTGCACGGAGTACGGGATCAGGCCGAGACCGAACGCCATCAGCATGAAGCCCATGTTCGTGGCCTCGCTCTTGCCCGAGGAGCCGAACATCAGCGTGCACAAGGGGATGCCGAGTGCGACGAAGCCGAACGCGAGCGGCACGATCGCCACTGCCGTCGTGCGCAGGCCTTGGGAGATGTCGTCACGGACGGCGCCCGTGTCCTCCTCGGCGGCCGAGCGGGAGATGCGTGGCAGCAGGGCGGCCATCAGGGAGACGGTGATGATGGCCTGGGGAAGGCCCCAGATGAGCTGGGCGTTGGCATACGCGCTGAAACCGGTGCCAGGGACGCCGGAATCCGTGATGGCCGCTGTGGCCAGCTGAGTGACGACGAGGGCGCCCGCCTGGTTGGCGAGGACGAAAAGGATCGTCCACTTGGCGAGCATCGCCGCTTTGCCGAGACCGTGGCCCCTCCAGTCGAAGCGGAGCCGCGGCCTGAACCCGGTCTCGCGCAGGTACGGGATCATCGCGAGGGCCTGTACGACGAGGCCGAGGAGGACACCGACACCGAGCAGCCGGACGCCTTCCGGTGGAATGTTCGTGACCTTCATTCCGGAGTGCTCAGCGGTGCCGTACACCCACAGGAACGCCCCGAGCGTCACGATGATGACGATGTTGTTCAGGACCGGTGTCCACATCATCGCGCCGAAGCGGCCCCGGGCGTTGAGGATCTGTCCCATCACCACGTGGATGCCCATGAAGAAGATCGAGGGCAGGAAATACCGGGTGAAGGTGACAGCGGTCTCGTTGGCCGCGGGGTCGTTGGCCAGGGGGGTCGACAGCGCCCGGACCAGGAGCGGAGCGGCGAACATGGCTAGCGCGGTGAGCGTGCCCAGGATGAGCATGACGAGGGTCAGTAGACGGTTGGCGAACGCCTCACCGCCGTCTTCGTCCTCCTTCATGGCACGGACGAGCTGGGGCACGAACACTGAGTTCAGGCCGCCGCCGACGGTCAGGATGTAGATCATCGTGGGTAGCTGGTAAGCCACCTGGAAGGACTCGCCCAGCAGGCCGAGGCCCAGCGCCGAGACGATCATCGCGGAGCGTACGAAGCCCGTCAGGCGGGAGACCATCGTGCCCGCCGCCATCACGGCGCTCGACTTCAGCAGGCCGGTCGCCCGGCCGCCCTTCTTGGTCGCTGCCGGGGCGGGCGCGGGTGCGGGTGCTTCGTCCGTAAGAGGAGGAGGCGGCGTCGCCGCGGGGTACTGGCCGTACTGTCCGTACTGGCCCGGCGCCGGGGACGGGCCGGGTACCGACGGGGACTCGTACTGCGGATGACCGCTGCCCTGCTGCTGGTCCCGGAAGAGATGCGCGAAGGCGTCGGGCTCGTGGCGCTCCTCGGAGGAGTGGGTGACGAGGTCGTCGACGCCCACGTACTGGGTGGTGCGGGGGTCGTCGCCGTACGGGAGGTACTGGGTCGCGCCGTCCGGCTCGGGGGCCGGGGTCTGGGCCCACACGTGCGGGTCGGGGGCGTACGGCGACTGCGGTGGCTGGGCGTAGAGCTGCTGAGGCGGCGGGTACGTGCCCGGGGGCGGCGGCGGGTGGGCCGCACGGTCGTAGAGAGCCTCGGCGACCGGGTCCTGGGCCGAGAGGTCCTGTGCCCGGTAGGGGTCCTGGTCGTAGGCGTCCTGGAGGTACATGTCCGCGGGAGGCTGCGGCGGTACCTGGCCGTGCTCGGGCGGCAGGCCCTCGGGATGGCCCGAGCTGCCCGCGGCCTGGCCGCCGTCACCGTCGTACGGCGCGTTCATGGTTACCCCACCTCATCGTCCCGGGCCGACCGGCCACGACATCCTCAACGGTCCACTCTCTCACCCGTGCCGGACGGGTCTGCGTTTTCCGCTGGGGTGTCCGGTGTCGGGTCACTCGGCTGCTCCGGGTCGCCTGCCCGGGGCCGGGTGCCGGACTCCTTGTTGAGACGGTCTTCGGGGTCCTCGGGGTTCTGCGGGCCGTCCTCGACCTCGCCGGCCTCGTCGGGGCCGTCCCCGTCGGCCTCGCGGGCGGCGGCGCGCTTGCGCTGGGTGTACATCCGGAAGCCGGCCAGGACGAGCAGGAGGACACCGCCGCCGATGACCAGCATCACGGTGGCCGTGATTTCGGTGACCTTCACGTCGAAGGTGACCTGACGGCCGTACGCCTGGCCGTCCTGCGTGTACAGCTGGGCGATCACCGTGGCCCGGCCGTTTGCCTTGGCCGAGGTGGTGAACTTCACCGTCTGGCTGTGCCCGCCGGAGACCGTGACGGGCTGTTCCTCGTAGGCGGCGCCGCCGATCTGGAGCCGGTTCGGGCTGGTCGAGGTGAGGCGCAGAACCAGGTGCTCAACGCCCTGCACCAGGTTGTTCTGCACCGTCACGGGGATGGTGGCACTGCGTCCGGAAAGCTTGGTCTCGGACTTCTCGATCAGCGTGACCTGGCTGATGAGTGACTTGAGATAGGACTCCACGTCGGTCCTGAAGCTCTCCGCCGTGTCGGCCCGGCCACGCCACGACGTGGACATCTCGCGGTTCATCGCCCGCCCGAAGGGGGTCACCACACGGGACTGGTCGGAGAGGATCACCTTGAACTTGTCCAGCTTGTTCTGCGTGGACGCGATCTGCTCGAAGGCCGACCGGGGCAGCTCCTGCTTGCGCAGCGACGAGGGGTAGGCGGAACTGGAGGGCACCTCCGTGGTGGCGCTCTCGTCCGGCTCGGCGGCCGCGGTCGCCGTGAGCTCCTGGGACTCGGACCAGGAGCCGCCCTGGAGCGCGGTCACCGCCTCGGCCATCGCCTGGGCCTGTCGGCCGGTCGGCATGCGCTGCGGGGCGACGACGATGCTGCGCTCGTTGTTCGTCTGGAGGTTCAGCGTGAGGCTCTGGGCGAGGAACTTCTGTACGGCGAGCGTGGAGGCCGACGCCTTCGTCAGGTCGCCCTGGAAGGCCGTCGACAGCCGTGCGTCCGCGACCACCGCCGTTGTGCCACCGCCGATCGGGCGCGCCGCTGAGGGCGTGTACGGCAGACCGCCCGTCTCCTCCAGGCTGTCACTGCGCGCGATCACCTTGTCGGCGCCGGCCGAGGTGGCGACCTTGACGATCGACGGGTCGACGGCGCCGTCCACGGGCCAGGCGAAGTCCGTGGTCGGTTCCACGTGGAGGATCGTCTCCACCGTGTTGGCGACGACGTCGGTGGCTTCCTTGAGGTGGCTCAGCGAGCCGGTGACGCTGGTGCCGTTGTGGGCGATGGAGGCCAGGTCGGGGTCGGCGAAGGGCAGGGCGACGACCTCCTTGTCGGCCACCGCCTCCTGAAGCGAGGCGAGCCACTTCTTCGCCACCGCCTGACGGTTGCCGGCAGTGGTGGTGCCGTCGTCGTTCTTCACTCGGTAGCCGCGCGTCATCGCGTCGACCGAGGCCAGCAGGTCCGGGTCGATCACCCAGGTGACGTCGAGGGTCTTGCCGAGCGACAGCAGCTGGTCCAGCCGGCCCCCGGGGGAGATCTCCTTGGCGAGGTCGTCGTTCAGGAAGACCGGGGTCTGCTGCTCGTTCGATCCCGTCTCCGCCGTCATGTGGACCGTGGAGACGAGCGGCCACAGGACGGTCGTCTTCGTCCTGGTGTCGGCCTCACCGGGCTGCCAGGGCAGGAACGTCCGCTGGATGCCGAGCACCTGGTCCCACGGCTGCGCGGAGGTCTCGCCGGAGAGCGAGACGGCGAACTGGTAGACCCCGTCGGGGCCGAGGTCCAGCTTGTCGACGGGCACGGCGATGCTGAAGCGCTCGGACACGCCCGGCGTGAGCTTCGAGAACTCCTGGACGTAGTCGTCGACCACCGAACCGTCGACGCCCTCCTGGTAGCCGGTGCGCTGGGCGGCGGTGTCGATGGCGGAGCGGGTGGTCAGCCGGGGGCCCAGACGTAGATCCACCTCGGCGTCGGTGACGGCCTGCTTGCCGTTGTTGGTCACGGTGCCGGACACCGTCAGGGTGTCGCCCTCGACGGGGGCGTCGGGGCTGAGGGAGTCGAGGGCGATGGCCACCGTGCTCGAGCCCGACGCGGCCTTCGCGGAGGTCTGTCCGGCGGCGTCCGCGGGCATGGCGGCAGGCAGCTGTAGCAGCCCGGCCAGCAGGGGCGCCCCGGCGAGCACTGCTCCCGTGCGCCGCAGCCACCGGCGGGCAGGTGAGGGACTGGTCCCCTGGAAGTCTGCCGCCTCGGCCACGCGCTCGTCCGTCCCTCGTCGTCGTCAGTGGTCGTCGGAATGTCCGCCCACGCATGGTAACGATGCGCGCTGAGGGGAAGTGCCGCGGACCGCTCCACAAGATCGGGGGACGCCGCCGGGCTGTCCTGTATATGCCCGTATAAAGAGGAGCGTCTCCGTACGCCGCCAGGACAGATCTTGTGCGGGTATCAGGGAGGCGAGGTGCCAGTGACTTCTGGGCGAGGCGCCGGTGCCCTCCTGACGTAGCCCTCCTTAATGGGGGCGCTCGGGGGTGCCCGCGCCACGTACCCTCTTCTGTTGTGCCGAACGCCAACGAAGACAACCTCAGTGCCCTGAGTCAGGTGCAGCACCGCGCGGTCAGTGAACTGCTGCGGGTCGCTCCTGTCGCCGACGACCTCGCCCGCCGCTTCCAGGAGGCCGGGTTCTCACTCGCCCTGGTCGGCGGATCGGTCAGGGACGCGTTGCTCGGCCGACTCGGCAATGACCTCGACTTCACGACCGATGCCCGACCCGAGGACGTACTGAAGATCGTCCGACCGTGGGCGGACGCCGTGTGGGAGGTCGGAATCGCCTTCGGGACCGTCGGGGTGCAGAAGGATGCCCGCGTCGGAGACGTTGATCGACGCTTTCAGATCGAGGTGACCACCTACCGGTCCGAGGCGTACGACCGAACTTCACGCAAGCCCGAGGTGTCGTACGGCGACTCCATCGAGGAGGACCTCGTCCGGCGTGACTTCACGGTGAACGCGATGGCGGTGGCGCTCCCGGAGAAGGAGTTCATCGATCCGCACGGCGGTCTCGAGGACCTCGCGGAGCGTGTGCTGCGGACCCCGGGCACCCCTGAGGAGTCCTTCTCGGACGATCCGCTGCGGATGATGCGGGCCGCGCGCTTCGCCGCGCAGCTCGACTTCGAGGTGGCTCCCGAGGTCGTCACGGCGATGAAGGAAATGGCGGAGCGCATCGACATCGTCTCGGCCGAGCGGGTCAGGGACGAGCTGAACAAGCTGATCCTGTCCGCGCACCCTCGCAAGGGGCTGACGCTGCTCGTCGACACCGGGCTCGCCGACCGTGTGCTCCCCGAGCTTCCGGCACTCCGCCTGGAGCGCGACGAGCATCACCGGCACAAGGACGTCTACGACCACACGCTGATCGTTCTGGAGCAGGCGATCGACCTCGAGGAGGACGGCCCTGACCTCATCCTCCGCCTCGCTGCGCTCCTGCACGACATCGGCAAGCCGCGCACCCGTCGCTTCGAAGAGGACGGTCGGGTCTCCTTCCACCACCACGAAGTGGTCGGCGCGAAGATGACCAAGAAGCGAATGACGGCGCTGAAGTACTCCAACGAGCTCGTGAAGGACGTCTCCCGCCTGGTCGAGCTCCACCTGCGTTTCCACGGTTACGGCACCGGAGAGTGGACGGACTCCGCGGTCCGCCGCTACGTCCGTGACGCCGGCCCACTCCTCGACCGCCTCCACAAACTGACCCGCTCGGACTGCACGACACGCAACAAGCGCAAGGCGACCGCACTCGCGAATGCCTATGACGGCCTGGAAGAGTGGATCGCCCAACTCCAGGAGCAGGAAGAGCTGGACGCGATCCGTCCCGACCTCGACGGAAACCAGATCATGGAAATCCTGGGCGTCGGACCGGGGCCGGTCATCGGACGTGCGTACACGCACATGCTGGAACTTCGCCTGGAGAACGGGCCGATGGAGTATGACGCGGCGGTGGCGGCGCTCAAGGAGTGGTGGGCCGAGCAGGGCTGAGCCTGAAGAAGGGGCGGGGACATGTTTCACGTGAAACATGTCCCCGCCCCGTTCTGGAGGTGCCCCCAGGCGATGTTTCACGTGAAACATCGCCTCTGTGTTTGTCGGGCTCGCGCTACTTGACGGACTTCAGGCAGAGGACGACATCGTGGCTGTCGCCCACCTGGTAGTACGCGATCTCGGCTTCCTTGACGGCATCGCACTTGCTGCCGTCGCTGGTGTTGTCGAACTTCTCGACGACCGTGTACTGAGCCTCACCGGACGAGCAGTCGACCGTCGCCAGGTCCGGCTCTGACTGGCTGCCCTTGTTGTGCAGGCAGCTACCCACGGACGTGGTCTCGGCGTCGGTCTTCCCCATCTGCCACTTGACCAAGGCGATGACTATCGCGAGGACGATGACCCCGACGATGCGCAGCAGCTTCTTGCTGAAGCGCCGGGGAGGAGTGGCCGGCGGAACCGGCGGGTACGGAGTGCCGCCCTGCGGGGGGAAGCCTGGCTGGCCCTGGGCGTAGGGGGCTCCGCCCTGGGGCGGGTACGGAGCCTGGCCCTGGGGCTGGGCGTAAGGGTTCTGGCCCTGTGCGAATGGGTTCTGGCCCTGAGGCGGCGGAGTTGTCACTGAGGTCCCCCCTGGAACTGGATACGTGACGCGAACATGGCGCGAATAAGACGGACGTAAGTTACCGGTCCCCACTGACAGCTCTGTAGTCAGGAGTGGCTCTGTGTCATTGATGTGACACTTACTGCCGTTCAAGCCGGTACATAGTGGAAGCAACTGCCCCGTAGATAACGGCGACCGTGACCACCAGCGGCGCCGACCGACCGTCCGGGGGCAGCATCGCGGCGGCGACAGCGGCGGCGCCGACGAACGCGGCGTTGAACAGGACGTCGTAGACCGAAAAGACTCGGCCACGGAAGCCGTCGTCGACCGAGGACTGGACGATGGTGTCCGTGGCGATCTTCGCGCCCTGGGTGGTGAGGCCCAGGACGAATGCCGCGACCAGCATGGGTGTTGTGGCGAACGGCAGGCCCAGAGCGAGCTCCAGGACCGCGGCCGCCGCCGCGCACACGACGATCCAGCGGCCGGGGCCGAGACGGCCCGCCGCCCAGGGAGTCAGTACCGCCGCGGCGAAGAAGCCGGCGGCGGAAATGGCCAACGCCAGGCCCAGCAGGGCGAGTCCGTCCTCCGAGGTGGAGGTGAAGGCGTACCGGCAGAGCATCAGCACCATGACCGTCAGGGCGCCGTAGCAGAACCGCATCATCGTCATCGCACACAGGGCCCACGTCGCCTCCCGGCGCTTCGGCGCGGCGAGATGACGTACGGCCGCCGCCAGATCGCGTGCGGTGCCGGAGAGCGCCGTTGCGAGGCGGGGCTGCACCAACTCTCGGTCGGGGCCCAGCAGGTCCCGGGAGATCCGCAGCGAGGCCAGCCCGGCGCACAGGTACAGCACGGCGCCCAGCAGCACCACCGCCGCGTCGGAGTCCGCGAACAGGAGCCGTACGAGGAAGGCGAGGCCGCCGCCGGCGGTCGCTGCGAGCGTTCCGGCGGTCGGGGACAGGGAGTTGGCGATCACCAGTCGGTCGGTGTCGACCACGCGGGGCAGTGCGGCGGACAGGCCCGCGAGGACGAAGCGGTTGACGGCGGTGACGCACAGGGCGGAGACGTAGAAGAGCCAGTCCGGGACGTGGCTGATCATCAGGGCTGCCGTCGCGGTCGCGAGCAGGGCGCGCAGCAGGCTGCAGTACAGCAGAACCTGACGGCGGCGCCAGCGGTCCAGCAGGACGCCGGCGAAGGGGCCGACCAGGGAGTACGGCAGGAGCAGGACCGCCATCGCGGAGGCGATCGCGGTGGCCGAAGTCTGTTTCTCCGGAGAGAAGACGACGTAGGAGGCGAGTGCGACCTGGTACACGCCGTCGGCTCCCTGGGAGAGCAGGCGTACGGCGAGCAGGCGTCGGAAGCCCTGGAAGCGCAGGAGGACGCGCAGGTCACGGACGACGGCCATGGGGCACAGCCTCACATACGGGGAGGGTCCCCGAGGGGAATGCCCCGGGGACCCTCAATTTCGAGCAAGACCTGGGTCTTTAGCGCTCGACCTCGCCCTTGATGAACTTCTCCACGTTCTCCCGCGCCTCGTCGTCGAAGTACTGGACCGGCGGGGACTTCATGAAGTAGCTCGACGCCGACAGGATCGGGCCGCCGATGCCGCGGTCCTTGGCGATCTTCGCGGCGCGCAGGGCGTCGATGATGACGCCGGCGGAGTTCGGGGAGTCCCAGACCTCGAGCTTGTACTCCAGGTTCAGCGGGACGTCACCGAAGGCGCGGCCCTCGAGACGGACGTACGCCCACTTGCGGTCGTCGAGCCAGGCGACGTAGTCGGACGGGCCGATGTGGACGTTGTCCGCGCCCAGCTCGCGGTCGCGGATCTGGGAGGTGACGGCCTGCGTCTTGGAGATCTTCTTGGACTCCAGACGGTCACGCTCGAGCATGTTCTTGAAGTCCATGTTGCCGCCGACGTTCAGCTGCATCGTGCGGTCCAGGACGACGCCGCGGTCCTCGAACAGCTTCGCCATGACGCGGTGCGTGATGGTGGCGCCGACCTGGGACTTGATGTCGTCGCCGACGATCGGGACGCCCGCCTCGGTGAACTTGTCCGCCCACTCCTTGGTGCCGGCGATGAAGACCGGAAGGGCGTTGACGAAGGCGACCTTGGCGTCGATGGCGCACTGGGCGTAGAACTTCGCCGCGTCCTCGGAGCCGACGGGCAGGTAGCAGACGAGGACGTCGACCTGCTTGTCCTTGAGGATCTGGACGACGTCGACCGGAGCCTCGGCGGACTCCTCGATGGTCTCGCGGTAGTACTTGCCGAGGCCGTCGAGCGTGTGGCCGCGCTGGACGGTCACGCCGCTGTTCGGCACGTCGCAGATCTTGATGGTGTTGTTCTCGGAGGCGCCGATGGCGTCCGCGAGGTCCAGGCCGACCTTCTTCGCGTCGACGTCGAACGCGGCGACGAACTCCACGTCACTGACGTGGTAGTCGCCGAACTGGACGTGCATCAGGCCGGGGACCCTCGACGCCGCGTCGGCGTCCTTGTAGTACTCGACTCCCTGCACCAACGACGCAGCGCAGTTGCCGACGCCGACGATGGCTACGCGAACCGAACCCATTCCGGTTGCTCCCTGTGTGTACGAGTGAGGCCCTGGCAGGGGTCTCACGTGGTGGTGTCGCCGGGCGTATCCGGACCGGGGGTGTCCCCGGTCCGGGGCAGGACGCCCGGCGCTCCCTCTGTGGTGTCGCGAGCGGCTTCTCCGTGGGCGGGACCCTTCCGGTCCCGGCCCGCCCGCTCACTTTCGATGAGCTCGTTCAGCCAGCGCACTTCGCGCTCCACGGACTCCATCCCGTGGCGCTGGAGCTCAAGCGTGTAGTCGTCGAGGCGCTCCCGGGTGCGTGCCAGAGAGGCACGCATCTTCTCCAGGCGCTCTTCCAGCCGGCTGCGTCGTCCTTCGAGCACGCGCATGCGTACATCGCGTGACGTCTGCCCGAAGAAAGCGAAGCGAGCGGCGAAGTGCTCGTCCTCGTACGCGTCGGGCCCGGTCTGCGAGAGCAGTTCCTCGAAATGCTCCTTACCTTCCGCCGTCAGCCGGTAGACGATCTTGGCGCGGCGGCCGGCCAGGGGCGCGGCGAGGGCGTCCTCGGACGTGTTCCCCGGCTCTTCGATCAACCAGCCGTTGGCGACCAGCGTCTTGAGGCAGGGGTAGAGCGTGCCGTAGCTGAACGCACGGAACACACCCAGTGATGTGTTGAGTCGTTTGCGCAGCTCATAGCCGTGCATCGGGGATTCGCGGAGCAGGCCGAGTACGGCGAACTCAAGGATCCCGGAACGCCGGCTCATCGTCGCCTCCTCTCTGCCGCGGCCCGTCAGACGGGCGCCGTGACGGTCTTTATGCCGCGCTGATGTATCGACTCGATACATCACGACGATAGAACGACCTTGCGGATGCGACAAGAGGGAGAACGGTGAACGGGATCACATCACCGATTCGTAGGAAGTAAGTTGCCTGATTTGGGGTGAACTTCGGGACTCGGCAGGTTTTGACGGTGCGTAGTCTGTGCGGCATGCAAACCACCGGGAACCGAGTGACGCCTGGGGACGTCCTCGTCCTCGGTGCAGTACGGGTGAATGCAGGACCGACCACATCCGTACTTCGGGGGGACCGGAAACCTGCCGCCGTTTCCAGGCGCGCCACGGTGCGCCTGCCCTAGGAGTAGTCGTTCGATGAGCGAGCACCGTCGCAAACCGCCGCAGCCGCAGGGAGGCGGACGTGCCGCGGCCCGACGCGGTCAGTCCGGCTTGCCCACAGGTCGCCGCGCGGCACCGCGAGGCGCCACCGGGTCTCCTTCCGATGCGTACGGGTCGGATTCCGGGTCGGGTGGCGAGGAGCGGCCGTACGGCGGCCGCGCCGAGGCCCGGCGTGCGGCACAGAGAAGCGCGGGGGGCCGCCGCAGAGCGGCCGACCCGGGCCGTGCCGACCGGCGCGCCGGTCCCGGCGGCCCCACCGGTCCCGGACGGGGCCGAGGGCGAGCGGTCCCCACCGGCAAGAAGCGGATCATCGACTACCCGCGGGCCGGCAAGTACGGCTGGCAGCGCTGGGTGCCGTCGTGGAAGCTGGTCTCCGGTCTGTGCATCGGCTTCTTCGGCAGCCTGGTGGCCGTGGCGGGTATCGGGTACGCGATGGTGGGAATCCCCGACATCCAGAAGACCGCAGAGGCGCAGAACAACGTCTTCTACTGGTCCGACGGCAGCGAGATGGTCTCCACGGGTGGCGAGACGAACCGTCAGATCGTCAACCTCTCGCAGATCCCCGAGGCGATGCGGAACGCCGTCATCTCCCAGGAGAACAAGACCTTCTACACCGACAGCGGCATCGACCCGAAGGGCATCGCCCGCGCCGTGTTCAACATGGCCAGGGGCGGCGAGACGCAGGGTGGCTCCACGATCACCCAGCAGTACGTCAAGAACGCGATGCTCAACGACCAGTCGCAGACCGTCTCCCGGAAGTTCCAGGAGATCTTCGTCTCCATCAAGGTGGGCTCGCAGCTCTCCAAGGACGAGATCATGGCCGGCTACCTGAACTCCGCGTACTACGGTCGCGGGGCTTACGGCATCCAGGCGGCCGCGCGTGCGTACTTCAACAAGGACGCCATCGACCTGAACGAGGGCCAGTGCGCCTTCCTGGCAGCGACGCTCAAGGGCGCCACGTACTACGACCCGGCGGGTTCGCCCTCCATCGACCCGGTCGGAGCCAGTGCCGAGGCGAACAAGCGGCGAGCAAAGATCCAAATGCAGGACACTCTGGACAAGATGGTCGAGTACGGCCATCTGGACGCCACGACGCGGGCCAAGTACACCGAACTCCCCAAGACCCAGAGTCCGCGCTCGAACGCGGCGCTGAGCGGCCAGGTCGGCTATCTCGTCGACCTTGCCAAGGCGTATCTGGTCAACAACACGAAGATCACCCAGAGCGATCTGGAGCAGGGCGGTTATTCGATCTACACGACCTTCGACAAGAAGAAGGTCAAGGAGCTCGAGGACTCGGTCAAGAAGGTCCAGAAGGCCAATATCGACCCCAAGAAGCGCCCGGAGACGGACACGCACGTCCAGTTCGGCGGTGCCTCCGTGGATCCGAAGACCGGCGCGATCAAGGCCATCTACGGCGGTGAGGACGCGACCAAGCACTTCACCAACAACGCCGACGTGACCGGCGCCCAGGTCGGTTCGACGTTCAAGCCGTTCGTCCTCGCGGCAGCGATGACGTGGGGTGTACGGGATCCGGAGCTGAGCGCGACGCAGGCACAGGACGAGCGGACCCAGGTGTCCCCCAAGAGCCTCTTCAGCGGCAAGAACAAGCTCAAGATCGAGGACTACACCGGAGAGGTCTGGAAGAACGAGAAGGACAAGGAGTGGCTTCAGGTCAATGACGGCGACCAGTCGTACGGCACTCCGCCCAACTACCAGATCGACCTCCGCGAGGCGATGCGTGAGTCGGTGAACTCCGCCTTTGTGCAGCTCGGCATGGATGTCGGCCTGGACAAGGTGAAGGAGGCCTCCATGAACGCAGGCCTCAAGGAGGACAGCCTGGCCGGCACCAACTACCCGACGTTCTCCATCGGGACCTCCGACCCCAGCGCGATCCGTATGGCGGGTGCCTATGCCACGTTCGCGGCCAGTGGCAAGCAGCGTGACCCGTTCTCCGTGCAGAAGGTCACGAGCAAGGACGGTGCGGTCTACACGCACGAGACGGCGACCAAGGAGGCGTTCACCGCGGATGTCGCCGACAACGTCACGGACGTCCTGAAGACGGTCGTGGACAAGGGCACGGGTACCAACGCCCAGCTGACCGGCCGTGAGGTGGCCGGCAAGACCGGTACCACTGACGGCAACAAGTCCGCCTGGTTCGTCGGGTACACCCCGCAACTGTCCACGTCGATCACCATGTTCCGGTACGACGACGACGAGACCAAGAAGAACCGTACGTTCCTGGAGATGTACGGCACGGGTGACCAGGAGTCGATCCACGGTGCCTCGTTCCCGGCCCAGATCTGGCACGACTACATGGAGTCGGCGCTGAAGGGTCAGCCGTCGGTTGATTTCCCGACGGCCAACCCCATTGGCAAGATCGTCAATGAGCCGACGCCTACGCCCACTCCCACTATCACGGAGACGGAGGAGGAGAGCCCGACGCCGACGCCGACGCCCAGCGAGACCTTGACTTCTCCCTCGCCCTCGGCCAGCGAGACCTGCGGCTTCTTCGGCTGCGAAACGGGTGGCACGGATTCGGGCGGTACAGATTCCGGAGGCACGGACGGCGGTGTGACGTCCTCACCAACCGCTACGGAGACAGGCGACGAGAGCGGAAACAACGGCAACGGCAACGGAGGATTCCTCGGAGGGTCGTCCGGTTAGCCGCCGGACCGTCCGGCATGCGTGTTTCACGTGAAACACCCGGATGTTTCACGTGAAACGAGGGCCGTCGCACCCAGGAGGTGCGGCGGCCCTCGGCGTATCCCTAGGTGGGTACGGCAGGATGTCCCCCATGCCCAGTGCTGAATCGACGCAAGCGAGCGTGCACCAGTCGGACCCGGTGCCGCCGACCAAGGAAGACGCGGTCGCCGCGCGCGGCAGCGAGCTGATCGGTGGTCCCATCGGCCGGCGTGCTCTGTTCGGGACGTCCTGGTGGACCCCGGTACGGATCATCGCGCTCGTGGCGATCGGCATGTTCGCTCTCGGCCTGGTCCAGAAAGCGCCCTGCTACAACGGTGCCTGGTTCTTCGGCGCCAGCTCGCAGTACACGCACGCCTGCTATTCGGACATTCCGCACCTCTACCAGGGGCGCGGCTTCGCCGACGGGCTCGTGCCGTACTTCGACAAGCTCTCCGGCGACATGCAGTACCTCGAGTACCCGGTGCTGACCGGAGTGTTCATGGAGGTGGCCGCCTGGCTCACGCCCGGCAGCGGCAGCATCCAGGACCAGGAGCAGTGGTACTGGATGGTCAACGCAGGGATGCTGATGGTGTGCGCCGCCGTCATCGCCGTCTGCGTGACCCGTACGCACGCTCGGCGGCCCTGGGACGGTCTGCTGGTCGCCTTGGCGCCCGCCCTCGCGCTGACCGCCACCATCAACTGGGACCTGCTGGCGGTCGCTCTGACGGCCGCGGCGATGCTGATGTGGTCGCGGGGCCGTTCGCTCGCCTTCGGCGTCCTCCTGGGGCTCGCTACGGCCGCCAAGCTCTATCCCTTCCTCCTGCTCGGCCCGCTGCTCGTGCTGTGCTGGCGTGCGGGCAAATGGCGGGAGTTCGGGACGGCACTGGGCGGGGCGATCGTCGCCTGGCTGGTGGTGAACGTGCCGGTGATGCTGTTCGCCTACGAGGGCTGGTCCAAGTTCTACGAGTTCAGCCAGGAGCGGGGCGTCGACTTCGGCTCCTTCTGGCTGATCATGTCCCAGAACTCGACCAACCCGCTCAGCACCGAGACCGTCAACACGCTCGCCACTCTGCTGATGCTGGTGTGCTGTGCCGGCATCGCGGCGCTCACACTGACCGCACCGCGCCGTCCGCGCTTCGCCCAGCTCGCCTTCCTGATCGTCGCGGCGTTCATCCTCACCAACAAGGTCTACTCGCCGCAGTACGTCCTGTGGCTGATCCCGCTCGCCGCGCTGGCCCGGCCGAAGTGGCGGGACTTCCTGATCTGGCAGGCCTGCGAGGTGGCGTACTTCCTGGGCATCTGGATGTACCTCGCGTACACGACCAGCGGAGACGCTCACAAGGGCCTTCCGACCGACGGCTACCACTGGGCCATCGGGCTGCACCTGTTGGGGACGCTGTACCTGTGCGCGGTGATCGTGCGCGACATCCTGATGCCGGAGCGGGACGTGGTGCGCAGGTCCGGCGACGACGACCCCTCGGGCGGTGTTCTCGACGGCGCGGAGGACGTGTTCGTGTTCGGTGCGGCAGCCCATCCGCCGCGGCACGCGGCTCACTTCGAGGGACCTCAAGTGGAGTGGGGCAGTGCAAGCCCGGGGCCGTCCGAGGAGCGTTCGCTCTGAGCGAACGGGGCGTAGTCGGGCCACGCAAAAGGCCGTACACGGTGTCTCCGTGTACGGCCTTTCTTCTGTCGTGGCGCCGACAGGCGGCGCCTTTCTGCTGTCGGACAGCCGTCAGCGATCGACGAGCCGGTCGAACTGCGTGGTGGTGTGTCGCAGATGGGCCACCAGTTCGTCGCCGACCTTCGGCTCTGCGGCGTCCGCGGGCACGAACAGGATGGAGACCTGCATGTGCGGCGGCTCGGCGAACCAGCGCTGCTTGCCGTCCCAGACGAAGGGAGAAAGGTTCCGGTTGACCGTGGCGAGGCCGGCGCGTGCGACGCCCTTGGCGCGCGGCATGACGCCGTGCAGCGCCTTGGGGGCCTCCAGGCCCACCCCGTGCGACGTACCCCCCGCCACGACCACCAGGAAGCCGTCGGAGGCCGTCTTCTGCTGCCGGTAGCCGAAGCGGTCGCCCTTGGAGACGCGGGTGACGTCCAGGACCGCGCCGCGGTACTCGGTGGCCTCGTGATCGCCCAGCCACAGCCGGGTGCCGATACGGGCCCGGAAGCGGGTCTGCGGGAACTGCTGTTGGAGACGGGCCAGTTCCTCGGCCTTGAGGTGGCTGACGAACATGGTGTGCAACGGCAGACGTGCCGCGCGCAGCCGGTCCATCCAGCCGATGACCTCCTCGACGGCGTCCGAGCCGTCGGTGCGGTCCAGCGGCAGGTGGATGGCGAAGCCCTCCAGGCGGACGTTCTCGATGGCGGCGTGCAACTGCGGCAGGTCACGCTCGCTCACTCCGTGCCGCTTCATCGAGGACATCACCTCGATGACCACCCGGGCGCCCACGAGGCCGTACACGCCGTCGATCGACGACACGGAGCGGATGACCCGGTCGGGCAGCGGAACGGGCTCCTCGCCCCGCCGGTACGGCGTCAGCACCAGCAGGTCACCGCCGAACCAGTCCTTTATGCGCGCTGCCTCGTACGTCGTGCCGACGGCGAGGACCTCCGAGCCCAGCCGTGTGGTCTCCTCGGCGAGCCGTTCGTGTCCGAAGCCGTAGCCGTTGCCCTTGCAGACCGGGACCAGGCCCGGGAACTGCTCCTGCACGTGCTTGTGATGCGCCCGCCAGCGCGCGGTGTCGACGTAAAGCGTGAGCGCCATGGCCGGACCTGGAACCTTTCTCGTGGCTGCGGTGTATCAGAGATGTGAAAGCAAATTGTGGTGTGTCAGCGCCGGGACATGTAGATGTCGAGCGCCTTGTGGAGCAGCTTGTTGAGCGGGAAGTCCCACTCGCCGAGGTACTCGGCGGCCTGCCCGCCCGTTCCCACCTTGAACTGGATCAGGCCGAAGAGGTGGTCGGTCTCGTCCAGCGAGTCGGAGATGCCGCGCAGGTCGTAGACGGTGCCGCCGAGCGCATAGGCGTCGCGCAGCATCGTCCACTGCATCGCGTTCGAGGGCCGGACCTCACGGCCGATGTTGTCGGACGCGCCGTAGGAGTACCAGACATGGCCGCCGACGATCAGCATGGTCGCGGCCGACAGGTTCACACCGTTGTGGCGGGCGAAGTACAGCCGCATGCGGTTGGGGTCCTCGGTGTTGAGGGCCGTCCACATGCGCTGGAAGTACGACAGCGGGCGGGGCCGGAAGTGGTCGCGCACCGCTGTGATCTCGTACAGCCGCTGCCATTCCTCGAGGTCGTGGTAGCCGCCCTGGACGACGTCGACCCCGGCCTTCTCCGCCTTCTTGATGTTGCGGCGCCAGAGCTGGTTGAAGTTCTTGTGGACGTCTTCCAGGGAGCGGTTGGCCAGCGGCACCTGAAACACGTATCGGGGCTGTACGTCGCCGAAGCCGGCGCCCCCGTCCTCCCCCTGCTGCCAGCCCATACGGCGGAGCTTGTCGGCGACCTCGAAAGCGCGGGGCTCGATGAAGTCGGCCTCGATGTCGCGCAGCCGCTTCACATCCGGGTTCTGAATGCCCTGCTTGATGGAGCCGGCCTCCCAGCGCCGGATGATCACCGGCGGGCCCATCTTCACGGAGAAGGCGCCCTGCTGCTTGAGGTGCGCGAGCATCGGCTCCAGCCACTCGGTGAGATTCGGCGCGAACCAGTTGATGACCGGGCCCTCGGGCAGATAGGCCAAGTAGCGCTTGATCTTGGGCAGTTGGCGGTAGAGGACGAGCCCTGCGCCGACCAGTTCACCGGTCCGGTCGTCAAACCATCCGAGGCTCTCGGAGCGCCACTCCGCCTTGACATCAGCCCAGGCCGGAACCTGCATGTGGCTCGCCGCTGGCAGGGTCTGGATATACGCCAGATGCTGCTCGCGACTGATCGTCCTCAGGGTCAGGCTCATTCAGGGCGCTCCTCGGGCTGGTGTGTCCCCATGGGTACAGGGGCTCCGGCTCTAGCGCCGAAGCCTACTGCGCCCGGGGAGCGCCCCGACTGGGCATACGGAAGCTTCGCCCCGGCCTGTTGGCCGCCGAGGCATTCCGCGGTGTTGGGGACGGTGTCCTTGGCGTCAGCCGAAGACCCCACCGAAGAGGCCGCCGTGCGCCATGCCCAGGAAGAAGCCGATCGCCGCGGCGCCGAGGCCCAGGATCAGACCGAAGCGTTCGCGGGTCGTCTCCGAGATCCACTGTCCGTAGGCGCCGGTGACGATCCCCACCAGGCCCGTCCAGGAGCTGAGCAGATGCAGGCTGTGGAACATCGCTGTGACGAACGAGACGACGCCCAGCACCAGAGTCACCGCGAGAAGCGCGTCCTGGAGCGGGTGGGGTTTGCCGTCCGTGGCGAACAGGCCTCCGACGGTGTTGGGTCGCAATGCTTGTGCCATAGGGCACCTCCTGCGGAAGACGGCGCATCGTAGCGCCAAACACACCCGATGTGTACAGAGTGTCGGTGTCGGCGGCCGGATTTCAACCGGAAGCCGGAGTGCGGGTACTCTGTAGCCTCTGCACCGGTGTATGCCCACGTCACGACTCGGAATCCCCTGGGGAACCGCCGATTGTCAGTGGCGGCTGATTTACTGGCGAACACTGGTGCACAACGCATAACAACCCTCCTGCCACGGAACGACCGTGGCCGCTGAGTCCAAAGGAGGTGGGTTCCACATGCGTCACTACGAGGTGATGGTCATCCTCGACCCCGATCTCGAGGAGCGCGCTGTCTCCCCGCTGATCGAGAACTTCCTCTCCGTCGTCCGTGAGGGCAACGGGAAGGTGGAGAAGGTCGACACCTGGGGCCGTCGTCGTCTCTCGTACGAGATCAAGAAGAAGCCTGAGGGCATCTACTCGGTCATCGATCTGCAGGCTGAGCCCGCGATCGTCAAGGAGCTCGACCGCCAGATGAACCTGAACGAGTCGGTCCTCCGGACCAAGGTCCTCCGCCCCGAGACCCACTGAGCCTCCCGCTCAGCTGATCTCGGGATTCGAGTAGCAGCACAAGCAGCCAGCAGCAAACCCGCCGAGAGGTTCCCCCATGGCAGGCGAGACCGTCATCACGGTCGTCGGCAATCTTGTCGACGACCCCGAGCTGCGCTTCACCCCTTCCGGTGCGGCGGTCGCGAAGTTCCGTGTCGCGTCCACTCCCCGCACCTTCGACCGCCAGACGAACGAGTGGAAGGACGGCGAGAGCCTCTTCCTCACCTGCTCGGTCTGGCGTCAGGCGGCGGAGAACGTCGCCGAGTCGCTCCAGCGAGGCATGCGCGTCATCGTGCAGGGCCGGCTGAAGCAGCGGTCCTACGAGGACCGTGAGGGCGTCAAGCGCACGGTCTACGAGCTGGACGTCGAGGAAGTCGGTGCCAGCCTGCGCAGCGCCACGGCCAAGGTCACCAAGACCGCCGGCCGCGGTGGCCAGGGTGGCGGTGGCGGCTTCGGCGGCGGTGGCGGCGGCGGCCAGGGTGGCGGCAGCTGGGGCGGTGGCTCCGGCGGCGGTCAGCAGGGCGGCGGCGGTGCTCCCGCCGAGGACCCGTGGGCAACCGGCGCTCCCGCCGGTGGTCAGCAGGGCGGCGGCGGTGGCTGGGGTGGAAACTCCGGCGGCAACAGCGGCGGCGGTGGCGGCGGCTACTCGGACGAGCCCCCCTTCTAGGACTTCGGGCCGTGTGCCCGTGGTCGAAGGCGGGTCGTACCCACACTTCTTGATCACACAGGAGAAACACCATGGCGAAGCCGCCTGTGCGCAAGCCTAAGAAGAAGGTCTGCGCTTTCTGCAAGGACAAGGTCACGTACGTGGACTACAAGGACACGAACATGCTGCGGAAGTTCATTTCCGACCGCGGCAAGATCCGTGCCCGCCGCGTGACCGGCAACTGCACGCAGCACCAGCGTGACGTCGCCACGGCTGTGAAGAACAGCCGTGAGATGGCGCTGCTGCCCTACACCTCCACCGCGCGCTAAGGGAAGGGTGACCGACAAATGAAGATCATCCTCACCCACGAGGTCTCCGGCCTCGGTGCCGCGGGCGACGTCGTCGACGTCAAGGACGGTTACGCTCGCAACTACCTGATCCCGCGGAACTTCGCGATCCGCTGGACCAAGGGCGGCGAGAAGGACGTCGAGCAGATCCGTCGTGCTCGCAAGATCCACGAGATCCAGACCATCGAGCAGGCCAATCAGATCAAGGCTCAGCTCGAGGGTGTCAAGGTTCGCCTGGCCGTCCGCTCCGGCGACGCCGGTCGTCTCTTCGGTTCCGTCACCCCGGCCGACATCGCTTCCGCGATCAAGGCTTCCGGTGGTCCCGAGGTCGACAAGCGCCGCATCGAGCTCGGTGCGCCGATCAAGACCCTGGGCGCCCACGCGACGTCCGTGCGTCTGCACCCCGAGGTTGCCGCCAAGGTCAGCATCGAGGTTGTCGCGGCCTGATCGCTGCGCTCGGCATAGCTGAAAGAGGGGCCGCACCCAGCAGGGTGCGGCCCTTCGCCGTGTCCATCGCGATGGTGTGCGCGGACTGCGGACGGTGGACTGCTGACCGGTGGACGATGGAACGGCGCGTGTTTCACGTGAAACATGACGGCCCCGGCCCACGGTGTTTCACGTGAAACGGCCACCATGTCGTTTCACGTGAAACGCTCAGCGGGTCGCGCCCGTGACGATCCAGCGGCCCGAGCGGGTACGCAGCCACAAGGTCAGCATCCGGACCGCCATCATCAGCGTCATGGCGGCCCAGAGCGCGGTGAGCCCTCCGCCGAGCACGGGGACAAGAAGCGCGACAGGCGTGAAGACCACAAGGGTGAGCACCATCGCCCGTGCGAGATAGGGTCCGTCGCCCGCACCCATCAGTACGCCGTCCAGGACGAACACGATGCCGCAGATCGGCTGACAGAGGGCCACCATCAGCAAGGCGGGCAGGGCGACATCCGTGACCGCGGAGTCGCTGGTGAACAGCGGCAGGAAGAGCGGGCGGGCGACCACTACCAACAGGCCCAGTACGACCCCGGTGGCTATACCCCACTCCACCATGCGTCGGCATGCGGCGCGGGCGCCCTCGGTGTCCCCGGCGCCCAGGTAGCGCCCGATGATGGCCTGCCCGGCGATCGCTATGGCATCCATGGCGAAGGCGAGCAGGCTCCAGAGGGACAGGATGATTTGGTGCGCTGCGATGTCGGCATCACCGAGGCGGGCCGCTACGCCCGTGGCAATCATGAGGACGGCCCGTAGAGAGAGGGTGCGCACCAGCAAGGGCACGCCTGCTTGTGCGGAGGCCCGGATGCCTGCGATGTCGGGGCGCAGCGAAGCGCCGTGACTGCGGGCTCCGCGGACGACCACCACGAGGTAGGCCGCGGCCATGCCGAACTGCGCGATGACGGTGCCCCAGGCGGAGCCGGCGATGCCGAGGTCGGCTCCGTAGACGAGCCCCACGTTCAGGACACCGTTGGCGACGAAGCCCGCTATGGCGACGTAGAGAGGTGTCTTGGTGTCCTGTAGTCCGCGCAGGACGCCCGTCGCGGCGAGCACGATGAGCATGGCCGGTATGCCGAGCGCAGAGATCCTCAGATAGGTGATCGCGTACGGCGCTGCCGTGTGCGAGGCGCCGAAGAGGTCCACGAGGGCTGGTGCCGTGGGCAGGACGACGGCCACGACCGCTGCACCGAGGAGCAGCGCCAGCCAGATGCCGTCGATGCCCTGGCGGATGGCGGCCTGGAGGTCGCCGGCGCCGACGCGTCGGGCAACGGCCGCCGTGGTGGCGTAGGCGAGGAAGACGAAGATGCTGACGGCTGTCATGAGGAGGGCTGAAGCAACCCCGAGTCCGGCGAGTTGTGCCGTGCCGAGATGGCCGACGATCGCGCTGTCGACGATGACGAAGAGGGGCTCGGCGACGAGTGCGCCGAAGGCCGGGACGGCCAGTGCGACGATCTCGCGATCGTGCTGTCGTCGGGCGGCCCGGGGGGTCGCTGGAGCCTGTGTCATGAGCATCAATGTAATCGTCCACAGGTAAGAGATGCAAAGGTAGTGAGACCCTTACTGACCGTCTCGGCCTGTGTACTCCCCTGCGCAGATCGAAGTGATCTTGGCCCGACTGGGAAAGTTTTTCTTCTGCACAGCCGGTGGACGGGAAAGGTGCAGGTCAGGGCGGTATTCCTTGGAGCAGCTGAGGCTTGTTCACAGGCCTGTCCACCGTGTCGTGCACAGGTTTCGCGGAGTTCTCCACAGCATCGGGGCCGTCGTCCACATGGCCTGTGGATAACCAGATTGGCTGACGGTGCCGACGGGCCTACGGTGGTCCGGCGCCCGCTCCGTCCGTCGGCCTGGAAAGCCTTACAAAACCGACGCGCCAGAACCGGAGTTGGGCCTCTTATTTGTCAGTGCCGTGCCGTAGAAAAGAGGGGCACGGCGAGGGTCCGCTCGGCGGACGGGAGGAGGTGGCTCGGTGAGTATTTCCGAGCCCTTGGACGACCCGTGGGCCGACAGCGGTCCGGGTGATCGTCTGCCCGCCTCTCGCCGACGCGGCGACGGAGGCCGCGGCGAACAGCACGACCGCGGCGGGGAGAACGGCGCCTGGGACGGCGGGGGCACATCCTTCGAGCGCGTACCGCCGCAGGATCTCGACGCCGAGCAGTCCGTCCTCGGCGGCATGCTCCTGTCCAAGGACGCCATCGCCGACGTCGTCGAAATCCTCAAGGGCAACGACTTCTACAAGCCCGCGCACGAAACGATCTTCCAGGCAGTCCTCGACGTCTACGCCAAGGGGGAGCCGGCCGACCCGATCACGATCGCCGCCGAGCTCACCAAGCGGGGCGAGATCAACAAGGTCGGCGGCGCGTCTTATCTCCACGGGCTCGTACAGACGGTGCCGACGGCGGCGAACGCCGAGTACTACGCCGAGATCGTGCACGAGCGGGCCGTTCTGCGCCGCCTGGTCGAGGCGGGCACCCGTATCACGCAGATGGGATACGCGGCCGACGACGACGTCGACGAGATCGTCAACCGCGCGCAGGCCGAGATCTACGCGGTCACCGAGCAGCGCACCAGCGAGGACTACCTGCCGCTCGGCGACATCATGGAGGGCGCACTCGACGAGATCGAGGCGATCGGTTCGCGCAGCGGCGAGATGACCGGTGTGCCCACCGGCTTCACCGACTTCGATTCGCTGACCAACGGCCTTCACCCGGGCCAGATGATCGTCATCGCCGCGCGACCTGCCATGGGTAAGTCCACGCTTGCGCTGGACTTCGCGCGTGCAGCGTCGATCAAGAACAACCTGCCGAGTGTCATCTTCTCCCTCGAAATGGGCCGCAACGAGATCGCGATGCGCCTGCTGTCCGCCGAGGCACGCGTCGCCCTGCACCACATGCGGTCCGGCACGATGACCGACGAGGACTGGACCCGACTGGCCCGACGGATGCCGGACGTCTCCGCCGCCCCGCTCTACATCGACGACTCCCCGAACCTGTCGATGATGGAGATCCGCGCCAAGTGCCGCCGGCTGAAGCAGCGCAACGACCTCAAGCTGGTCGTCATCGACTACCTCCAGCTGATGCAGTCCGGCGGCTCCAAGCGAGCCGAGAGCCGTCAGCAGGAGGTCTCGGACATGTCCCGTAACCTCAAGCTGCTGGCCAAGGAGCTGGAGCTCCCGGTCATCGCGCTCTCGCAGCTGAACCGTGGTCCCGAGCAGCGCACCGACAAGAAGCCGATGGTCTCCGACCTGCGTGAGTCCGGCTCCATCGAGCAGGACGCCGACATGGTCATCCTGCTGCACCGCGAGGACGCCTACGAGAAGGAGTCACCACGCGCTGGCGAGGCCGACCTGATCGTGGCCAAGCACCGTAACGGCCCGACGGCGACGATCACGGTCGCCTTCCAGGGTCACTACTCGCGATTCGTGGACATGGCGCAGACCTGATCCGACGCCGGACCCGTCAGTGCCTGGCTGACACCCGTGGTTGTACGGGTCGTTGCCCATGGGGCGGGGGTACGCGATGAACAGTGTCACGGCGACGGTGAGTATCCGTCAGCAGCAGTCGGCTTGTCCGTAGCGGACGTTCCGTTGGTCCACCCCGGTGGTGGCGTTCATGTTCGCGTGGACCCGGCCGACGGTCGAGCCGCATGACGGGCGCTCAGCGCCTCGTCTCGTACCTGGTCAGGATCACGCCGCAGGGAAGCGTCCGCGTCTCCACCAGGTTCAGGTTCACCCAGCTGTCCAGCGCGGTGAAGAACGGCGTGCCGCCGCCCACCAGGACCGGCGCGGTGGCCAGCACGTACTCGTCAATCTGCCCGGCCCGCATGGCCGCCCCGGCGAGCGTCGCGCCGCCGATGTCCATCGGGCCGCCGTCCTCGGCCTTGAGCCGGGTGATCTCGGCGACCGCGTCGCCGGTGACCAGGCGGGTGTTCCAGTCGACCTTGTCGACCGTCGAGGAGAACACCACCTTCGACATGTCCCGCCAGCGGCGTGCGAACTCGATCTCCGCCGGGGTGGCGCCCGGTTGCTGGTCGCCGGTCGGCCAGTGGGAGCTCATCGTCTGCCACAGCTTGCGCCCGTACAGCGTCAGGTCGGTCGCCTGCAACTGGTCGGACCAGAACTGGAACAGCTCGTCGCTCGGCACGCCCCAGCCGATGTCGTCGCCTGGCGCGGCGATGTACCCGTCCAGGGACAGGTTCATGCCGTAGATCAGTTTCCGCATGGGCGCCGGCCTTCCGTGAGTCGGTCTCACGCGTACAGACCGGCGCGGCGAGGGAAACTCATCGGTCCGCCGAGGAAATGGCATCGATCTGAGACTGATCTCGGGTGACATCACGGTGAGACAACAGAGAAGCAGCAGGTCACAGAAGATCGACATGTCATAGGCGCGAGACCCTGCACGACGGGCGGCACACGGAAATGCGCTCGACGTGTGCCGTCCCGCCGGATGGACTGGGGACATGACCACATCTCAGGAAGAGCTGCTTCCCGACACGCGCAGGGCGCTCCTGCACCGGATCGCGCTCGCCCAGGCCGAAGGGCGTGCCCCGTCACTGGTCGCCGCGGTGGTGCGGGACGGCCGGGCCGTGTGGCACGGCGCCCGGACCTCGGTGGACGGGCACGCGCCCGACGAGAACGTGCAGTACAGGATCGGGTCGATCACCAAGACCTTCACGGCTGTTCTCGTGCTGAGGCTGCGCGACGAGGGAGTGCTGGACCTCGGTGACCCACTGGAGAAGCATCTGCCGGGCACCGGAGCGGGGGAGGCCACCATCGCCGATCTCCTCGCGCACACCAGCGGGTTGGCGGCCGAGTCGCCCGCGCCGTGGTGGGAGCGAACGCCGGGGACCCTGCGCCCCGAGCTGGCCGATGTGCTCGGCAAGCAGCCCTTCGTGCATCCGATCGGCCGCCGATTCCACTACTCCAACCCCGGCTACACGACGCTGGGGGCGCTCGTCGAGAAGCTGCGGGGCGCCGCCTGGGAGGACGTACTACGGCGTGAAGTGCTCGAACCTCTGGGCCTGAACCGCACGAGCGCTCAACCTCAGGCCCCGCATGCGGGCGGCTGGGCCGTGCATCCCTGGGCCGATGTGATGCTGCCCGAGCCGACCGAGGACCTGGGACGGATGGCCCCCGCCGGTCAACTCTGGTCGACGACAGGTGACTTGGCGCGATTTGCCGTGTTCCTGGCCAAGGGTGACGACCGGGTGCTGAGTGCGGAAACGGTACGGGAGATGCGGACGCCGGCGGCGGCGGTCGAGGCGGCGGACGTGGCGAGCGGCTATGCGTACTGCCTGGGCATGGAGATGAGTCATCGGGACGGTCGGACCCTCGTCGGTCACTCGGGCTCGCTGCCGGGCTTCCTCGCGTGCCTCAGGCTTAGCGAGGAGGATGACGTCGCGGCCGTTGTCCTGGCCAACTGCACCTCTGGCCCGCTGCTGGCCGAAGTAGCCGCAGACCTCGTGAGCATCGTCGCCGAAGCGGAGCCGCGCATCCCCGAAGCCTGGCGTCCTGTGGCCGAAGTCGACGCGCCCGCACTGGAGTTGGCGGGCCAGTGGTTCTGGGGGACACACGCCTTCGCGCTGCGGCTCACGGCCGGTGAGGGCGTCTCGCTGGGGCCGCTGTCCGGCAACGGCCGCCGCTCGCGCTTCCAGTCGAACGGGGACGGCACCTGGACCGGCCTGGAGGGCTACTACGCGGGAGAGCTTCTACAGGCCGTACGGCGCCCGGACGGGACCGTGGACCACCTGGACCTCGGGTCGTTCGTGTTCACGCGTCAGCCGTACGACGAGACGGCTTCTGTGCCGGGCGGGGTCGATCCGGAGGGCTGGCGCGGCATCCGGTAGCCCGTCGCAGGGCGCGAACGACACGAGTGGGTCCTGTTTCACGTGAAACAGGACCCTCCGTCACAGCAAGAGCTTGAATCCCACATGCGAGGCCTCGAAGCCCAGTCGCTCATAGAAGCGATGGGCGTCGGTCCGGGAGGAGTCGGAGGTCAGCTGGACCAACTGGCAGCCCTGGCGCCGGGATTCGTCGACCGCCCACTCGATGAGCCGTGTCCCCAGACCGCTGCCGCGCTCGTCCGCCTGGATGCGCACCGCCTCGATGATCGAGCGAATCGCCCCCTTGCGGGACAGCCCAGGGATGATCGTGAGCTGCATCGTGCCGACGATCCGCCCTTCCCGCACGGCCACGACCAGGTGCTGGTTCGGGTCGTCGCGGAGGCGCTCCAGAGCCGCCAGATACGGCGCCAGGTCTTCCGGGGACTCGCGCTGGGCGCCCAAGGGGTCGTCGGCGAGCATGGCCACGATCGCGGGGACGTCGTCCCCGGTGGCGGGACGTATTTCAAGATCTCCCATGCCCGCACCCTACGCGGGCACGTTCAGCGACTCCACGACACGTACCAGCGGGGCCAGCTCGGGGTTCCTGGCCGCCTCGTCGAGTGCCTCGCGCAGCGCGGCGTCATTGGTGGGCCGTGCCTCCGCCAGCAGCTCGAGGCCTGCCTCGGTGACGTTCGTGTAGATGCCACGGCGGTCGGTGGGGCAGAGGTACCGGGTGAGCAGGCTGCGGTCCTCGAGCCGAGTGACCAGCCGTGTGGTGGCGCTCTGGCTGAGAACGACGGCGTCGGCGACCTGCTTCATCTGCAGATGGCCGCCGTCTCCGTTGTGCTGGCGGCTGAGGACATCCAGCAGGGAGTACTCGCGCACACTCAGGTCGTGCTTGGCCTGAAGGGCTCGTTCGATGTGGGCCTCGATCCTCCCGTGGAGCAGGGAGAGCGCGCACCAGCCTTGGGCGAGTGCGGTGAGCGCGGGGTCCGTCGCTGTCATGGGCGTGTTCCTCCGTCCCGGAGTGGCTGACACCAGGATAGACCAGGCTCGCAATAGCCCGCTGTTGCGAATATCAGGCGTCTGCAATTATTGTAGGCGTAGGCAAAGCGCTCCTGCAATCGTCTGGGAAGGTGTACCCCTCCATGCCTCTCGCGCTTCTGGCCCTCGCGATCGGGGCCTTCGGAATCGGAACGACCGAGTTCGTGATCATGGGCTTGCTGCCCGAGGTCGCCGGAGACTTCGGGGTCTCGATCCCCACGGCCGGCTTCCTGGTGACGGGCTACGCGCTCGGCGTCATGTTCGGCGCACCGCTGATGACCGTGCTCGGCACCAAGGTCTCCCGCAAGCGGATGCTGATGCTGCTGATGGGCCTGTTCATCGCGGGCAACCTGCTCTCCGCCTTCGCCCCGGCCTTCGGCGTGATGCTGGCCGGTCGTGTGGTCGCCTCGCTCGCCCACGGCGCCTTCTTCGGTATCGGCTCGGTCGTCGCGGCCGACCTGGTCGCCCCGGACAAGAAGGCCGGAGCCATCGCGATGATGTTCACCGGGCTCACGGTCGCCAATGTCGTCGGCGTGCCGCTGGGCACGCTGGTCGGACAGTCCGTCGGATGGCGCGTCACCTTCGGCATCGTCGCCGCTCTCGGCGTCGTCGGCCTGGCCGGCATCGCCAAGCTCGTCCCCGACCTGCCCAAGGCCGAGGGCGTGCGTCTGCGCCATGAGCTGGCCGCCTTCAAGAACGCGCAGGTCCTGCTCGCCATGGCGATGACCGTGCTCGGCTTCGGCGGTGTCTTCGCGGCCATCACCTACATCGCGCCGATGATGACCCATGTCGCCGGCTTCGCCGACGGCTCCGTCACCTGGCTTCTGGTCCTCTTCGGCCTCGGCATGGTGGGCGGCAACCTCGTCGGCGGCAAGTACGCCGACCGGGCCCTGATGCCCATGCTGTACGTCTCCCTGGGGGCCCTGGCGGTCGTCCTCGCGCTGTTCACGCTCACCGCGCACAACAAGGTCCTCGCGGCCGTCTCGATCGCCCTCATCGGCGCTCTGGGCTTCGCCACCGTCCCGCCCCTTCAGAAGCGGGTGCTCGACCAGGCGCACGGTGCCCCGACCCTGGCCTCGGCCGTGAACATCGGCGCCTTCAACCTCGGCAACGCGTTGTCCGCCTGGCTCGGTGGCCTCGTCATCGCGGGCGGCCTCGGGTACACCGCCCCCAACTGGGTCGGCGCTCTCCTGGCTGCGGCGGCCCTGGTCCTGGCCTTCCTTTCGGCAGCCCTCGAGCGCCGCGAGAGTGCACCCGGCGCCGTCGTGGCCGGTGCTGGGCCCGCCGAGCGGCAGACTGCCGTACACCACTGATCCGCCTCGGCGCCGCACCGGTCCCCGTCACCCAAGGGGGCCGGTGTCGGCGTATCGAGGTCTCAGCCGGCGGCGACCGTGAGTGGGGCGAACCGCCGGGTCCAGTCGCCGGGCAGTTCCGGGATGCCGTACGTCATGACCGCGTTGAACGCGACGGAGGCCAGACCCCGCTTCTTCGCCCACGCCAGCAGCTCTTCATGACGCACGTCGATGTCCGTGCGCAGCGGGCCGTCGGTGTGGGCGGCCAGAGAGGCGATCAGCGCCTTGGCGGTCTCCGTGTCGTGGGCGATCAGCGGTCCTACGACGTGCGTGTCCATGTTGGGCCAGGCAGCCGCGTATCCGACGATCCGGCCGTTGGACTCGGCGACGCGCAGCCGGTCGGCGAAGGCGGGCAGGCGCGTGACGATGTGCGTGCGATCCGCGCCGAACACCTCCTCGTCGAGCCGGATGATCGACGTGAGGTCCTCGGCGGTGGCGGCGCGCGTGGTCACCCCGGGCTTGCGACCGTCAGGAGTGAAGTGCCCGCGCAGCATCTCGGCCCGGCCGGTGACCTTGAAGCCGATCTCCTCGTACAGAGGGCGGCCGTTCGGCGTCGCATGCAGTGTCAGCGGTGTGGTGCCCAGGTCGGACACGATGTGACGCATCAATCGGCGGCCGACGCCCTGGCGGGCGTACCGCTCGGCGACCAGGACCATACCGATGGCGCCGAGTTGAGGGCGTTCCCGTGGGCCGTACTCCGTGACGACGCAGGCGCTGACGAGCCCTCCGTCGGGATCGTCGATGCCGTAGCCCTTCCCTGCGGTGAGGAGAAAGCTCCACTTGTGCTCCTCGCGCGGCCACCCCCGGTCCTCGGACAAGTCGGCGCAGGCGGTGAGATCGCGAAGCGTCAGACGGCGGATGGGCAGAGCGGCGAGAGAAGGAGTCGGCACGCAGGTCAGGCTGTCCGACGCATACCCTCGGCGTCCACTTGTTTGCAGGGAGTTGTACGACCTTTTGGCCATGTCGCAGTCGTCGGCACGGCACCTCGACGGGTGCCGGTGTTTCACGTGAAACATGGGCGAACGGAGGGCGTCGGGCGCTCAGACCGAGCTGCTCAGGACGGCCTCGTGCCGGATGCCGAGATGCGTCCCACTAGCCTCAAGGCCCATGGCGAGCCTTCATCTCTTCGACCTGGACGGCACACTGCTCCATGGAACCTCCGCGCCCATGGAGATCTCACGGCAGCTCGGACTTGAGGCCGAGACGGTACTGCTGGAGCAGGCGATCTCGGCGGGGCGGATCGGTCCGCCGGAGTATGCGACGCGGGTGCACGCGCTGTGGGCGGATCTCACCGAGGCACATGTGTCCGCTGCCTTCGAGGCTGCGCCATGGCTGACGCGAATCCGCGATGTGTGGGCGGAGATCACAGCGCAGGGTGACTACTGCGCCGTTGTCTCGCTCTCGCCGTCGTTCTTCGTCGAACGCCTCACCACCTGGGGCGCGCACGCGGCGTACGGATCCCGTTTCCCCGCCCTCCCGTTCAGCGAGCCGGTGGACCCCGCCGGAGTGCTCAGCAGCGCGGCCAAGGTCAAGATCGCCGACATGCTGTGCGCGGAGTTCGGAGTGACCCGGGCCGACTGCATCGCCTATGGCGACTCGGCGTCGGACATGGATCTGTTCGGCGTGGTGCCGGTCTGTGTCGCGGTCAACGCGGACCGTCGCCTGTCGGGTCTCGCGACGCATTCCTACAAGGGGAGAGATCTATGGGAAGCCTATGAATTGGTGCGACCCGCCCGGTAATTGAAGGAATTGCTGGTTCGCCCTCTCGCCCTATTCGTGGGGGAGCAAGGGGGGACTTGTGATCGGGGCCGCGGCCGGTATGGTCGACTCCGGTTCGCTTCCCGGGCGGGGTGCCCAGCACTCCGTCCGGATCGAGAGCAGGGCAATGCAGCCTAACGGGACGGAGAGATCAAAGACCCGCATTTCGGGTTATGCGGCTTCGGCCTCCAGGCGGAGTGGGACGCTGCGGGAACAGCACTGCGGCCAATGTCACACTCTCGCCTTACTTGTCCGTACGGAGCACGAATACGGGTTGAATGTGGCCGCATTGGCCGCGGCACCGAACGGGACAGCAAACCGTCTGCGGGGGAAAGCAGGCACCTTCCGACTGGGGAAGTGCGCAGACCGACCGAAAGATGTTCGAGGCGAGGCACACCATGGACGCTCCGACCACCACGTCGGCCGACAACGGCACTTCCGGCGGCGGGGGCGGCTGGTTCACGCCGCGCAAGCAGCCACCGACGACTCCGGACGGCGAGCAGGACGTGGCGGAAGGCAGCCGCTTGGCCGGAATGCGGCCGAGGGGCAGCTCCGCGCCCGCCACGGAGCCGGTGAGCAGGCCCGCGGCGGCCACCGATGCGGAGCCACAGGCGCACGACCCCGCGCGGGCTGCCGCGACGCCCGGTGATGTCATGGCAGGACCCGCTCCCTCATTCCCCGCCGGCAGCCCGGTAGTTCCCGCTGCGGAGCCGTCCCCGGTGGGCTATCCGACAGGCCCCACCGCACCGCACTCCTCCCCGGCGGGCTATCCGGCAGGTCCCGCCGCACCGCACCCCTCTCCGCCTGGCAGCCCGTCAAGTCCCACGCCGCCGCAGGCCTTCAGGCCCGAAGCCCCGACATCGCCCGTCACCGACCGACGACCCGCACCGGACGCCGGTGACACCCGCCCCACCGCGAGCGCCGGTTTCGCCGCACAGGAGCACACAGCAGCGCCCCCGGCCCCCGCCCCGGCCGCTCCTGCCCCTCCGCCTGCCGAGCAGCGTGTGCCCGTCCAGCCGTCAGACAGGCCCGAGGCCGAGGCATCCCCGGACGCCGTTCTCATCCGCCGGACCATGGCCGAGGTCGGCCCGGTGGCCGACAAAGTCACCTCGTACTTCTACGCGTTGCTCTTCGTACGCCACCCCGACCTGCGGTCCCTGTTCCCGGCCGCCATGGACACCCAGCGGGACCGGCTGCTCAAGGCGCTGCTGACCGCGGCCGAGCACATCGACAACACCCCGGTCCTCGTCGATTACTTGCAGAACCTCGGCCGCGGCCACCGCAAGTACGGCACCCGCCCCGAGCACTACCCGGCCGTCGGTGAGTGCCTCATCGGCGCCTTGAGCCGATACGCCGAACCCATCTGGGACGCGGAGACGGAGGCGGCCTGGGTCCGGGCGTACACGACGATCTCGCAGGTGATGATCGACGCGGCGGCCGTGGACGAGCTGCGTGCCCCGGCCTGGTGGTACGCGGAGGTCGTGTCGCACGATCTCAGGACGCCGGACGTGGCGGTGATCACCGTCCGCCCGGACCAGCCCTATCCGTTCCTCGCGGGGCAGTACGCGAGCGTGGAGACACCGTGGTGGCCACGAATATGGAGGCACTACTCCTTCGCTTCGGCACCTCGCTCCGACGGCCTGCTGTCGTTCCACGTGAAGGCCGTCCCCGCCGGCTGGGTCTCCAACGCCCTGGTGCACCGAGCCCGGCCCGGCGACATCATCCGGCTCGGCCCGCCCGCCGGTTCGATGACGGTGGACCACACGACCACCAGCGGGCTGCTCTGTCTGGGCGGCGGCACGGGGATAGCGCCCATCAAGGCGCTCGTCGAGGACGTCGCCGAGCATGGCGAGCGACGACCGGTCGAGGTCTTCTACGGCGCCCGCACCGGCCATGACCTGTACGACATCGACACCATGCTCAGGCTCCAGCAGTCCCACCCCTGGCTCTCGGTCCGCGCGATCGTCGACCAGCAGGCGCATCTCCAGCTCCCCGACGCCATACGCGAGTACGGGCCCTGGGTCGAGTACGACGCCTATCTCTCGGGCCCACCCGGAATGATCCGCAGCGGAGTCGACACCCTGAGGGACATCGGTATCCCGTCGGAGCGCATACGGCACGACTCGGTGGAGGAACTCGTCGCCACCGGAGAGTGACTCCCCGGCGCGGTATCAGCCCAGGTCCGGGGCGTGCATCGCACGTACACCCTCGATGTTCCCGTCCAGGTAGTGCCGTAGCGACAGCGGGACGAGGTGTACGGAGGCGATGCCCACGCGCGTGAACGGCACTCGTACGATCTCGTACTCGCCCGCGGGTTCGTCCACCTCGGGTCCGTGCCGCAGGGCCGTGTCCATGGACTCCAGGTGGCAGACGAAGAAGTGCTGCACCTTCACCCCGGTCGTGCCGGCGTCCTCGCCGATGTGCTCGACGGTGTCCACGAAACAGGGCACCACATCGATGATCTTGGCGCCGAGTTCCTCGTAGACCTCACGGTGCAGGGCATCGACGACGGTCGTGTCATCCGGTTCCACCCCGCCACCGGGGGTGATCCAGTAGGGATCGATGCCGGGCTTGGTGCGCTTGATGAGGATCAGGTCGTCACCGTCCAGGAGAACGGCTCGGGCGGTGCGCTTGACCACGGGTCGGACGGTCATGGGAGAAATGTGGCCCGCCATGTTCCACGTGAAACATTGCGGCAGGCCTTCGTACGGGTTCAGGGCGCGATGGCGCTTGGTCGGTGGCTCAACTCCAGTCGGTGGCCGCCCGCTGCAGCCACTCATGGGCCCGCGCAATGTGCGGCATCGCCAGTGTGCCGGTACGCACCACCAGGAAGTACGTCCGCAGGGGCGGCACCGCGGGCTCGTGCAAGGCCACGACCTCCCCGCGCTCCAGGGCGGGCGCACAGAGATAGCGGGGCAGCACCGCGAGCCCGGCGCCCGCGGACGCACAGGCGAGCACCGCGCGCAGGTCGGGAACGACGACGGCGCCGGAGGCCGCGGGGCGTGAGTCGAAAACAGAGGCCCAGTAGCGGGAGACGAAGGGCAGTGACTCGTGTACCTCGACGACAGGCAGGTTCTCCAGCACGGGTGCCCCGGTGCGGCGCACCTTCCAGGAGCCGATCTGCTCGGCCCAGCGCGGGGCGGCGACCAGGACGTGCTCTTCGTCGCAGAGCGCAGTCGCCGTGAGCAGAGCGCCCCGCGGACGGGCCGTACTGATGGCCAGATCGTGATGCCCTGCGGCGAGCCCCTCCAAGGTCTCCTCGGCGTTCCCGAAGGAGGCGCGCAGCGCGAAGCCCTGGCCGTCCTCACCGGTCAGTTCGGTGAGCACGGGCAGCGCCCGCTCGGCGGTGAACTCAGGGGGCCCCGCGAGATGCAGGGTGCGTACGGAGGACTCTTCGTCGAGGCCGGTCTCGGTGATCTCGACCAGCGCGTCGAGATGCGGTGCGGCCTTGTGCGCCAGCTCGTCGCCGATGGTCGTCGGTGTCACACCGCGGGCCTGTCGCAGGAACAGGGGGCGGCCCAGCTGTCGCTCCAGGGTGCGGATCTGAGAGGTGACGGCCGGCTGCGAGAGTCCGAGCAGCGCGGCGGCGCGAGTGAAGGAGCCGGCCCTGTGCACGGTCACAAAGGTGCGCAGCAAGGCCAGATCCATGGCGCACCCTCCCCTTCTTTGCTTTCCCCTGACCCCCCGGTCGCGCCCAACTATAAATAAGTCGATAGGTCGCTGTCGCTACTGTGATTGGACACTGACACAGAGTCAACTAGCCTTGGTCGCGCGGTTCTTCGCGCGCAGAACCGAGGGCGGTCCGAGCCACGAGGGGGGAGGCTCGGACCGCCCGTTGTTCTAGCCGCACACCGTCCCGGGCAGCGAGAAGCGGTCAGTCCGCCGACTCGCCGAGTGCACGGAGCACATCGGCCACCAGGTCCTCGGGGTCCTCGGCGCCGACGGAGAGGCGGATGAAGCCCTCCGGCACCGCATCCCCGCCCCAGCGTCCGCGGCGCTCGGCCGTGGAGCGCACCCCGCCGAAACTCGTCGCGTCGTCGACGAGGCGCAGCGCGTCGAGGAAGCGGTCGGCACGCGCGCGCGTGGGCAGCGTGAAGGAGACGATGCACCCGTAGCGGCGCATCTGCTGCGAGGCGATCTTGTGCGAGGGGTCGCTCATCAGTCCCGGGTAGCGCACTCCGAGCTCCTCGGGCCAGTCGCGCAGCGCTTCGGCAACCGCGAGGGCACTGGTGTTCTGGCGGTCCACCCGCAGCTGGAGCGTGGCGATGGATCGGTGTGCGAGCCAGGCCTCCATGGGCCCCGGAATCGCCCCGACGATCTTGCGCCAACGGCGGACGCCCGCCATGGCCTCGGCGTCACGGCCGACGACGTAGCCCAGCAGGACGTCCCCGTGCCCGGTGAGCTGCTTGGTGCCGCTCGCCACGGAGAAGTCGGCACCCAGCTCCAGCGGGCGCTGACCGAGCGGCGTGGCGAGCGTGTTGTCGACGGCGACCAGGGCGCCACGCGCGTGTGCCGCCTCGACGAGCCGCCGGACGTCGCACACGTCGAGCCCCGGGTTCGACGGGGTCTCGATCCACAGCAGCTTCGCGTCGTCCAGGACGTCCAGCTGGGCGTCGCCGCCGGTCGGCGCGGTGCGCACCTCGATGCCGTACGACTCCAGTTGCGTGCGCACCAGAGGCAGCACCTGGTAGCCGTCGCTGGGTAGGACGACCGTGTCCCCGGAGCGCAGCTGGGAGAAGACGACGGACGAGATGGCCGCCATGCCGGAGGCGAAGGTCAGCGTTTCGACGTCGTCCTGTCCCGGTGCCTCCAACTCGCCGATCGCGCGCTCCAGATGCGTCCACGTCGGGTTGTCGTCGCGGCCGTACGTGTACGGGCCCGTGGGGTCGCCCGGCAGGTGGTAGTGGGCGGCGAAGGTGGGGCCGGGCAGCGTCGGCTCGTGCCTGACCGGCTCGGGCAGCCCGGCCCGGACCGCGCGCGTGCCGTCGCCGGTACCCCTACGGTCCCCATCCGATGCGGAATCGCTCATGCCGTCTGTCCTTCCACGTGCTGATGAATCGCGGCGAGCAGACCTGCGCTCGCCGCCTCCACCATCTCAAGGCACTCCTCGAAGCCGTCCATCCCCCCGTAGTACGGGTCCGGGACATCGAGGTCTTCGCCCGCGGAGGGGTCGTACGAGCGCAGCAGCCGTACCTTTTCTGCGTCCCGCTCGGTGGGCGCGAGGCGCCGCAGGGCCTTGAGGTGGCCCCTGTCCAGGGCGACGACTAGGTCGAGGCGGGAGAACCAGGACCCCTGGAACTGCCGGGCCGTGTGGTCGCTTTCGTAGCCGTGCTCCTCGAGGACGGCGACGGTGCGCGGGTCGGCACCGTCGCCGTCGTGCCAGCCGCCCGTGCCGGCGCTGTCGACCTCGACGAGCCCGTCGAGCCCCGCTTCCGCCACGCGCGCGTGGAAGACGGCCTCGGCCATCGGGGAGCGGCAGATGTTGCCGGTGCAGACGAAGCAGACGCGGTAGGCCATGGCCGTACTCAGTCCTTGCCGTCGGGCAGGACCATGTGGAGTGCCCAGGAGACGATCGAGATGATCAGGCCGCCCAGGACCGCGGTCCAGAAGCCGTCGACGTGGAAGCTCAGATCGAGCTTGTCGGCGAGCCATGAGGTGAGCAGCAGCATCAGCGCGTTGACCACCAGGGTGAACAGGCCGAGCGTCAGGATGAGGAGCGGCAGGCTCAGCAGGCTCACTATGGGCTTGACCAGGAAGTTCACCAGGCCGAAGACCAGAGCGACGAGAATGAGCGTCCAGGCCTTCTTGCCCGTGCTGTCACCGGTCAGGGTGATCTTGTCGAGAAGCCATACGGCGACTGCCAGGGCACCCGCATTGGCGATCGTCTTGACTACGAAATTCTTCATGTGTCTGATCGTGGCAGACGAGATCGGCAACGAGCAGTGGGACAAGGGCGGACAAGGGCGATGAAGGCATTCCGGCTGGATGAACTGGAGGCGGAGCGCGCCGCCAACGAGGGCGCCTACCTGCAGTTTCTGCGGGAGCGGAACATGTCGGTCGGCCTGTACGCGCTCGACAAGGGCGAGCATGATCCACAAAAGCCCCACAACCAGGACGAGGTCTACTTCGTTGTGAGCGGCCGCGCCGCGATCACCGTCGGCATGGAGACCACACAGGTGGCGCGGGGCAGCGTGGTGTACGTTCCGGCCGGGGTCGCCCACAAGTTCCACCACATCAGCGAGGACCTGCGGGTCCTGGTGGTGTTCTCTCCGCCCGAGAGGTGACCTGCCACCCCGGGATTCCCTAGGGGATCGATCAGGGGAGGACAAGGGGCGCGAGGCCCCCGCGGAGCCCCTTCGCGGCCCTAGCATCGAGTGCAGGACATCAGAAGGATCCGGCGCCGACAGGGCCGGACATCGACGGACCCGGCACAGTAACGGGCGGAGAAGTAAGGACAAGGCCGATGCGAGAGATCTTCACGGGACTGCCGTGGTGGGTGAAGTGGATCGCGGTGCCCGTCATCGCTCTGGTCGTCTTCGGCGGGCTGATAGCCAGCGTCGTCGGCTTCGTCATCGGACTGCTCTTCAAGCTGCTGGTCTTCGTGGCACTGGTCGGTGGACTCATCTACGTCGTACGGAAGTTCACCTCGAGCTCGTCCTCACGCAGCGACTGGTGAGCACAGCGGGAGCCGGTGAGCGGTAACAGGAACCACCGGTTCCCTCGGGCGAGGGAAGTTTTCCGTACGGGCCGACTGCGAGCGGTGGCAGACGGTTAAAGTCCGGAATTCGGCGCGGGTTGCACGACCCCCGCGCGCGGCGTACCCCCCACCCGTGTTCCCCCCACACGGGCCGCCCCTCGCGTATCGGGAGTGCCCCTTGGCCACGGCTGACACCGCACAAGCAGACCCCCACGCACCCCCCGCAGCCGTCCTGGCATCGGGAACCCGCATCAGAGCCCCGGAACAACGCGGCTCCCGCGAGCGGCAGTCCCGGCAGACACCGGCCCCCGACGAACAGTCGCACTCCGCGACGCTCATCGGATCGGTCCAGCGCGCCATGCGCCTCCTGGAATCGGTCGCCGGGCATGCGTACGGCGCCCCCGCCAAGCAGTTGGCCCGTGAGACCGGCCTGGCGCTGCCCACGGCGTACCACCTGCTGCGCACCCTCGTGCACGAGGGCTATCTGCGCCGCGACAAAGGGCTGTTCTTCCTGGGGGAGGCAGCTGAGCGGCTGAGCAGCAGCGGAGCCGGGCAGAAACGTCGCAGCACGGTGGTCGACACGCTCGCCCAGTGGCGCGACGCCATCGGCGTTCCCGTGTACTACGCGATGTACCAGGACGGCGAGATCGAGGTCATGTGCGTCTCGGACACCCCGGGCAATCCGGCGGTCGAGGAGTGGGCCGACTTCCGCGAGACCGGGCATGCGCACGCCATCGGTCAGTGTCTGCTGTCCCAACTCGACGAGGACGCCCGCCGGGACCACCTCGACCGCTATCCCGTGCAGTCCATCACCCCGTACACGGTGCGCGACGACCACGCGCTGTTGCGGCGCCTGGAACGGACGCGGCGGATGGACCCGGTGACAGAGCGGCAGGAGTACGCGCTCGGCACCGTGTGTGCGGCGATTCCCATCACCGTGGGCACCACGGCGGCGACCATGGCCATTTCCCTGCCCGTCCATCAAGCCGATCGGCTGCTGCCCGCGGTGCGGCAGTTGCAGGACGAGGTCGGGCGTCTCCTGGGGTCACTCGCGATCTCTATCAGCATCTGAAAACTCACTCCTTGTGATCTGTCGTGTACGTTCAGCAAGATGCCTTCAGTGCCAAGGGGTTCATTCCCGGCCAGACGACGGCAAATGACGGGACAGGCGATGCGCGAGTCCGTACAGGCAGAAGTCATGATGAGCTTTCTCGTGTCCGAGGAGCTCTCCTTCCGGATCCCGGTGGAGTTGCGCTACGAGACCGGTGATCCCTATGCCGTGCGGCTGACCTTCCATCTGCCCGGTGACGCCCCGGTGACCTGGGCGTTCGGGCGGGAGCTGCTGATCGACGGGGTGGGCCGGCCGTGCGGTGAGGGGGATGTCCGCGTCTCACCCGCCGAACTCGACACGCTCGGTGACGTTCTGATCCGGCTTCAGGTGGGCGGCGACCAGGCCGTGTTCCGTTCCTCGGCGGCGCCGCTCGTGGCCTTTCTCGACCGCACCGACAAGCTGGTGCCGCTGGGCCAGGAGGGCGCCCTCGCCGACTTCGACGCCCACCTCGACGAGGCGCTGGACCGCATCCTCGCGGAGGAGCAGAGCGCGGGCTGAGGGGAGTGGCTGTGGACGCCTGTGGGCGGTGGTGATGCAACGGTTCGGCGGGGTTGTGGAGCCAGGCAGGAACGCTTCTGCGATGTGAGGCGGGTGAGGTGGGGGGCGGGGCGCTTGACCTGGCGGCCCCGTACCGCTGAGGGCGAGCGGCGTGACCTGGCCGCGGCGCCCGCTCCCCTCACCGCTTGCGCCGTCGCCCCTTCCCGCCGCGTGCCGGAGCCGTGGGTGCCACGTCAGCGTTGGCCGTCAGCTCCCCGCCGGGGCGATCGGCTGAGACCATCAGTGCCGCCAGCGCCGTCGTGACCGGCACGGACGCGACCAGGCCGATCGAGCCCACCAGCGTGCGCACGATCTCCTCCGCCACCAGCTCACTGTTGGCGACGGTACCGACGCTGCTCTGGGCGATCGAGAAGAGCAGCAGCAGCGGCAGCGCGGCGCCCGCATACGCGAGGACGAGCGTGTTGACGACCGACGCGATGTGGTCGCGACCGATGCGGATGCCGGCACGGTACAGCCCGCGCCAGCCCATCGTCGGGTTGGCCTCGTGCAGCTCCCAGACGGCCGACGTCTGCGTGACCGTCACGTCGTCGAGGACACCGAGCGAACCGATGATGATGCCGGCGAGCAGCAGGCCACTCATGTCGATCGACGGATACAGGCCGTGGATCAGACCGGTGTTGTCGTCCGTGTTGCCGGTGAGCGAGGCCCAGTCGATGAAGACCGAGCCGAGGATGCCGATCAGCAACAGCGAGATGAGGGTGCCGAGTACGGCCACCGAGGTTCTGGCGGACAGACCGTGGCACAGATACAGGGCTGCCAGCATGATGGCACTCGCCCCGATCACCGCCACGACCAGCGGGTTCGAGCCCTGAAGGATGGCGGGCAGGATGAAGAAGTTCAGCACCAGGAAGCTGATGGCCAGCGCGACCAGCGCCATGACACCGCGCAGGCGTCCGACGATCACGACGGCGAGCGCGAAGATGCCGGCGAGCACCATCATCGGGACACGACGGTTGACGTCGGTCACCGAGTACTGAAGATCCTTCGGTGCGGAGGGCTCGTAGGCGACCACGACCTTCTCGCCCTCGTCCAGTTGCCGCGACTGGTCCGGCTGCACGATCTCCGTGAACGTACGGCCCTTGTCGTTGCCCGTGTCGACCCGGATCGTCGCCTTCTTGCAGGTGCCGTTCTCCTGCTGCTGCGCCGAGGAACCCTCCGCGGTGGAGGTGTCGCCGGTCGGCGTCTCCCCCGACGCGTTGACGTCCTTGCAGCTGACCTCGACCACCTTGGTGACCGTGGCCTGCTGGGTCTGCCGGTCGAAGCCGACCCCGGTGCGCTCGTGCGACGGGGCGCCGCCCGGCCACAGCACCGCGAGCCCGACGACCACCGCCACGGCGAACGGGATGAGGATCGCCGCGATGATCTTGCGGAGATGCTTGGAGACGGGCGCCGCGGGGCCGTGACTGTGTGAGTGGCCGTGCCCGCCACCGCCGCCCGGCCCGTGTCCGTCCCCGCCGCCGTGATCGTGACCGCCACCGGCACCCGATCCATGTTCGGGGCCGCCGCCGGAGACGGGCCCGTGCTCGTGCCACGCTCCGGGTCTGGTGCCGGCCCCAGCCTCGTGACCGCCGCCGGAACTCGGCCCGTTTCCACGGCTGTTGCCGTTTCCAGGGCCGCTACCGGGGCCGGGGCCGCGGGGCGGCTCGGGCGGTGGATACGGAGACTGACGTGTCGTGGTCACCGCCCGATCATCGCAAGAACGACGGGGGCCCACTGTTCAGCGCGCCCGAATTGACGCTAGCGTGGGGGCACGTTTGTACACGCGGGAGCTCGGAGCACCGGGCTGAGAGGGCGCTGACCTCCGTCTACGCGATGTTTCACGTGGAACACGTGATGTTCCCCATGAAACGTCGGCGGACGGAAATCGCTGCGTCGACCGCCGAACCTGTTACCGGGTAATGCCGGCGTAGGGAGTAGGTCTCATGACCATCAAGGACGCACGCACGCCTGCCTCCACGGAGAACGCGACGGATATTTCGTCGCAGAACCGGACCGACGGGGAGGCCGGGAAGTCCATCGGCTGGCACAAGGCGTACATCGCGGGCTCACGACCCGATCTGCGCGTGCCGGTCCGTCAGGTGCATCTCACCAACGGGCAGTCGGTCACGCTCTACGACACGTCGGGCCCGTACACCGATCCGCACACCGACACCGATGTCCGCCGGGGCCTCGCCCCGCTGCGCGAGAACTGGATCATCGCCCGCGGCGACACCGAGGAGTACGCGGGCCGTCCCGTCCGCCCCGAGGACGACGGAATCAAGCACACCTCGCCGCGTGGCGGCCTGCGCAACCTCGACGCGGTCTTCCCCGGGCGGCCGCGACAACCACGCCGCAGTCGGGACGACAAGGCGGTCACGCAGCTCGCGTACGCGCGCCGTGACGAGATCACACCCGAGATGGAGTTCGTGGCCGTCCGGGAGAACGTTTCGCCCGAGGTGGTCCGTGAGGAGATCGCGGCAGGCAGGGCCGTACTGCCCGCGAACGTCAACCACCCGGAGATCGAGCCGATGATCATCGGCAAGCGGTTCCTGGTGAAGGTCAACGCCAACATCGGCAACTCCGCGGTCACTTCCTCCATCGAGGAGGAGGTCGAGAAGATGACCTGGGCGACTCGCTGGGGCGCCGACACGGTCATGGACCTGTCCACCGGCCGCAACATCCACACCACCCGCGAGTGGGTGCTGCGCAACTCCCCCGTCCCCATCGGCACGGTCCCCCTCTACCAGGCCCTGGAGAAGGTCGACGGCAGGGCCGAGGAGCTGACCTGGGAGATCTACAAGGACACGGTCATCGAGCAGGCCGAGCAGGGCGTGGACTACATGACGGTCCACGCGGGCGTGCGCCTGCCGTATGTGCCGCTGACGGCGAACCGCAAGACCGGCATCGTCTCGCGCGGCGGCTCGATCATGGCGGCCTGGTGCCTGGCACACCACAAGGAATCGTTCCTCTACGAGAACTTCGAGGAACTCTGCGAGATCCTCGCCGCCTACGACGTCACGTACTCGCTGGGCGACGGTCTGCGGCCCGGCTCGATCGCGGACGCCAACGACGAGGCCCAGTTCGCGGAGTTGCGGACGCTCGGGGAACTCAACACGATCGCGAAGCGTTTCAACGTACAGACCATGATCGAGGGCCCGGGACATGTCCCGATGCACAAGATCAAGGAGAACATCGACCTTCAGCAGGAGATCTGCGATGAAGCTCCGTTCTATACGCTCGGCCCGCTGACGACGGACGTCGCGCCGGCGTACGACCACATCACTTCCGGCATCGGTGCCGCGATGATCGCCTGGTGGGGCACGGCCATGCTCTGCTACGTCACGCCCAAGGAGCACTTGGGCCTGCCCAACCGTGACGACGTCAAGACCGGCGTCATCACCTACAAGATCGCCGCCCACGCAGCCGACCTCGCCAAGGGGCACCCAGGTGCGCAGGAGTGGGACGACGCGCTGTCCGACGCCCGCTTCGAGTTCCGGTGGGAGGACCAGTTCAACCTCGCCCTCGACCCGGACACGGCCCGCGAGTTCCACGACGAGACACTGCCGGCCGAGCCCGCCAAGACCGCTCACTTCTGCTCGATGTGCGGGCCGAAGTTCTGCAGCATGAAGATTAGCCAAAGCATCACAGAGCGGTTCGGTGGTACGGCGGCTGCGGGGGCGACGGCTGAGGAGGTCGCTGAGGGGATGCTGCAGAAGTCGAAGGAGTTCGCGGCTAGCGGGAACCGGGTGTACCTGCCCCTTGCGGAATAGTCGTAGCCCTGTGAACGGCCCGCGCCTCATGAAGGAGTCGCGGGCCGTCCCGTCCTGCTTGGCAAGGACGGATCTGGCCTACGTGTTCACGGCAAAGCGTCCGCTGACGCGCCCGTACGAGGCCGTGAGTCCGCTGGCTGTGTGCCGCGCGATTCCTCGGAGCCGACCCATGGATCGGTATTTCGAGTTCATCTAGTCGAGAGCTCCGAGGTAAAGCCTTGCCAGACGGGGCAGTCGCCGATGCATCTCGTCTGCGTCGTCGAAGTCGAAGTCTTCCCCCATGTCCGTTGCATCGCTGTCCTGCTCATCAGCTGACCGGTGCTCAGCCCAGGCCTCGTAGAAGGCATGCGGGTTTCCCGTAAGGCGCTCGAAGGCGCCGCTGGCAATGTAGTTCACGTCCTCGTAGAACAGCGCTTCGTCGACGTGGGCGCTCGCGGCTTTGATGACAGCAGGGTGCTCGGCGAGGTTGTCCGGGTCCAGAGCCGTGCGCTCGTACCAGTCCCGCCCCAGTGCGATCACCCCTGCTCGGAAGTCCATGAAGCTGTCGTCGGAGCAGCCGCCGCCTATGAGGTAGGCCGCCGCCCAGACATCCCAGCGGTACAGAGCGTCATGTACCTCATCGAACCGTTCGGCGTACTCAAGGATCTCCTGCGGAGTGCCACCGGCGAGGAGTTCCACCAGCGCCGCGTCGAAGAGCACGCCGGAGATGGTTGCTGAAGAACGTGCGGATTCGATGATGTTCCAGAACCGGTCTATGTCCATGGTGCTGCACTGTGCCACCCGGGTATGACAATGCACGTCGCTCAGCAGAGCTCCGTCATCCTTCTCAAGGCCGTCGACCTGGTGCGTTCCTTACGGGTGAGGCTGACTCCGGGCTGAATTTGTCCAGCATGAAGATCTCCCACGACATCCGCGCCGAACACGGCGACACCAAGGCGGAGATCGAAGAGGGCATGGCTCAGAAGTCGAAGGAGTTCGCGGCGAGCGGGAACCGGGTGTACCTGCCCCTTGCGGACTGAGGTGAGCGGCTGGGTGGCGCCTGTGCTGAACGGGCGCTGCCCAGCCCGGCCTGCACGGGCCCCTGCGGCTTCTCCGCAGGACAGCGGGACGGGCTCGTCCTGAGGAATGCGTTTGGTGTGCGGTGCCGGAGCTCGTACGGTCGGGGGCGTGATGAACATCGTCGGCGAGCCGCGCAGACTCGGAGTTCCCGGACCTGAGGCGAGGCTGCGGTTCGAGACAGAGCTCCAGGAACTGGGGTCGGGGCCGCGACGCAGGCTGCTGGTGCTCGATGGGAAGCCCGCGTTCGAGCTCTCCATGTGGTGCGGGACGTGCCAGTTCCTGTTCCAGCGGCTCGAGGGTGCAAACCAGACGTTGTCCTTGGACGCCATGCAGGAGCGTCTCGCCGGCCGGATCTCCGATCTGGACGCCGACATCCTGGATGCGTTCGGCTCCTTGCTGCCGGAAGGCGACTACCTTCCTTTGCTGCTCCGTGTCGAGCCGCGGCTGGTCCTTCCGGGACAGGAGGGTGACTACTTCAGCGGTGAGCAGGTGGCCACCTGGGGACCCAACCAGTTCTGGGGACTTCCGGAGCACCCTCGTACGCCGTATTACCGCACGTTCGAGACGGTGGTCGACGACACCGCGCATTTCTATGAGTTCGTCGTACCGATGGTTCCTCCGTCCTGGAACGAACAGGGGCGGGTGGAGGAGTATGCCGAGCGGATGGCGCGAGGGTCTGTGCCGACAGCGGTCGCGGTCTCGACTCTGGATCTGTGCCGGCCTGCGGTGAGCATCCACTCGACCGACGAATACGAGCACTGGGGGCTGACGCACTTCCTCCTCGACGGCCATCACAAGCTGGCGGCGGCAGCATCGGCGGGACGTCCCGTCCAGCTCCTGTCGCTCTTGGCCTTGGGCGAGTGCCTGGCCGGCCCCGATGATCACGAGCGGCTGGCGGCCTTGCGCTCTCAGCCCAGGCGGAGCCGTGGAGCTCGGCTGGAGCGGTGACGTGGGCCCGCGTCGAGTCCGCACGGCGGAGATCGAAGAGGGCATGGCTCAGAAGTCGAAGGAGTTCGCGGAGGCGGGTGGTCGCGTGTATCTGCCGATTGCGAACTGACGGCAGCGTGCAGGGGCCGACGTCGGCCGTCGGTTGAGGCGGCGTCGGGGCGGTCCGCGAGCCAGGTCGTCGGAGTCTTGCTGGGATGACGGCCGGAACAGACCGTCCTCGGCCCCGTGTTCGGCTTGCGCTCCCCTGGGTGGGGGCGCAAGCCGAGCGGTGTCGGGCCGAGGTGGGTCTACTCCGGCTGGTGCTCCGGGCCTCCGAAGTCCGGGCTGGTGTAGTCCGGGCTGCTGAAGCTCGGGCGGTGGCCCGGGGCGGGGCCTTCGTCGGGGCTGCTGAAACCCGGGCGGTTGTAGCCGAGGTGCGGCATGCGGTTGGTCGTTGCCGGCGGTGCCGTGTGGTGCAGTGCCGCGGCGGTGCCGGGTTGGGCCAGTGCGTCTCGCAGGAACGGCAGGATGCCGCGCTCCAGCACGGCCTCGCGCCAGGCTTCCCTGGCCCTGGCCACCTCCCCGCTCAGCTCCCCGTAGGGGCCTGTGTCGAGCGAGGGCCTGTTGCGCAGGGCGGTGATCAGCAGCCCGACAGCGGCGACAAGGATCGCGGCCGCGGTCATGGCGCCGAACACCCATCCGGTGGTCAGCATGGTCTGGGCGAACTCCGGCGCGGGGTCCAGCATCTTCAGGATGTAGCCCACGAGCAGGAAGATCGCCGCGGCTGTTCCGGCGAGGACAGGTGCCAGGACCGCGACGACGGCGACGGCGCCCGCGCCGGCGGTCTCGGCGACCTCACCCATGGTGGCGGCGAGCCCCACCGCGTTCGTGCCCGGCTCCGTGGAGCCGGATTCACGGACGGACGACGGGGTGGACGGCGCCGGTTGGCGCAGTTCCTCGCGGACCTTCACGTAGTGCTGGTACTCGGTGGCTGCCGCCGCGGTGATGAGTGCGGAGGCGTTGAGAGCCATGGTGCGCAGCTGTTCCGGGTTGAGCCGCTGTCCGACAGCGGCCAGTTCAGGGCGGTGTGGGGCGGAGCGCAGCGCCTCATCGAGGATCCGCTCGTATTCCTGGCGGTCCTCGCTCAGCAGGTGCTGCGGAACGCTGTTCATCTGCATCCCCCGATGCTCCGTAGGGCTTGGGGCTCGCACGCTGACGAGCCGTATGGCAGAAACGGAGGGGAGCCTGCTACGGATAAGCCGATGGTAGAGCGGTGACGGCACACGGTGACAGGGGGTTTCCAAAAATTGCCCCCTGGCCCGGGCCCTCTCCGGTGGTACCTCCGTGGGGGGCGCCTGCCCGGTGGACGTTCAGATATCCAGGGGAAGTTGCTGGACCAGCAGCTTTCCGGCCATGGTCACTCCGCCGTCCATGGCGATGGCGAGCCCGTCGGCGTAGACGTGCGGTCCCGCGACCTGGGGACCGTCGTCGTCCTCGTCGTCCTCGGAGCCGACTTCGCCCAGCAGGTACGGAATGGGGCTGTGGCCGTGAACGATGCGGGTGCCGCCGTACGTATCGAGCAGTGAGCGCACGGCGTCGGCGCCGCCCTCGTCGCGGAAGGAGAACCGCTTGGTGAACTTGCGGAACAGATCCCACACTTCGTCCGCGTCGTTGCGGGTGAGCGCCTCGTGGACGGTGTCGTTGACCGCCTCGATGGAGTCGCCGTAGTCGAGATAGGCGGTGGTGTCGGAGTGCACGAGCAGATGGCCGTCGACTTCCTCCACGGCGTCCAGCCGGGCCATCCACTGGAGGTGGTGGTCCTGGAGACGGTCCATGTCGGTCTTCTGGCCGCCGTTGAGCAGCCAGGCGGCCTGGAAGGTGGCGGTGCCCGCGCCGGAGTTGACGGGGGTGTCGCCGAACCGCTTGGCGCCGAGGAGGAGCAGCTCGTGGTTGCCCATGAGTGCCTTGCAGTAGCCGCCGGCCGCGGCTGCCTCGGCGGACAGGCGCATCACGAGGTCGATGACGCCGATGCCGTCGGGGCCGCGGTCGGTGAAGTCGCCGAGGAACCACAGCCGGGTGGTGCCCGCGCACCAGTTGCCCGCGGTGTCGATGAGGCCCTTCTCCTGGAGGGCGGCCACCAACTCGTCCAGATAGCCGTGCACGTCTCCGACGACGTACAGCGGACCCGGCCCGGCATTGGACTGCGGGATCGTCGCGGCCGCGGGGTCGACGGTCGCCTGAAGCGTGTCACCGCGGTTGACGACGGGCAGATCGCGCTGGGTGGGCGTGTAGCCGTCCGGGTGGTCCACCGGCTCCTCGACGGGGCTGACGGCCTCGCCGGGGTGCGCGTTGTGGACGTACGGACCGGTCTCGTGGACGTACGCGGGCACCCGGAAGTCGCGCAACGTCGCCGTCCGCTCCACCTCGGGTCCCTGACCGGCCCCCTGAGTCATCGACCCCTCCACCATCGCGCCGCAGCTGCACCGCATCGGACTGCCTGGTCGCAGCGGCCCGCGGTGTCGTGGGCCCATCATAGGAATGCGGATCGCGCCATGTGATGACCCAGGGGTGGTGAATCAGCGCAAGACTCCAGTTCATCGCGGCTTTCGCCCCGATTGGGCCGGGCTTTGCCACCCAGCTGCCGACCCTGTTCTATTCCTTCTTGGGCGATCGAGGCGGGCTGACGGTCGTCCGCGGCGGCCGTCGCTGGGACGAGGTGCGCACGATCAGCTCGGTCGGTATCACCTGCTCGACCGGTTGGTCCGATTCGACCCCCTCGATGGCGTCGATGAGGAGTTGGACCACCGCCGTGCCGATGCGGCGCGGCTTCAGGGAGAGCGTGGTGATGGGCGGCTCGGTGTTGGCGTACACGGTGGACTCGCTGCAACAGACCAGAAGCAGGTCGTCCGGTACGCGCAGCCCGTAGCGGCGGGCGGCGGCGAGCAGGTCGGTGCCGTTCGGATCGAACAGGCCGTAGACGGCGTCGGGCCGGTCGGGGCGGGCGAGCAGTCGGTCGGCGGCGACGGCGCCCGCGCACGGATCGTGCGCCGGGTAGGACTCGTACACCGGATCCTGGCCCACTCGCTCACACCAGCGCAGATATGCGGTGGTCGACAGATGGGTGTACGTGTCCGTCGTCGTCCCGGTCAGCAGGCCGATGCGGCGGGCGCCGGCGTCGGCCAGGTGGTCGAGGATGCCCATGACCGCGGCCTCGTGGTCGTTGTCGACCCAGGCGGTGACCGGCAGCGACCCGGCCGGGCGGCCGTCGGAGACGACCGGTAAACCCTGCCGGACCAGTTCGCTGACCACCGGGTCCTGGTCGGACGGGTCGATGACGACCGTGCCGTCCAGGGCGACGTTCGACCACACGTCGTGGCGGGAGGTCGCGGGGAGGATGACGAGGGCGTAGCCGCGGGCGAGCGCGGCCGAGGTGGCGGCTCTGGCCATCTCGGCGAAGTACGCGAACTCGGTGAAGGTGAAAGGTTCATCCCCGTATGTCGTCACGGTCAGGCCGATCAGTCCGGACTTGCCGGTACGGAGGGTTCGGGCCGCGGCCGACGGGCGATAACCCAGTCGGTCGGCGACTTCGCGGACATGGCGTCGGGTGGCGTCCGGGAGCCGGCCCTTGCCGTTGAGGGCGTCGGAGACGGTCGTGATGGAGACTCCGGCGGCGGCGGCGACGTCTCTGATGCCTGCCCGGCCCGGCCGACTGCCTCGACGTGAGGTTTCCGCGCGGCTCACCTGGTGCTTCCCTGCTGCTGTCATGGCGAGCCGATAGTAGGGCTCATGTGGTGGGGTAGTGCGGACGCATATGCACCCGTTGACAGGCACGTTTCTGCAAGGTCACATGCCGTCAATTTCCTTGGAAACTAAGGGAGTTGGGCGCTTCCACGCCAACACGTAACTTGTCGGCGTGTGCACACCTGCCAAGTCGCCCATGTTTCGAAGAGGTCTCAACTCACCTGCACGGGTGATGCGCGCTACGGCGCGAGCCACCGGCGCATAGATATATGTGGGCGCGCCCCACAATTCGCACACCTTCGTACGGTGATGCCCCTGATGTCAGTGGGGCGAGTGGGATCTGTCGCTCCCGGGCACATGAGGGAGCCACCGCCCTGACGCAGCGGCGCCGAATCCTCATAAGGTGAGAAGCATTGGAAACCGGCGCCGGTCAGGGTCCGCCGGTGGTCGCGAGGAGGACTGCGGTGAGCGAGACCAGCCCCAAGCTGCGCGCCGAGCTGGAGGGTATCCCCACCTACAAGCCGGGGCGGCCCGCTGCCGCCGGCGGTCCGGTGGCGTACAAGCTGTCCTCCAATGAGAACCCCTATCCGCCGCTGCCCGGTGTGATGGAGAGCGTGACGGCCGCTGCCTCGTCGTTCAACCGCTACCCGGACATGGCCTGCACGGGCCTGATGAACGAGCTGGCCGAGCGGTTCGCCGTCCCCGTGACCCATCTGGCCACCGGCACGGGCTCGGTCGGGGTCGCCCAGCAGCTGATCCAGTCCACCGCCGGCCCCGGTGACGAGGTGATCTACGCCTGGCGGTCCTTCGAGGCGTACCCGATCATCGCCCAGATCAGCGGCGCCACCTCGGTGCAGGTGCCGCTGACGCCGGGCGATGTGCACGATCTGGACGCGATGGCGGATGCGATCACCGACCGGACCCGGCTGATCTTCGTCTGCAACCCCAACAACCCGACGGGCACGGTCGTACGACGGGCCGAGCTGGAGCGCTTCCTCGACCGGGTGCCCGGCGATGTGCTGGTGGTGCTGGACGAGGCGTACCGGGAGTTCATTCGTGACGCCGAGGTGCCGGACGGCGTGGCGCTGTACCGGGACCGGCCGAACGTCTGTGTCCTGCGGACGTTCTCGAAGGCGTACGGCCTGGCCGGACTGCGCGTCGGATTCGCGATCGCCCATGATCCGGTCGCGGCGGCGCTGCGCAAGACGGCGGTGCCGTTCGGTGTGAGCCAGCTCGCGCAGGAAGCGGCGATCGCCTCGCTGCGGGCCGAGGACGAACTGCTCGGCCGGGTCGGCTCACTGGTGTGCGAGCGCGCGCGTGTGGTCGACGGGCTGCGCGCCCAGGGCTGGACGGTGCCCGAGACCCAGGCCAACTTCGTGTGGCTGCGGCTGGGGGAGCGCACGGTCGCGTTCGCGGCGGCGTGCGAGCAGGCGGGCGTGGTCGTCCGGCCGTTCCCGGGTGAGGGCGTGCGGGTGACCGTCGGGGAGACCGAGGGGAACGACATCTTCCTCAAGGTGGCCGAAGCGTTCCGCAAGGAGCTGTAGGCGCGTCAGATGGGGGTGCTGGCCGCCTCCCCGGGCTCGAGCTGCGGTGCGTGGTCGCGTCGTGGGAGCAGGAGCGGGGTGGCCAGCATGAGGACACCGGCGATCGCGATCGCGCTACGGGTGCCGGTGACGGCGGCCAGCAGGCCCCATAGGGCGGTCATGGTGGCGGTGGTGGCCTTGCTGGTGATCGACCAGGCCGACAGGGTGCGGGCGACGCGTTCCTTGGGGGTGTGTTCCAGCCGGTAGGTGGCGAGGACCGGGTTGAACGCGCCGATGCAGATGATCAGCCCGAATTCCACGACCATGACGAGGACGAGCCCGGCCGTGCCGGGGCCGACGAAGGCCAGTCCGATCGGCCAGCAGGCGCGCAGCACCCCGGTGGTGAGCAGCATCCGGTGCCGGCCGAACCGGGCGACCAGCGGTCGGGCCAGCCGTGAGCCGATCAGGCCGCCGGTGCAGGGCACCGCGAAGGCGAGGGCGTACTGCCACGGTGCGAAACCGAGCGGGCCGAGCATGAGGACGGCGAGCAGCGGCGCAGGCGCCATGATCAGCGCGTTGACCAGGAGCGAGTTGAGGAACAGCGGGCGCAGCATCGGGTGGCCGAGGATGTGGCGCCAGCCGTCGAGCAGGTCGCCGGCGCGCAGCCGCGGTCCCTCCTCGCGCACCGGGCGGGGTTCTTTGCCGCCCACGGCACGGATGCCCAACGCGGAGAGCAGGTAGCTCACCGCATCGGCCGTCACGGTCGTCACCGGACCGAACAGGCCGACCGCGGCCCCGCCGAGCGGTGGTCCGAGCATGGTGGCGGTCCAGGTCGTGGACTCGAAGCGGCCGTTCGCGACGAGCAGGTCCTGCGGCTGTACGAGGCTCTTCAGGAAGGCCCCGCTCGCGGCGATGAAGGTGATGTCGGCCGCCGCGACGACGACCGACACCACCACGAGCTGGGCGAAGGAGAGCAGACCGAGCGCATACGCGGCGGGGATGGACAGCAGCGCTGTGAACCGCACCAGATCCATCGCGATCATCACCGGCCGTTTGCGGCGGAACTCCACCCACGGGCCGAGCGGCACCGCCACGACCGCCCCCACGGCCAGCCCCGCGGCGGCCAGCAACGCCACCTGCGTCGGACCGGCGTCCAGGACGAGGATCGCGATCAGCCGGAAGGCGTCGAAGGCGAAAAAGGTGCCGAAGGTGCTCACTGCGTATGACGCCCAGAGCCACCCGAACCGCCGATCGAGCATGCCCCCGGACCTCCTCGTTCGAGGCTCGAGCGGCCTCGCTTTGACCGGCGCCATCCAAGCGTGAGGCCGGTGGGTGGGGCAAACGCGGAGGCCAACGACTGCTGTTCGTCGGCCAGTTCCACCCATACGGTGTCACCGTCCCGCGCGGTCGACGGGGTCCGGAAAGCGACCGCGCCGGGGGCGACGACCTGCTGGGCGGATGTTTCACGTGGAACACGGACGCCGGTGTCGAAACGACGCCTCCCGCACGCGACGGGTTCGACAAGGCGTTGAAGTGCTTGCAGAGGGGTTGACATCCGCCAGGGTGATGACGGAAGGGGGGACCCCCGTGCGGGCGTCGAAAACCAGTAGGTCATAATTCCTTGTGAATGTGAACGCGTTCACAAGCGTGTCCCAGTTGCTCCCGAGATGTACGGAACAAGAGGGGCAAACTGCCGCTGTCACCACGGCGACGTAAGGAGACTGACGACGTGGACCTGGCTCTGGCGCCGGAGACTTTGGCGCGATGGCAGTTCGGCATCACCACCGTCTACCACTTCCTGTTCGTCCCCCTGACGATCTCGCTGGCCGCCCTCACGGCCGGACTGCAGACCGCCTGGGTGCGCACGGAGAAGGAGAAGTACCTCAGGGCGACCAAGTTCTGGGGCAAGCTCTTTCTGATCAACATCGCGATGGGTGTGGTCACCGGCATCGTGCAGGAGTTCCAGTTCGGCATGAACTGGTCCGACTACTCGCGCTTCGTCGGCGACATCTTCGGCGCCCCGCTCGCCTTCGAGGCCCTGATCGCGTTCTTCTTCGAGTCGACCTTCATCGGCCTGTGGATCTTCGGCTGGGACAAGCTGCCCAAGAAGATCCACCTGGCATGTATGTGGATGGTCTCGATCGGCACGATCCTGTCGGCGTACTTCATCCTCGCGGCCAACTCCTGGATGCAGCACCCGGTCGGCTACAAGATCAACGAAGCGAAGGGGCGGGCCGAACTCACCGACTTCTGGCTGGTTCTCACCCAGAACACCGCGCTCGCCCAGGCTTTCCACACGCTGTCCGCCGCCTTCCTCACCGGCGGCGCCTTCATGGTCGGCATCTCCGCCTTCCATCTGCTCCGCAAGAAGCACATCCGTGAGATGAAGACCTCACTCCGGCTCGGCCTGGTCACCGTCGCCTTCGGCGGCCTGCTCACCGCCGTCAGCGGCGACACGCTCGGCAAGATCATGTATGAGCAGCAGCCGATGAAGATGGCCGCGGCCGAGGCGCTCTGGGACGGCGAGGCACCGGCGCCCTTCTCGGTCTTCGCCTACGGCGATGTGGAAAAGGGCCACAACAAGGTCGCCATAGAAATTCCGGGCCTGCTGTCCTTCCTGGCCAAGGATGACTTCACCTCGTACGTCCCCGGCATCAACGACGTCCAGAAGGCCGAGCAGGAGCGGTTCGGGCCCGGCGACTACCGGCCCAACATCCCGGTCGCCTACTGGGGTTTCCGCTGGATGATCGGGTTCGGCATGACCTCCTTCGCCATCGGCCTGGTCGGACTCTGGCTGACCCGCAAGAAGTTCCTGCTGCCGCAGCATCTGCGGGTCGGTGATGACGAGGTGCCGCATCTCGTCCTGTTCTGGAAGAAGCCGCTCGGTTCGAAGCTCACCCAGTGGTACTGGCGCATTGCCATCTGGACCCTGGCCTTCCCGCTGATCGCCAACTCCTGGGGCTGGATCTTCACCGAGATGGGCCGTCAGCCGTGGGTCGTCTACGGCGTCCTCCAGACCCGTGACGCGGTCTCCCCCGGTGTCTCCCAGGGCGAGATCCTCACCTCGATGATCGTCTTCACCACCCTGTACGCCATCCTCGCCGTCATCGAGGTCAAGCTGCTCGCGAAGTACGTCAAGGCCGGCCCGCCCGAGCTCACCGAGGCCGACCTGAATCCGCCCACGAAGATCGGCGGCGACTCCCGTGACGCCGACAAGCCGATGGCCTTCTCGTACTAGGCCGAGGGAGCTGCACAGTCATGGAACTTCACGATGTCTGGTTCGTCCTCATCGCCGTCCTGTGGACCGGCTACTTCTTCCTGGAGGGCTTCGACTTCGGGGTCGGCATCCTCACCAAGCTGCTCGCCCGGGACCGGGTCGAGAAGCGGGTGCTGATCAACACCATCGGCCCGGTCTGGGACGGCAACGAGGTGTGGCTGCTCACGGCGGGCGGCGCGACCTTCGCCGCCTTCCCCGAGTGGTACGCCACGCTCTTCTCCGGCTTCTATCTGCCCTTGCTGGTCATCCTGGTCTGCCTGATCGTGCGGGGCGTCGCCTTCGAGTACCGGGCGAAGCGGCCCGAGGAGAACTGGCAGCGCAACTGGGAGACCGCGATCTTCTGGACCTCGCTGATCCCGGCGTTCCTGTGGGGAGTGGCCTTCGGCAACATCGTGCGGGGCGTGAAGATCGACCAGGACTTCAACTACGCCGGCAACCTCTGGGACCTGCTCAACCCGTACGCGGTGCTCGGCGGTCTGGTGACACTGACGCTGTTCACCTTCCACGGCACGGTGTTCACGGCGCTCAAGACCGTCGGGGACATCCGGGTGCGGGCGCGGAAGCTGGCGCTTCAAGTCGGTCTCGTCACCGCGGTGTTGGCGTTGATCTTCCTGCTCTGGACGCAGGTCGACAGCGGTGACGGTCAGAGCCTGGTCGCCCTGGTCGTGGCGGTCGCCTCGCTGGTCGCGGCGCTGGCGGCGAATCAGGCGGGGCGCGAGGGCTGGTCGTTCGCCCTGTCCGGCATCACGATCGTGGCCGCGGTGGCGATGCTGTTCCTGTCGCTCTTCCCGGACGTCATGCCGTCCTCGCTCAATGAGGACTGGAGCCTCACGGTCACCAATGCCTCGTCGAGCCCGTACACGCTGAAGATCATGACCTGGTGTGCGGCGATCGCCACGCCGATCGTGCTGCTCTACCAGTCCTGGACCTACTGGGTGTTCCGCAAGCGGATCGGTACGCAGCACATCGCCGCCGACGCTGCCGCCGGAGCATCGCACTGAGTCCGCATTGGGGCATGTTTCACGTGAAACATGCCCCATGAGACCTCGTGAGAAGAGGGTGTGTTTCACGTGAAACCGATCGACCCGCGACTGCTCCGGTACGCCCGCGCCACCCGGCTCTTCCTGCTGGCCGTTGTGGGCCTGGGTGTTGTCGGAGCAGTGCTGGTCATCGCCCAGGCGATGCTGATCGCCGAGGTGGTGGTCGGTGCGTTCCAGCACGGGCTGTCGGTCGGTGAACTCGGCACTCCCCTGCTGCTGTTGGCTGCCGTTGCAGTCGGGCGTGCCACTGTCGCCTGGCTCACCGAACTCGCAGCCCACCGGGCCAGCGCCGCGGTGAAGTCGGAGCTGCGTGGACGGTTGCTGGAGCGGGCCGGGTCGCTGGGTCCGGGCTGGCTGAGCGATCAGCGGACCGGATCGCTGGTCGCCCTCGCCACACGTGGAGTCGATGCCCTCGACGACTACTTCTCGCGCTATCTGCCGCAGTTGGGGCTGGCGGTCGTCGTCCCGGTAGCCGTGCTGGCCCGGATCGTGACCGAGGACTGGGTCTCTGCCGTGATCATCGTCGGCACCCTGCCCCTCATCCCGATCTTCATGATGCTCATCGGATGGGCCACACAGTCCCGGATGGACCGCCAGTGGCGGCTGCTGTCCCGGCTGTCCGGGCACTTCCTGGATGTCGTCGCGGGGCTGCCCACCCTCAAGGTCTTCGGTCGGGCCAAGGCGCAGGCCGACTCGATCCGTCGCATCACCGACGAGTACCGACAGGCGACCATGCGCACCCTGCGGATCGCCTTCCTCTCCTCCTTCGCGCTGGAGTTGCTCGCCACGATCTCGGTGGCCCTGGTGGCGGTGACCATCGGTATGCGGCTCGTCCATGGCGAGATGGACCTCTACATCGGCCTGGTCATCCTTGTTCTCGCGCCCGAGGCGTATCTGCCGCTACGGCAGGTGGGGGCGCAGTACCACGCGGCGGCCGAGGGGCTCTCGGCCGCCGAGGAGATCTTTGCGGTGCTTCAGACGCCGGTGCCGGCATCGGGAACCGCTGCCGTGCCGACCGGGGCGCTTCGCTTCGAAGGCGTCACGGTCCGGTACCCCGGGCGGTCCGCGGACGCCGTGTCCGAGGTGTCGTTCGCCGTCGAGCCCGGGGAGACGGTCGCCCTCGTCGGGCCGAGCGGCGCGGGCAAGTCGACGCTGCTGCACACCCTGCTGGGGTTCGTACGGCCCGCCGAGGGGCGCGTGTCGCTCGGGGGAGTCGATCTCACCGAGGTCGACCTGGAGCAGTGGCGGTCGCGGATCGCCTGGGTGCCGCAGCGGCCTCATCTGTACGCCGGGACGATCGCGGAGAACGTACGTCTGGCGCGTCCCGACGCGGACGACACCGACGTACGGCAGGCGCTCCGGGACGCGGGGGCGCTGGAGTTCGTGGACGCACTGCCCCAGGGCGTCGGCAGCGTGCTCGGCGAGGACGGGGCCGGACTGTCCGCCGGACAGCGGCAGCGGCTCGCGCTCGCCCGGGCCTTCCTCGCGGACCGGCCCGTGCTGTTGCTCGACGAGCCGACGGCCGCGCTGGACGGGGAGACCGAGGGCGAGGTCGTGGAGGCTGTCCGACGACTGGCGGTGGGCCGGACGGTGCTGCTGGTCGTGCATCGGCCGGCGTTGCTGGGTGTCGCGGATCGGGTGGTGCGGCTGGAAGAGGCCGCAGCGGACGCGCCCGTGGAGGTCATGTCCAAGGGATCGGCGGCCGCCCGTATCGAGGAAGCGGAGGCGGACAACCCCGCAGCCGAGCCGCACACGGAGGTCTCGACGACCGCGGGCGGCTCGCTCTCCCGCATCCGCGCCATGGCCCGCGACCAACGTGGACGTCTCGCGCTTGCCCTCCTCCTGGGGAGTCTGGCCCTCGGGAGCGCCGTCGGGCTCATGGCGACGTCCGGGTGGCTCATCTCGAGGGCCTCGCAGCAGCCGCCGGTGCTCTATCTGATGGTGGCTGTCACGGCGACGCGGGCCTTCGGGATCGGGCGCGCCGTCTTCCGGTATGCCGAGCGGCTGGTGTCGCACGACGCCGTGCTGCGGATGCTGGCCGATACGCGGGTCGCCGTGTACCGGCGGCTGGAGCGGCTGGCGCCCGCCGGGCTGCGCCGGACCCGACGGGGCGACCTGCTGTCGCGGCTCGTCTCCGACGTGGACGCCCTCCAGGACTACTGGCTGCGCTGGCTGCTGCCCGCCGGTGCCGCCGTGGTCGTGTCCGCCGCCTCGGTCGGATTCACGGCCTGGCTGCTGCCCGAGGCCGGCGCCGTGCTCGCCGTGGGGCTGCTGGTGGCCGGTGCCGGTGTGCCGCTGCTCACCGGAGCCGTCGCCCGGCGCGCGGAGCGCAGGCTGGCCCCCGCGCGAGGAGTGCTGGCGACCCGCGTGGCCGATCTGCTCACCGGCACCGCCGAGTTGACCGTCGCCGGCGCGCTGCCCGCACGTACCGCCGAGGCCCGGCGGGCCGACGGCACACTCACCCGGATCGCCTCGCGTGCCGCGACCGCCACCGCGCTCGGCGACGGGCTCACCGCGCTCGTCTCCGGCCTGACCGTCGCCGCCACCGCCCTCACGGGCGCCCAGGCGGTCGCGGACGGCCGGCTCAGCGGCGTTGCGATGGCCGTCGTCGTCCTCACCCCGCTGGCCGCTTTCGAGGCCGTACTCGGCATGCCGCTCGCCGTGCAGTTCCGGCAGCGGGTGCGCAAGAGCGCGGAGCGCGTGTACGACGTGCTGGACGCGCCCGAGCCGGTACGGGAGCCGGAGCGGCCCCGGCAGGCTCCCGTGTCGCCGTTCCCGGTCGTTCTCAAGGGCCTGGCCGCCCGGTACGCGGGCCAGGAGCGGGACGCTCTCGCCGGCCTCGACCTGACGCTGGCGGAGGGCCGCCGGATCGCCGTGGTCGGCCCGTCCGGGTCCGGCAAGACGACGCTCGCACAGGTGCTGCTGCGCTTCCTGGACGCGGATGCGGGCTCGTACACGCTGGGCGGTGTGGATGCGGGCGCGCTGGACGGCGACGACGTACGGCGGTTCGTCGGGCTGTGTGCCCAGGACGCGCACCTCTTCGACAGCTCGGTGCGGGAGAACCTGCTGCTCGCGAGGAAGGACGCCGGCGAGGACGAGCTGCGCGACGCCCTGGGGCGCGCCCGGCTGCTGGACTGGGCCGAGAGCCTGCCCGACGGGCTCGACACCCTGGTCGGCGAGCACGGGGCGCGGCTGTCCGGCGGGCAACGCCAGCGGCTCGCGCTGGCCCGCGCGCTCCTCGCCGACTTCCCCGTCCTGGTGCTCGACGAGCCCGCCGAGCATCTCGACCTGCCGACGGCGGACGCGCTCACCACCGATCTGCTGGCCGCCACCGAGGGTCGTACGACGCTGCTCATCACCCACCGGTTGGCCGGTCTCGAGACGGTGGACGAGGTGATCGTGCTGGAGGAGGGGCGCGTGGCGCAGCGGGGCACCTACGCGGAGCTGGTCCTCGTGGACGGGCCGCTGCGGCGGATGGCGGAGCGGGAGGCGGAGTCGGAGGTGCTGGTCGGCGTGGGCTGAGCCGCACATGGATACAGCCCCGCCCGTGCTGCCGAACCGCGCGGGCTGCCGAACCGCACGGGACTTCGTCGGCCCCACTCGGCGGCATGCCGCTTCACCCGGCTTTCCGTAATAAATAGGGCAAATTACTCTCGGGGCATGCCCACCGCATCGATGCCCGGTCCCCTGCCGCCCCCGCAGGGGGAGTCCACGGAGCTGGCCGCGAGGGTGCCCCAGTTGCTGGAGGCCATGCGGTCCGTCGGCAGCGGGCTGGAGCTGCATCCCACGCTGGACCGGATCTGTGAGACCGCCGCCGCCCTGACGGACGCCCGGTACGCGGCCATCGGAGTCGTCGACGAGTACAGGCGCGGGCTCGCCGACTTCGTCCACCACGGGGTCGACGAAGGGACCGCCCGGCGGATCGGGCGACTGCCCGACGGGCACCAGGGGCTGCTGGGTGCCCTGATCCGCGACCCCGAACCCGTGCGGCTCCCGGATCTGACCGAGGACCCGCGATCGTGCGGATTTCCCGCGCACCATCCACCGATGCGCGGCTTCCTCGGCGTCCCGATCCGAGTCCAGGGGGAGATCTTCGGGAATCTGTATCTGACCGAGAAGCGCGGAGGCGGGCCGTTCAGCGACTACGACCTGGGCATGGTCCAGGTGCTCGCCACGGAGGCCGGTATCGCCATCGGCAAGGCCCGGCTGTACGAGGCTGCCCGGCAGCGGGAGCGCTGGATCGACGGTTCGGTGGCCGTCACCACGGCGCTGCTGTCCGGCGGCGCCGACGACGCCCTCCAGGTCGTCGCGGAACAGGCGCGCCGGCTGTCCGGATCGGCGGCCGCGATCGTGCTGCTGCCCGCAGACGAGGGCGGTCTGGAGATCGTCGCGGTGGCCTCGGACCGGCCGTCGAACGAGCTGGGGACGGTCGTACCGCCGGAGAGCGAGATCGTGGCCGAACTCCTCGCGGGACAGGCCGTGTTCGTCGACGACGCGTCCACCGACCCCCGCACGGCCACCTCACTCATCCATGGCTATGGCCCGGCCATGCTGCTGCCGCTCCAGAGCCACGGCCGCGTCCTGGGGTCCCTCGTCACGCCACGCGCGCGTGGGGAGCGGCCGTTCACCGAGACGGAGCGCACTCTCGCGGTCCAGTTCGCCTCGCAGGCCGCGCTCGCGCTGATGATGGCCGAGGCGCAGCGCGACCGGGAGCGGCTCGCGGTGTACGAGGACCGCGATCGGATCGCCCGCGATCTGCACGACCTCGTCATCCGGCGGCTGTTCGCCACCGGCACGATGCTGCACGGCGCACAGCGCCGGTCGCTCGTGCCCGAGGTGCATGAGGGCGTGGGCAAGGCGGTCGACGAACTCGACGTCACCATCCAGGAGATCCGTGCCGCGATCTTCGCCCTCCGGCAGAGTCCCACCGAGGCCCCGTCGGGCCTGCGCACGCGCGTGCTGCGGGAGATCAACATGGCGGCCGTACCGCTCGGCTTCAAGCCCTCGCACCGCTTCGTCGGGCCGGTCGACACCGTGGTCGGCGACCACACCGGCAAGAACCTCATCGCCGCCCTGCGGGAGACCCTCTCCAACGCCTTCCGGCACGCCGGAGCCACCCGCATCGATGTCGTCGTCGACGCGACCGTGACACTGCCGGACGGCTCACCGGGCGTGCGGCTCAGCGCCGCGGACGACGGCGTCGGCATCCCGGAGAACGGTCGGCGCAGCGGACTGAGGAACCTCAAGCGGCGCGCCGAATCCCTGGGCGGCGACAGCCGGCACGGGCCGGGCATCGGGGAGAACGGCGGCGGTACGACCGTGGTGTGGGAAGCGCCCCGCTGAGAGCCGGTGTGACCCGTCCGCAGCAACAAGTCCCCCATGCGTACGACTTGAACAGGACCGGAGCACCGGCACCGGGCCACGATCGCTGACATGCGCTCACCTCGCCGCCGTCCACTCCTGGTTCCGGTGCTGCTGTGCGCATTGGCCGTCCTCGTGGCCCGCCCCACCGAGGCCGCGGACAACGTCTCGGGCGACGGACCCGGCATCAGTGCCCAGGTGGCGCGGCTGTACCAGGACGCGGCGGTGGCGACGCGGCAGTACGAGGCGGGACGGCAGGAGGCCGAGGTGCAGCGGGCGAAGGCCGAGCGGCACGAGGCACTTCTCGACCACCGGCGGCGGGAGATCGCCGTGATGCACGAGGACCTGGGCCGTATCGCGCGCGCCCAGTACCGCAGCGGCGGCGGGATGCCGCTCACCGCGCAGCTGATCCTCGCGGACAGCCCGGAAGAACTGATGCGCACTCAGCATGTCTTCTCGCGAGCCGGTCTGGCCGTCGACAACGCCATCGACAAGAGCCGGCGGGCCGCGGCGCGGCTGGCCGCGGACGAGGCCAAGGCAGCGGCGGCCTGGCAGGCGCTGGAGCGGCGGAACGTCGAACTCGCCGCCCTGAAGAAGGACATCGAGCAGAAGCTGGAAGAGGCCCGGTGGCGGTTGCAGGGCCAGGCGGATGCGTCGGTCGCGGCGGGCAGCTGCGCCGGTGCCGTGCGTCTCGAGCAGCAGCAGAGCAATGCCGCGGGCGCGTGGGTCGTGCCGGTGGAGACGTACGAGCTGTCCGCGAGCTTCGGCAGTGGCGGCGAGCGATGGGCGAACGCGCACACCGGTCAGGACTTCGCGGTGCCGATCGGCACGCCGGTCCGGTCGGTCGGCACCGGACGCGTCGTCGAGGTGTCGTGCGGCGGTGCCTTCGGCATCCAGCTCGTGATCGAGCACCCCGGCGGCTACTACTCGCAGTACGGGCACCTCGCCTCCGTCGCCGTCGACCAGGGCGAGCGGGTGTCCCCAGGGCAGTGGATCGGCCAGTCCGGCAGCACCGGCAACTCCACCGGCCCCCATCTGCACTTCGAGGTGCGGGTCACACCGGAGCTGGGGTCGTCGGTGGATCCGGTGCCGTGGCTGGCGGAGCGTGGGGTCCAGCTGTGACCGGGTACGGGTGAGGGACCGGCTCCGGCCGTGAGCGGGCTCGGGTAAGAGGCGTGCTCCAGGACGGCGCCCGTTACACCCGCTCCGCCAGCATGCGCTCGATCACTATCGCCACCCCGTCCTCGTTGTTGGCGACCGTCCGCCCCGACGCGGCCGCGATCACATCCGGGTGTGCGTTGCCCATCGCGTACGACTGGCCGGCCCAGGTGAGCATCTCGACGTCGTTCGGCATGTCGCCGAAGGCGACCACTTCCTCGTGCGAGATACCGCGCTCGGCACAGCACAGGGCGAGCGTGCTGGCCTTGGAGACACCCGGGCCGCTGAGCTCCAGCAGGGCGCTGGGGCTGGACCGGGTGACATTGGCACGGTCGCCGACCGCGAGACGGGCGAGGGTGAGGAAGGCGTCGGGATCGATCTCGGGGTGGTACGCGAGGATCTTGAGGACCGGCTCGTCGGCACCGGGAGCGTCCGCTGCCAGCAGCCGCTCGGCCGGCGCGAGGTTGTCCGGGACCTCCATGTGCAGCTTCGGGTAGTCCGGCTCCTGGTGGAAGCCGTAGGTCTGCTCGACCGCGTACACCGTGCCGGGCGCCGCCTCACGCAGCAGTCGTACGGCGTCCAGCGCATTGCGCCGCGCCAGCTCCCGCACCTTCACGAAGCGGTGGGTGCCGGGGCCGCCGTGCAGGTCGACGACCGCGGCGCCGTTTCCGCAGATCGCCAGGCCGTGCCCGTGGACGTGGTCGCTGACGACGTCCATCCAGCGGGCCGGGCGGCCGGTGACGAAGAAGACCTCGATGCCCGCCTCCTCGGCGGCGGCCAGGGCGGCGACCGTACGCGAGGAGACCGACTTGTCGTCGCGCAGCAAGGTGCCGTCGAGGTCGGTCGCGATCAGTCGCGGCGGGACAGTGGGCGCCGGGGTCTCGGGCTGTCGAGTCGCTGAGGTCACCCGGCCATTCTCCCGCACATGCCCGCACGGTCGTGCGGGACTCCGCACATGTGAGTGGTGACGGCTCTCACCTGCAGTCTCTTCCTCATGGATCACGATCTTGCTGAGGCCAGTCCAGGTGCCGTCCCGCGAAGTCCACGAACGCGTCGAGCGATGCCGCCGGCGCCGAGCGTGATCCGTCCGCCCGGGATGTCGTAGAGGCGGCTCATCGGCAGATGAGCGGAAGCTCGCCGTGGCCCCCTGTCTCCGCCCGACCCGGGACAGTCCGTGGTCGCCATTCGAACCGGGCGATTCAGCGGCCCGAAAACGCCGATCGGGGCCGTATGCAGGGCCGGTGGCGTGAATGTTCGAGCGCTTCCGGCGCAAGTGGGATGCATGGCGTCTCCGACGCCGCACCATTTCACCCGTGCAAGATCCTTTTGATGCCGTGCTCGGCACGAGCCTTCCCGCACGGCGCCCGCTGCCGGACGCCCAGGACGCATCCTGCGGCGCCGACGCCCCTCGGTCGGATGCCGACGTGGCCGTCGTGGGCGCGTCAGGCGAGGCCGTCGACCTGGGCGAGGAGATCGGCGGCCGGGCGGTGGCGCAGGTGGGGCCGGAGGAGCTGTCGCATGGCACCCAGTCGACGGGCGGCCTGAGCGGAGTGGAGGGTGGGGAAGGCCTCCAGGAAGCCGTGCCAGTGCGTGAGGGCCTGGTCGAGATGACCGAGGCGCAGGAGCGATTCGGCCAGACGGGCCCGGGTGAGCGTGGCGGCTCGTCGTTCGGCCGGAGTGCGCAGCCTCAGTGAGGTGGTCAGGGCGGCGACGGTGCCACCCAGGTCGCCGAGCGTGGCCAGCATGTGCGCGCGCTGGAACAAGAGGGCCCCGGGTGGGTACGCGGTGAAGGGTCCCGGAGTGGTGCCGCCCCGGCTGTGGAGCCGTTCGGCCAGTGCGTACGCCCTCATTGCGGCGTGACGGTCGTGGTGGGCCTGCAGTACTGCCAGTTGGGCCCTGGCATAGGCATGGGTGACAGGCGTGGCATGCCGGGCGTGGTGGACGGCCTGCTCGGCGAGGTTGAGGACGGCCGGTGAGTGATTGCCCAGGTCGTGGGCATGGGTGGCCATGGTGCGCAACGCGATGGCGAGGACGGTGTGGTCGTCCGCCTCGGCGGCGAGGCGGACGGCGATCTGGTGGTAGTGCTGAGCAGCCGTCTGGTGGTCGCTGTCGGCGCAAGTGTTGCCGAGCAGCAGACTCAACTGCGCGGTCGCCGACAGGATGTCGCGTTGGACGCGGTCGGAACCGCCTGCCCGCAACAGGGGGGTGACGTCGTGTGCGAGGTAGGCGGCCAGCGCCGCGCGCACACGTTGACCGCCGTACTGGTCGGCCATGGCGGCGAAGACCGAAGCCATGGCGCGCATCTGGTCGGCTTCCGTCGGCTCTGGCCGCCGGCGGAGACGCGATGGGTGGGCCTGTAACAGAGGAGGGCGAGGAAGGGCCACCCCGTCGGGGGGCAGGGGCGCGGCCAGACTGATGGCGCCCGTCCCGAGCAGGATGCGTCGGTCCGGGTCGAGTTCGCTCCGGGTGAGCTGGATGAGTTTGTGCACCGGGTCGGCCTCCCAGGAAGGGTCCACGACAGTGGCGGGTGCACGGGTGAGCCCGGCCTCCTGTGCCGTGATGCGCTGGCCCAGCTGATCGGAGAGACATTCCAGAATCAGTGCGGCAACGACAGGCCGGGGCTGAGTGCCCTCCAGCCAGCGCCGCACCGTGGTGGGGTGACAGGACACGGGCAGGCCGCGCTCGTCCGCCAGCTTGCGCAGCGCACGCGCGAATCGGCTGGGGCCCCAGCCGACCGCTTCCAGCAGCAGCGCCAACCGCACGTTGGGCATGCGGGACATCCGATCCTCCTGCCGAGTGGCACCTGTGATTCCACAAGCACCCGAGAATCCGCTGTGTCCCGCACTCACCGCAGCGGCCAGTTGACGGCCCCGGTCGGCGGCGGTGCCAAACAGTGCATACCCACAAGACGCTGCACGAGAAGACAGGGAAGGGTGGCAGGAGGGCGAGATCCAGCCACGGGCACGGGGTTGCCACGACGCCGGAAGAACCCCCATCATCTGCTTGCCGGTTGCTTTGGAGACGATCCCGAAGCCACTTCACTTCGGCACAAGCCGATCGTGAAGAGACAGAATCAGCCGGACGCGATGCGCACATTTCCACCGCCCCGGCGCCGGCTGGACTCGGAAGTCGGACCGATGACGGCCGAAAGTCACTCCGGCCGACCACCGTCTTCCTTCACTTGTTCACAACATTGCACACAGTGAGTCATCACCACAGCCTTGTCCCCTGTACGGCACCGCTCCGAGGGTGCTGTCGTGGTATACGGAACCAGCATTGGGGACATGCCGGTCCGAGCTCTGTACGACGGGGCCGTCGCGTCTGCCGACTCCGGCCCTCCTTTCCACTATCTCCGTGTGGAGGGATCACGGTGACGATGTCTCCTCAGTGGCCCGACGACTCCGGCGCGGCCTCGACGCCCCAGACCGGTCCCGACCCCGCTGCAATGCCTCCGGCCGTTCCCGTGCCGACCGGAGTGACCGACCGCGATGCCCCGAACGGGCGGCCCCGGCCGCAGCCGCCCACCCGATCCGGCCACCATGGCCCTCATGCGCCGACCGCCCCGGAAGAGCCGGCGGCCACCACTGTGATGCTGGCCCTGAAGGTCTGGTGCAGCGGCATGACGGCGGAGGCCGAGACGGCGCCGGGGGCAGATGCGCCTCGGGGGAGGCGGCCGAGGGCTTGGACGGGTGCGCCGTGAGAGTGCTGGTGCTGGGCTCGCTGGGTGTGGAGCGGTCGGACGGAACGGTCGCCTATCTACGGGGCTTTCAGGCCACGCTCGTCACGGAGTTGCTCGCCGCGGACTCCGCGGTCGTCTCCACGGACCGGCTCGCGGACGCGCTGTACGGTGAGGACATCCCGCGCCAGCCGTTGAGGGCTGTGCATGCCCATGTATCACGCCTCCGCCGGGCGTTGCGGCAGTGGGAACCCGAAGGGCCCGGCGTGGAGCGCCTGCTGACCAGGGCCACGGGATACGCCCTCAAAGTCTCGTCCCTGGAGTCGGATGCCGGGCAGTTTCTGGCCGAGCTGACGCGTGCGCGGACCCTGGCAGGCACGGACGCCGACTCTGCTGTTGAGATCCTCGAACCCGCTCTGAGCCTGTGGCGGGGCCCGGTACTCGAGGGCACGTCGACGGGCCTGGGGGGCAGCCGCCTGGCCACCCGGCTGGAGGCGGCTCGACGTGAGGCGGCCGAGCGGTTGGCCTCGGCCCGCCTGGCCCTCGGGCAGTGCGCGCAGGCGGCCACGGAGCTGGAGGACCTGCTCCTGGAAAATCCCTACGACGAGTCCATAGCCCGCCTCCTGGCCACGGCACTGTCCCGGTCAGGCAGATCGCGTGAAGCCCAGCGGGTGGAGGAGCGCATCCACGGAGCGCTGAGTGATGATCTCGGTGGCGGCTCACGCACGATGCCGCGGCAACGCTCGTGGCGCGTTCCCGAACAGTCGGCGTCGCGGCCCGGCAACCGGGTGACCCGGTCCACGCAACCCGCCCGCCCCGGCAACCGTGGCCGACAGGATCTGTCCTCAAGCAGGCTGCTGGAGCTGCTGGTCGATCGTGAATCACCTGTGTGGCTCGGCAGTCCCGCGCCATCGCAGGTTCCCGGAGCGCCGGCTTCTGCCCGTCCCGGTCCGATCACTTCAGCAGGCGTCTACAACGTCGGAGGATTCCCGGTTGCCGTGGTCCGCGGTGCGAACGCTCATCGCCCCCCAAATGTTCACGGCGTCTTGCGGACGTTGGAGTATGCGCGAAGGGCCTGCCTGCCCGTGGCCCTGCTCGTCGGAGAACCCGGCCGCCGCCCTGACGTCGGTTCCGAGACCGCTCACCAGGTGACGCTGCTGCGGTCCCTCGTGCAACTGCGAGGTGCGGTTCCCCGGGTGCTGATCTCCTTCGACGACACGTTGGTGAAGGCCCCCGGCACAGCTGCACTGGGGGATGCGTGCATCCTCGTACCGCCGGACCTGCCGGCGGGAACCGGCGGGCACCCGACGGCCGAGATCAAGGTGAGGAGCCCGGCCGAAGCGGCGGCGAGCGCAAGGGACCTGCTCGACTACCTGACCCAGCACTGCGCTCCCGCCGTACCGCCGCATACCGCGATCGAACGCTTCACGAGCTACGGGGCGCCCCTCGACATGCCTGGCGTCGTCACCGGCATCGCCGACTCGGGAACCTGGCTCGAGCTCATGGCCGAAGTCGGTCCAAGTCTCCTCACGGGTCTGGCCCGTGTCGGGGGCAGGCGGGTCGGCGTCATCGCGAACAACCCTGCGGTGGGCGACGGCGCGCTCACTGCGCAGGCGGTGAGCAAGGGGACGCGGATGGTCGACCTCTGCGCGTTGTGGAACATCCCCTTGCTGGTTCTGGTCGACACCCCGCAGCTCCCCGGCACCGGATCCTTGCTGCAAGCGACGGGTTCGGAGCTGCTGCGCGCCTTCCTCGGCGCTCAGGTGCCGCGGATCACCGTGATCGTGGGCTGGGCGAAAGGCTGGTCCCGGATGGTCATGGGGGCGCGGGAGTCCGGTGCGGACGCCGTGTACGCGTGGCCGCGTGCCCAGACCGACCTCGCGGATGGGGCACTGGACGGCATCGTCGCTCCCCAGGCCACCCGAGCGGTGGTCAGTACGCTCCTCGGCACCTGCCGGTGCCGGAGCATGGGTGCCTGATCTTCACCGGGCCGAAGCCACTCGCGGGCCGAGCCGTACGGGAAGTGACACCGGTCCGCGCAGGGCCGAGGGCCGCCAGGGCACGTCTTCGGGACGGCAGCCCAGTTCCATGTGCGGATGGTGCTGGAGGAGTGCGGAGAGGACCACTTGCAGTTCGAGCCTGGCCAGGGGTGCGCCCAGGCAGTAGTGCGGGCCGTGCCCGAAGGCCAGATGGGGGTTGTCCCGGCGTGCGACGTCCAGGTGTTCGGGCTCGGGGAAGCGGTGGGGGTCGTGGTTGGCGGAGGCGACCCCGACGAAGACGAGATCGCCTCGGGGAATGGTCACGTCGGCGATGGTGATGTCCTCGGCCGCGTAGCGGATGAGCCCGAGCGTCACGGGACTCTCGAACCTCAGCAGTTCGTCGACCGCCGAAGGGACGAGCGCGGGCGAGTCGACGAGACGGGCCAGCTGCTCGGGGTGGCGCAGGAGCAGCAGCAGACCGGAGCCGATCATCTGGGTGGTGGTCTCGGCGCCCCCGGCGAACAACACCCCGGCCATCGAGGTCAGTTCGGTGTCGGTGAGCCGGTCCTCGTCGTCGTGGGCGGAGATCAGGGCACTGAGCAGCCCTTCGTCGGGCTTGCGCCGCTTCTCCTCGATCATGTGGGCGAGATACGTCCACACCGCGTCGCGAGCCTCTTCCACCCGGGCCGCCGCCTCCGGGTCCACCGGCAGTTCGGCCAGCGAGGAGACGAAGGGGCGCAGGTGCATGGCGTCCTGTTCGCTCAGTCCCAGGAGTCGGCAGATCACCATGGTCGGCAGCGGTTCCGCCAGGACGGGCACCAGGTCGGTCGTCTCGTCCGGCGGAAGCGGGGCCAGCAGCTTGCGGACCGTCTCCTCGATGTAGGGGGTGAGGGCGGCCACCCGGCGGGGGGTGAACTCCCTGGCCACCATCCGACGCAGCCGCGTGTGCTCCGGCGGGTCCATGATGACCATGGTCTCGGGCAGGCAGTCGGTGAACCGGAACTTGAACTGGGCCAGACGGCACCGTAGTTCGGGACCGGCGTGGCGGTCGTCCACACTCAGCCGTGGGTCTCCGGCGAGGCGCTGGGCGTCCTCGTGGCGCGTGATCAGCCAGCCCTCACCCGCGAAGGCCGTCTGGATCCGGAGCACGCGGCCGGCCTCCCGCAGCCTTCCGAAGTACGGATACGGGTCGAGGTACTGGTTCAGGGTCCTGGCCTTCGACGGCTTGTCCGGCACCGCTCCTCCAGCATGCAGACGGATACCGGGGTCCGCCCCGGCCGCGGACAGCCAGCTTGCGCGGCCGGGGTGACGGCCCGGTGACAGCCGGCATATGCCTCGTCCGGCGGCGGGGATCGCTGTCACCGGCCTGTCACAGGGCGTCCTTAGCGTGGCGAAGCCCGAACGTCACAAGGAGGCCCGTGTGAATCCCGAGCCGCAAGTCCCCGAACCCATCGCCGTCATCGGGATGTCCTGCCGAACGGCCGGGGCCGATGACGCGGAGGCTCTGTGGCAGTTGCTGCGCGGCGAGCGGCGGCTCATCGGCCCGGTGCCGGAGCAGCGGGTGCCGGCCGTCGACGCGGGGCCCGTTGAGGCTCAGCCCCTGCAGGCGGCACTCCTTGATGACGCCACCGGCTTCGACGCGGCCTTCTTCGGCATCTCGCGGCGTATGGCTGCGTGGATGGACCCGCATCAGCGCATGCTCCTGGAGCTGACCTGGCACGCCTTGGAGAACGCGGCCATCGCACCGGAACGGCTGCGCGGCTCGCCCGTGGCGGTGTTCGCCGCGGCCCCCATGGCCGACTACCGGGAGCGCATGATCCAGGCGGACGTCGTGGACAGCGCCGCGTTCCCGGGCACACTGATCACGTTCACGGCCAACCAGATCTCCTACCAGTTCGACTGGACCGGCCCGAGCTACGCCATCGACTCCGCCTGTTCTTCCGGCCTCTCGGTGCTGGCTCCGGCCGTGCAGGGGCTGCGCGGCGGGGAGTTCTCCCTGGCCGCCGTGATGGCCGCCAACATCACCTGCAACGGCTTCTACACCAGCAGTGCCTACCAGGCGGGCGCGCTCTCCCCGACCGGAGAATCCGTCCCCTTCAGCACGCGACGTGACGGATACAACCGGGGCGAGGGCGGCGCCTGCCTCCTTCTCAAGCGGCTGGCCGACGCAGAGCGGGACGGCGACCCGGTGCACGCGGTGATCCGCGGTATCGGCGTCGCACACAACGGCAGGGCCGGCGGGCTGACCGGAAGCGACGCCCCGGCCCAGACCCAGCTGTTCCTGCGGACGGCCCGCACCGCCGGAATTCCGCTCTCCTCCGTCGGCTACATCGAGGCCCACGGAACCGGCACGGGAGGCGATCTCGCCGAGGCGACGGCCGTGACCGACGCCCTTCGCACGACGCTCGCGACGCCCCGCACCCAAGCGGCCGGGCCCGACGGGAAGATGTGGATCGGCTCGATCAAGTCGAACATCGGGCACCTGGAGGCCGCCGCGGGGCTGCTCGGCGTCGTCAAGGCCGTGCTCATCCTGCGGCACGGGCTCATCCCGCCGATCGCGGGTCTGAACCGGCCCGACCCCGACCTGCCGTTCGGCGACATGCCGGTCGCGCTCGCCGACCACCCGGTCACCTGGCCCCGCGGTGCGGCGGTACGCCGTATCGGGGTCAACTCCTTCGGTGTGGGCGGTGCGCTGGCGCACGCCGTCATCGAGGACGCACCCGAGGTCACGCCCGGTACAACGGCGGCAACATGTTCCGCTCCGATGGCCGTCCCCCTGTCCGCCATGAACCGAGCCGGCCTGTCCGCCCTGGCCACCCGCCTGCTACGGACGCTGGGCGGGCCGCAGCCGCCTGACCTGAACTCCCTCGCGTGGACGGCCCAGACCGGCCGGGCGACGCTACGGGAACGACGGGTTCTCGTGGCCGCCGACCTGGCCGAGCTGACCGGGGCCCTCGCGGCGGTGGCGGCGGAGCAGACGCACGAGCACGTGGTGGACGCGGACCACAAGGGCGCGCTCGGACCTCTGCCCGCGGACATGGCCCACACCGCCGGCGACTGGCTCGACGGACTGTCCGTCGACTGGGCCAAGCACTGGCCCGACCCGCAGCCGAGCTGCCCCGACCTGCCCGGCTACCCGTTCCAGCGCCGCGCGCACTGGTTCGACGCCAACGGCCCGGCACCCCGCACCCCGACCACCGCACCGCACGCCGTCACCCACTGATCACCACGACAGGAGAACTGCCATGTCCCAGCCCACCTCCCAGCCCGTGACCGCCGACGAAGTCCGCGAAGTGCTGCGCACGCATCTGGCGGAAGTCCTGTACTGCGAGCCCGAGGAGATCGGTGACGACACCGCTTTCCAGGACCTGGGCCTGGACTCCGTACTCGGGGCCGAGGTCACCGCGGTCATCAACTCCCGCTACGGCCTTGAGGAGAAGGTCGAGGCGCTCTACCAGAACCCCACCCTGGCCGAACTCGCCGAACACGTGGCGACCCGCGCCGACCTGCCGCAAGAGGCACGCTGACCCGGTCGCCGCGGCACTCGGGAGGAGGGATCCATGACGCGCGACAAGATCTGGGAAGTACTGTGCCGACATGTCCTGGACGTACTGACCGACCTCCAGGACGACGAGATCCACCCCGGGCAGAACCTGCGGGACCTGGGAGCCAACTCCCTCGACCGCATGGACATCCTGGTCGGTGCCGTGGACGAACTGCACCTGAAAGTGCCCACTGCCGCTCTCGCCGCCACGCCCACGCTCGGCGAGCTCGCCGATCGGCTCCACGCACACTGCGAGCAGCCGTGAAGCCCTCTCAAGCGGTACAGCAGCGGCGGGGCACCGACATCGTGGTCACCTCCGCCGGGGTGCTGCACCCCGCCGCCACCACCGTCGCCGAACTGGACCGCGTGCTGCGCCGTGGAGAGCCCGCGCTGCGTGCCACTTCCGTACCCGGCTCCGGTGGGGAACTTGCGATCCCGGCCGCCCACCTGGACGCCTTCGACCTGCGGTCCTGGGCCCAGGACCACTGCGACGACCTGCCGAGCCGCAGGAGACTGCGCCGCGTCGCCTCACGGGCCACCCTCCCCGTGCAGACGGCCTGCTGTGTCGCCCTGTCGGCATGTACCGCCGCCCGGCTGACCAGCGCCGAAGCCCGTGACACGAGCGTGGTGATCGCGGGCAACAACCTGGCGCTGACCCACCAGTCCCGCACCGCCACCGCCTACGCCGCCGACCCGTCCGTGATCCGCGCCGGGCATCTGCTCGACTGTTTCGACACCGACGCGCTCGGTGCCGTAGGAGAAGTGACCGGATGCGGCGGGGAGGGATGGCCGATCGGCGGATCGTCGGCCGCCGGCGCTCTCGCACTGATCCATGCCACCCGCATGGTGGCCACCGGGCAGTCACCCCGCTGTCTGGTCGTCGCACCCGTCAACGACCTCTCCCCGGTCGAGATCAGCGCCTTCGCGAAGGCCGGGGCCATGGCCCGCATCGCCGCCGACGGGGATGCCACCGCGGCCTGCCGCCCTTTCGACGAGAGCCACGACGGCTTCGCCGCGGCACACATCGCGGCGGCCGTGCTCATCGAGCCCGCGTCCCAGGCGTATCGGCGAGGCATCAGGCCGCTGGGCCGGATTCTCGGCTCCGGCACGGGCACGGACGGCCGACGGGGCACCCAGCCCGACACCGACGGCCAGATCCGGGCGATGCGTACGGCGTTGTCCGACGCCGGTCTCGCCCCGTCGGACATCGACTACGTCAACGCCCACGGCACCGGATCGGCCATCGGCGACGACAGCGAGGCCGCGGCCCTCAGCGCGGTGTTCGGCGCCGGTGAAGGCGCAGTCACCGAAGCGACAGCCGCCGAACGAGCAGTCACCGAAGCGACAGCACCTGAAGAAGCGGCCGTCGAAGGACCCTGGATCAACTCCACCAAGGCCCTTCTCGGCCACGGGCTGGGAGCCGCAGGGCTCGTCGAGGCCGTCGCGACCCTGCTCCAACTCACCGGCGGCTACTGCCATGCCAATCCCCGGCTGGCCAAACCGGTGCGGGCGGACCTGAGGTTCGTCACCGACACGATCACGGGTGTGCCGCTGCCTGCCGGGTTGAGCAACAGCTTCGCCTTCAGCGGGATCAACGCATGCCTCGTCCTGGGGCGAACGACGGAGGAGGACAGCCCATGAAGCCGGTCGGCATCGAGGACATCAGCGCCTACCTCGGACTGGCCTGCGTCGAAGTCGACGACCTGTTCCGGGCGCGGGGCATGGACACCTCCCGCATGGCGAACCTGATGATGCGGCGCAAGACGGTCGCGCTGCCCTGCGAGGACGTCATCAGCTACGCGGTCAACGCCGCCCGCCCCCTCCTGGATCGTCTCGGCGAACGCGAATTGGCGACCATCGAACTGCTGGTGGTGGGCACGGAGTCGGGGATCGATCTGTCCAAGGCGACCGCGACCTGGGTCCATGAACTCCTGGGACTGCCCCGCACCTGCCGCCTGTTCGAGGTCAAGCAAGCCTGTTACGCGGGCGTGGCAGCACTCCAGCTCGCCGCGGCACAGATCGCGACCGCATCCCGCGAGGACGCCCGCGCCCTGGTGATCGGCTGTGACGTGCCGCGTCTGATTCGCGGCAGCACCGCGGAGCCCAGCCAGGGAGCGGGCGCGGTCGCCGTCCTCGTCGCACCCGAACCCACGCTGGCGACAGCGGAGTTGGGTGCTGCCGGATACAGCAGTTTCGACGTGACCGACGTGCGCCGCCCCACTCCGTCGGATCACATCTGGGACCCCGACCTGTCCCTCATGTCGTACGTCGAGTGCCTCAGGACCGCCTACGGCGACTACGTGCGGCGGCGCCCGGACACCGATTTCTTCGGCTCCTTCGACCACCTCGTCTTCCACACCCCCTTCCCCGGAGCGGTCCGCGGGGCACACCGATCCCTGCTGCGCAGCCTGGGGCGCATCCCTCCGCAGCGGATCGCCGAGGACTTCGACCGCCGTCTCCAGGACTCCATCCGCTACCCCGCGCAGGTCGGCAACATCTACGCCGGAACCACCCTCCTCGCCCTGCTCAGCCTCCTCGACCACGCCAAGACCGACCCCGGGGCTGCGGCCATCCGGCGGGTCGGGATCTTCTCCTACGGGTCCGGGTGCTCATCGGAGTTCTGCAGCTACCTGCTCAACCCCACCACGCGGACCGGCACCTCGGGCGTGGCGGACGCGCTCGCCGCCCGCACACGCCTGGACGTCGCCGCCTACGACGAGATCGCCGACGCGTGCGACCCGTTGTGCGCCGGTGTGGCGGACTACGAGGGCGATCTGTCCTTCGCGCAGAAGGTGGCGCCGGCCCTGAGCCCGGGCCACCCCTTGACGATGCTGGAGCGCGTCGACGGCCACGAGCGCCACTACGTCCAGCTCCCCGGAGGGCAGTCATGACCGCCGTCGCCGTGACCCACCGGCCCGGACAACTGCGGGCCACGCTCACCGGTCCCGTACTCGGCGAGGACGTGGTCATCGCCCTGACCGCGGCACTGGAACGGGCCGAACGCACTCCCCGGGTGCGCGCCTTCGTGATCGCCTCCGACGGTCCGGCGTTCTGCACCGGGATGCCCCTGAGCGGTGACCGGCCCACGAGCGACATCATGGGCGGCCTCGCGCTGGCACAAGACCTCCTGACGGGTCTGGCCCGGAGCCCCCTGGCCACTGTGGCCCTCGTCAACGGGCAGGTCACCGGCGGCGGCGTCGCCGTTGTCGCCGCGTGCGACCAGGTCGTCGCCGGTCCCGAGGCCACGTTCAGAATCACCGAGTTGCTGGTGGGGCTGCTGCCGGCCGTCCTGCTCCCGGTCGTCGCCCGCCGCACCGGTCACCACCGCGCCTTCTCGCTGGCTCTGACCGCACACCAGCTGGACGCCGCCGCCGCGGTCGGCGCCGGCCTCGCCGACCGCGCGGCCCCGGACCCGGAAGCCGAGCTGGTACGGATCATGCGCGAGCTGGGACGCACCACCCCGGCGGCCGTCGCGGCCCTCAAGCGGTACCGCAACACCCTCCAACCCGAGACCGGCAGCCTGGAGAAGGTGGCAGAAGCCATGCGGGAGCGCCTCGAGGACCCGGCCAGCCGCGCCCGGATGTCCCTGCTCGCAGAACAGGGGCTCCTGCCATGACCGCCCCGGTGCAGATTCATCTGGAAGCGCCCCTGGCCCATGTGACCTTGACGGACGCCGCCCACGGCAACCGCATCACACCCGCCGCGCGTACCGCCCTGCCCGCCGCTCTGGGGGAGGCGGCGGCGGATCCCGGCACACGCGTGATCGTTCTGAGCGGGCTGTCCGACGTCTTCTGCTCCGGCGGTACCCGCGAGGACCTGACCGCCGAGGGTGAGGCCCGCACACCGGCCGGCTGGGACTTCGTACGGGCCGCCGCCGACTGTCCGCTGCCCGTCGTCGCCGCGGCACAGGGCCATGCGATCGGCGGCGGACTACTCCTGGCGCTCTACGCGGACGCGGTGGTTCTGAGTGATCACTCCAGCTACTCCGCCAACTTCGTCACCTACGGCTTCACACCCTGCCTGGGCTCCACCCACCTGCTCCCCGCGACCCTCGGACAGGCGCTGGGCACCGAGATGCTCTACACCGGCCGCCCCTATCGCGGCCGTGAACTCGCCGCCCGCGGTGCCGCGGTGAACATCGTCGCGCACGACAAGGTCCCCTCCCGTGCCTACGCCCTCGCCCGACGGATCGCCCAGGCCCCCCGTACGACGCTCCGGCTGCTCAAGCAGGAACTCGCCGCACCCGCGAGGGACCAGGCGCTGGCGGCCCTGGAACGAGAACTCGCCCACCACATGGCCACCTTGAGTGCCCCTGAGGCCCGGCGCCGTATCGGCACGCTCTACCCCAGCACGTGACCAGTCCACTCCACCCTCCGCAGCCCGACGCGGGAGGCCCACCGTGACCATCGCTCTGCTCTTCCCCGGCCAAGGAACCCAGCACATCGGCATGGGCAAGGACCTCTTCACGAGGTTCCCCGGCCTGACCGAGCTCGCCGAGGAGATCCTCGGCTACTCGCTCCGCCGCCTGTGCCTGGAGGATCCGGACGGCGTTCTGGGGCATACGCGTTTCACCCAGCCCGCCGTCTACACGGTCAATGCCCTGGCCTACCGTCAGCATGTCCTTGACGGCTCGACCCACGCGGATGTGTTGCTCGGCCACAGCCTCGGCGAGTACAACGCCCTGGAAGCCGCAGGGGTGTTCGACTTCCCCACCGGGCTGCGACTCGTCGCCGAGCGCGCCCGGCTGATGGACGCCACCCCTGGTGGCATGGTCGCCGTCAGCGGAATCGACATCGCCAGGCTGACGGAGACGCTGTGCCCACTGGCGTCGCCCAGCCTGCACATCGCCGTACTCAACACGCCCCACCAGGTGGTACTCGCCGGCCCGGAAGGGGCACTTCTCCAAGCCGTCCCGCGACTGCGCGACGCCGGGGCCCGCGCCGTGACACCACTCAAGGTGAGCGGTCCCTTCCACACCCCCTACATGAGCCGGGCCGCCGAGGAGTTCGCCACCACCCTCATGGCCGTCCCCCACTGGCACGAGCCCGCGGTGCCGGTCATCGCGAACCACACCGCGCGGCCCCACGGCATCCCGCGCATCGTCACGGACCTCACGCGCCAGATCGACCACCCCGTCCTCTGGGCGCCGTCCGTCGAACTCGTCCTCGACGGGGACCCGGACACCACGTTCACCGAGATCGGCGGCACCACGACGCTGCTCTCGCTCGTACGGCAGATCCGCCGCCGACGCCTCGCGGCCCGGCCCTGACCACACCCCGGAGGCAGACCATGCACGCGGTCTACGCTCAACATCCCTCGTCCGACGACCCGCTGGGAGTGCTGCGCTTCGGGGAACGCCCCGAAGCCACCGCCCCCGACGACACCTGGGCCGTCATCACCGTCAAGGCCGCCGGCCTGAACCACCACGACCTGTGGACCCTGCGCGGTGCCGGACTGCCCGCCGACCGCTACCCGATGATCCTCGGGGGCGAGGCCAGCGGCACCGACGAAGAAGGCAACGAGGTCATCGTCGGCACCGTCATCGCCGCACCCCGGTGGAGCCACGAGCCCGTCCGCGACCCCGCCCACACGCTCCTCAGCGAAGGAGCCCCCGGCACCTTCGCCGAACGCGTCGCCGTCCCCCGCCATGTCCTCGCGCCCAAACCGGCCGAGTTCACCCACGCCGAAGCCGCCTGTGTCACCGGCACCTGGCTCACCGCCTACCGCATGCTGTTCACCAAGTCCGGCCTCACCCCGGGAGACACCGTCCTCATCCAGGGAGCCGGCGGCGGTGTGTCCACCGCGCTGACCCGGCTCGCCCGCGTGGCCGGCTTCCGCGTCTGGGTCACCAGCCGCAGCGCCGAGAAGCGAGCCGCGGCCGAACGCCTCGGCGCCCACGCCGCCTTCCCCTCGGGCAGGCCCCTGCCCGAACCCGTCGACGCGGTCATGGAGAGCGTCGGGCGCGCCACCTGGTCCCACACCCTGCGCTCCGTCCGCCCCGGAGGCACCATCGTCGTCACCGGCGCCACCTCGGGCGCCGACCCGATCGCCCACCTGAACCGGATCTTCTGGAACGAACTGAAAGTCGTCGGCTCCACCTCCGGCACCCTCGATGAACTCGGCCGACTCCTGGCCCTCATGACCCGCCACGGTCTGCGCCCGGACATCGCCGACGAGCTTCCCTTCACCGACGCCCACAAAGGCTTCGCACGCCTCCTGGAAGGCGATGTCGTCGGCAAGATCGCTTTCCACTGGTGACCGCGAAAGGCTCCCCATGAACCGCTCCATTCTGATCACCGGCGGCAACCGCGGCATCGGCCGCGCCATCGCGGAAGCCTTCCTCAAGGCGGGCGACCACGTCGCCGTCGCCCACCGCGGCACCGACGAGCTGCCGGGCGCCCTCAACCTGCGGTGCGACGTCACCAGTACCGAGCAGGTCAACGCCGCCTTCACCACCGCGGAGGCGGCCCACGGCCCGGTGGAGGTTCTCGTCTCGAACGCCGGGATCACCCACTCCGCCCCCCTGGCCGCCATGACCGAGGACCAGTTCAGCCACGTCCTGGACACCAACCTCACCGGGGCCTACCGGGTCGCCAAGCGCGCCGGCCGCGGCATGGTGAGAATCCGGCGCGGCCGGATGATCTTCATCTCCTCCGTCCTCGGCGCGGCGGGCCGACGGGGTGCCGGCAACTACGCGGCGTCCAAGGCGGGCCTGGTCGGACTCGCCCGCAGCATCGCCCGGGAATACGCCGGCTACGGCATCACGGCGAACCTCGTTTCACCCGGTGTCGTCCGCACCGCGATGCTGGAGGACATGCCCGAGGACATGCGTCGGCAACTCCTGGACCGCACTTTCCTCAAGCGCCCGGCGGAACCGGATGAGATCGCCGACACCGTGCTCTGGCTCGCCGCCGACGAATCCCGCTACATCACCGGGGCCGAGATCCCTGTCGACGGCGGCCTGGGGCTCGGCGCCTGAGCCTCACCTCACGGGTCACCGTAGGCTCGGTGGCATGAGTCTGCGTCTGAGCACCGTGATCCTGCCGTACCGCCGCTGGCACGAAGGCGGCCGCGCCGCCTGGCAGCGCGCGGAGGATCTCGGTTTCCACACCGCGTACACCTACGACCACCTGTCCTGGCGTTCCTTCCGGGACGGGCCGTGGTTCGGCGCGGTCCCGACGCTGACCGCCGCCGCGGGTGTGACCGAGCGCACCCGCTTGGGCACCCTCGTCACGTCGCCCAATTTCCGGCACCCGGTCACCCTCGCCAAGGAGCTGATCTCCCTCGACGACATCTCGGGCGGGCGGGTCACGCTCGGTATCGGGGCGGGCGGCACCGGTTTCGACGCGACCGCGCTCGGCCAGGAGCCATGGACGCCGCGGGAGCGTGCCGACCGGTTGGCCGAGTTCATCCCGTTGCTCGACCGGCTGCTGACCGAGGACGGCAAGGACGGGGTGTCGTACGAGGGCGACTTCTACGCGGCGCACGAGGCGCGCAACATCCCAGGTTGTGTGCAGCGCCCCCGGCTGCCGTTCGCGGTGGCCGCGACCGGGCCGCGCGGGCTGAAGCTCGCCGCACAGTACGGACAGGCGTGGGTGACCACCGGCGACCCCAGGCTGTACGAGAACGGCACTCCTGAACAGTCCGTTCGGGCGATTCGTGGACAGGCCGAGAAGCTCGCAGATGCCTGCGCGACGATCGGCCGGGACGTGAGCGGGCTCGACAAGATCCTGCTGACCGGTTTCACGCCGGATCGCGGGCGTCCGCTGGAGTCCCTCGGTGCCTTCGTCGACTTCGCGGGCCGGCACCTGGCACTGGGTTTCACCGAGATCGTGATCCACTGGCCGATCCCGGACTCCGACTTCGCCGCCGACGAGAAGGTCTTCGAGCGGATCGCCATGGAGGCCCCGGCGCAGCTGGCTTGATCCCCGGCGCTCTCGTGCCGGCGGCGGTAGGGGAGGATCACGGTGCTCAGACGCAGACTCGTGGGTCGAGCGGGTGCGGCCGATCGGGTTTCACGTGAAACAGTCACCGTACGCGGCTGCTCAGCCACGGAGTGAGGGAGATCATCGCCGTCCACTCCTTGTGCGCACGGTCTCCGGGCAACGGCACGACCAGGCGGTAGCCGGGCGGGAAACGGCGTGCGGTGACATACGCGAGCTCGCCGAATACCGAGCGGAGGAAGGCCGGGACGTCGTCGCGCGGGATGTCGGGGCACTCGACGCCCTCGACCGTGATCAGCGCGTCGTCCTCGGGGTAGAGGCGGACGCTCACCCGAGGCAGGCCGCCGAACTCGACGTGGGCCTCGTGGGGCAGGGAGCCGTCCGGGTCGGTGGTGACGCCGATGCCCGCCGCCGTGCGGCGCGAGGTCTGGTCGGCGCCTATGTCGTCGATCACCTCGATCTCGAGCGCATACTCGGCGGCGATCTCTCGGAGGGCGGTGACGGCGGCCTGGGTGGTGGGGAGGTGGTCCATGCACAGATCATCCAGCGTCCGTGCCGGTGGGGAAAACGGTCCGGCCTCAGTGCCCTGCGGGAAACCTCAGGTACTCCGGCGGCACGGCCTTCGTGAGCCACACGCCGTTCGCGCTGACGTGGAAGACATGGCCGTCGCGGTGCATGGCGTCGGTGTCCACGGACAGGACGACGGGTCGGCCGCGGCGGGCGCCGACGCGGGTCGCCGTCTCGCGGTCGGGCGAGAGGTGCACGTCGTGCCGGTTCATGGGGCGGAGGCCCTCGGTGCGGATCGCGTCCAGGTTCGGGGCCACGGTCCCGTGGTAGAGGTACGGCGGCGGGGTCGCCTGGGGCAGTCCGAGGTCGACCTCGACGCTGTGGCCCTGGCTGGCGCGGATCCGCGAGCCGTCGATCGCGAAGCGCTTCTTGTCGTTGGCGGCGACCACATGATCCAGCTCGTCCCGGGTGAACCGGAAGCCGTGCGCGGCCGCCGCGGCCATGAGCGTGTCGATCTCGACCCAGCCGCCCTCGTCGAGCGTGAGCCCGATCCTCTCGGGCTGATGGCGCAGATGCTTCGAGAGGTACTTCGACACCTTCACGGTGCGTCTTTCATCCATGGCCTCAGGGTGCCGCGAGAGACCTGGATCACGCGAATGATTTGACTCCGGATGTTTGATCCACAACCAAGTGCAGTTATCCACAGGGGAATTGGCGATTCTGTGGACAACGAGCCGTCGATTCAAGGGGTTTCGTCAAGATCAACTGATGGGGCGTGACTTGAGGCGAGGTCGTCCAACGCCCTTGCCCGCACCTCCCGTTCGGCGGCCAGTCCGATGAATTCGGCCGCTCTCCCTGGACCAACCAGCTTCTCCACAGCGTGCATTGTCCCGGCCGGAATCGGCACGGAGCGAGTCTCCTCGCGTGCCTGCGGAGCCTCGTCCGCGCCGAGGTGCTGCCGCAGGTGCCGCACCGCGAACAGGCGCATCGCCCGCGCGAGTTCCGCGTCCACCGACTGGCGGGCGAGCGGTCGCAGCCGTCGTACGAGCGAGGCCGCCTCGGCCGCGTCCGCGTCGGTCGGACGGTGCGGTCCGTCCAGGTAGCGGGCGAAGACATGCTCGGTGGTGAACTCCAGGAAACGGGCCGCGATGTGCTCGACCTGACCTCTCAACTCCCGTAGATGTCCCGAGATCGCGGACAGGGGGACTCCGGCCGCGTGCAACTCGACGGCCACGGCGAGCTCTTGGGGACTGGGTACGAGGAACGAGTCGTCGTCGCCCGGCACCGGCTCCAGCACGCCGAGTTCGACCGCGTCGGCGACGGCCGCGTCGTCGGGGGAGCCGCCGAACCGCTCGTCCAACTCCGCGCGCGAGATCCGCACCGCCTCCTCGTCGGTCCACGGGCCGCCGACCTCGGCGACCAGACCGAGCACGCCGCCGAGGCCGCGGCCGGCGTCCCAGGCCTCCAGGAGTTCCTTGATGGAGGCCAGGGTGTAGCCGCGGTCGAGGAGACCGGCGATCCGGCGCAGCCGGGCGAGATGGGCGTCGCCGTAGACGTTGGCCCGGCCGCGGCGCTCGGGGCGGGGGAGCAGGCCGCGGTCCTGGTAGGCGCGGATGGTCCGGACCGTGGCGCCGCTGCGATGCGCGAGGTCCTCGATCCGGTAGCCGGGGCCGGTCTGCTCGGTGGTCACGCGACCGTCCTCGCCGCCGGTGACCTCCTCAGATACTCGACCGCCCGGCTCAACGACCCTTCCTGCGAAGGGTGGTACGACCGCCGGACATAGCGGGGGATCGCCGCGCCCAGCTGCCGCCACGTCGGCAGCAGACCTTTGTGCACGGCTCTGTTGTGCTCGGCGAGGGAGTAGCGCAGCCGGCCGCCGAGCTGTGGATCGCGACGTATGAGGTAGGCCGTCCCCCACACCCACAGGTAGAGCAGCACCGGTGCCGTGACGGCCATGGCGGCGAGGCGGCGGGCGTAGCGGGGCGTGCCGGGGCCGCCGCAGTGCTCGTACATGTCGAAGGCGACCGCGCGGTGTTCTACCTCCTCCGCGCCGTGCCAGCGCAGCAGATCGAGCATGACCTCGTCGGCCTCGGCACGGTCCAGGCCGTCGGCGGCCAGGACCCAGTCGCCGAGCACCGCCGTGAACTGCTCGATCGCCGCGACGACCGCAAGCCGCCAGCGCAGCCACTCCGGCTGCGGTATCGGCGCGCCGAGCGGTGGACGCTCACCGAGCAGCCGCTCGAAGAGGAAGTCGACGTACTTGGTGAACTCCGCGGTGTCCAGCTGCTGTGCCTTGAGGTGGTCGAGCACGTGCGAGTGCTGCACGCTGTGCGTGGCCTCCTGGCCCATGAAACCCTTGACGTCCGCCAGGAGTTCGGGATCCCGGACCAGCGGCAGACCCTCCTTGAAGACTTTTACGAACCACCGCTCCCCCGCCGGCAGCAGCAGATGCAGCACATTGACGACGTGGGTCGCGGTCGATTCGCCGGGGATCCAGTGCAGCGGCGTACGCGTCCAGTCGAAGGACACGCGGCGTGGGGTGATGGCGTACCCGTGATCGGTCACAGCGGCGGCTCCAGCCGGGCGACGGCCCGCAGCGCGCGGGGCGTGAACCGGGACATGAGGTGGGCGCCGCGCGCCTCGGGTGTCACCGGGACGACGGCCTGGTTCTTCACCACCGCCCGCAGGATCGCGTCGGCGACCTTCTCCGGCGGGTAGTTCCGCAGCCCGTACAGGCGCGCGGACTTCTTCTGGCGCCGCTTCTCCTCGGTGGCGTCGACCCCGGCGAAGCGCGCGGTCGAGGTGATGTTGGTGTTGACGAAGCCGGGGCAGATCGCCGTCACGCCGATGCCCTGTCCGGCCAGCTCGGCGCGCAGACACTCGCTCAGCATCAGCACCGCCGCCTTGGAGGTGCTGTAGGCGGGCAGCGCTTTGGAGGGCTGGTACGCCGCCGCCGACGCGGTGTTGACGATGTGGCCGCCCTGTCCGCGCTCGGCCATCTGCTTCCCGAACAGCCGGCAGCCGTGGATGACGCCCCACAGATTGACGTCGAGGACCTTCTTCCAGTCCTCCGGGGTGGTGTCCAGGAAGGAGCCGGACAGGCCGATCCCGGCGTTGTTCACCAGCACGTCCACCACGCCGTACTCGGCGGCGACCTTCTCGGCGAGCTTCTCCATGGCCTGCTCGTCCGCGACGTCGACGGTCTCGGCCCAGGCCTCGGGGGCGCCGATCAGACGGGACAGCTCGGCGGTGCGGGCGGCGGACTCCGCGTCCCGGTCGACGGCCACCACGCGCGCGCCCGCCTCGGCGAACGCGAACGCCGTGGCCCGCCCGATGCCGCTGCCCGCGCCGGTGACCACGACGAGCTGCCCGCCGAACCGGTCGGCGTGCCTGCCCTTGGCGCTCACCTCGGACCGGCCGCCCTCGACGGCGGTGACGAACTCGGAGATCCACGCCGTCAGTTGGTCGGGCCGGGAACGCGGGATCCAGTGCTTGGCGGGGAGCGTGCGACGGGTCAGCTGCGGAGCCCACTGCTCCAGGTCGGAGTACAGCTTCTCCGACAGGAACGCGTCCCCCAGCGGCGTGACGAGCTGCACGGGCGCGTGCGCGTAGGCGTCCGCGCGGGGCCTGCGCAGCCTCGGCCGGATGTTGTCCCGGTACAGCCATGCCCCGTGCGCGGCGTCCGTCGGGAGCGAGGAGGTCGGGTAGCCGTCGCCGGGCACGCGCTCGACGCGCTCCAGGATGCGCGGCCAGGTCTTGCCGAGAGGGCCGCGCCAGGCCAGTTCGGGCAGGACCGGTGTGTGCAGCAGATACACGTACCAGGACTTGGCGCCCTGACCCAGCAGCTGGCCGACCCGGCGCGGGGTGGGGCGCTTCACGCGCGCGTGGATCCAGTGCCCGAAGTGGTCCAGGGACGGCCCGGACATCGAGGTGAAGGACGCGATGCGCCCCTCGGTGCGCTTGACGGTGACGAACTCCCAGGACTGCACCGAGCCCCAGTCGTGCCCCACCAGGTGCACCGGCCGGTCCGGGCTGACCGCGTCCACGACCGCCAGGAAGTCGTCCGTCAGCTTCTCCAGCGTGAAACCGCCGCGCAGCGGCTGCGGTGCCGTGGACCTGCCGTGGCCCCGGACGTCGTACAGCACCACGTGGAAGCTGTCGGCGAGGCCGGCGGCGACCTCGGACCACACCTCCTTGCTGTCCGGGTAGCCGTGTACAAGGACGACCGTCGGACGGTCCGGGTCCCCCAGCTCGGCGACGCACAGCTCGACCCCGCCGGTCCGCACCCGGCGCTCCCGCGCCCCCTTCAGCACCGTCACTTGTCCTCCGCCCAGCGCCGCACGTGCGGCAGATCGTCGTCCAGCCAGAAGGCGCTCTGCTCGGGGTCCGCGGAGTCGGTGACGACGAGGATCTCCTCGAACTTCGCGCCCGTACCCCTGAAGCCGAGGTGGGGTTCGACCGCCCACAGGCCCGGCTGCGGGGGGTGGTCGGAGAAGCGGTACGGCGACCACAGCGGCGACCAGCCGTCGCGGTGGCCGTGCAGCGCATCGCTCGCCAGACCCTTCAGGGACTGGGTGCCGAACCCGAACACATGCGGTGACCAGCGGCGCTCCTTGACCCGGTCCACCTTGTGGGCGATCACCCCGAACGGGTAGGCGCGGTGCCGGTTGGCGTAGCCCTGGCGGACCATGAGGCGGTCCACGTCCTCGTAGATCTCCCGCAGCGGGCGGCGCTCGCGCACCTCGCGCAGGATCAGCTCACGGTGCGCCTCCAGGTCGGCCATCAGCTTGTCCTGCACCGGGTTGATGCCGAGCGAGCCGGAGTAGCCGATGTCCGCCGTGCAGCCCTCGAAGACCGGGGCCATGTCCAGGATGAACGGCATCCCGGGCTCGAGCCGGCGGTTGGTGGGGAAGAACTGAAGCGGGACACGGAAGTTCACGAACGCCGTGCGGTCGCCGAACCAGGCGAAGGGCAGATGGAACCAGTCCCGCACACCCCGCTCACGCAGCCACTCGCGCTGCATCCGCGCCGCCTCGCGCTCGGTCACCCCCGGTTTCAGCCGGGCCGCGACGGCCTCCGCGCACTCGTACGCCAGGCGCTGCACCTTCCGGAACTTCCGCAGCCCCGCGGCGCGTTCATCTGCAACAGCCGTCGTCATCCGACACCGCCCCACCCTGTCCACGCTGACCGCGGTACGTGCCCGTAACTTGACACTGGTGAATGTGACAGTTGTTAGAGGCTGCGTCAATAGGCCCCTGTGCGCCTGTGGACAACCGCGCCGATGTGGAAAACACCGGGGCCGTTGTTCGACCTCAGGGTGACCCTTAGGGCCCCGTACGACTCGAGAGGGACGCCAAGACGGCTCTCCGGTCTGACGACCGGAGTGGTTTGCGTCACTACCGTCTTACTCGTGACTGTGATCGCGACCGAAAGCCTGAGCAAGCGGTTCCCCCGGGTGACCGCGCTTGACCGGCTCTCCGTGGACGTCGGGCCCGGTGTGACCGGACTCGTCGGAGCCAATGGAGCCGGCAAGTCCACACTGATCAAGATCCTTCTGGGTCTGTCCCCTGCCACCGAAGGCCGTGCCGAAGTGCTCGGACTCGACGTCGCCACCAAGGGCGCCGCGATCCGCGAGCGAGTCGGCTACATGCCGGAGCACGACTGTCTGCCACCCGACGTCTCGGCCACCGAGTTCGTCGTCCACATGGCACGCATGTCCGGCCTCCCGCCCGCCGCCGCCCGCGAGCGCACCGCGGACACACTGCGCCATGTCGGTCTGTACGAGGAGCGCTACCGCCCCATCGGCGGCTACTCGACCGGTATGAAGCAGCGCGTGAAGCTGGCCCAGGCCCTGGTGCACGACCCGCAGCTGGTCTTCCTGGACGAGCCGACCAACGGCCTCGACCCGGTCGGCCGGGACGAGATGCTCGGCCTCATCCGCCGCATCCACACCGACTTCGGTATCTCCGTCCTGGTCACCTCGCACCTGCTGGGCGAGCTCGAGCGCACCTGCGACCACGTCGTGGTCGTCGACGGCGGCAAGCTGCTGCGCTCCAGCTCCACCACCGACTTCACCCAGACCACGACGACGCTCGCGATCGAGGTCACCGACACCGACGAGCACCCGGACGGCACCCGCGCGGTGCGCGAGGCGCTGCACGCGCGCGGGGTGGACATCCTCGACTCGGCGAGCGGCCTGCCGGGCGCCGGACACATCCTGCTGCTGACCGCCCAGGGCGAGGAGACGTACGACCTCGTCCGCGACGTCGTCGCCGATCTCGGCCTCGGCCTGGTCCGTATGGAACAGCGCAGGCACCACATCTCCGAGGTCTTCACCGACGAGGCTTCCCAGGACAGCGACGCACAGCGGAAGGAGGCCGTCGGCCATGGCAGTTGAGCACCCCGTAGCGGCACCCCCGGGCGACCAGACCCGCATCCACAACATCGGCTACCGCAACTACGACGGCCCCCGCCTCGGCCGCTCCTACGCCACCCGCTCGCTCTACTCGCAGTCCCTGCGCGGCTCCTACGGCCTCGGCCGCTCGGTGAAGTCCAAGGTGCTGCCGATGCTGCTGTTCGTCGTGATGTGTGTGCCCGCGGCCATCATGGTGGCCGTCGCGGTCGCCACCAAGGCGAACGACCTGCCCGTCGACTACACCCGCTACGCGGTCATCATGCAGGCCGTCATCAGCCTGTACGTCGCCTCGCAGGCACCCCAGTCCGTCTCGCGCGACCTGCGCTTCAAGACCGTGCCGCTGTACTTCTCGCGGCCCATCGAGACCGCCGACTACGTACGCGCCAAGTACGCGGCGCTCGCCTCGGCCATGTTCATCCTCACCGCGGCGCCGCTCATCGTGCTCTACGTGGGCGCGCTGCTGGCGAAACTCGATTTCGCCGACCAGACCAAGGGATTCGCCCAGGGACTCGTCTCCGTGGCTCTGCTGTCGCTGCTCTTCGCCGGAATCGGCCTCGTCATCGCCTCGGTCACCCCGCGCCGCGGGTTCGGCATCGCGGCCGTGATCGCCGTCCTGACCATCTCGTACGGCGCCGTCTCCACGCTCCAGGCCATCGCCGACGCACAGGCCACCACGGACGCCATCGCCTGGATCGGCCTGTTCTCGCCGATCACGCTCATCGACGGAGTGCAGTCGGCGTTCCTGGGAGCCTCCTCGGCCTCCCCCGGAGGCATCGGCCCGTCCAACGGGGAGGGCGTGGTCTACGTCCTCGTCACGCTGGGCCTGATCGCCGCCTCCTACGGCCTGCTGATGCGCCGCTACCGAAAGGTCGGACTGTGACCACGCTCTCCATCGACCACGTATCGCGCTGGTTCGGCAATGTGGTCGCCGTCAACGACATCACCATGACGATCGGCCCCGGCGTCACCGGCCTCCTCGGCCCCAACGGCGCCGGAAAGTCCACCCTCATCAACATGATGGGCGGCTTCCTCGCCCCCTCGACGGGCACCGTCACCCTCGACGGCCGGCCGACCTGGCGCAACGAGCAGATCTACAAGCAGATCGGCATCGTCCCCGAGCGCGAGGCGATGTACGACTTCCTCACCGGCCGCGAATTCGTCGTCGCCAACGCCGAGTTGCACGGCCTGGGCGCCAAGGCCGCCCAGAAGGCCCTGGCCACGGTCGAGATGGAGTACGCACAGGACCGCAAGATCTCGACGTACTCCAAGGGCATGCGCCAGCGCGTGAAGATGGCGAGCGCCCTGGTCCACAATCCCTCGCTGCTCCTGCTCGACGAGCCCTTCAACGGCATGGACCCGCGCCAGCGCATGCAGCTCATGGACCTGCTCCGGCGCATGGGCGACGAGGGCCGCACCGTGCTGTTCTCGTCCCACATCCTCGAAGAGGTCGAGCAACTCGCCCGCCACATCGAGGTCGTCGTCGCAGGCAGGCATGCGGCCAGCGGCGACTTCCGCAAGATCCGCCGCCTGATGACCGACCGTCCGCACCGCTACCTGGTGCGTTCCAGCGACGACCGCGGCCTCGCGGCCGCGTTGATCTCCGATCCGTCGACGGCCGGCATCGAAGTCGACCTGGCGGAGGGCGCGTTGCGTATCCAGGCCGTCGACTTCGGCCGCTTCACCGCCCTGTTGCCGCGGGTGGCCCGGGACCACGGGATCCGTCTGCTGACGGTCTCGCCGTCCGACGAGTCCCTCGAGTCCGTGTTCTCGTATCTGGTCGCGGCGTAGGAGGCCGAAAGATGTACGACCCCACAGTCGCCCGACTCACCTACCGAGCCCTGCTCGGCCGTCGCAGGGCCCTCATCCTGGGCGCCCTGCCCCTGTTGCTCATCGTGATCTCCGTGATCGTGCGCGGCCTGGTCGGCGCGGACGACCAGACGGCGGCCGACCTGCTGGGCGGGCTCGCGCTCGCCACCATGGTGCCGATCATCGGCGTCATCGCGGGCACCGGCGCGATCGGACCGGAGATCGACGACGGCTCCGTGGTCTATCTGCTGTCCAAGCCGGTGAAACGGCCCACGATCATCTTCACCAAGCTGATCGTCGCCATCGCCGTGACGATGGTGTTCTCCGCGGTGCCGACGCTGATCGCGGGCTTCATCCTCAACGGCAACGGCCAGCAGATCGCCGTCGCCTACACGATCGCCGCGCTGGTCGCCTCCATCGCGTACGCCGCGCTCTTCCTGCTGCTCGGCACGGTGTCGCGGCACGCGGTGGTCTTCGGACTCGTCTACGCACTTGTCTGGGAGGCCCTGTTCGGCTCCCTGGTGTCCGGGGCGCGCACGCTCAGTGTCCAGCAGTGGGCGCTGGCCGTGGCCCAGAAGGTCGCGGGCGGGGACATGGTGACGTCCGACGTCGCCCTGCCGACCGCGACGGTGCTGCTGGCGGTGGTCACCATGGCCGCCACCTGGTACGCCGGGCAGAAGCTGCGGTCGCTGACGCTGGCCGGAGAGGAGTAGGAGGTCAGAAGCCCCTGATCTTGACAGGGGCTTCATCTCTGTCCGGGCACACTGGGCAGAACGGGGACGTACGGCCGGGAGGACGAGAATGGCAGGAGAGCCGAAGCAGGGCAGCGGACAGCCGGAGTCGGACGACTCCTGGGACGAGCTGGTCCTGGACGACGACTTCATACGCTCCGCCGAGACCTCCGAGCCGTCCGCCCGCGCCCGGATGCTCGCCGCCCGCTGGCGCAAGGAGGAGCCCGAGCCTCAGCCGTGGCGGTCCGACGAGCCGCCCGCGGGGTGGTTCTTCAGCAAGCGCCGGCGGCGGTGGCGGCGACGCTAGCCCGAACTCCCGGCCGCCTTTAATCAGTGGCGCCCAACTCGTCGTACAGGCACGATGGTTGTGTCCACCCCGCCGGACGGCGACTCCGGCGCCACATTCAGGGAGAGGAGCTGAGCGATGTCCATGCACGGCAGTACGCACAGCTCCCGACAGGGCAGCCCGCGGCGGGTTCCGGTGTAGTTACGCCACCGTCGAACCCGTTCCGCACGGGGAGCTGCCCGGGGCGGCCGCTTCGAGCACGCGACGTCGCTCTCGCGTGGGCCGCCCACCCGGAGGATTGGCCGAGTGGTAAGGCACGGGCTTGCTAAGCCCTGGTCGGGCCTGGAAAGCCCGCGCACGTTCGATCCGTGCATCCTCCGCGAGACGTTGTCACTGGGACTTGGCCGCTATTCCGGCCCGGGGTACGTAGTAAGTGCGCGGCGCCACAGGCCGTGCCCACCCGTTCCGCCCTGCGGAACGACTGCCCACGGCGGTTGCGGGCTCGGCTCAGCGGGCGCTGGACGACCGATGCGATCCCGTCCTCCCGGGCGGGACGGCTGGCCGCGGCGGTTGCGGTTCAGCTCAGCAGGCGGTGCCTGACCGACGCGATGCCGTCCTCCCGGGCGGAACCG
>NZ_JBIUCC010000005.1:0-40945 GCF_044593495.1 Streptomyces sp. NPDC051963 | reverse complement strand
TGGCCGCGGCGGTTGCGGTTCAGCTCAGCAGGCGGTGCCTGACCGACGCGATGCCGTCCTCCCGGGCGGAACCGCTGCCCACGGCGGTTGCCGCTCGACTCAGCGGGCGCTGGACGACCGACGCGATGCCGTCCTCCCGGGCGGGACGGCTGGCCGCGGCGGTTGCGGTTCAGCTCAGCAGGCGGTGCCTGACCGACGCGATGCCGTCCTCCCGGGCGGAACCGCTGCCCACGGCGGTTGCCGCTCGGCTCAGCGGGCGCTGCACGACCGACGCGATGCCGTCCTCCCGGGCGGGACGGCTGGCCGCGGCGGTTGCGGTTCAGCTCAGCAGGCGGTGCCTGACCGACGCGATGCCGTCTTCCCCTGCGGAACCGCCGCCCACGGCGGTTGCCGCTCGACTCAGCGGGCGCTGCACGACCGACGCGATGCCGTCCTCCCGGGCGGAACCGCTGCCCACGGCGGTTGCCGCTCGGCTCAGCAGGCGCTGCACGATCACCGCGTTCCCGTCCTCCCCGGCGGAACGACCGCCCACGGCCGTTGCGGCTCAGCTCAGCAGGCGCTCCACGACCACCGCGATCCCGTCCTCCTCGTTGGAAGACGTCACCTCGTCCGCCACTGCCTTGAGCTGCTCATGGGCGTTGGCCATCGCCACCCCGTACGCTGCCCACCCGAACATCGGGACGTCATTGGGCATATCGCCGAAGGCAATCGTCTCCGTGGCCTTCACGCCCAGTCGACGCGCGGCCAGCGAAAGGCCCGTGGCCTTGGACAGGCCCAGCGGGAGCAGCTCGACGATGCCCTCGCCGGCCATGGCGACGTTGACGAAACCGCCCGCGGCCCGGCGAGAGGCTTCTGCCAGTTCGTCGTCCGACAGCTGAGGGTGCTGTATGTAGATCTTGTTCAGCGGGGCCACCCAGAGGTCGCTCGCGTCCGTGAACGGCGTCGACGGCAGCGTCCCCGTGACCGCGTAGCCCGGTCCGACCAGCACCTCGCCGTCCAGCCCGTCGCGGCTCGCCGCCAGGTACAGGGGCCCGACCTCGGCCTCGATCTTCGCGAGGGCCACGCCGGCCAGCTGCCGGTCCAGCGTCACCGACGTCAGGAGACGGTGCTCCCCGGCGTCGTACACCTGCGCGCCCTGGCCGCAGACCGCGAGGCCCTCGTAGCCGAGGTCGTCCAGGATGTGCCGGGTCCACGGGACCCCGCGGCCGGTCACCACGATGTGCGCGGCGCCGGCCTCCGTGGCCGCGGCGAGTGCCTCGCGGGTGCGCTGCGAGACCGACTCGTCGGAGCGCAGCAGCGTTCCGTCGAGGTCGGTCGCGATGAGCCGATAGGGGAAAGCGGCGCTCACTTGGCCACCGGCTCCAGGACCTCTCGGCCGCCCAGGTAGGGACGCAGCACCTCGGGCACGTAGACCGAGCCGTCGGCCTGCTGGTGGTTCTCCAGGATCGCCACGATCGTGCGCGGGACGGCGCACAGCGTGCCGTTCAGCGTGGCGAGCGGCTTGACCTGCTTGCCGTCGCGGAAGCGGATGGACAGGCGGCGGGACTGGAACTCGGTGCAGTCCGAGGTCGAGGTCAGCTCGCGGTACTTGCCCTGGGTCGGGATCCACGCCTCGCAGTCGAACTTGCGGGCGGCCGAGGAGCCCAGGTCACCGGTCGCGACGTCGATGACGCGGAACGGCAGCTCCAGCGACGTCAGCCACTGCTTCTCCCACTCCAGCAGGCGCTGGTGCTCGGCCTGCGAGTCCTCCGGGGCGACGTACGAGAACATCTCGACCTTGTCGAACTGGTGGACGCGGAAGATGCCGCGCGTGTCCTTGCCGTGCGAGCCGGCCTCGCGGCGGAAGCAGGGCGAGAAGCCCGCGTACCGCAGCGGGAGGCGGTCGGCGTCGATGATCTCGTCCATGTGGTACGCGGCGAGGGGTACCTCGGAGGTGCCGACCAGGTAGAGGTCGTCGCTGTCGAGGTGGTACACGTCCTGGGCGGCCTGGCCGAGGAAGCCGGTGCCCGCCATCGACTGCGGGCGGACCAGCGCCGGCGTCAGCATCGGTGTGAAGCCGGCGGCCGTGGCCTGTCCGATCGCCGCGTTGACCAGGGCGAGTTCGAGGAGCGCGCCGACTCCGGTCAGGAAGTAGAAGCGGGAGCCGGAGACCTTGGCGCCGCGCTCGACGTCGATCGCACCGAGCAGCTGGCCGAGCTCCAGGTGGTCCTTGGGCTCGAAGCCCTCGGCGCCGAAGTCGCGGATCGTGCCGTGCGTCTCCAGCTCGACGAAGTCCTCCTCGCCGCCCACGGGCACACCCGGGTGGACGAGGTTGCCCAGCCGGAGCAGCAACTCCTGGGTCTCGGTGTCGGCCGCGTCGCGCTCCGCGTCGGCCGTCTTGACGTCGGCGGCGAGCTGGCCCGCCTTCTTCAGCAGCTCGGCCTTCTCGTCCCCCGAGGCCTTGGGGATCAGCTTGCCGAGCGCCTTCTGCTCGGCGCGCAGCTCGTCGAAGCGGACGCCGGACGACCTGCGCCGCTCGTCGGCGGACAGCAGAGAGTCGACGAGCGCGACGTCCTCTCCACGGGCGCGCTGCGACGCACGCACACGGTCAGGGTCCTCACGGAGCAGGCGAAGGTCAATCACGCGGCCAAGGCTACCGGTGCGGACTGACGGCCCACGACTCACTATTCCGAGCGATGCCCGAACCGGGGCTTACGTTCAGTTATGAGTGAATTGCACCGTGTGTCAATAAAAGGTGTCTCACTCCCTGGAACGGGGCATCGGGGCGGCGCCTGGTTGACTCGATTTCCTTGCGGGGAACGGGACTTGGGGGGCCTGTTGTCCACAGGGCGCGACGGCCTTGAAGAGTTATCCACAGGCTGTGCGAAAGATCTGTGGATACAGCCAGTGATCATTCCGAATCGGGCTCGCGGGCCGAGGAATTCCTGAGTCAAACCGGCCCCACCCCCACTTTCGGGTGGAAATGGGTCGCCCCAAAGGATTGGCCAAAGTAAACGGGTGGACGAAGAGTGACCACTGGGGCTGTGGACGAACTTGTCCCCTGCGCGCCGATTTGTCGACTGAGTCGCGCTTCGTTGTCGACTTGTCCCCAGGTCGAGATGGCACCCTGTGGATAACTCCTGTGGATAACGTAAATCAGCAGGTAGGACTGGCCGAAACCCGTCCGCAACCCACGCGTCATGTGCCGTCTGCCCGCCCGTACCCGGGCTCAGAACCGCCCGTCCTGGCAGCGCGCCACCCAGTCCGCCGCCGACGCGAACTCCTCGTCCGAGGCCCACGACGACGGAGGCGGCACATCCCCGGGCTTGACGTCGGCGCGCGGATACGAACCGAGGAAGCGCACCTGGAGGCAGATCCGCTTGAGCCCCATGAGCGCCTCGGCGACCCGGCGGTCCGAGATATGGCCCTCGGCGTCGATGCAGAAGCAGTAGTTGCCGATGCCGGCCCCGGTGGGCCGGGACTGGAGCAGCATCAGGTTGATGCCCCGGGTGGCGAACTCGCCCAGCAGATCGCGCAGCCCGCCGGGGTGGTCGTCACGCTGCCACAGCACGACGGACGTCTTGTCCGCGCCGCTCGGCGCCGCGGGCCGGGCGGGCCGGCCCACCAGCACGAATCGCGTCTGGGCGTTCTCCGCGTCGTGGATCTCGGTCTCCAGGGCCTCCAGGCCGTACCGGGCGGCCGCGAACTCGCCCGCGAAGGCGGCGTCGTACTGGCCCTCCTGGACCAGACGTGCGGCGTCCGCGTTCGAGGCGGCCGACTCCCAGTGCGCGTCCGGGAGGTTGTTCTTCAGCCAGTTCCGCACCTGCGGCTGGGCCGCCGGATGGGCGGAGACCGTCTTGATGTCCGTCAGCTTCGTGCCCGGCCGGACCAGGAGCGCGAAGGTGATCGACAGCAGCACCTCGCGGTAGATCATCAGCGGGGCGCCCGCGACCAGCTCGTCGAGCGTGGTCGTGATGCCGCCCTCGACGGAGTTCTCGATCGGTACGAACGCGGCCTCGGCCTCGCCGCCGCGGACCGCGTCGAGCGCGGACTGGACGGACACGTAGGGGATCAGCTCCCGGGTGGCCGCCTCGGGAAGCGTGCGCAGGGCGACTTCGGTGAAGGTGCCTTCAGGGCCGAGATACGCATAGCTGGCTGGCATGACCTCACCCTAATGGGCCCCCGATGACGCGGCCCACGCATCTCACCGGGGCCCCACCGGCAGGGCTCTGTCACCCCTCCGGCAACTCTCACCCCTCCAGCAACTTCTGCCCCACGTACTGCCCCTCCGCCGCCCCGCCCGGCACCGCGAACAGTCCGCTCGCCTCATGCCGGATGAACTTCGACAGCGCGTCCCCCCGGTCCAGCTTCCGCTGCACCGTCACGAAGCCGCGCAGCGGATCCGCCTGCCAGCAGACGAACAGCAGCCCCGCGTCCGGCACCCCGTCCGCGTCGTAGCCGTCGTGGTACGAGAAGGGCCGCCGCAGCATGGCCGCCCCACCGTTCTGGTCGGGCCGGGTGATACGGGCATGGGCGTTGATGGGCACCACGAGATTCCCCTGGGCGTCCGTCTTCTCCAAGTCCATCTCGCTCGTCTCACTGCCCCCGGACAGCGCGGCCCCGTCGGACTTGCGGCGCCCGATGACGTCCTCCTGCGCCCTGACCGACAACTGCTCCCAGTCGTCGAGGAGCATGCGGATCCGGCGTACGACGGCGTAGGAGCCGTATCCCATCCACTCCGGGTCCTTCGCGCCCGACGCCGGCACGAAGATCCGCTGGTCGAAGTCGGACTCGCTCGGCTTGGGGTTGCGGGTGCCGTCGATCTGGCCCATGAGGTTGCGTGCCGTCATGGGGTGGGCGGTGGCGCCCGGCGAGCGGTTGAAGCCGTTCATCTGCCAGCGGATACGGGCCGCGCTGCCCGCGTCCCGCTGGAGGGCGCGCAGCGCGTGGAAGGCGACCAGGGCGTCGTTGGCGCCGATCTGCACCCACAGATCGCCGTTGCTGCGGTTCTTGTCGAGGTGGTCGGAGGAGAAGTCGGGCAGCGGGTCCAGGGAGATCGGCCGCTGTTTCTCCAGGCCGGTGCGGGCGAAGAAGCTGTGCCCGAAGCCGAAGGTGACCGTCAGCGAGGACGGCCCGGCATCCCGTGTGACGTCCGTGTCGTCCTGCTGGGCGGCCTCCCCCGCCATCAGCCGGCGGGCCGTCTCCGACCAGCGCTTCAGCAGCGCGGCCGCCTCCTTGCGCCCGGCGCCCGCCGTCAGGTCGAAGGCGACCAGGTGCCCGCGGGCCTGGAGGCCCTCGGTGATCCCGGGCTGATGTTTCCCGTGAAACATCACCTGTTCGGCGCCGAGCGAGGTGAGCGGCGTGGCCTCGGAGGGCGCCGACGCGTATCCCACGGCACCGCCCGCCGTGCCGAGGACGAGCCCGGTGGCGCCGGCGGTGCCGAGGAGCTTCCGCCGCGAAATGCCCTCTTCGGAGGCGGCCTTCCCCGGAGCCGGGTCAGCGCTGCGGGCCTCCGGAATGGACGTGTGGTCAGCCATGATGGACGTTCAGCCGATCTGCGCGTTCTTGTCGACGGTCACTTGGTCGATGTCGGAGGTCCGTACGGTCACGGCGATCTTCCACTCGCCCGCCATGGGGATCTGCACTCCGCTCGCCGACCAGTGGCCGGTGGTGATGTGGTCGGGGGTGACGGGCAGCGGCCCGATGTCCTTGGACTCCAGAGTGAAGGCGACCTTCACCTCGGGGACGTCGAAGGCCCGGCTGTTGGGCCGCGCCACATAGACGTGCATCTCGTTGGCGCCCACGCCCGCGGGGTCGAGGTCGACCGTGACGATGCCCTTGCCGTCCTTTCCGCCCGTGTCGAACGGCATGTCCAGGGTCAGCGCCCCGGAAGCCGAGTCCGAGGAGGAAGCCGCGGACGAGGTGGCCGCCTTGGCGTCCTCCTCCGTGCGCCCCGGCTCGGTCTGCGTCAGCACCGTGGTGACGGCGAGCAGGACGACGGCGACGCCCGCCTCCGCGAGCACGGAGCGCCGTAGCCCGAACCGGTTGGGATCGGAGTCCCGTGACCGCTTCTGCCGGGCCGCGTCCATCGCCGCCTGCTGCCGGGCGAGTTGCGCGGCCCGCTTGGAGTTGCCGCCCGCCCGGGCGCCGGCGGGCTCCTTCTCGACGACCTTGGCCCGCGCGGGCACCGTCTCCGCCAGCCGCGCCGTCCAGCGCCGCGAGATGTACGCGACGCCGACGAGCAGCGCCACGAGCCCGATCTTGACGAGCAGCAGCTGGCCGTACGTCGTGTCGGTGAACGCCGACCATGAGCCGAGCTGGCGCCAGGACTGGTAGATCCCGGTCGCGACCAGCGCGACGACGCTGCCGAAGGCGACGGTCGAGAAGCGGCGTACGGCGGCGCTGTCGAGCGGGTTGTCCGTGGGCGCCCGGTACAGCGCGAGGAGCAGTGCGGTGAGCCCGCCGAGCCAGGCCGCGACGGCGAGCAGATGGACGACGTCGACCGGCATCGCGATCGCGGCCTGGATCCCGACCGAGGCATGCTCGGACATCGCCCAGCTCGCCGCGAGCCCGGCGGCCACCACGACCCCGCCGACCGCGAGCCCGAAGGTCAGGTCCCGCTTCTCCTCGTCCTCCCGTTTGTCGTACGCCCCGAACAGCACCGAGATGAACAGCGCCGCCGCGGCGAGCAGCAGCAGCCGGGAGACGAGGGCCGCGCCGGTCTTGGTCTGGAGCACCTGCCCGAGCAGCTCCAGGTCGAAGATGTCGCCGACCTTCCCGCTGCTGGTGTAGGAGCCGCGCAGGAGCAGCAGCCCGAGGGTGGCCGCGGTGAGCGCGACCCATCCGGAGACGACGAGCCGTTGCAGGGCACGCACCCCGGAGCCGCGCTGCCAGCAGGCCAGTACGAAGGCGGCCCCGCCGACCAGCACGATGAAACCGGCGTACGACATGTACCGCCCGAACCCGTACAGCCAGCCGACGACCCCGCCGCCCACGGTCTCCTCGGCCACCGAGACGGAGGTGGACGAGGGGGCGCCGATGGAGAAGGTGTAGGCGCCGGCGACGGGATGGCTGTCCGCGGAGACGACCTGGTAGGAGACGGTGTACGTGCCGTCGGGCAGGCCGCTGTGCAGCTTCACGGCGTACGTCGTCCCGCTCAGCTCGGACGCGGCACCGCTGTCGACCCGCTTGCCCTTGGGGTCGAGCACGCGCAGCGAGTCGTCGGACAACGAGACCTGCTCGGAGAAGGTCAGCGACACCTGGGCCGGAGCCTTGTCGACCACCGTCCCCTGCTGGGGGTCGCTGCCGGTCAGCGCGGCATGCGCGGAGGCCTGCCCGGCCCCGGCGAGGAGCAGCCCGGTCGCGGCCAGGAGCAGCAGCACCAGGGTCCTCAGGCGGGGGGCGATGGTCTGTGTCACAGGTGGATCCCTCCCTCAGTGCCCGGTCTTCGGGTTGTACGTCGCCGACTTCACCGGCATCTCAACCGTGATCGGGTCGGACTCCGCGAAGTGCAGTTCGACGGACAGCGTCTGGCCCTGCTTCGGCTTCCGCTTCAGCTTCTCGAACATCAGATGGTTTCCGCCGCTCTTGAACACGAGTTGACCGTGTGCGGGTACGTCGAGGGAGGTGACCTCCTGCATCGACGAGTCGACGGTCTCGTGCACGGTGACCTCGCCGGCGTCGCTGGTGACGGAGGTCAGTTCGTCCTTCGTGCCGCCCTTGTTGTCGATCGTCAGGAAGCCCGCCGCCATGGAGTCGGAGACCGGCTGCGGCATGTAGGCGGTGCCGACGGACAGTTCGGGCTCGGTGTCCGCGGAGGCCGAGCCGCCGCAGCCGGCCAGGGTCAGGGTGCCCACCAGGGCGGCGGCGGTCGCGGCGAGCCGCCTCACGGGTTCTCACCCTTGATCAGCTTGGGGAGGTCCGTGGTGTAGTCGTCGACGGTGGCGTCCTCGCCGTACAGGACATAACCGCCGTCGGTCTTCGGGGAGAAGGCGATCACCTGCGTGCCGTGCGTGGAGACGATCTTGCCCTTCTCCTTGTGCGGCGGCTCGATGGAGATGCCCAGGGTGCGGGCGCCGGCCTGGATGGTGGCGAAGTCGCCGGTCAGGCCGACCACTTGCGGGTCGATGCCCTTGAGCCACTTGCCGAGCGCCGCCGGGGTGTCGCGGTCGGGGTCGGTGGTGACGAACACGACGCGCAGCTCGTCCTGCTCGGCCTTGGACAGCTGCTTCTTGGCGACGGCGATGTTGTTCATCGTCAGCGGGCAGACGTCGGGGCAGTTGGTGTAGCCGAAGTAGATCAGGGTCGGATGGCCCTGGGTCTCCTTGCGGAGGTCGTACGACTTGCCGCTCGTGTCCTTGAGGACGAGGTCCGGCTTCTCGAAGGGTTGGTCGAGGACGGTGGCGGCCTTGTCCGAGCCGGCCTCCTCGGAGACCACGGCGACGGGTGCGTTGCTGTCACCGCTGCCGCAGGCGGAGAGGGTCAGGGTGGCGGCGGCGAGCAGCGCGGCCGCCGCGAACGTCTTCTTGCGCATATAAAAATGTCCCAGATGTGTGAACTCCGGTGCGCGCCGGGGGCGTACGGACGCTGATGAGGTCCGTTGCACGCGCCCCAGCGCGCACCGAGGGGGAAGGGCTCAGGCGTTGTCGGTGCGCCGACGGCCGGCGAGCACGCCGTACGCCACGCCCACCACGCCGACGACGATGCCGACGACGCCGAGCACGCGGGCGGTGGTGTCGCTGCTGTCGGACTCGGCGGCGGCGGTGGTGGTGGTCGAGGCGGCGGGCTCCTGGCTCGATTCCTCGCTCGCCTCCGCGCCGTGGTGGCCGTCCTCGGTGGCGGCGGACAGGGCGAGCACCGGAGCCGGGTTCTCGGGCTCCTCCTGGCCCTCCTGCTGCTCCTCGATCCAGCGCACGACGTCGCCGTTGGAGTAGGTCTGGAGCGCCTTGAAGGTCAGTTCGTCGGCGTCCTCGGGCAGCGCGCCGATGGAGACCGGGAACTTCTCGAAGAAGCCGGGCTGGATGCCCTTGGCGGTGCCCGAGCCGGTCGCCGTCCAGGTGACCTTGGTGATCGCCTCGGAGATCTTCTCGCCGTGCGACTCGACGGGCTTGGCCAGCTTGGACTTGGTGGTCTTGATGCTCCAGCCCTGGACCGGCTCCGGCATCACGGACGCCAGCGGGTGGTCGGTCGGGAAGTTGACCTCGAGCTTGGTGGTCGAGGCGTCGTCGCGCTCGTTGGGGACCTTGAAGTCGATGACCGCGTAACCGCCCTTGGCGGCAGCGCCCTCGGGCTGCACGCTGACGTGCGCGAACGCGGGGGAGGACAGGACGACGACGGCCGAGGCGGCGACGGCACCGGCGGCGGCGAGACGAGAGGCCTTCATAGGGGCACTCCACTTCAGGTGAGAGTCAGCGGATTTCCGGTGAGGAAGAGGGGTACGCGCGCGTGGAGGCTCATCGAAGACGAGCCCCGGGAATCACAGGCACGCACGTGTGCCGCGCGACGGCGACCTCTCCGGATCCGTACTCGGTACGAAGGGAAAGCGAAGTGGAGGCTGCGTCGCGTCAGGCGGCGAGGACGAGCCCGGTGGCGGGCGGGCCGCGCCTGATCACCGTGTGCTGGAGTGCGGTGGTGTGGGGCCTCGGTGGCGCGGGCGGCACGGTGCGCGGCAGGCGCGGACCGGCTTCCGGTGCGGTCGGCAACCCGGCGCACAGTGCGCGCGCCAGCGCGAGCGCCCCGCGCAGGGACCGTACGAGCGCCGCCTCGGCGACCCCGTGTGCCGACAGCTCGATGAGCCGCAGCAGCGCCAGGTCCCCCCGGCGCAGCAGCCACCCGGCGGCGATCGCCGCGAGGACATGCCCGAGCAGCATCGGCAGCGACGGCAACAGGGACATGGCGGAGTCCGCGGGCACGGCGACGGCGTCCGACGCATGATGGGTGGGCATGTCCATCGGGTGGAGGCGTGCCTCGGTGAGGATCTGCTGGGCCTGCGCGGGGCTGATCGCCGCCGCCGCGGACCCGCACACGATGCGCGCGGCCTGCGCGACCAAGGTGGTGTCGGTCGAGGACGGGACGGTGGAGCCGTGTTGCCCCAGTCCGAACAGCGCGTGCAGCACCACCTGCCCGAGCGTGAGCAGCGTCGCGATCCCCGGCAGCGAGCGCGCCCGCCCGGCGAGCGGCGCCGCCACCATGAAGACCCCCAGGAATCCCGCGCCCAGCGTCCACAGCGGCACCGTGGCGCAGGAGGCGAGGGTGTGCCCGGCGGCGGCCAGCACGACGCAGACCGCGGCGAACACCGCGGCCCTCAGGATCCGGAGATCACGTCCGGAGCGCGCCCGGCGCTGGTGGGGGGCAGTCATGGCGGGCCCAATCATTGCACTGGCCTTATGGGTCCCATACGGCAGGTCCGCAAGATGGCGTACGACCCGAAGATCACCTTCTGGTACGAGCCGCCCGCACATGTCCCGCGCACTCTCACCCCGGATGCGCTGTTCAGTGCCACCCGCATACACCGACTGCCACCTGCGGCGCATCGGCCGTATGGGCGGCATCACGTCAACGATGCGCTTACACCCGGGCACTTACGGCAATACGTAACGGTATGTCGAGCCGCGGCCAGGAGGCTGGAGCATGAGCATCTGGTGGTCACTCCATCTGCGGCGCGAGGCTGCGAGCGTTCCGCTCGCCCGGCGGCTCCTGCTCGGCACCATGGAGAGCGCGGGCGTCGACCCCGACATCTCGTACGACCTCTCCGTCGCCCTCACCGAGGCCTGTGCGAATGCCGTGGAGCACGGCGGCGACACCGGGCACGGCGGTTCCTCGGAGGCCTACCGCGTCACCGCCTACCTCGACGGCGAGAAGTGCCGCATCGAAGTGGTCGATTCAGGGCCGGGCTTCACCGGCCCGCCGAGCGTGCGCACCTCCCGCAGCGAAGCCGAACACGGCCGCGGCCTGTGGCTCATCCGGGAGCTCGCCGACCACGTCCAGATCGGCAACAAACCGGGGCGGGGGGGCGCTGTGGTGAGCTTCGACAAGATCCTCAAGTGGAAGAAGGACGCCCAGTTGGTCGCGGTGTAGCCGCGCCGGATCCGGCCCACCGACGGTGACGAGATCTCCTTGATCTCTAGGCTGGACGGATGGAGACAGGAACCGAAGAGCTGCCGGGTGGTGTGACACTGCGGCTCACCGCCCCGTCGGACGCGTCCGCGCTCTGTGCGGCCTATATCGAGAACCGGGACTTTCTCGCTCCCTGGGAGCCGCGCCGCCCGGAGAGTTTCTTCACCGTCGAGGGTCATGCGGAACGCATCGAGGCACGGATGCGGGAGTTCACCGAGGGCCGGACGGTCCCCTGGGTCCTCGACTCCGGCGACCGGATCGTCGGGACCGTCAATCTGACCGGCATCACCCTGGGGCCCTTCTGCAGCGCCTACCTCGGGTACTGGATCGCCGCCGACCACCAGGGCCGCGGTCTGGCGACCGCCGCCGTGGAGCAGGTGTGCCGCATCGCACGCGACAGCGTCGGACTGCACCGGATCGAGGCCACCACGCTGCTGGACAACACCGGATCCCAACGTGTGCTGGCGAAGTGCGGATTCGAGCCGATCGGCACCGCCCCGCGCTACCTCCACATCAACGGAGAGTGGCGCGACCACCGGATGTTCCAGCGGATCCTGCACGACGACGACCCGCGACTGTGAGGCTTCAGCTTCCTCGGCATTCACAGCCGACGCACAGCGCCGTCAAATCTCCCTGACGGGCGCCGTCCATACGTTCCGGACCGTGACGGGAAACCACAGGGACAACACGATCACCAGCGGCGCGGACGGTACGTCGCCGCCCGGTACCCCGCCGAGCGACGCCCCGTCGGCCGCGGCGTCTTCGTAGGCACGACGATGACGAGCCGCGAGGACGAGACGCTGGCGCAGGCCGCCGTGGCCGCGCTGACCGGACAGCTGGCGCTCGCTCCCAAGCCCGGCCTGCCCGACCCACGTGACCTCGGCGCCCGCGTCACACGGGTGGACCACTGCGCCCTGCGCTGGTCGGCCAAGGCGCTCGCGCCCGGCCTCGCGGCGATGGCCGCGGCGGCCCGCCGCACCGGCGAGCCCACTCCCGGACTACGTGCCGAACTGGGCGCGATAGGGCGCTGCACCGAACACTCCGTGGGGCTCGCGGGCGGCGGTCACCGGGGTGCCCTGTGGGCGCTCGGCCTGCTGGTGGCCGCGGCCGCCCTCGACCCCCGTGCCCGGGCGCTCGACGTGGCCGCAGCCGCCAAGCGAATCGCCGCCCACCCCGACAAGCGCGCCCCGCGCAGGCCCTCCCGGGGCTCCTCGGTGTCCGCCAAATACGGCGCGGCGGGCGCCCGCGGCGAGGCCCGCGCCGGATTCCCGCACGTACGGCGGGCGTTGGACGCGCTCACCACGTCCCGCTCGGCCGGCGCCACAGAGGGCGAGGCCCGGCTCGACGCCCTGCTCACCGTGATGTCCACCCTCCAGGACACCGAGCTGCTCTACACGGCGGGCCCGCTGGGCCTGCGCCATGTCCAGGCGGGCGCGAGGGGTGTCATGGAAGCGGGCGGTACGGCGACGGAGGCGGGCCGGGACGCCTTGCTCGCCCTCGACACCGACCTCCACACGCGCGCGTGGAGCCCCCGCGGCAGCGCGGGGCTGCTGGCGGGAGCCCTGTTCCTGGACTCGCTTCCGACGACGGTCGGTTGACGAGCGGGGGTCGCCTGACACACGCAGGTGCAGGGTGACGCCGCCAGGGGCGCGGGGAACGGCGCGACCAGCCACGAAGCACCCGCACCCGAAACTCAACCCTTCAGCGAAGCCATCCACGCCTCGACCTCGTCGGACCGGCGAGGAAGCCCGGCCGACAGATTCCGGTTCCCGTCCTCCGTCACCAGAATGTCGTCCTCGATCCGCACACCGATGCCCCGGTACTCCTCCGGCACGGTCAGGTCATCGGCCTGGAAGTACAGCCCCGGCTCGACCGTCAGGCACATCCCCGGCTCCAAGGTGCCGTCGACATACGTCTCGGTCCGCGCGACCGCACAGTCATGGACGTCGAGGCCGAGCATGTGCCCGGTGCCGTGCAACGTCCACCGCCGCTGAAGCCCCAGCTCCAGCACCCGCTCCACCGGCCCCTCGACCAGCCCCCACTCGACGAGCCGCTCGGTCAGCACCCGCTGCGCTGCGTCATGGAAGTCCCGGTACTTCCCACCCGGCTGGACCGCCGCGATCCCGGCCTCCTGGGCCTCGTACACGGCGTCGTAGATCTTCTTCTGGATCTCGCTGAACCGCCCGTTGATCGGCAGTGTGCGCGTGACGTCGGCCGTGTACAGCGTGTGCGTCTCGACGCCGGCGTCCAGCAGCAGCAGCTCACCGGAGCGCACGGGTCCGTCGTTGCGCACCCAGTGCAGCGTGCAGGCGTGCGGGCCGGCCGCGCAGATGGAGCCGTAGCCGATGTCGTTGCCCTCGACGCGCGCGCGGAGGAAGAACGTGCCCTCGATGTACCGCTCGGAGGTCGCCTCGGCCTTGTCGAGGACCTTCACCACGTCCTCGAAGCCACGCACGGTGGAGTCGACGGCCTTCTGGAGCTCGCCGATCTCGAACTCGTCCTTGACCAGCCGCGCCTCGGACAGGAAGACCCGCAGCTCCGCGTCCCGCTCGGCGGTGACCTTGTCGTGCAGAGCGGCCTCGATGGCGGCGTCGTAACCCCGCACGACGCGGACCGGACCCGTGGCCTCCGTCAGCGCGTCGGCCAGCTTGCGCACGTCCGCGGCCGGGATGCCGTACAGCTTCTCGGCCTCGCTCAGCGAGTGCCTGCGGCCGACCCACAGCTCGCCCTGGCCGGAGAGCCAGAACTCGCCGTTCTCGCGGTCGGAGCGCGGCAGGAGGTAGATCGTCGCCTTGTGGCCGTCCGCGACGGGCTCCAGGACGAGCACGCCGTCCTCGGTCTGGTTCCCGGTGAGGTACGCGTACTCGACGGACGCCCGGAAGGCGTACTCGGTGTCGTTCGAGCGGGTCTTCAGGTTGCCCGCGGGGATCACCAGCCGCTCGCCCGGGAAACGCGCCGACAACGCGGAGCGCCGCGCGGCGGTCTCGGCGGCCTGGACGATCGGCCGCAGGTCGCGCAGCTCCGTGTCGGCCCAGCCGGACTTCATGTTCTCGGCCAGCTCGTCGGACACGCCCGGGTACAGGCCGTTCTTGCGCTGCTTGATCGGCTTCTCCGACTCAGTCTCCGGGGTCTCCGGGGTGAGTTCGTCGGCCACGGTCATCCTCCTAGATACGGCACTGGACCCCGTCCATCGTACGGTCGCGAGGAAGGGGGCCCAGGGTCGGAAGACCTGTTACCGGCAGCTACCGGAAACCAGCGGCCGGTTACTCGAAACGAGCGGCGAGCAGGACGACGTCCTCCGCCGACTCCGCTTCGTCCTGCCCGTCCGGCAGCACGGTCCGCAGGATGTGGTCGGCGATGGCGTCCGGGTCCCGGCGCAGCGCCCTGGGCACTCCGGCCGCCGCGGCGTGCAGCCGGGCGAAGGCGCGGTCGGTGGGGTCGCCGGTGCGGTGCAGCAGCCCGTCGGTGTACAGCAGCACCGTCTCCCCGGGCTCCACCTGGAGTTCCACGCTCGGCGCCTCCCAGCAGGCGAGCATGCCCAGCGGCGCGGACACGGAGGTCTCCACGAACTCCGTGCGCCGCTCGCCGATCAGCAGCGGCGGGCTGTGTCCGGCCCCGGCCAGCGTGATCTTGCGCAGCGCGGGCTCGCAGTAGGCGAACAGGGCGGTGGCGGACCGGGCGGGCTCGGTGAGCCTGAGGAGCAGCTCCAGGTCCGACAGGACGGCGACCGGGTCCTCGCCCTCCATCACGGCGTACGCGCGCAGGGACGCCCGCAGTCGTCCCATCGCGGCGATGGCGCTGGGCCCGGAGCCGGTCACGGAGCCCACGGCCAGGCCGAGCGCGGCGTCCGGCAGCGGCAGCGCGTCGTACCAGTCGCCGCCGCCACGCGGGCCGGTGCGGTGCCGGACGGCGAGCTGCATGCCGGCCACCCGCGGCAGCCGTGAGGGGAGCAGTTCCTCGGCCATCGTCGTCAGGCACGCGCGCGTGCGCTCGACTTCGAGCAGCCGGGCCAGATGCTCGGTGGCGTAGCGGGCGTACAGGCCGACGAGGTGCCGCTGTCGCTCGACCGGCTCGGCGGGCTCGTCGTAGAGCCAGACGGCGGCGCCGAGGCAGCCGGCGGTGGTGGTGGACAGGGGGAGGGCGTAGCTGGCGGCGTAGCCGAGGCGGGCGGCGACCTCGCGGTGCCGGGGGTCGAGGCCGTCCTCGGCGAACAGATCGGGCTGGGCGATCTCGCTCGCGCTGCCGGGCAGGCCGTCGAGGATCCGGCCGAAGGGCATCGCACCGCGCGGCACGGTCTCGATGTGGCCGAGATCGGCGCGGGCGAGGCCCAGGCCGATGGTCGTGTCCGGCCCCAGTCCGTCGCCGGGTTCCAGCACGACGAGACCGCGCCGGGCGCCCACGAGGGCGGCTCCGGCGCGCAGCACTTCCTGGAGGGCGTCCGCCAGTGCGTCGGTGCGGGTCAGGCGTTCGGTGAGTTCGTGGAGGGTCGTCAGATCCGAGACCCAGCCGGCGAGGCGGTCCTGGAGCAGTGCGCCTGGAGGGTTGGGAGAGGGTACGGCTGTGGTGGCCGTGTTTTCGGAGGCCGCGGGCGCGGGCGCGACAGTGTGTGCGGGCGAGGGAACCGTTGAATCGATTCCAGCCACTTTCGGAGCGTGCGGGGCGGTCATGGCGTCCGGCTTTCCGACCGGTGCGTATTGCTCGATAGCATCGCAAACCCCCATGTCATTCTGCGCCGCTAGCAGTGTCTCCACATGTACACGCACTCGTGAGGGGATGTCCAGCATTGTCCTGCTGGGATTCCTGGTGTCCGTGGGGTTTCGGTAGACCTCTTGCGGAATAGCAAAGTTGGCTTAAAACTGCCTCGGGTAACGCCCTATTGCGGTCGACTGGCCTTGCTCCACAGAGCGTCACAGCGGTCGTGATGGGTACGTACTCGGTGAAGGCCAGGGGTGGTTGGGAACCACCCGGAACCTGGCGACGGACCCGGGCGTCTTAGCCACCGACGACCGTGCCCCATCCTCCCGTGGCGGAGGCGAAGAGAAACACGCGCGACAGCAAAACGCCAGACTTCGCCACCCCACGCCACGCCCGTGCTTTCGAACGACGCAGTATGGACGAGGCTGCCGCGGAAGCTGCAACGCTCGGCCCATAGGGGTTCCCCATGCCTGAGGCAGGGGTGTGATGCGCCAATAGGTACGCACAGTGAAGTGATCGACACATGGTGTGATGTGGTCCACGGTGTTGCCAGCGGTGCAACGGAAAGGAACGAGCGCTCATGCGCGAGATCCTCGGAAAGCGACGCAGGCTCCTGTCCCAGCACAATGACGGGAGGCCTGACTTGATCGGCGCCGCCCTGACCTACGCGGCCGAATGGCAGTGGCCCGTACTCCCGGGCGTGGCGGCGGACCCGCAGGGGCGCTCCCGCTGCGCCTGCCCCGACCCGGAGTGCACGGTGCCCGGCGCACACCCCTTCGACCCAGGCCTCCTCGCGGCCACCACCGACGCGCGCATGGTGCGCTGGTGGTGGACCAACCGGCCCGCCGCGCCGATCGTCCTGGCCACCGGCGGGACGGCTCCGTGCGCGGTGTCCCTGCCCGCCCTGCCGGCCGCCCGCGCCCTGGGCGCGCTCGACCGCATGGGCATGCGCCTCGGCCCGGTCGTGGCCTCGCCCACCCGGTGGGCGCTGCTCGTGAAGCCGTACTCCATGGAGCAGCTGGGCGAACTGCTGTACGCCCAGGACTTCGTCCCGGGCTCCCTCCGCTTCCACGGCGAGGGCGGCTATCTGGCACTGCCCCCGTCCGAAACCGGTCTGGGGCAGATCCGCTGGGAGCGCGCACCACTTCCCGGCTCGGCCTCCCCGTGGGTGCCCGACGTCGAGGCCGTGGTGGACGCGGTGGTTGAAGCACTCACTCGTACGGGTGTGAGCGCGCCCGAGTTGTAAGGGTGTCGGGCGCGCGTGGAACCGAGCGCCCCATTCTGGTCGTTATCGTCCCCTTCATGAACATTCGCCTACTCGCCCTCGCGGGCGTGGCGGCATGCGCGATCGCGCTGCCGCTGGCTGTTGCGTCCGCGGGGCCCGTGGGCGACCGGGACGCCGACGACGTACGGCCGTCCCGTCGCGCTGACGCCAAGGCCCCCTCCGCCGAACCCACCGACCCTCCGGGGTTGCTCGGCCTGGGCCTGGCCACCGCCGCCCGCTGTGGTCCCGAACTCACCTCGCCCGACGGCATCGAGGCGCAGACCTGTGTGATGACCCAGGGCGAGACCACCTGGGCGCGCACCTACTACCGCAATGTGACCGGCGGCGCGCTGGACTCCGTGCTGAGCCTCATGGGGCCGGGCGGGCGCACGCTCCAGATGCGCTGCATGATCGACGCCGGGGACGAGCCGGCCACCTGTGAGACGCCGCGTGAGCGCACGCGGGGGAACCTGGATGCCTACAGCGCGGTTGCGGAGTTCGCGGCTCAAGCCGGGCAGGGGCCGCTGCTGCTGCGGTCGGGGAGCAACTCCGGGGCGCCTGCGGGCGGTTGACGGACGACGGGGTTTCTCCCTCGCGCCCGGCCTCGCACCGTCTCGGGGAGGCCCGCACAGAAAGACCCGGTTGCTGGCGACGGGGGATGCACCAGCAACCGGGCTACTGGAACGGTAACAAGAGATCGGCTGTTCGCAAATTCGATCTCGCGTTTTGCTCGGCTATTCGGACACCGACTTGCCTGCCGCAACGGGGAGTTGTGGACGGAGTCGGCCGTTCCGTCAAGGCGTGCTCCGGCTGACCGACCGGTCAGCCGGAGCTGTGAGTTCAGCTGAGCGTGACCTGTCGGTTGGTCAGGCCGCCGCGCGCGCGGCGCTCGTCGGCGGTGAGCGGAGCGTCCGAGGCCAACGCGGTGGCGAGACGCTCGGCGAACTCGGCGGCCGGCTTCTCGATGTCCTGTGCGGTGACCCCGCTCGGCAGGTCCCAGACCGGGACGGTGAGCCCGTGACCGCGGAAGGAGCCCACCAGCCGGGTGCCCTCCCCGAGGCTCGATCCCCCGGCGGCGTGCAGCCGCGCGAGGGCGTCCAGAAGCTGCTCCTCCGGGTGCGGCATGACCCACCGAAGGTGGTTCTTCTCCGGCGTCTCGCACCAGTACGCGGCGTCCACGCCGGTCAGCTTCACGGTCGGGATGGCCGCGGCGTTGGCCCGCTCCAGGGAGGCGGACACCTCCGGAGTGGCGTTCTCCGCGTCCGGGACCCAGAACTCGAAGCCCGGGTGCACGACTGGCTCGAACGCGCCTTCCGGGTCGAGCAGATCCTGCAACCGCGGACCGTCGGCCGGCGCGCGGCGACTCTGCACGGGTGTGCCCGGCTTGGCGGTGAGGGCGCGCTGGAGGGTGTCGGCGAGGTCGCGGCTGATGTCGCCGGACGCCGTGTCGTTCTGAAGGCCGAGCAGGACCGAGCCGTCGTCGCGGCGCAGCGCGGGCCAGGCCATCGGCAGGACCGTGGCGAGGGTGACCGAGGGGATGTCCTCGGGGAGGCCTTCCTTGAGCGTCAGCTCCACCGTGGCGGCGGGGACCAGCTCACGCAGCGCCACCCAGTCGCATTCGCCCGGCAGGCCCTCGAACGGGCGCTGCACCAGCTCGGTCACCGCCTGTGCGGCGGCCCGGCCGTGGCACGCCTTGTAGCGGCGGCCGCTGCCGCAGGGGCAGGGTTCGCGGGCACCGACAACCGGGATCTCACCGTCCGTGAGCTGCGGCCGCGGGGCCTTGGTCTGGAGTCGCTTCTTGGCCATCTTGGGTGTCTCCCGGTTACGGCTCGTCTCGTACGGCGGGAGCCTAGCCGTTTACGCCACGACCGACGGGAACCCTGTGGACAACGCGGCCGACCCTCCCCCACTCTCGGCTTCGCGGGGGGCCTCATGAGCGGGGGACCCTCGGCGTCCTGCGGACCGGTGCTTCAGTCCCGGTCGTCGAAGGCGTTCGCGAAGTCCAGGTCGGGTATCGCGGACACCCGCGGAGCGGTGACACGCGTAGCGAAGTCGTCGCGCCGGTGGCCTGCGGACCTGTCGTGCACGTCGTCGTGGACCACGACCCACACCGTGACCTCGCCGCGGGCGTCGTCCCGGACGCCCCAGTCGTCGGCCAGTGCGGTGATGATGTTCAGCCCGCGGCCGCCGTGCGCGGTGACCGAGGGCGTGGCCGGAGCAGGGCGGGTGGGCCCACCACCGTCCGTCACCTCGACCGTGAGCCTGCCGCGCGTGTCCACCTGCCATGCGGCCCGGACGTCACCGTCCCCGGACAGGGCGTCGCCCAACGGTCGGCCGTGCTTGCACGCATTGCTCAAGAGTTCGGAAAGAATCAATACGGCATCGTCGATGACCGCTTCCGCCACACCACCCGTGCGCAGCTGATCGCGCATACGGTGTCTCGCTTCGCCCACGCCCGCAGGGCCATGGGCTACGGCCATGCTCGACGACGTGGGCACCTCCTGTGCCACCACCAACGCCACCCCCGAGACCTCCTTTGCCCCACGCCACGGTGTGGATGCCCCATTGGCCTGAACCGGAAACCGGCCAATGCACGTGCAGTGACGCATTCGCAACGATCGAATACGGATCGAACGCGCCGGAGCACTCCCTGTAACCGTGTGGCTGAATTTCGCCGGTGTGGCCGAGATCGGAGAATGCTGTAGGAGGCCTGTGGGGGTCAAGCTTCGTTTCATGGTTCACCGACCGAGCTGGTGCAGCACCTCGCGCGGTCGGTTGGTGATGATGGCGTCGATGCCCAGGTCGACGCAGAGATCGACGTCCTGGGGCTCGTTCACGGTCCAGACGTGAACCTGATGGCCGGCTCGCTTCAGGCGCTCGACATACGCCGGGTGGTTGCGCACGATCCTGATCGAAGGGCCCGCGAACCGGACACCCGCGGGCAGCCGTCCGTCCCGCAGCCGGGGTGAGACGAACTGCATCAGATAGACCGTCGGCAGCGTCGGCGAGGCGGCTCGCACGCGGTGCAGCGAGCGGGCCGAGAAGCTCATGATCCGTACCTGGGACTCCGCCGGTGTGGCGGGCGCGTCCAGCCCGAAGCGCTTCAGGAGGAGCAGCAGCCGTTCCTCGACCTGGCCCGCCCAGCGGGTGGGGTGCTTGGTCTCGACGGCCAGCTCCACCCGGCGGCCGGTGTCGGCGATGAGTTCGAGCAGCCGCTCCAGGGTCAGCACGGAGGTGTCCTCCGGGTCCTCGGGCAGATGCTCCCAGTCGGGCTCCTCGTCCCGCATCCGCCAGGAGTCCCGGTTCTTCCAGGAGCCGAAGTCCAGGGCCGCCAACTCGGCGAGCTCCAGGGCGGAGACCGCTCCACGGCCGTTGGAGGTGCGGTTGACGCGGCGGTCGTGGACGCACACGAGATGGCCGTCGGCGGTCAGCCGTACATCGCACTCGAGGGCGTCCGCACCGTCCTCGATCGCCTTCTTGTACGCGGCCAGGGTGTGCTCGGGCGCCTCTTCCGAGGCCCCGCGGTGGGCGACGACTTGAATCCGGTGCTGTCGTGCAGGGGTCACCGCGTCATGGTGCCACCGCCACGGGGTAGACGTGACGGCGCGACCCCACTCTCTCGCGCGCACGAGACCTCGGTCGCACGCGCGCGTGGCGACCGGGGAGTCGAGATGCGCCACCCGTGCCCGAAAGGTCCTATATAAGGGATGGCCTCGGACGCACAGGGACCGCTTATGGTGCTCTGACGGCCGTTGGGAAAAGCTGGCGGCATACAAAAGCACATGCACAGCTGAATCGCGCCGGACCGACGACAAGCGTGAAAGAGCGTGACCGAGTGCGACCGAGAACAACAGCCGTGGATCGAGGAGAAGAGCTGTGAGCACCGAGAACGAGGGCACTTCGGTACCCCCGGCCCCGTCCGCACCTCCCGTGCCGGTGGAATCTCCTGCAGCTTCCGCGCAGCCGGCCGCGCCGACGGCTCCCATACCGGCGGTGCCGGCGGGCACCCCGGAACATGAGCCGGCCCACACCGCGCCCGCCTACGCATCGGCCGGATCCCCCGGCCCCGACACTCCCCAGGGCAGCGGTTCCGCCCCGGACGCCTCTTGGCCGCCCCCGCCGCCGGCCACCCCGACGTACGCCGACTCGGGCGCCGCGGGAGTGGGTTCGTACGCCGACGGGGGTGCCGGAGGTGCAGGCTCGGGCTGGGGCGCCGGCTACCCGCCGCCCGCCCCCAAGCCGCGCAGCGGACGCGGTGGTCTGGTCGCCGCGATCCTGGTGGCCGCGCTGGTCGCGGGCGGCCTGGGCGGCGGCCTCGGCTACACCCTGGCCAAGAACAACGACGACGGTAACTCCACGACCGTCGCCGCCTCCGACAGCGGCGGCTCCGTCAAGCGCGACGCGGGCACCATCGCGGGCGTGGCCGACAAGGCGCTGCCGAGCACCGTCACCATAGAGGCCGAGTCCTCCAGCGGTGAGGGCGGCACCGGCACCGGCTTCGTCTTCGACACCCAGGGCCACATCGTCACCAACAACCACGTGGTGGCCGAGGCGGTCGACGGCGGCAAGCTGACGGCGACCTTCCCGGACGGGAAGAAGTACGACGCCGAGGTCGTCGGCCACGCGGCGGGTTACGACGTCGCGGTCATCAAGCTCGAGAACGCCCCGTCGAACCTGAAGCCCCTGACACTGGGCGACTCCGACAAGGTGGCCGTCGGCGACTCCACCATCGCCATCGGCGCCCCCTTCGGCCTGTCCAACACGGTGACGACGGGCATCATCAGCGCCAAGAACCGCCCCGTGGCCTCCAGCGACGGCACCGGCAGCAACGCGTCCTACATGAGCGCCCTCCAGACCGACGCCTCGATCAACCCGGGCAACTCCGGCGGCCCGCTGCTGGACGCCCAGGGCAATGTCATCGGCATCAACTCCGCGATCCAGTCCACCAGCAACGGCGGCCTGGGCGGCACCGCCCAGTCCGGCTCGATAGGGCTGGGCTTCGCCATCCCGATCAACCAGGCCAAGTACGTCGCCCAGCAGCTGATCAAGAATGGCGAACCGGTCTACGCCAAGATCGGTGCCTCCGTCTCCACGGAGGACACCACCGACGGCGCCAAGATCGTCGACCAGGCCACCAGCGGCTCGGACGCGGTCGAGGCGGGCGGCCCCGCCGACAAGGCCGGCCTCAAGCCCGGCGACGTCATCACCAAGCTCGACAACACGGTGATCGACTCCGGCCCCACCCTGATCGGCGAGATCTGGACCCACCAGCCCGGCGACAAGGTCAAGATCACCTACACCCGCGGCGGCCAGACCCAGACCGTCGACCTCACCCTCGGCTCCCGAGTCGGAGACAGCTGACCACCACGCACGCGTGCCAACCCGTTACTCTTGTCCCCGCGCAGCCGATCAGCGGCCGCGCGGGGTGGGTTGCCCGAGCGGCCTAAGGGAACGGTCTTGAAAACCGTCGTGGCAGCGATGTCACCGTGGGTTCAAATCCCACACCCACCGCGCAGATTGACGGCCCCCGACCAGGTGACTTGGTCGGGGGCCGTCGTGTTGCGCGCTGTCTGTGAGTGACCGTCGTTCCTCGATCCGTCCGCTCCCCGCGGGCCCGCGGAAAGGGACGCGCGCGTACGTCACCGTCGGCAGCGGCGCCTCACACCCTCGGCACCCTCATGGCTGGTGCCCCGTCATCCGTGCCGCTGACGCGATCGTCGCGCGGGCCTCGCGTTCGTTGAGGCCGGTGTTGAGGGCTGCTTCGACGAACGGTTCGACGAGGTCGGGGCCGATGCCGTCCTCGTAGGCGCGGCAGGCGGCCCAGAACAGGCGGGTGTTGCGTTGTCCCTCGTGGGCGGCGAGGACGAACTGGACGAGGCCCTGGCCGTGTCCGCCGGTCGACGGGGGTGTGGGGTGGTGGGTGCGGGGCGGTGGGAGGAGGAGGCGCAGGAGGGCGGGGGGACAGGCCGCGGGGGCGAGGTGCGCGGTGCCGGGGGCGGTGCTGTAGACGCCGTACTCGGTGCGGGAGCCGGGGCCGACGAGGTAGCCGCCGGCGCCGCGGATGTCGATGCCGGGGGCCAGACGGCCCGCGGAGTTGGGGACGACGACGTCGGGCGGGCCGCTGAGCCAGAGGTGACGGCCGCCGCTGGGGGTCAGGACGACGACGGTGTCGGGGATGGTGAACAGGTGTCGTAGGGCAAGTTCGCGCAGGGCGGCCGAGGAGTCCGTACCCGACTTGGTGTCCAGGTCGATGCCGATCAGATGGTGCGGGGGCAGGCCACAGGCGATGCCGTAGCCGGTGGCCCAGGGTGCGGCGGCGAACAGTTCGCGGATGCGCGCCGGGTCGGTCGAGGCGTCGTACACCCCGTGTCCGAAGTGACCGCATTCGCCATGGCAGAGGGGTGTGGTGGGGTCGTCGCGGTGAGGGGAGCGCAGGGCCGGGAGTTTCGTCCGGGACAGGGGGATGACAGCCAGGCCGCGCTCCGCGGCTGACAGGGCGTGTGCGAGGGCCAGCGTCGTGGCCTGCCGGTCGGTGGTGGCCATGCCTCTATGTTCGTACGCGTGTTCGAAAAAGGGAAGAGCGGTCGAGCGCGACTCGCCGGGGCGGGCAGGTTGGCCGGAAACGCGCCGGAACGCTTCGCCCCTTGTGGCGCTTGGGGAGGGAGTGTCCGGCCTGCCCCGGCCTGGGACTCAAGGTGACCAAAGGGGTTTATCGACTTGTCATCACGCTTCAGGGCGAATCGGGGCTTCCGGGGTGGTTCGCCGGGGATTCGGTGGGCAACTCTGATCTCGCGACGTCGTGCACAACACCGAGGCGGTCGGCCAACTGCCTTGGTAACAGCCGTAGTTCACGTACCACGCGCACTTTCGGCTCGGCAGCCGGTGCGTCCTTTGTTCTGGAGGAACAACATGGCAAGCATCCGTACCGCCCGCGTCATCGCCGCCGTTTCCGCCCTCCCGCTCGCCGCGGCACTGTTCGCCGGCATCGCGACGGCGGACAACGGCGCCATCGCGGACGACGGATCGAACGCGACCGTCACCGAGGCCTCCGCGGGCATCATCGGCAGCGGCGTAGGCGACGACAACAACGGCAACTCGTCCACCACGCAGCAGCAGGCGGTCGGCTCCGGCGCCTCGAACCAGAGCAACACCGCCCAGGTCGACGGCTCCGCCTTCACGGCCATCAACCAGGGGAACGAGAACGTCGCCGTCAACTTCCTCCCCCTCTGGTGAGCCGGGAGGGCCGGCCCTCGGGTGCCGGTCCTGAAGTCCCGTGTGGGGTGTGCTCTGTGGGGTGGTAACACGTCAGCGCGGCGGTGCTTCGGCACCGCCGCGCAGGCGTTTTTGGCACGAGGCGCGCAGGCGTTTTTGGCACGAGGTGCGCAGGCGTTTTTCGGCACGAGGCGGGCGGGTCTCTGCCGTGCGGGACGGGGTGTTCTCCGTACGGGACGCGGGGTGTTCTCCGTGCGGGGACAGGGAGTTCTCCGTGCGGGACGGGGCTGTTCTCCGTCTGGGAGCGACGACCTTGACAGGGCACGGCATCTGACGGACAGTCAGAAACTCCTCGCCCTTACGACGCCCCGGAGGGCCGCCACCGTGCACCTTGCCCCCACCGAGCGCCAGCAGCGGCTGCGCGCCGAGCTGCGTACGTACTTCCGGGACCTCATGCCGGACGGGCCACCGGCGGCGGACGAGCACGCGCGCGTGCGTGCACTGCGCCGTCGTATCGGCGCCGACGGCTGGCTCGGGCTCGGATGGCCCGTCGAATACGGCGGTCAAGGCCGGGGCGCGGACGAGCAGTTCGTCTTCTTCGACGAGGCGTACCGGGCGGGCGCGCCCGTCTCCATGGTCACCCTGAACACGGTCGGGCCGACGCTGATGAAGTACGGCAGCGAGGAGCAGAAGGCAGCCTTCCTGCCGGGCATTCTGCGCGGGGAACTCGTCTTCGCGATCGGCTACAGCGAGCCGTCGGCAGGAACCGACCTGGCATCGCTGCGGACCCGGGCGGTACGGGACGGCGCCGGGGACTGGGTCGTCGACGGCCAGAAGATCTTCACCTCGGGCGCCCAGCACGCCGACTGGATCTGGCTGGCCTGCCGGACCGACCCCGACGCCCCCAAGCACCGCGGCATCTCGGTCCTCCTCGTCCCCACCGACGCCCCCGGCTTCTCCTGGACGCCGATCGAGACGGTCGGCGGGCAGACCACGACGGCCACGTACTACGACGACCTCCGCGTCCCGGCCGGGAATCTGGTCGGCGCGGAGAACGAGGGCTGGACGCTCATCACCAACCAGCTCAACCACGAGCGGGTCGCCCTCGCCGCGCTCGGCATGCAGGCCGAGGATTTCTACGCGGCCGCGCTGCATGCCGTACGCACCCCCGATCCGGTGACCGGAAGGCGCCGGGTTGACGAGCCGTGGGTGCGGTCGCAGTTGGCCGAGGCACATGCCCGGCTGGCGGCATCGCGCCTGCTCAGCTGGCGTTTGGTGGGGGATGTGGGAGCGGGCGGACTCGCGCCCGGCGACGCGAGCGGCGTGAAAGTCGCGGGAACCGAATCGGCCGTGGCGGTGTACCGAATATGTCAGCACGCGATCGGGACGGACGGGCTGGCAGGGCTGGTTCGTTCGGGGTCGCCGGGGGTGTTCGGGGACGGCGAGCTGGAGCGGCTGAACAGGGCGGCGCAGATCAACACATTCGGGGGCGGGGTGAGCGAGGTGCAGCGGGAGATCGTGGCGACGATGCGGCTCGGGATGACGAGGGGGCGGCGGTGACCGACGAGTTGGGGGTGCGGCTGAAGACGTATGAGGGGCAGGCGTCCGCCGTCGTGGGCGTGGGCAGGGATCCGGTCAACGAACCGATGATCCGGCACTGGTGCGAAGCACTGGGCGACACCAATCCGGCGTATGCGGGACCGGACGCCATCGCCCCGCCCACCATGCTCCAGGCGTGGACCATGGGCGGCCTCTCCGGCCACGCGGGCCGCTCGCCGGCGTATGACGAACTGCTCGCCCTCCTGGACGAGGCGGGCTGCACCTCGGTCGTCGCCACCGACTGCGAGCAGGAGTATCTGCACCCCCTGCGGCCCGGGGACGAGATCACCTTCGACTCGGTGATCGAGTCGGTGTCGGACCGCAAGACGACGAAGCTGGGCACGGGGTATTTCGTCACGACCCGTATGGACGTCCGGGTGGGACCGGAGGTGGTCGGCAGGCACCGCTTCCGCATCCTCAAGTACGCCCCCGCGCGGACAAAGCCGAAGGCCGCCCGCCCCCGACCGGTGATCAACCGGGACAACGCCGGCTTCTGGGAGGGAGTGGAGCGACAACAACTCCTCATCCAGCGGTGCACCGACTGCGCGACCCTGCGTTTTCCCTGGCTGCCGGGCTGCAATGCATGCGGGGGCCTGGACTGGGACACGGTGGAGGCGATCGGGGAGGGCACGGTCTATTCGTATGTGGTGATGCACCACCCGCCGTTCCCGGCCTTCGACCCCCCCTACGCGGTCGGCCTGATCTCGCTCGCGGAAGGCGTGCGGATGATCAGCAATGTGGTGGGGGTGCCGTACGACAAGGTTCGCATCGGACTGCCGGTACGGCTCGAATTCCAGCGGTACGAAGACGCCGACGGAGCGCTGGTGCTGCCGGTCTTCCGGGTTCACGAGGGCGAGGCCTGAGATGGACTTCACGCCTACGCAGGAGCAGACCGCAGCTCAGGAGTTGGCCGCGCGGATCTTCGGCGACCTCGCGACGCACGAGCGGCTTTCGGCCGTCGGTACGGGCAGCGACCCAGAGCTGTGGAAGGCCCTGTGCGGTGCCGGACTGATCGAAGCCGTCCAGGAGGTGGGTCTGCTGGGCCTGGTGCTTCTCCTGGAGGAACAGGGCCGCACAACGGCCCAGACGCCCTTCGCGGCCACATGTGTGTACGGGCTGCTGGCGGTGTCGGCGCACGGCTCGACGGAGCAGTGCGAGCGCCTGCTGCCGGGGATCACCAACGGCTCGGTGGTGGTCAGCGGGGGATTTCCGGCACAGGGAGGGGTACGAGCATCTGTGCTCGGCGAGCCAGGGATACGAGCATCTGTGCTCGGCGAGCCAGGGATACGAGCATCTGTGCTCGGCGAGTCGCCCGCCGGCCATCAGGATGCAGGACATCCCCATCAGCAGGGTGTACGGCCTTCCACACACGCCGAGTTGACCGGCACGGTCCCTGTCGTGCCCTGGCTGCGGGACGCCACGCACGTCCTGGTTGCCGACGCGGACCGGAGGCTGTGGCTGGTGCCGACCGGTGACGCCGAGTGGCAGCCGGTCGAACTCACGGCACCCTGGGCCGCGGGGCGGCTCGTGCTGGACGGCACCGAAGCCGAACAGCTCGGCGGACCCGACGCCTACGCCGATGTCCTCGCCACTGCCCGCACCGCCTTCGCCGGTCTCCAGGCCGGTGTCTGCGCCGGCTCTCTCGCGCGGGCCGTGGCGCACACCAACACCCGCGAGCAGTTCGGGCGCCCGCTCGCGACCAAGCAGGCCGTCCAACTCCGGGCAGCGGACGCGTATATGGACACCGAGGCGATACGGGTGACGGCGTACGAGGCGGCCTGGCGTCGCGACACCCGGCTCGCCCACACCTCGCACTCGCTCACCGCCGCCTGGTGGGCGTCCGAGGCGGGCCGCCGGGTCGTCCACACCGGCCAGCATCTGCACGGCGGCGCGGGAGCCGACCTGAACCATCCGGTGCACCGGCACTTCCTGTGGGGCCGGCAGCTGGACGCGTATCTGGGATGCGGCGAGGAACTGCTCCAGGAACTGGGCGAGTTGATCAAGGAAGGGGAGGAGGGCGAGGCATGGAATCGGTGAGGAGCGGCGACGGACTGACGAGGACTGGCAATGGACTGCCGAGGACCGATGACGGACGACCGAGGACCGGCGACCGGCTGCCGCCGCTGGAGATCGAGATCACCCGCACGCTCATCGTGGCCGGAGCGATCGCCTCCCGGGACTACCAGGACGTTCACCACGACGCGGAACTGGCCCGCCAGAAAGGCTCCCCCGACATCTTCATGAACATCCTGACCACCAACGGCCTGGTGGGCCGCTACATCACGGACCACTTCGGCCCGATGGCCGTCCTGCGCAAGGTGGCCATCCGGCTGGGCGCGCCCAACTACCCGGGAGACACGATGGTGTTGACGGGGCAGGTCGAGGCGCTCGACGGCGACACCGCGACGGTGCGGGTCGTCGGGGACAACGGCATCGGCAGACATGTGACGGGCACGGTGACGGTCAGGGTGCCGGCGACGGACACGGTGTCGGCGGGGGGTGCGCAATGAGCGCCCGGACTCAGGACACCCTCGGCGGACGGGCCGCGATCGTCGGTGTCGGTGCCACCGAGTTCTCCAAGGACTCGGGCCGCAGCGAGCTCCGGCTGGCGGTGGAGGCGGTGCGGGCCGCGCTGGACGACGCGGGGCTGACGCCGGGAGACGTGGACGGGATGGTCACGTTCACGATGGACACCAGCCCGGAGATCACCGTGGCCCAGGCCTGTGGGATGGGCGAGCTGTCCTTCTTCTCCCGAGTGCACTACGGAGGCGGGGCGGCCTGCGCGACCGTCCAGCAGGCGGCGCTCGCCGTCGCCACAGGAGTGGCCGAGGTGGTGGTCTGCTACCGCGCGTTCAACGAACGGTCGGGCCGCAGATTCGGCTCCGGCGTACAGCACCGGGAGCCGTCGGCGGAGGGCGCGGCGCTGGGCTGGTCCCTGCCGTTCGGGCTGCTCACCCCGGCGTCCTGGGTGGCGATGACGGCCCAGCGGTATCTGCACGCCTATGGGCTGACCCCGGAGGTGTTCGGGCATGTGGCCGTCATGGACCGCAAGTACGCGGCGACCAACCCGGCGGCGTACTTCCACGGCAGACCCATCACGCTCGCCGACCACGCGGCCTCGCGCTGGATCGCCGAACCGCTCAGGTTGCTGGACTGCTGCCAGGAGACGGACGGCGGTCAGGCGATCGTGGTCACCTCCGTGGAGCGGGCCCGCGACCTGCCGAATCCTCCGGCCGTCGTCGCGGCCGCCGCCCAGGGTGCGGGCCGCGCACAGGAGCAGATGACCAGCTTCCACCGCGACGACCTGACCGGCCTGCCGGAGATGGGCGTGGTCGCCCGCCAGTTGTGGCGCACCTGCGGGCTCACTCCGGCCGACATCGATGTGGGGATCCTCTACGACCACTTCACGCCGTTCGTGCTGATGCAACTGGAGGAGTTCGGGTTCTGCGGCAGGGGCGAGGCCGCCGACTTCATGGCGGAGGAGCGGCTGCCGGTCAACACGCACGGGGGACAGCTCGGGGAGGCGTATCTGCACGGGATGAACGGGATCGCGGAAGGCGTACGGCAACTGCGGGGCACATCCGTGAACCAGATACCGAGGGCCGGCCGGGTCCTGGTGACGGCAGGGACCGGGGTGCCGACATCGGGGCTGGTCCTGGAGGGAGCGTGACATGGGGCGCCGTACAGGACCCAGAACGCGCCCGGGTTGCCGTACAAAACCCGGCACGCGCCCGCGTTGCAGCACAGGACCCAGAACCCACCCGAGCTGCCCCACCGGGACGGAAACCGGCACCGTGGTCGTAGCCCCCAGGGGTAAACCCGCAGTAGGTGTCCTCCTCCAGTCCACCTTCAGGAGGTGCAGCAGGCACCACCCCTACAACCTGAGGGGGAGTGCGCTTCGGGACCTGCGGCCGATCCGCCGGTGAGGGGGTCGCTCATAGCGTGGAGCCATGACCACAACCGTCTGCACCAGCGCTTCCAACCCCGCGACGCGGTCGCTGACGTACCCGTCGTTCTCGTCGTACGTCAAGGCCCGCCAGCCGGTGCTGCTGCGTACCGCCCGGTCGCTCACCGCGAACCCGTGCGACGCGGAGGATCTGCTCCAGACGGCGCTGACCAAGACGTATGTGGCCTGGGAGCGGATCGAGGACCACCGTGCGCTCGACGGCTATGTGCGCCGGGCGCTGCTGAACACCCGGACGTCGCAGTGGCGCAAGCGCAAGGTCGACGAGTTCGCGTGCGACGAGCTGCCGGAGCCCGAGCCGGTGCCCGGCGGGGACGACCCGGCCGAGCAGCAGGCGCTGCACGACGCGATGTGGCAGGCGATCTCCAAACTGCCTGCCCGGCAGCGGGCGATGGTCGTCCTGCGGTACTACGAGGACCTCAGCGAGGTCCAGACGGCCGAGGTGCTCGGCGTCTCGGTGGGCACGGTGAAGTCGGCGGTGTCACGCGCCCTCGGCAAGCTGCGCGAGGACCCGGAGCTGGCGCTGGTCCGCTAGGGCCGCTCCGGCGGACGAGCGCCAAGGGGGCCGGTGGGCCGTACCGTCCGGCCTCGGTGAAGGCAACGTGACGTGATCGACGTGATCGATCACCCGTGCCCCGTGACAGACCGCGCGGTATGTGAGCAGAATCAGCCCAACCCTTACTACCGCGTAGGCAATGTCGCCCCGGGAGGACGCCGTGCTGAGCACCATGCAGGACGTACCGCTGCTGATCTCGAGGATCCTGACCCACGGGTCGGCGGTCCACGGCTCATCGCAGGTGATCACCTGGACCGGGGAGGAGCCACAGCGGCGCTCCTTCGCCGAGGTCGGCGTCCGTGCGGCCCAGCTGGCGCACGCCCTGCGCGAGGACCTCGGGGTCGCGGACGACGAGCGTGTGGCGACGCTGATGTGGAACAACGCCGAACACGTCGAGGCGTACTTCGCGATCCCCTCCATGGGCGCGATCCTGCACACGCTCAATCTGCGCCTCCCGGCCGAGCAGCTCGCCTGGATCGTGAACCACGCCGCCGACCGGGTGGTGATCGTCAACGGTTCGCTGCTGCCGCTGCTCGCCCCGCTGCTGCCGCACCTCAAGACGGTCGAGCACGTGGTCGTGTCCGGCCCCGGCGACCTGTCGCTGCTCGCGGACGTCACCCCGCGGGTGCATGCGTACGAGGAGCTGATCGCCGGGAAGCCGACGACGTACGACTGGCCGGAGCTGGACGAGCGCCAGGCCGCGGCCATGTGCTACACGTCCGGGACGACGGGCGACCCCAAGGGCGTGGTGTTCAGCCACCGTTCGATCTACCTGCACTCCATGCAGGTCAACATGACCCAGTCGATGGGCCTGACCGACCAGGACACCTCGCTGGTCGTGGTCCCCCAGTTCCACGTCAACGCCTGGGGCCTGCCGCACGCGACCTTCATGACCGGCGTGAACATGCTGATGCCGGACCGCTTCCTCCAGCCCGCCCCCCTCGCCGAGATGATCGAGCGCGAGAAGCCGACGCACGCGGCCGCCGTCCCCACCATCTGGCAGGGCCTGCTCGGCGAGCTGACCGCGCGGCCGCGCAACGTCTCCACCCTCACCCAGGTCACCATCGGCGGCTCGGCCTGTCCGCCCTCGCTGATGGAGGCGTTCGACAAGCTCGGCATGCGGGTCTGTCACGCCTGGGGCATGACGGAGACCTCCCCGCTCGGCACGATCGCCCGCCCGCCGGCCCACGCCGTGGGCACCGAGGAGGAGTTCGCCTACCGCCTCACCCAGGGCCGCTTCCCGGCGAGCGTCGAGGCCCGTCTCAGCGGCCCCGGTGGGGAGCGTCTCCCCTGGGACGGCGAGTCGGCCGGCGAGCTCGAGGTCCGCGGCCCCTGGATCGCGGGCGCCTACTACAACGGCCCGGGCGCCGAACCCCTGCGCCCCGCCGACAAGTTCAGCGAGGACGGCTGGCTGAAGACGGGCGACGTGGGCACCATCTCCGCCGACGGCTTCCTCACCCTCACCGACCGCGCCAAGGACGTCATCAAGTCCGGCGGCGAGTGGATCTCCTCGGTCGAGCTGGAGAACGCGCTGATGTCCCACCCGGATGTCGCCGAGGCCGCCGTGGTCGCCGTCCCCGACGACAGGTGGGGCGAGCGCCCGCTCGCCACGGTCGTGCTGAAGGAGGGCGCCACCGCCGACTTCGAGTCCCTGCGCGCCTTCCTCGCGGGCGAGGGCAAGATCGCCAAGTGGCAGCTCCCGGAGCGCTGGACGATCATCGAGGCCGTGCCCAAGACGAGCGTCGGCAAGTTCGACAAGAAGGTGCTGCGCAGGCAGTACGCCGCCGGGCAGCTGGACGTCACCCAGCTCTGAGCCGCGTCAGGCGAACGCCGAGCAGAGCACCCGGCCCCCGGGCCCCCTGCTCGGCGGACGCCGACCTCACCGCCGTATCGACGTGGTTGAGCCGCTAGTTGGTGCCGATCCGCGCCAGCAGGTCCACGATGCGCGACTGCACCTCGGTGCTGGTCGACCGCTCCGCCAGGAACAGCACCGTCTCGCCCGACGCCAGCCGCGGCAGATCGGCCTGGTCGACGGCGGCCGTGTAGACGACGAGCGGGGTGCGGTTGAGCTGCCCGTTCGCGCGCAGCCAGTCGACGATCCCGGCCTGGCGGCGATGCACCTGAAGCAGGTCCATCACGACGAGATTCGGCCGGAACTGCCCCGCCAGCGTCACCGCGTCTGCATCGCTTGCCGCCCGCGCGACCTGCATCCCGCGCCGTTCCAGCGTCGCGGTCAGCGCCAGCGCGATCTCCGCGTGCTCCTCGATCAGCAGGACGCGCGGCGGATGCTGCTCACTGTCACGCGGCGCCAGCGCCTTCAGCAGTACGGCGGGATCGGCGCCGTACGCCGCCTCGCGCGTCGCCTGTCCGAGCCCCGCCGTGACCATCACCGGCACCTGCGCGGCCACGGCCGCCTGCCGCAACGACTGAAGTGCCGTACGCGTGATCGGCCCGGTCAGCGGATCGACGAACAGCGCCGCAGGGAAGGCCGCGATCTGTGCGTCGACCTCCTCGCGCGAGTTCACGATGACCGGCCGGTACCCGCGATCGCTCAACGCCTGCTGCGTGGTGACGTCCGGCGCGGGCCACACCAGCAGCCGACGCGGATTGTCCAGCGGCTCCGGCGGCAGTTCGTCGTCCATCGGCTGCGGACGCGGCGGTTCCGATACCTCGACGGCCCCACCGGGACCGTCCAGCGGCTCGGGCCCCTCGGCGGCGTTCTCGTCCGGTGCGCCTATGGCGTACGACCGTCCGGCCGCCTCGGTGGACTGCGCCAGCCGGGACCCGCGCGCCGACGTCTGCTCACCCGAGGGATGCGGCCGCGCCGCCTGCTCGGGCCGGTCGGGCGGCGTTCCCAGCTTCCGGCGCCGGCCGCTGTTCGTCGCCGGCGAGGACTGCGGGGCCGCGGGCGCGGACGCCTGCTGCACCTGTGCCGCCTGCCTGCTGAACGGCACGCCCTGCCCCAACGTCCGCACACTGATCGCCCGCCCCTGCGTGGAGTTCGGGTCCTCAGGGGCGGCACCGGCACCGGCCTCGGCGGGCAGCGGCTGCGCGGCCCGCTGGGGTGCGGCCGCGTCTTCGGAGGCGTTCGGCGGTACGGGGGTGGCGGCGCCGTTGGTGGCCACGGGGGCGGCGGCCGGGTTGGGCGACGCCGCCGGGGCGGGGGTGCCGACGGCGTTCGCCGCCAGGGGCGTGCCCGCGCCGGAGCTGCCGTCGGCCGTGGGCCATGGCTGGGGGGCGGGGGTGGGGGCGCCTTGAGCCGGGCCGGGCTGACCGGGCGCGGCTTCCGCCGGGAGCGGCTGACCAGGGGCGGTGTGGGGGCCGGTGGTCTGGTCCGCCGCTTGGGCCGTAGGTGCGGGAGTCGCCGGTACGGCCTGGGCCTGGGCCTGGACCGGGGCCGGGGTGCCCTGCGGGGCGACGGTCACGGCGGGTTGCACTGCCTGTCCCGGGCCTTGCACATGAGGCGCATGAGGTGCACGAGGACCATGAGGCGCCTCTCCCTCGGCCTGAACCCCGGTGCCCTGCGGCGGCAAGGGCGCTGCGGGCTGACCGGCCACGGCCTGGCCCGCCTGTCCGTGCCCCATCTGTCCGGGCCCCGCCTGCACGGGCACACCCTGCCCGGCACTCTGCTGTGCCGGAACCCCCTGCGCCGGAACCCCCTGCGCGGGAGTCCCGTTCGCCTCCGTGGCCGTCGGCTGGGCGACAGCCCTGCGCCTACGGCCCGTCGGTGCGGTCGCGGGGTGCGGCTGTGGCGGGGTGTGGTCGTCGGACTGGTCGTGCGGTACGGCGTCATGCCGGCCGTTGTCGATCAGGGCGTCCCCGGACCCACTGGCAGCCGGAACCTGCGGGGGCGCCTGCGCCGCCGGGTTCGCCTGAGCCCGGTCCGCGTCGGCGGGCGGCAGGGCGAACACCGCACGGGGGGCCGCCTCCTGCGCGGCGGCACGCTCGCTCGCGGCGGCCAGGGCACGCCGGCGTCGTCCGGTCGGCTGCGCGTTCTCGGCGGCGGCCCCGTCGGTCGCCGCCGTCGCCGCGGGCAGCGCGGGAGGCAGCGCCTGCTGCGCCCCGCCGCCCTGCCGGGCACGGTGCCCTGCGGGGGGCACGACCCCGTCGGACGTGGGCACGCCCTGCGGCGGCACCGTACCGCCCAGGCCGGACCCTGAGGCCGCGGCGCCGGCGGCATGCTCGGCGGCCGTGACGACGGCGCCCGCAGAAACCCCGGAGGCGAGTTCGAGGCCGGAACCGACCGCCGTACCGCCCTGGGCACCCGCATTCGCACCCTCGGCAGGCCGCCCCCGCCGCCGCCCGGTACCGCCGGACCCATCACCCGAAGCCTGCGCCGGAACGGGAGCCGCACCCGGAGTCGCACCCGGAACCGGAGCCGCACTCGACTCCGACTGTTCGGCCGCACGCCGCCTCCGCCGCCCGGTGGGCACCGAACCCTCGGAGCCGCCGGGGCCATCGGAGCCCCCGGACTCACCGGCGCCGCCGCCCGGCACCTCGCTCTCCAGGAACGCGTCCACGGAGGACCGCCGGGCCCGCCGTCGCCCGCCCGCGGAGGTCTGCTCGGTGGCTTCCTGCGGCTCGGCGATCGCGGCGGCCGGGGCCGCCACAGCCCCCGCCCCACCACCGATCGGCACTTCGAGGACGAACGCGCTGCCGCTCATCCCCGGCACTTCATGCGTCTGGAGCACACCGCCGTGCGCCCGCACGATCCCGCGCACGATCGGCTCGTGCACCGGGTCTCCCCCGGTATACGGCCCGCGCACCTCGATCCGTACGACCTCACCGCGCTGCGCGGCCGCCACCACGACCGTGTTGTCCATATAACCGCCCGCGGACACGGGAGAGTTCCCGGTCGCGTCGACCCCGGCGACATCGGCGACGAGATGCGCGAGCGCGGTGGCGAGGCGGGCCGGATCGACCTCGGCCTCGATGGGCGGCGCATGTACGGCGAACTGCACGCGCCCCGGCCCGATCAGCTCGACGGCGCCGTCGACACCGGCGGCGACGACGGCGTCGAGCATCACCTTCGTACGGACGATCTGCTCGGTGCCCGCGTCGATCAGCTGGTACGCGAGGACGTTGTCGATGAGCTGGGTGATGCGCGAGTACCCGGCGGACAGATGGTGGAGCACCTGGTTGGCCTCGGGCCAGAGCTGCCCGGCGTCGTCCGCGGCGAGGGCCGACAGATCACGCCGCAGCTCGTCGAGCGGCCCGCGCAGCGACCCGCCGAGGAGCGTCAGCAGCTGCTCATGCCGCCCGGCGAGCGCCTCGTACCGGTCCTTCTCGCGTTCGGCGAGCGCGGCATACCGGTCGTCGCCGGCCGCGAGCTCCTCCTCGTGCTGCTCGCGCAGCTCCTCGAGTTCGGTGACGTGCTGCTGCCGCAGCGCCGTGAAGTCGGAGGCATGCTCCTCGCCGAGCCGCTCCAGCTCCTCCGCGTGGCTCTGCTCGGCCGCGGCCTTCTCCTCGGCGAGGCTGTCGTAAGGCCGCCGGTCGGTGAAGGTCAGCACGGCCCCGACCAACTGGTCCCCGTCCCGCACCGGCGCGGTCGTCAGGTCGGCCGGGACCTTCTCGCCCTTCTTCGACCACAGCACCTGCCCGCGCACCCGGTGCTTGCGCCCGGAGCGCAGGGTGTCGGCGAGCGGGGACTCCTCGTACGGGAACGGCGTGCCGTCGGCGCGCGAGTGCAGCATGAGGTCGTGCAGTTCACGCCCGCCGAGATCACTGGCCCGATAACCCAGTATCTGAGCGGCGGCCGGATTGACGAGCACGATCCGCCCGTCGGTGTCGGTCCCGACCACACCCTCGGACGCGGCCCGCAGAATCATCTCGGTCTGCCGCTGGGACCGGGCCAGCTCGGCCTCGGTGTCGACGGTCCCCGACAGGTCCCGTACGACGAGCATCAGCAGCTCGTCGGAGGCGTAGCCGTAGTTGTCGTAGGCCTGCTGCCCGTTCTCCAGGTTCGCGCTGGTGACCTCGACGGGGAACTCGCTCCCGTCCGTCCTGCGGGCGATCATCCGCGTCGGCTTGGTCTGCCCGCGCGGATCCATGTGGTCGGGCCGGCGCATCGACCCGGGGATGAGCCGGGAGTCGAACTCCGGTAGCAGGTCGAGCAGCCCGCGCCCGACGAGCGCCGTGCCCGGCGTCTCAAAGGCTTCGAGGGCGATGGTGTTCGCGTTGACGACGGTCCCGTTGGCGTTGACCAGCACCAACGCGTCGGGAAGCGCGTCCAGTATGGCTGCGAGGCGAGCAGCGCCTCGGGATGGCCTGCTGCTCACGAGACGCTTCCTCCCTGTTACCGCATCTTGCCGACCGCTCGGGCCATCTTGCCAACCTGCCCGCGGTGTGTCACGCGAGGGAGTCTAAGGGCTGAGGTTGCGCTCGCGACGCCGGATGAGAGGGAGGTCGCACGACGAAGTGACGACTACGTGACGCGGACGGCGGCGCCGCACGCGTGACCGCGCGTTTTCGCTCCGCCCGCACCGCGCGAGACCTTCGCGGGACTTTTACGGTCCCCCTGATTCCGCCATGGAATGTCTGTACGTCCATGTCTGTACTCCATGTCTCTGCGTCCATGTCTGTACGTCAGTGGGGTGAGCCCCGGAATTGACCTCAGGCCCGAGTGAGGTCGGGCAGCAGCGGCACGAGCCGATCCCAGCGGCCGATCTCACACCCGTCACTGCGGCTGTACGTCGTGTCGACGGGACGCCCGCTCCAGGTTCCGGTGACATGCGCGGTGGCGGCGCCGCCGTACTGCATGGTGCAGATGGTGCCGTCCGGCACGGGAGCGAAGGTCTCCTTCCCCCACCGGGTGTTCCGGTCGACGGCCGCACACGCGGCCCCCGCCTCGGGGTGGCTGCCTCCGCCGGGATGGCAGTACAGCTCATACGTCCCGTCCGCATCGCCGCCCGCGTGCCGGACGGTGACGGTGAGGTGATCCCCGCCCCGGTCCTCGTCGCGGACGGGTGGCGGAGCGGCCTCGACATGACCGGCGGCGTACGACGTCGCCGCCGGCGAACCGATCGCGGCAACGGAGGCGACGGCAGTAAGGAGAATCCGGGTGACCTGCAACATGACCTGACTAACGCCGTACGGCCTCCACGGTTGCGCCCCGCTCCACCGCACCCCAAGCCCTTTGCCCTGTGGCCTGCCTGCCTAGTACCGTGGGGGGCGATTGGTGACACCACGCTCGACTGTGTCATCATCTGCACGCACCACTCGCGCTCGCGCGGGCGGCTGTGCGGGAGGCGTCGCCTAGTCCGGTCTATGGCGCCGCACTGCTAATGCGGTTTGGGACTTCAATCCCATCGAGGGTTCAAATCCCTCCGCCTCCGCCACCTGACCAGGGAGTTCGGCCATTTGGGCTGGGCTCCCTGAGTCGTGTGCAGGGCCTTTCCACCGCGGTGACGCGACGGGTGGCAGTGGCACCTGCGACTCGACTGCACGGAGCCGCATCCTGCCGGTGACGATGCCGGCGTAGATGGTGGACACCGTCGTGAAGCCCTCGCACCGTCCCGATACCTGCGGTGCTCCCCCGACGATTACGACACTCCCCGTGCTGATTCATTTTCTTGGTGTGGGATGGTTTTTGCGTCGGCTGAGCAAAAGGACAGTACCGGTCGGAATTCGCGCTGCCCCAGGCGTCGCCGGCGCAGCGGTCGCATCCCGTGCTCGTAAGGGAAGATTTGCTCCCGGCGCCGTTGCCCCGTACTGACCGGTCATCTCATCTGGGCTGTTCCACGGGGCCGCAAAAGCCAGAGGAAGAGGAAAGGGAGATGAAGTCGTGCGTATAGGTACGGCACTACCGCAGTTCGGTCCGCTTGCGGAGCCCCATCTGGTCGCCGGGTTCGCCGTGGAGGCCGAGCGGATGGGCTACGACGCGCTGTGGGCGGCGGACCGGGCGCTGACCCCGTTGCAGCCGTCCGAGATCTACCCCGGCTGCACGCCGGAGCAGCCGTGGCCGGTGGAGCAGGCGCGATCGGTCGATCCCATCGTCACGCTGACGGCCGCCGCGGCGGTCACCACCAGGGTCCGGCTGGCCACGAGCACCCTGGACGCGCCGTGGCACACCCCGCTGCTGCTCGGACGCTCACTCACCTCCCTGGATCTGCTCAGCCAGGGGCGGCTCGACATCGGCTTCGGGGTGGGCTGGATGCGTAGCGAGTACGAGGCGCTCGGCGTGCCCTGGTCCGGGCGTGGTGCACGGCTGGAGGAGATTCTCGACGTCTTCCAGGCCATGTGGACCTCCGACCCGGTCGAACACCAGGGCAAGCTGTGGCAGATCCCGCCGTCACGCATGGATCTGCGCCCGTTCCAGAAGCCGGGGCCGCCTGTCCTGCTGGCCGGATTCGTGGCCGGTGCCCTCGATCGAATCGGTCGCCGGGGCGACGGCTGGCTGCCCGTGACTGTGGTGGGTGACGGACCGGACCTCGAGACTCTGGAGGGCCCCTGGCAGGTCATCAAGCAGCGGGCGGAAGTCGCAGGCCGGGATCCGAGCGTGCTCAGGCGGGAACTGCGGGTCAACATCGCCCCTGGTCACCCCGTCGAATCGGCTGTTCCCGTCCTGCAGTCCGCCCGCGAGCTGGGGTACGACGGAGCGTTCCTCGATCTCACTTACAACGCGGACAGTGTCGACCACGCCCTGAAGATCGCCGCTGACATCGTGGAGCGGTACCGCAAGGGCTGATCACTGATCATCCTTCAGTCGGTACGGGATGCACGCTGTAAGCCGGGTGCGCGGTGGCCGGGTGAGTAGGAGCACCGGGCCACCGCGTCCGGTTACAGCTGTCTCCGGGATATCGCCGGGCTCGCGATGTCGACAAGAAGTCTTTTGATTCGCGCCAGAAGAAGGCTCGATGAATTATCGGTGAATTAACCTCCACACTGGCTGTAGGAAGGTTTGCGGTAAAGCCTTCCTCATTTCCTGCAGCTGCCGGGCGGCTGCAGCGCGAAGTTCTGATAGAACGATGAGGAAGTGGCCCGCCTGGCCAGATCATCGGGCCCGCGAGGGGCGTCATCCGCGCCGCGGTCAAACGACTCGGACTCCGTAAACGTACCCACGGATGCTGACGCACCGTCATTCCCAACGCTCCAACAGCCCCGGCAGCTCCAAAAGTCCTAACCATTCCAAAAGTCCAAAAAAGACAGCACGGCACAGAGCAGACAGAAGAGACAGAGATGCCCAAGCACACCGAGTCCCCTGCAGACGTCCGGGACATGTACATGGTTCACACCGTCTTCCGGCGGGAGTTCGGGCTCATTCCCGGGCTGGTTCGCGGGGTCGCCGAGGGGGATACCGGGCGCAGCGAAATAGTCGGGGCGCACCTGGACCTGATGTGCCGGGTCCTGCACGTCCACCACGAGGCCGAGGACGTGATCCTCTGGCCGATGCTGCTGGAGCGGGGTGGGGAGAGCACGCAGAGCATCGTGCCGACGATGCAGTCCCAGCATGCGTCCCTCGAGGCTGCGCTCGAGCAGATCAGCGAACTGCTCACTCCGTGGCGGCAGACAGGGCTCGGGGGCGAGGCCGTCGCCGACGCCTGCGAGACCCTCAACACCGCCCTCATGGCGCACATGGCGCTGGAGGAGGAGCAGATCCTGCCGTTGGCCGAGAAACTCGTCACCGAATCCGAGTGGAAGCAGCTGGGCGCCCACGGGCAAGCCCTGTTCAGCAAGCAGGAATTCCCCGTGGTCTTCGGCATGGCGATGTACGAGGGGGACCGCGAGGTCGTCAAGGGCGTCCTGGCCGACGCACCGTTCCAGGTACGCCTGCTGGCGCCCCGACTGGCTCCGCGGGCATTCGCCGCACACGCCCGTCGCGTGCACGGCACGGCCACCCCGCCGCGCGCCGCGTCGCTGTCCTGACGCTGCGGAATACGGAGATCTGAGCCTGCCACGGGGGCGGAGGCACGTGGCTGGTCGGAGGTCGGCCAAGGTGATCAGATCTGGGCGGCCGGTTCCTGCCGCCTGACGTGGTTTCGGCCGTTCCAGGACAGGCCCCCCTGAACGCCGTTTCCGCAGCTCGCAAGGGGTATGGCTAACGGATTTCACATGGCGGCGGCAGTCATGTAATGTTCTTCCTGTCGCCGCGACCGCCCCCGAAGGGCAGGAAACGGAGACAAGAACAGAACACAAGCACTCGTAGCTTAACGGATAGAGCATCTGACTACGGATCAGAAGGTTGCAGGTTCGAATCCTGCCGAGTGCACAGCACGTCAGAGGCCCTGTGGAGTGATCCACAGGGCCTCTGGCTTTTGCCTTGACGGCAGTGTTTGACGGCAACCGCATTCGAGGGCGGATTACACGGCTACGAGGACACCGGCCGCGCCGTCGTCATCGTCCGGATCGTTGCCGTCACCCCGCAGCGCGTCGCCGACGCGATCGAAGGCCGAGCGCTGGAGAGCCGACGATCGGGTGGAAAGACGAGGCCAGCGCATGGCCGCGCGACGGCCAGGGACCCAGCGTAGCGTGTCGGATCCCAGCTGATGCCTGACGATCTGGTCCCACGTGATGCTTGACGGTGGGCCTAGACAACATAGGGAGCCCCGTGGGGCTTGTTCGC
>NZ_JBIUCC010000004.1:756014-923960 GCF_044593495.1 Streptomyces sp. NPDC051963 | reverse complement strand
TTCTGCCAAGGGCATGGCTGGTTGGCTACGTTCGGGAGGGATAACCGCTGAAAGCATCTAAGCGGGAAGCCTGCTTCGAGATGAGTGTTCCCACCTCTATAAGAGGGTAAGGCTCCCAGTAGACGACTGGGTTGATAGGCCAGATGTGGAAGCCGGGTAACCGGTGGAGCTGACTGGTACTAATAAGCCGAGGGCTTGTCCTCAGTTGCTCGCGTCCACTGTGTTAGTTCTGAGGCAACGACCGTGTTTTTTCCGGTCGAACTTCATAGTGTTTCGGTGGTCATAGCGTGAGGGAAACGCCCGGTTACATTTCGAACCCGGAAGCTAAGCCTTACAGCGCCGATGGTACTGCAGGGGGGACCCTGTGGGAGAGTAGGACACCGCCGAACAATCATTGAAAGGGTTGGACCCAGAACTTCGGTTCTGGGTCCAACCCTTTTTTGTTTCGCTTTACTTGAAGTTCACGTTGCGCAACAAACATCCGCAGCATGGGTACTGCTGCAATGCTCCGGGCGGCCGGCGTCGGCGTCGGTGACGAGGTCGTCGTCCCGGCGTTCGGGAACGCGGAGGTCGCCGAGGCCGTGGCGTTGGCCGGTGCGCTTCCGGTGTTCGCCGACATAGACCCGGTGACGTACTGCGTTGACGCGTCCGCTGCCGCGGCGGCCATAACTCCGCGGACGGCGGCCCTGGTTGTCGTACACCGCTTCGGTCGGCCCGCGGACATCCCGCGGCTGCACGAGCTCGGTCAGCGGCATGGGCTGCTGGTGCTGGAGCAGAGGGAGTCCGAGGTGCCGTACGACGAGATTGCTCAGCGCAGGCAGCGTGCCTCCTATCTCGATGCGAAGTTGACGGGTGTGCTGACGCCCGATGGCGGTGACGGGCACACCTATCAGCAGTACGTCGTGCGGGTGCCGGGGAACGGGCGGCCGGACCGGGACGCGTTCGCTCGGGCGTTGCGGGCCAGGGGAGTCGAGTGCCGGGTGCCGGTGAAGACCCCCGTGCATCGGCTGCCGGAGTTCCGTCGGTGTGTGTCCCTGCCGGAGACCGAGCGGGCCGCTGACGAAACGCTGGCGCTGCCCGTGGATGCGTTGTTGACGAAGCGGGACATGCAGCGAATAGTGTCCGCTTGCAACGCCCTCGGGGGACTGCTTCAGCCCGCCTTCTAAAGGGAAGAGCGGGGTTGGGAGCACAGGTCTGTTCGGGGTATGATCTATTCCGTCGCTGCGAGGGAAACCTCGAAATTGCGACAGGCCCCTATAGCTCAGTCGGTAGAGCGTCTCCATGGTAAGGAGAAGGTCAACGGTTCGATTCCGTTTGGGGGCTCCATCGAAAAGGCCCCCCGCCCAACGGCGGGGGGCCTTTCTCGTTTTCTAGTCCTTGTGGAGTCCCGGGACTCGCATGGCAAGGATCGCCATGTCGTCGGACGGGGCGTCGGATGCGAAGCGTTCCACTGCGCGCATGATGCGGGCCGCCACGGCGCCGGCCGTGAGGCCTGTGCAGGTCGTGAGGACGTCGGTGAGGCCGTCGTCGCCCAGCATGCGGGTTCCTTCGCGGCGTTCGGTGACGCCGTCCGTGACGCACAGGAGGACGTCGCCGGGGTCCAGGGTGACCGTCTGCTCGTAGAGCTCGAGATCCTCCATGACACCGAGGAGCGGCTGGGGTTCGGCGGCCGGTTCGACCGTGCCGTCCTGGCGCAGGCGGAGGGGGAGCGGGTGGCCGGCGCAGACCACCTTCAACTCCGCGCTGCCGTCGTCCTGCGGGCGCATCTCGCCGTACAGGAGCGTCAGGAAGCGGCTGCGGGCGCCCTCGTCGAGGATGGCGGAGTTCAGGCGCTCCAGGACCGCCGGGCCGCTGAGGCCCTCGCGGGCGAGCAGGCGGAGGGCGTGCCGGGCCAGGCCTGTGACGGCCGCCGCGTTCGGGCCCGTACCGCAGACGTCGCCGATGGCGAAGCCGTAGGCGCCGTCGCTGATGGGGAAGACGTCGTAGAAGTCACCGCCGACCTCGTTGCCCTCGCCGGCGGCGCGGTAGATGACCTCGACCTCGACGCCCTCGATCTCGGGGAGCTCGGGCGGCAGGAGGCTGCGCTGGAGGGCCTGGCTGATGGCCGTGCGCTCGGAGTAGAGGCGGGCGTTGTCCAGGGCCAGGGCTGCTCGGCGGGACAAGTCCTCGGCCAGCTCCAGGATTTCCTGGCGGAAGTGTTCGTCCGTCGGCTTGCCGAGCGTCAGCATGCCGATGACGCGGTTGCGGGCCACGAGGGGCAGGACGACTGTCTCGCCGCCGACGGCGGACGCCGTGGCCAGCGTCGGGCCGATGCCCGAGCTGACGCGCGGGATGGGCTCGCCGAGGCCCAGGCTGCGCATGGACGTGCGCAGCGCCGCCTGGTGGGCGGCCTCCGCAGGGGCCGACCAGACGCGGGCACCGGGCGTGGGGACCGGGTCAGGCGGGGCGATCTTCGACAGCAACGACTTGATGCCGTCGATGAGTTCCTCGTCCTCGTGCAGGACGTACGACAGGTACGGCTCCGAGGCCTGGTCGGCGATCGTGTAGACCGCGCACCAGGTCGCCAGGGTCGGGACGGTCATCTGGGCCATGAGGGCGAGCGTCTGGTCGCGGTCGAGGGTGCCGGCGAGGAGATCGGAGGCCTCGACCAGGAAGCTCAGCGAGCCTCGGCGCAGGCGCTCCAGTTCACCCAGGCGGGCCGACTCGACGGCCAACGCGATGCGGTCCGCGGCGAACTGGAGGCGCAGCGCCTCCTCGTTCGAGTATCTTCCGGGGCCCTCGGCGGCGACGCCCAGGGAGCCGGTGAGGCGGCCCTCGACCTTCAGCGGGACCGTGACGACCGAGCGCATGCCCGTGCCGCTGAGCAGGGGTACGGCGCCCGGTACGGCCGTCAGGTCGTCGTGGACCGCAGGCATCCGGGCCGAGCCGTAGCGGCCGGGGCCCGCCTCGACGGGGACGCGGGCGAAGCGCTGGCGGGCGGAGGGCAGGCCCGTGGAGGCGCGGACCTCCAACTCCGTTTCGTCGTCGGTCGCCAGGAGCAGGAAGGCGCTGTCGGCGTCGAGCATGTCGCGGGCGCGCTCGACCGTGCGCTGGAGGAGGCCGTCGAGATCGTCCGGGGCCGGGGAGCCGATGAACACCTCGAAGGGGTCGGCGCTCCCGCCGTCGGCGGAGCTGCCGGAGTCGGACGAGGAGAGCCGCAACGGCGTCTGGAGGACGGCGCGTTCATGGTCTCGTACGAGAAGGCAGACCGTGGACGGCTCGCCGCCCGTGTCGCGGACCCTGAGGTGGGAGGCGTACACCGGGGTCACGCGGCCGTTGGCGCCGCGGATGCCGTAACTGCCTTCCCAGCGCGAGAGTTGGAGCGCCTCCGCGATGCCGGTGCTGGTGCCCGGGGTGTGCGGCCAGGCCGCGAGGTCGGTCAGGGGCTTGCCGGTGACCTGTTCGCCGGCGTACCCGAAGAGGTCCTCGGCGTCCTCGTTCCAGGAGGCGATACAGCCCGTGCGGTCGATCTGGACGACGGCGACGCGGACCCGGCCGTCGGCGAGCGGCAGGAGGTCGGCGGGGAGGGAGGGGCCTGCCGCGCGGGTGCCGACCGCGCGCTCGGGGAGGGCGAGTTGGAACCAGACCTGCTTGTGCGTGGGCGTGTACTCGACGCCCCAGCGGCCGGCCAGCGCCGCGCACAGCTGGAGGCCGCGGCCGCCCTCGCGGTCGGGGCTGCCCATGTTGACGGCCGAGCCCTGGAGCGGGATCTCGCGTTCGGGGTAGCGGTCGGCGACCTCGATCCGGACGCCGTCGTCACTGCGCAGGCACAGGACGTCCGCGGAGGTGCCCGCATGCACGACGGCGTTGGTCACCAGTTCGCTCGTGAGAACCACAGCATCGTCGACGATGTCGGCGAAGCCCCAGCCCTGGAGCGTGTCGCGGACGAAGGCGCGGGCGGTCGCGACGGATCGCCCGACGGGCTCGAAGCTGGCGGCCGCGCGCGCGGTGATCACAGAACTCCTCGACCGGTTGTCGACGTGCAGGGCTCCGTGGCCGACCGGCTCGTGCCGCGTTTGCGACGGCAGGCCGCCCGTCGGCCTTGGGTCCGGGGGATGTCCCCCGGGGATCAGTCCGGTGGTCATGCTGCGGCCGCCCCTCCGATGCCCGCTCGTTCTCGTGCCACCGCCCAGGCCGGACGGACCGGCGAGGCTGGACAGCCGCATGCAAGGTTACTTACCTTCGCCGTCCATGCGGATGCCGGTCTGCAGTGTTTCCGTCCCGAGGGTGTGCGGACGGTGTGCGAAGCTGCCGAACTGTTATGGCCGGGTTCAGCGAGGGTGAAACACTGGGCAAGCTTCTTGTGAAGGTCCGGGCAGGCAGAGTGAGATCCCCTTCGGGCGGGCAGCAGCCCGGGGTGTGGCCTGGCAGATCCGACGGAAATGCGCAGTAGTAACTGGTACGCCGAGCAGTCGTACCGGAACACAGCAGTAACGGTCGACCCCTGCGGGAGGGACAAGTGGAGTCTGGCGCAGCGACGCGGGGCACTAAGACGCGCGCGAAAGGCGGACAGTCCCTGACCAAACAGCGCAAACCGCGTGGTGGGACCACCGCGGTGGACACGGCCACGCTGGACAGACTGCTGGCGGCGCTCGTGTCGATGCGGGACGGGAACTTCCGCAAGCGGCTCACGGTGTCCGGCGATGGCGTGGTGTCGGAGATTGCTGCGGTTTTCAACGAGGTGGCCGACCGCAATCTCCATCTGACGGGTGAGTTGTCGCGGGTGCGGCGCATGGTGGGGCGTGAGGGAAAACTCACGGAACGGCTGGAATCAGGCGCCTGTCAGGGCTCCTGGGCGGCCGCCATCGATGCCTCGAACGCCCTGGTCGACGATCTCGTACGACCGGTCTCCGAGGTCGGCCGGGTGCTGTCCGCGGTGGCCGAGGGTGATCTGTCGCCGCGCATGGAGCTGCGGACGCAGGCGCCTGACGGCACCACCGGGCAACCCCTGCGCGGGGAGTTCCTCAAGGTCGGGCGGACCGTCAACAATCTGGTCGACCAGCTGTCGACCTTCACGGACGAGGTCACCCGGGTCGCCAGCGAGGTCGGGACCGAGGGCAAGCTGGGTGGACAGGCCCAGGTGCGCGGTATGTCGGGTTCGTGGAAGGATCTCACGGACTCCGTCAACACCATGGCGTACCGGCTGACGGCCCAGGTGCGGGACATCGCGCTGGTGACGACCGCGGTCGCGAAGGGCGACTTGTCCCGGAAGGTCACGGTTCATGTGGCCGGCGAGATGCTGGAGCTGAAGAACACCGTCAACACGATGGTGGACCAGCTGTCGTCCTTCTCCTCCGAGGTGACGCGAGTCGCCCGTGAGGTGGGTACCGAGGGCGAGCTCGGCGGGCAGGCGCAGGTGCCGGGTGTGGCCGGGGTGTGGAAGGACCTCACCGATTCGGTGAACCTCATGGCCGGCAACCTGACGGCACAGGTGCGCGGTATCGCACAGGTGACGACGGCGGTGGCCAATGGTGACCTGTCGCAGAAGGTGACGGTGTCGGCGCGCGGTGAGGTTGCGCAGCTGGCCGACACGATCAACCAGATGACCGAGACGCTGCGTGTCTTCGCGGACGAGGTCACCCGCGTGGCCAACGAGGTCGGTGGCGAGGGGCGCCTCGGCGGTCAGGCGAATGTGCCGGGGGCCGCAGGGACGTGGAAGGACCTGACGGACTCCGTCAACACGGTCTTCCGGAACCTCACGACTCAGGTGCGGGACATCGCCGCCGTGACGACGGCCGTGGCCAGCGGTGACCTGTCGCAGAAGGTCACCGTCGACGTGGCCGGCGAGATGCTGGAGCTGAAGAACACCGTCAACGGCATGGTGGACCAGCTGTCGTCCTTCGGTTCCGAGGTCACCCGCGTGGCCCGCGAGGTCGGTGTCGAGGGTGAGCTCGGCGGACAGGCGCAGGTGCCCGGGGCGGCGGGGACGTGGAAGGACCTGACGGACTCCGTCAACACCGCGTTCCAGAACCTCACCGGACAGGTGAGGAACATCGCCCAGGTGACCACGGCGGTGGCCAACGGCGACCTGTCGCAGAAGGTCACCGTGGACGTCTCCGGCGAGATGCTCCAGCTGAAGAACACCGTGAACACGATGGTGGACCAGCTGTCGTCCTTCGCCGAGCAGGTGACCCGGATGGCCCGGGACGTGGGCACGGAGGGCCGCCTCGGCGGGCAGGCCGTCGTACCGGGTGTGTCCGGTACGTGGAAGGAGCTCACCGACTCCGTCAACTTCATGGGTGGCAACCTGACGTCGCAGGTGCGGCAGATCGCCCAGGTCACGACGGCGGTGGCCCGCGGTGACCTCTCCCAGAAGATCGACGTCGACGCGCGCGGCGAGATCCTGGAGCTGAAGAACACCATCAACACGATGGTCGACCAGCTCTCCGCCTTCGCCGACCAGGTGACCCGGGTCGCCCGCGAGGTGGGCACGGAGGGCCGCCTCGGCGGTCAGGCGCAGGTGCCCGGCGTCGCCGGTGTGTGGCGCGACCTGACCGATTCCGTGAACGGCATGGCGGGCAACCTCACCGCGCAGGTGCGGAACATCGCACAGGTCGCGACCGCGGTGGCCCGTGGTGACCTCTCTCAGAAGATCACCGTGGACGCGCGCGGCGAGATCCTGGAGCTGAAGAACACCCTGAACACGATGGTGGACCAGCTGTCGTCGTTCGCCGAGGAGGTCACCCGCGTCGCCCGCGAGGTGGGCACGGAGGGCCAGCTCGGCGGTCAGGCCGAGGTGCAGGGGGTCTCCGGCACCTGGAAGGACCTCACCCAGTCCGTGAACTTCATGGCGAACAACCTGACCATTCAGGTGCGCCAGATCGCCGAGGTCACGACCGCGGTCGCCAAGGGCGACCTGTCCAAGAAGATCACCGTCGACGCGAAGGGCGAGATCCTCGAACTCGTCACCACCGTCAACACGATGGTCGACCAGCTGTCGGCCTTCGCCGAGCAGGTGACCCGGGTGGCCCGCGAGGTGGGCACCGAGGGCATCCTGGGCGGCCAGGCGCATGTACCGGGCGTCACCGGCATCTGGAAGGACCTCAGCGGCAACGTCAACCTGATGGCCAAGAACCTGACCATGCAGGTGCGGAACATCTCCCAGGTCGCGGCGGCCGTCGCCAACGGCGACCTGACCCGGACGGTGACGATCGAGGCGCGCGGCGAGGTCGCGCAGCTCGCGGACACCTTCAACACCATGGTGAAGACACTGAGTTCGTTCGCCGACCAGGTCACCAAGGTGGCCCGAGAGGTGGGCACGGACGGCATCCTGGGCGGGCAGGCGCACGTACCGGGCGTGGCGGGTACGTGGAAGGACCTCACCGAGTCCGTGAACCAGATGGCGTCCAACCTGACCGGTCAGGTGCGCAACATCGCCATGGTCACGACCGCCATCGCCAAGGGTGACCTGACGAAGAAGATCGACATCGACGCTCGCGGTGAGATTCTCGAGCTCAAGACGACGATCAACACCATGGTCGACCAGCTGTCGTCGTTCGCCGAGGAGGTCACCCGAGTCGCCCGCGAGGTGGGCACGGAAGGCCAGCTCGGCGGCCAGGCACGCGTGCGTGACGTCGACGGCACCTGGCGCGACCTGACCGAGTCCGTGAACGAGATGGCCGGGAACCTCACCCGGCAGGTGCGCGCCATCGCGCGCGTGGCGACCGCCGTGACCCGCGGCGACCTGAACCTGAAGATCGACGTGGACGCCTCCGGCGAGATCCAGGAACTCCAGGACTACATCAACAAGATGATCGCCAACCTGCGCGACACCACGATCGCCAACAAGGAGCAGGACTGGCTCAAGGGCAACCTCGCCCGTATCTCCGCCCTGATGCAGGGCCGTCGCGACCTGGACGACGTGGCCTCGCTGATCATGAGCGAGCTGACGCCGGTGGTCTCCGCGCAGCACGGCGCGTTCTTCCTCGCGCTGCCGCTCGTCGACGGCAAGGACACGAGCGGCGACCACGAGGACGCGTACGAACTGCGCATGCTCGGGTCGTACGGCTACTCCATGGGCTCCATGCCGACGTCGTTCCGGCCGGGCGAGGCGCTGATCGGGACGGCCGCCGAGGAGCGGCGCACGATCCTCGTGGAGAACGCGCCCAGCGGCTATCTGAAGATCTCCTCCGGGCTCGGAGAGGCGCCGCCCGCGCAAGTGATCGTCCTTCCGGTGCTGTTCGAGGGCCAGGTCCTCGGCGTCATCGAGTTGGCGTCCTTCACGCCCTTCACGCAGATCCAGAAGGACTTCCTCAACCAGATCGCCGAGATGATCGCGACCAGCGTCAACACCATCTCGGTCAACACCAAGACCGAGGTGCTGCTGAGGCAGTCGCAGGAGCTGACCGAGCAACTCCGGGAGCGGTCGGAGGAGTTGGAGAACCGGCAGAAGGCCCTCCAGGCGTCCAACGCCGAACTGGAGGAGAAGGCCGAACTGCTGGCCCAGCAGAACCGCGACATCGAGGTCAAGAACACCGAGATCGAGGAGGCTCGGCAGGTCCTGGAGGAGCGCGCCGAGCAGCTCGCCGTCTCCATGCGCTACAAGAGCGAGTTCCTCGCCAACATGTCGCACGAGCTGCGTACGCCGCTCAACTCGCTGCTGATTCTCGCCAAGTTGCTCGCCGACAACGCGGACGCCAACCTCACCCCGAAGCAGGTCGAGTTCGCCGAGACCATCCACGGAGCAGGCTCCGACCTGCTCCAGCTGATCAACGACATCCTCGACCTGTCGAAGGTCGAGGCGGGCAAGATGGACGTCTCGCCGACGCGCATCGCGCTCGTCCAGCTCGTCGACTACGTGGAGGCCACCTTCCGCCCGCTGACCGCGGAGAAGGGCCTCGACCTGTCCGTGCGAGTGTCTCCCGAACTGCCCGCCACGCTGCACACCGACGAGCAGCGGCTGCTCCAGGTGCTGCGCAACCTGCTGTCCAACGCGGTGAAGTTCACCGACTCCGGGTCCGTCGAGCTGGTCATCCGGCCGGCAGGCGCGGACGTCCCGCTGGCGATTCGGGAGCAGCTCCTGGAGACGGGCTCGCTGCGTGACGCGGACGCGGATCTGATCGCTTTCTCGGTGACCGACACAGGCATCGGTATCGCGGCCAGCAAGATGCGGGTGATCTTCGAGGCGTTCAAGCAGGCGGACGGCACGACCAGCCGCAAGTACGGCGGTACGGGCCTGGGCCTGTCGATCTCGCGGGAGATCGCTCAGCTGCTCGGCGGTGAGATCCACGCGCAGAGCGAGCCGGGGCGCGGCTCGACGTTCACGCTGTATCTGCCGCTGCACCCGAGCGAACTGCCGCCCCAGGGGTACCAGCAGGGGCTGCCCGCACTGGAGGCCGGCGACCTGGTGGCGTCCGCTGCCCGGGCCGCGGCCGAGTTGTCGGAGCTGTCCGAGGTGGAGATCGAGACGCCGGCCGAGGTGAAGTCGTACCGCGATGCGCAGAACGGCCCGGCCGCCCTCTTCCGGCGCCGGCGCAGGGCGACTCCCATCGCGGCCGAACAGCTGGGCAGGGCGACGCCTGAGCGCTGGCCCGCGACCGACCAGGAAGCGGCGCCGCGGTCGCAGCGGGGCATCCGGTTCGGCGGGCAGAAGGTGCTGATCGTCGACGACGACATCCGCAACGTCTTCGCGCTCACCAGCGTCCTGGAGCAGCACGGCCTGTCCGTGCTGTACGCCGAGAACGGCCGTGAGGGCATCGAGGTCCTGGAACAGCACGACGATGTGGCGGTCGTCCTGATGGACATCATGATGCCCGAGATGGACGGGTACGCGACGACGACGGCGATCCGCAGGATGCCGCAGTTCGCCGGGCTGCCGATCATCGCGCTCACCGCGAAGGCGATGAAGGGCGACCGGGAGAAGGCGATCGAGTCGGGCGCTTCCGACTATGTGACGAAGCCGGTCGACCCTGATCACCTGCTGGCGGTGATGGATCAGTGGATGAGGGAGGAGTGACGAGAACCGTCGGGGCGCGAGGCGAAGCGGCGGGGATGTGGTGGGAACCTTCGGTGTTCACCCGGAGTTGCTGACTCAGTGTGGCCGGAGCCGTGTAGAAGTACGGGATACGGGGAACCTTCTGGTCTCCTGCTGCGTTTCTGCTACGTGCACAGTGACATCGCGGTGACAGGGTGTGGCGACAGGCGGGGTGCGGCTACCATGACCGGCACAAGGACGGGCGGCGCAAGGGAGTCGTCCCCTGGGGCGACGTACATCGGCGTCACCCCAAGTCCTGAGGACAGGGGAGGCCCCAAGCCGGGGCGAGGAGGGCGGGCCATGGTGCAGAAGGCCAAGATCCTCCTGGTCGATGACCGGCCGGAGAATCTGCTGGCGTTGGAGGCCATCCTCTCCGCGCTCGATCAGACGCTGGTGCGGGCATCGTCCGGGGAAGAAGCGCTCAAAGCACTGCTGACGGACGACTTCGCGGTCATCCTGCTGGATGTCCAGATGCCGGGCATGGACGGCTTCGAAACCGCCGCGCACATCAAGCGGAGAGAGCGGACCCGGGACATCCCGATCATCTTCCTCACCGCCATCAACCACGGTCCGCACCACACCTTCCGCGGCTATGCGGCGGGCGCGGTGGACTACATCTCCAAGCCCTTCGACCCGTGGGTGCTGCGCGCGAAGGTCTCCGTTTTCGTCGAGCTGTACATGAAGAACTGCCAGCTCCGGGAGCAGGCGGCCCTGCTGCGGCTCCAGTTGGAGGGCGGCGGAGGCAAGACCGCGGTCGGCGAGGCGAAGGAACCCGCCGGGCTGCTCGCCGAACTGTCGGCGCGGCTCGCGGCCGTCGAGGAGCAGGCCGAGGCGCTGTCCAAGCAGCTCGACGATGAGTCAGCGGACGCGGCCGCGGTGGCCACGGCCGCCCATCTGGAGCGCAAACTCACCGGCCTGCGCCGCGCGCTGGACGCGCTGGAGCCGGGCACGGGGAGCACTCCTTCTGTGCCGTCGCAGAACTGAACCCCGCGACGTCCGCCGTTGTGCGGGCGTGCACGCGGGGTTTGAGCGCGCGTCAATTTCCCGCCCCCACAAGGGCGACACGAACGGGTGAAGCACTGGGCACACGTGTCCGTTGTCGTCTCCACCGGTAACCTCACACCCATGGCCCCACGTCCCTCTGCCGCCAAGAAGCCTGCGAAGAAGGCGGCCGTTCCCGCGAAGGGACCGGCCAAGAAGGCCGTTGCCAAAAAGGCTCCGGCCAAGAAGGCGCCCGCCAGGAAGGCCGCGGCGAAGAAGCCCGCGCCCAAGCCGGCGCCGAACCCCACCGGGGGCATCGTGTGGCTCGTGCGGGCGATCTGGCTCGGTACCGCACATGCCGTCGGAGCGGTCTTCCGCGGCATAGGTCAGGGAGCGAAGAACCTCGACCCGGCACACCGCAAGGACGGCATCGCGCTGCTGCTCCTCGGCCTCGCCCTGATCGTCGCCGCCGGCACGTGGTCGAATCTGCGCGGTCCCGTCGGCGATCTCGTCGAAATACTGGTCACCGGTGCCTTCGGCCGCCTCGACCTGCTCGTGCCGCTGCTGCTCGCGATCATCGCCGTGCGCTTCATCCGCCACCCCGAGCAGCCCGAGGCCAACGGCCGCATCGTGATCGGTCTGTCCGCGCTCCTCATCGGCGTGCTCGGCCAGGTCCACGTCGCCTGTGGCTCGCCCGCCCGCAGCGACGGCATGCAGGCCATAAGGGACGCGGGCGGCCTCATCGGCTGGGGCGCGGCGACCCCGCTGACGTACACCATGGGCGAGGTGCTCGCCGTACCGCTGCTCGTGCTGCTCACGATCTTCGGGTTGCTGGTCGTCACGGCGACTCCGGTCAACGCGATTCCGCAGCGACTGCGGCTGCTCGGCAGGAAGCTCGGCCTCGTCCACGACCCGGCCGACGACGACTTCACCGAGGACGACGAGCAGTACGAGGACCAGTGGCGGGACGCGCTGCCCGCGCGCTCGCGCCGGCGCACTCCGAAGCCCGAGGCGTACGACCCCGAGCACGCGGAGCAGGAGGCCCTCTCGCGGCGTCGCAGCCGTCCGAGGCGCTCCGCGGTGCCGCAGCCCGACATGGACCGGCAGATGGACGCCGTGGACGTCGCCGCGGCCGCCGCCGCCGCGCTCGACGGTGCCGTGATGCACGGGATGCCGCCGTCCCCGATCGTCGCCGACCTCACCCAGGGCGTGACTGTGGGGGACCGCGAGGAGGCCACCCCGACACCCACTCCGACGCCGGCGCCCGTCCCGGCCGCGCGTCCGAAGCAGGAGAAGCTCAAGGGGGACGTACTGGATCTCACGAAGCCCCCTGAGGAGATCCGAGACCTGCCGCCGCGCGCCGAGCAGCTCCAGCTGTCCGGCGACATCACCTACTCCCTGCCGTCGCTCGACCTGCTCACCCGCGGGGGCCCCGGCAAGGCTCGCAGCGCCGCCAACGACGCCGTCGTCGCCTCGCTCACCACCGTCTTCTCCGAGTTCAAGGTCGACGCCGCCGTCACCGGCTTCACGCGCGGGCCGACGGTCACGCGCTACGAGGTCGAGCTCGGCCCCGCCGTGAAGGTCGAGCGGATCACCGCGCTGACGAAGAACATCGCGTACGCCGTCGCCAGCCCGGACGTGCGGATCATCAGCCCGATCCCCGGCAAGTCGGCGGTCGGCATCGAGATCCCGAACACCGACCGCGAGATGGTCAATCTGGGCGATGTGCTGCGGCTCGCCGCGGCCGCCGAGGACGACCATCCGATGCTGGTGGCGCTCGGCAAGGACGTCGAGGGCGGCTATGTCATGGCCAACCTGGCGAAGATGCCGCACGTCCTCGTCGCCGGAGCCACCGGTTCCGGTAAGTCGTCGTGCATCAACTGCCTGATCACGTCGATCATGGTCCGTGCGACTCCCGAGGACGTGCGCATGGTCCTCGTCGACCCCAAGCGCGTCGAGCTGACCGCCTACGAGGGCATTCCGCACCTGATCACGCCGATCATCACCAACCCGAAGCGGGCCGCGGAGGCGCTCCAGTGGGTCGTACGGGAAATGGACCTTCGGTACGACGACCTGGCGGCGTACGGCTACCGGCACATCGACGACTTCAACGAGGCCATCAGGAACGGCAAGGTCAAGCTGCCCGAGGGCAGTGAGCGCGAGCTCCAGCCGTACCCCTATCTGCTGGTGATCGTCGACGAGCTCGCCGACCTGATGATGGTCGCGCCGCGGGACGTCGAGGACGCGATCGTGCGGATCACGCAGCTCGCGCGCGCGGCCGGCATCCACCTGGTGCTGGCGACGCAGCGGCCCTCGGTGGATGTCGTCACCGGTCTGATCAAGGCGAACGTGCCGTCGCGGCTCGCGTTCGCGACGTCGTCCCTGGCGGACTCCCGGGTCATCCTCGACCAGCCCGGCGCCGAGAAACTGATCGGCAAGGGCGACGGGCTGTTCCTGCCGATGGGGGCGAACAAGCCGACCCGTATGCAGGGCGCTTTCGTGACCGAGGAAGAGGTCGCGGTCGTCGTCCAGCACTGCAAGGACCAGATGGCGCCGGTCTTCCGGGACGACGTCACCGTGGGCACCAAGAAGAAGAAGGAGATCGACGAGGACATCGGCGACGACCTGGACCTGCTGTGCCAGGCCGCCGAGCTGGTCGTCTCGACGCAGTTCGGGTCCACCTCGATGCTTCAGCGCAAACTCCGCGTCGGCTTCGCCAAGGCGGGGCGGCTGATGGACCTCATGGAGTCCCGAGGCGTCGTCGGCCCCAGCGAGGGGTCGAAGGCTCGTGACGTTCTTGTGAAACCTGACGAGCTGGATGGCGTGCTTGCCGTGATCCGTGGGGAGTCTGACGGGTAGGAAAGGTGCACAGTGGTCGCCATGCGGGCGGATGTGCGGCCGTGGGTGTTCGATCGTGACCCACCCGTAAGGGATCATTGAGCAACCGTTTCCCGGCGGCATACGTCAAGTTGAGGGAAGCGAAAAGCTGCTGCCCCACCATCGGCATGTCGGGCCATACCGATGGCGTACAAATTCCCACCGCCCGGTTGCCCCACCCTTTCGCCCCCCTAGACTGAACCTGCAGCACAGGCGGCTAAAACGCTCGAAAGGCGCCCCCGTGTCCATCGGCAACTCCCCTGAAGACGAGCGTCCGTTCGAAGACGACCGTGAGGAAGCCCGCCCTTCTGTCGGTCGTGCCCTCCAACAGGCGCGTATCGCGGCCGGACTGACCGTCGACGACGTCACCAACGCCACCCGGGTCCGCCTGCCCATCGTGCACGCCATCGAGGCGGACGACTTCGGCCCGTGCGGCGGGGACGTCTACGCCCGTGGTCATATCCGGACCCTGGCCAAGGCCGTCGGCATCGATCCGGCTCCGCTGCTCGCTCAGTACGACGGTGATCACGGCGGGCGGCCCGCTCCGACCCCGGCGGCCCCGCTCTTCGAGGCGGAACGCATCCGCCCCGAGCGGCGCGGGCCCAACTGGACCGCGGCCATGGTCGCCGCGATCGTCGCCGTGGTCGGCTTCGTCGGGTTCACCGCGTTCAAGGGCGGTGACGAGGGCGGTGACAAGACCCAGGTCGCCGAAGGGTCCACGCCCTCGACCAGCAAGACCGCCTCGCCCACGCCGACCAAGCCGACCGACCCGCAGCCCGACCCGTCGGACAGTGCCATCGCGGCCGCGCCCCAGGACAAGGTGACCGTGCAGGTCAGCGCCGCCGACGGCCGCAGCTGGATCTCGGCCAAGGACCACAACGGCCGGCTCCTCTTCGACGGCCTCCTCAAGCAGGGTGAGTCGAAGACCTTCCAGGACAGCGAGAAGATCAACCTCGTCCTCGGTGACGCCGGCGCGATCCAGCTGTACGTCAACGGCAAGAAGATCGACGACGACTGGCAGCCGGGTGCGGTCGAGCGGCTGACGTACACGAAGGGCGATCCGCAGGTCGGATGAGCGGTACCTCTTTCAACGGTCCGTCTCTTTAAGGGCATGCGGGCACGGGGTTGGCCAAGATCGGCCAACCCCGTCGACGTGGGGTGTCAGTGGGACGAAGTAGTCTTGAGCCCATGCCTGAACGCCGTACCGTCGCACTCGTCACCCTTGGCTGCGCCCGTAACGAGGTGGACTCGGAGGAGCTCGCAGGCCGCTTGGAGGCGGACGGCTGGGATCTCGTCGAGGACGCTGAGGACGCGGACGTCGCCGTCGTCAACACGTGTGGCTTCGTCGAAGCCGCCAAGAAGGACTCCGTCGACGCCCTCCTCGAGGCCAACGACCTCAAGGGACATGGCAGAACCCAGGCCGTCGTGGCGGTGGGCTGCATGGCCGAGCGGTACGGCAAGGAACTGGCCGAAGCGCTGCCCGAGGCCGACGGCGTGCTCGGCTTCGACGACTACTCGGACATCTCCGACCGACTCCGGACCATCCTGAGCGGTGGCATCCACGCCGCCCACACCCCGCGCGACCGGCGCAAGCTGCTGCCCATCAGCCCGGCCGCGCGGCAGGAGTCGGCCACCGAGGTCGCGCTTCCCGGGCACGGATCACCTGAGGACCTCCCTGACGGTGTCGCCCCCGAGTCCGGTCCCCGGGCGCCGCTGCGCCGCCGACTCGACGGCTCGCCCGTCGCCTCCGTGAAGCTCGCCTCCGGCTGCGACCGGCGCTGCTCCTTCTGCGCCATCCCGTCCTTCCGCGGCTCCTTCATCTCCCGCCGGCCGAGCGACGTGCTGAACGAGACGCGGTGGCTGGCCGAGCAGGGCGTCAAGGAGATCATGCTGGTCTCCGAGAACAACACCTCGTACGGCAAGGACCTCGGCGACATCCGCCTGCTGGACTCCCTGCTGCCCGAGCTCGCCGAGGTCGACGGCATCGAGCGTGTGCGCGTCAGCTATCTCCAGCCCGCCGAGATGCGCCCCGGGCTCATCGATGTCCTGACCTCGACGCCGAAGATCGCGCCCTACTTCGACCTGTCCTTCCAGCACTCCGCCCCGGACGTGCTGCGCGCGATGCGCCGCTTCGGCGACACCGACCGCTTCCTGGAGCTGCTCGACACCATCAGGGGCAAGGCCCCGCAGGCCGGCGTGCGCTCCAACTTCATCGTGGGCTTCCCCGGTGAGACCGAGGCCGACCTGGCCGAGCTGGAGCGGTTCCTGAACGGCGCGCGGCTCGATGCCATCGGCGTCTTCGGCTACTCCGACGAGGAGGGCACCGAGGCGGCGACGTACGACCAGAAGCTGGACGAGGACGTCGTCGCCCAGCGACTGGCACATATCTCCCGGCTGGCCGAGGAACTCGTCTCGCAGCGTGCGGAGGAGCGCGTGGGCGAGAGCGTGCAGGTGCTCGTCGAATCGGTCGACGGCGAAGAGGGTGCGTACGGCCGTGGGGCGCACCAGGCTCCGGAGACGGACGGCCAGGTGCTGCTCACGAGCAGCGAAGGGCTAGTCGTCGGTCGTATGGTCGAGGCGAAGGTGGTCGGTACGGAAGGTGTCGACCTGGTGGCCGAGCCGTTGCAGGGCTCGCTCGGGTACGGAGAGGAGGCGACCAGATGACCGGAGTCCCGGCATCCGCCGCGGGCGGCTCCGCCAAGGCGAAAGGGCCGGCGGTCTCCGGTGCGTCCGGTTCCCCCTCCATGTCTGCCATGTCCGCCTCCGGTACATCGGGCGGCGGACCGGGCGGTGCGAAGTCGCAGCGTGGCGCAAAGCTGACCGCAGCGGCCGTCAACCAGGCCAGTGTGTGGAACATCGCCAACCTCCTGACGATGCTCCGGCTGGTCCTCGTCCCCGGCTTCGTCGCACTGATGCTGGCCGACGGCGGCTACGACCCGGCCTGGCGCTCGTTCGCCTGGGCGGCGTTCGCCATCGCCATGATCACCGACCTGTTCGACGGTCATCTGGCCCGCACGTACAACCTCGTCACCGACTTCGGCAAGATCGCCGACCCCATCGCCGACAAGGCGATCATGGGCGCGGCGCTGATCTGTCTGTCCTCCCTCGGCGATCTGCCCTGGTGGGTGACGATCGTCATCCTCGGCAGGGAACTCGGCATCACCCTGCTGCGTTTCATCGTCATCCGGTACGGCGTCATTCCGGCGAGCCGCGGCGGCAAGCTGAAGACCCTCACGCAGGGCGTGGCGGTCGGGATGTACGTCCTGGCGCTCACGGGGTGGCTCGCGACCCTGCGCTGGTGGGTGATGGCGGCGGCGGTCGTTCTGACCGTGGTGACCGGCCTTGACTATGTGAGACAAGCCATTGTGCTGCGCAGGCAGGGAATCGCCGAGCGCAAAGCCGCGTCGGAGGAGGCGGAGGCGTGAATTCCGCAGCCGCCGACCTGGTGCGACTACTCACGGTGAGAGGCGAGACGCTCGCCGTCGCCGAGTCCTTGACCGGTGGGCTGGTTGCGGCGGAAATCACAGCGGTGCCGGGAGCGTCCAAGATCTTCCGGGGTTCGGTGACCGCCTATGCCACCGAGTTGAAGCATGAACTGCTGGGTGTCGACGCCACCCTGCTGGCGCAGCGGGGAGCGGTGGATCCGCAGGTAGCAGCCCAGATGGCGACGGGTGTACGCAAGGCGCTGGGTGCCGACTGGGGCCTTGCGACCACGGGTGTCGCCGGTCCGGAACCCCAGGACGGGCAGCCCGTCGGCACGGTTTTCATCGCCGTCGACGGTCCGTTCGCGGCGGATTTTCCGACCGTCGATGGCGGGAAAGTGGCCTCGCTGCGGTTGAACGGCGACCGGGCGGACATTCGTATGGAGAGTGTACGGAGCGTACTCGCACTGCTCTTCCAGGAGCTTGCGAGCGAACAGACCGGGAATGAGCGGGCACAGGATACGGAACAGAACGGGGGGTTTTGATGTTTGCAGCCCTGAGTGAACACGACATCGCTCCCCGCACGGCCGCGGCGCAAGGCGGTACGGTGGGGCGTGAAGGATGCGGCTACGCGGTCCGAGGAGGGAGCCACCGATGATTCTGCTCCGTCGCCTGCTGGGTGACGTGCTGCGTCGGCAGCGCCAACGCCAGGGCCGTACTCTGCGCGAAGTCTCCTCGTCCGCCCGAGTCTCACTCGGCTATCTCTCCGAGGTGGAGCGGGGGCAGAAGGAGGCTTCCTCTGAGCTGCTCTCCGCCATCTGCGACGCGCTGGACGTACGGATGTCCGAACTCATGCGTGAAGTGAGCGACGAGCTCGCACTCGCCGAGCTGGCCCGGTCCGCTGCGGCCACGTCGAGCGAGCACGTACCCACGCCGGTGCGTCCGATGCTGGGTTCCGTATCGGTGGCCGGTGTGCCACCGGAACGGGTGACCATCAAGGCGCCCTCCGAGGCCGTGGACGTGGTCGCCGCGTGAGTCCCACGCGCGTGCGCGTTTGAGCTGACGAAGTGTGTGAGGCCCCGGTCGGGGCTTCTCCGGGAGATCCGGAGAAGCGCTGCCGGGGTTTTCTCGTTGCTTGCGCGTCCCTTTTGGTCCGTTTGCCGGTATGGGATGTGGCGGTCATGGTGGAGGGATGTGACGGGGCGAACCAGGGAGGTTCGGATGTACGTCGTCAAGAGCCCGCTGTCCGACGCGGATCTGAAGACCGTGTCCGAGGCGCTGCAGGGCGCCCTCGTCGACTTGGTGGACCTCGCCCTCGTGGCCAAGCAGATCCACTGGAACGTGGTCGGGCAGCGCTTCCGCTCCGTCCACCTTCAGCTCGACGAGGTCGTGGCCACCGCGCGGACGCACTCCGACACCGTCGCGGAGCGTGCCTCGGCGCTGGGTGTCTCACCTGACGGGCGCGCGGCGACCGTGGCGGTCGGCAGCGGTATCGGCCCGGTGCGGGAAGGCTGGGTCACGGACGGGGATGCGGTGGCCACGCTGGTCGATGCCCTGGGTGCGGTGATCACCCGCATGCGGGAGCGGATCGAGGCGACCGCCGAGCCGGACCCGGTCAGCCAGGACATCTGCATCGGGATCACCGCGGACCTGGAGAAGCACCACTGGATGTTCCAGGCCGCCAACGGGTGACCCGGCCGTGCCTGCGCGATGCCCCAGACCGCAAACCCGAGACGTGGCCGTGCCCACTGCGCGTGACGGTATTGGCCTGCGCTGCATCCGTGTGCCGTGGGTGCGCCCTTCCGGCGGGTGATGCGGCCTTCTAGCTTCGGGCCGGAGGTGGTGGTGCCATGACGGGGTCGATAGTGCGCTGGGGGGCGCCGCTCGGGCTCGGGGCGCTGTGGTGGTGGGCCGTACTGCGGCTCGCGCTGTCGCCCGATGCCGGGGTGCTGGAGGGTGCTGTCGCCGCCGGGGGATGGGGGCTGAGTCTGCTGCCGGTGCACTGTGTGCCGAAGGTGCGGGCGGCCGGCGCCCTGGAGGCCGGGCGGTGGCGTGAGGTCTGGCGGTCGGGCGTCGCTACCAGGGCATCGCGACCCCGCCGTTCGGGCGCAGGATCTGACCCGTTGTGAAGGCCGACGCGTCCGACGCCAGGTGCAGGACGGCGTGGGCGACGTCCTCCGGCTCGCCGACCCGGCCCAGCGGCGATCTCCGGGCCATCAGCGACTCGGTGTGCGTCTGAGCCTCGCTGTCATGGCGGTCCGTCATGGGGGTGCGGATCCAGCCCGGTGCGACGGCGTTGACGCGTATGCCGTGTCTGCCGATCTCGGCCGCCAGGGTCTTCGTCAGCTGGACCACGGCCGCCTTGGCCGCGCCGTAGCAGAGCAGGCCGGGGCCGCCGGTGTCGACGGCTCCTGACGCCATGGTGATGATGCTGCCCCTGATCTGCTGGGCGAGCATCAGTCGGGCGGCCTCCTGGCAGGCGTACAGCACGCCTTTGAAGTTGACGTCCAGTACGCGGTCGAGGTCCTCGTCCCTGGTGTCCAGGACGGGGCTGTTGTGCATGATTCCGGCGACCGCGGCCATGACGTGCAGCTGTGTGCAGGACTGGACGGCCTGCCTGAGCTGTGTGCGGTCGGTGACGTCGAGGGGGTGCGTGTGGGCCAGGCCGCCCGCGTCCTTGATCAGGGTCGCCGTCTCATGCAGGCCCTGTGCGTCGCGGTCCGCGCAGTGCACGGTGGCTCCCGCCTCCGCGAGCAGGACCGCCGAAGCCCGGCCGATGCCACTCGCGGCGCCGGTGACGAATGCGGTGCGGCCGGTGAGGTCGTACGCCTTGACGGGCATGAAAGGACGGTACGAGGGATTCTGACGGGTCGTCAATTAGTTGGACGGGAGTGGGTTCCGTCGCGTGGGGGGCGTCGGTATGGGGCCGGCTCAGTCGTACGGGGTCGGGTTCCGTTTCCTGCGAGAGGCGCCGGGGGTAGGGGCGGGGCCCGTCTGGCAGGTCGGGCACCAGTACGTGGGGCGGTCGCGGGAGCCGTCGCCCTGGTCGGCCAAGCGGATCGGCGTCTGACAGCGGAGGCAGGGGCGGGGTGCGCGGCCGTACACGAACAGGTCCTGGCCGCGGCGGCCCGTCGTCGTGCGGGCGGGGCGCTCGCGGTTGGCCTCCAGGAGCTTCTTGGCGAGGGCGGGGAGCTGAGCGGCGCGTTCGGCGGGGAGGGCGCCGATGGGGAGCCAGGGGGTGGCGCCGAGCAGGAAGCAGAGCTCGCTCTTGTAGACGTTTCCGACACCGGCCAGATTGCGCTGGTCGAGCAGGGCTTCGCCGAGGGGACGGGCGGGGTCGGCGAGGAGATTGACCAGGGCGCGGTCGGGGTCCCAGTCCGGGCCCAGGAGGTCGGGGCCGAGGTGGCCGACGGCGCGGTGCTCGTCGGTCGTGCGCAGGAGTTCCAGGACGGGGAGGCGGTAGCCGACGGCTGTGTGGTCGGCTGCGCCGAGGATGGCACGGATCTGGTGGGTGGGGCCGCCGGACCAGCGCCGGCCTGCGGCGAACACCTTCCAGGCGCCGTCCATCCGTAGGTGCGAGTGGAGCGTCAGGCCGCCCTCGATACGGGCGAGGAGGTGCTTGCCGCGAGGAGTGACGTCCAGGACGGTGCGGCCGGTGAGGTCGACGGTGGCGTACTTCGGCACGCGGAGGTCGCTCCGGGTCAGCACCTGGCCCGCGAGCGCGCCGTGCAGGCGCCTTGCGGCTTGCCAGACGGTGTCTCCTTCGGGCATGGGGGTTCGTTCTCCTTCGGGTGGTGGGTGCCGCCGTGTCTTCCGGTGCTGTGCCCTGTTGCCGTGCTCCGGTGGCATGCACCTGCGCGTGGGTCACGCCCGCAGTCTCAGGCCCCTGGGAGTTGCGATGAAACCGGATCCTTCCAGGAGGCCGCCGATGGGGGAGGTCAGGGCGGAGGTGCCGTTGACGCGCTCCACCGTGACCGTGCCGAGGGAACCCGCGCGGGCGGTTGTGGCGAGCGCTTCCGCTGCCTCGCGCAGGCGTGGGTCGTCCGCGGCCGTGCCGTCCGGGGTGGAGGGCCAGGCCAGGAGTGTCTTGCCGCCGCGCTCCATGTAGAGCGTCAGCTCGCCGTCGACGAGGACCACGAGGGAGCCCGCCTTGCGCCCGGGCTTGTGCCCGGCGCCGGTCGGGGGTTCGGGCCAGGGGAGCGCGGCGCCGTACGCGTTCGCGGGGTCGGCGGCGGCGAGGACGACGGCTCGGGAGTCGGGGGTGGGGCGGGTGCGGTGGGGGGCGAAGCCCGGGCCGGAGTAGTACGGGGGGCTGGTACGGGGCGGGGGGAAGTCGCGCGGGGAGGTGTACTCGTCGCGGGAGCGGGGGGAGTTGGGGCGGGTGGTGGGAGTGCTGGGGGCGGTGGGGGTGTGGGGCGTGCTGAAGCCGTCTTCGAAGCTGTCGTCTACACCTGGGGTGCCGAAGTCGCTGCCCGGTGTGGAGCCGGCGCTCGACTCGAAGCCGCCTGCTGTGGGGCCGTCGGTCCACTCGAAGGCACCCGGTGGGAACCCGTCGGAGGCGTCGAAGGGCTGGTGGGTGCCGTCGCTGTACGGCTGCGGTGGCAGGGCCTCGCCCCGCTCGCGGGCGGACGCCACCGCACGGAGGCGGTCGACCGCGCCGTCCATGGCGAACTGGGCGGCGCCGAGGCCCTCCACCACGTAGCCGCGCCTTGCCTGGCCGCTGTCCTCGAAGGCGGACAGGATGCGGTACGTCGCCGAGAAGCCGCCCTCGACGCCTTCTGCGGAGACGGCTCCCCGCGTCACCACGCCATGCCGGTCGAGGAGGGTGCGGGCGAGCGCGTGGGCGCGAACGGTGGTGTCGGGTTCGCGATCCGGTAGCAGGGACCAGCGGCCGGCGACGGTCGGCGGGCCGGTGCGCGAGGCGGGGCGGGCGGCGGCGGTCAACGAGCCGTAGCGTCCGCGTGGGATCGTGCGCTTGGCGCGGTGGGCCGTGGAGCCTGCGGTGCGGCCCGAGCCCAGGAGGGAACGCATGGGTGTGAGGGTGTCGTTCGTCAGACGGCCCGACCAGGCCAGGTCCCAGACGGCATCGGCCAGTTGGGGGTCTGTGGCGTCAGGGTGGGTGGTGGCCCGGATCTGGTCGGCGATCTGGCGGAAGAACAGGCCGTAGCCCCCGGAGAGGGTGTCCAGGACGGACTGGTGGAGCGCGGACAGTTCCAGGGGGTGCGGGGGTGGCAGGAGCAGTGGGGCCGCGTCCGCCAGATACAGGGAGACCCAGCCGTCCTTGCCGGGGAGCGCGCCCGCGCCGGCCCACACGATCTCTCCGGCGGCGGTGAGTTCGTCGAGCATGGCGGGTGTGTAGTTCGCGACGCGGGACGGCAGGACGAGCTTCTCCAGCGCCGATGCCGGTACGGACGCGCCCTGCAACTGCTCCACGGCACGCACCAGACCGTCGATGCCGCGCAGCCCGTGGCCCTTGCCGATGTGCTGCCACTGGGGCAGGAACTGGGCCAGCGCGGGCGGAGTCACCGGCTCCAACTCCTGCCGCAGCGCGGCCAGCGAACGGCGCCGGAGTCGGCGCAGCACCGTCGCGTCGCACCACTCCTGACCGATGCCCGCGGGGTGGAACTCGCCTTGTACGACACGGCCGTTCGCCGCCAGTCGCTGCAACGCGCCCTCGGTGACCGCCACGCCCAGACCGAAGCGGGCGGCCGCGGTGGCCGACGTGAACGGGCCGTGCGTACGGGCGTACCGCGCGAGGAGGTCGCCCAGCGGGTCCTTGACCGGCTCGGTGAACGCCTCGGGGACACCGACCGGCAGCGCTGTGCCCAACGCGTCCCGCAGGCGGCCCGCGTCCTCGATCGCCGCCCAGTGGTCGGCGCCGGCGATCCGGACGCGGATGGCGCGGCGGGCGCCGGCCAGCTCCTGGGCCCACTGCGGTTCGGCGCCCCGCTCGGCCAACTCGGCGTCGGTGAGCGGGCCGAGCAGGCGCAGCAGATCGGCGATGCTCTCGGCGTCCTTGGCGCGGCGGTCCTCGGTGAGCCACTGGAGTTCCTTCTCCAGCTCGGTCAGGACCTCGGCGTCGAGCAGCTCGCGCAGCTCCGCCTGGCCGAGCAGTTCGGCCAGCAGGCGCGAGTCCAGCGACAGGGCGGCGGCCCGGCGCTCGGCGAGGGGCGAGTCTCCCTCGTAGAGGAACTGGGCGACATACCCGAAGAGGAGGGAGCGGGCGAACGGGGAGGGCTCCGGGGTGGTGACCTCGACAAGGCGGACCTTGCGGGACTCCAGATCGCCCATCAGCTCGACGAGTCCGGGGACGTCGAAGACGTCCTGGAGGCATTCACGGACCGCTTCCAGGACGATCGGGAACGAGCCGAACTCGCTGGCCACCTGGAGCAGTTGGGCGGCGCGCTGGCGTTGCTGCCACAGGGGGGTGCGCTTGCCGGGGTTGCGGCGCGGCAGGAGCAGCGCGCGGGCGGCGCACTCGCGGAAACGGGCCGCGAACAGCGCCGAGCCGCCCACCTGGTCGGTGACGACCTGGTCGACCTCGCCCTTGTCGAAGACCACGTCCGCCGCGCCGACCGGGGCCTGCTCGGCGTCGTATTCGGTGCCCGCCTTCATAGGTGTCTGGTCCAGCAGATCCAGCCCCATGAGGTCGGCGTCGGGCAGGCGCAGCACGATGCCGTCGTCGGCGTGCATGACCTGCGCGTCCATGCCGTACCGCTCGGAGAGCTTGGCGCCGAGCGCCAGGGCCCAGGGGGCGTGGACCTGGGCGCCGAAGGGGGAGTGGACGACGACCCGCCAGTCGCCGAGCTCGTCGCGGAACCGCTCCACGACGATCGTGCGGTCGTCCGGGATGTGGCCGCAGGCTTCGCGCTGTTCGTCCAGGTAGGACAGGACGTTGTCCGCGGCCCAGGCGTCCAGGCCCGCGGCGAGCAGGCGGAGGCGGGCGTCGTCCTTGGGCAGGGAGCCGACCTCGCGGAGGAACGCGCCGACCGCACGGCCCAGTTCGAGCGGGCGGCCCAGCTGGTCGCCCTTCCAGAAGGGGAGCCGGCCCGGTACGCCCGGCGCGGGGGAGACCAGGACGCGGTCGCGGGTGATGTCCTCGATGCGCCAGGAGCTGGTGCCGAGGGTGAAGACGTCCCCGACGCGGGATTCGTAGACCATCTCCTCGTCGAGCTCGCCGACCCGGCCGCCGCCCTTCTTCGGGTCGGCTCCGGCGAGGAACACCCCGAAGAGGCCCCGGTCGGGAATCGTGCCTCCGGAGGTGACGGCGAGGCGCTGTGCGCCGGGGCGGCCGGTGATCGTGCCGGCGACGCGGTCCCACACCACGCGCGGGCGCAGCTCGGCGAACGCGTCGGACGGATAGCGGCCCGCGAGCATGTCGAGCACGGCTGTGAACGCCGACTCCGGCAGCGAGGCGAAGGGCGCGGCCCGGCGGACCATGGCGAGGAGGTCGTCGAGCTGCCAGGTGTCCATCGCCGTCATTGCGACGAGCTGTTGGGCGAGGACGTCCAGGGGGTTGGCCGGCACCCTCAGGGACTCGATCGAGCCGGTGCGCATGCGCTCGGTGACCACGGCCGCCTGGACCAGGTCGCCGCGGTACTTCGGGAAGACCACGCCGGTGGAGACGGCGCCGACCTGGTGTCCCGCGCGGCCCACTCGTTGGAGGCCGGAGGCCACGGAGGGGGGTGATTCGACCTGGACGACGAGGTCCACCGCGCCCATGTCGATGCCCAGTTCGAGGCTGGATGTGGCGACCACCGCGGGGAGGCGGCCCGCCTTGAGGTCCTCCTCGACCTGGGCGCGCTGTTCCTTGGAGACCGAGCCGTGGTGGGCGCGCGCGATGACGGGCGGGGCGCCCTGGGCGGCCCCCGAGCCGCCCATGAGCTCGGCCGGGGCGTGGTGCTCGTCCAGAGGCTCGCCGGTGGCCCGCTCGTAGGCGATCTCATTGAGCCGGTTGCACAGTCGCTCCGCGAGGCGGCGGGAGTTGGCGAACACGATCGTCGAGCGGTGGGCCTGGACGAGGTCGGTGATCCGCTCCTCCACATGCGGCCAGATCGAGGGGCGCTCCGCCCCTTCGCTGCCGTCGGCCACCGGGGAGCCGCCCAGTTCGCCCAGGTCCTCGACCGGGACGACGACCGAGAGGTCGAACTCCTTGCCGGACTTGGGCTGGACGATCTCCACCTTGCGGCGCGGGGAGAGATAGCGGGCGATCTCGTCGACCGGGCGGACGGTGGCGGACAGGCCGATACGGCGGGCGGGCTTCGGGAGCAGTTCGTCGAGCCGCTCCAGGGTGAGCGCGAGGTGGGCGCCGCGCTTGGTGCCGGCCACCGCGTGCACCTCGTCCAGGATCACCGTCTCGATGCCGGTCAGTGCGTCGCGCGTGGCTGACGTCAGCATCAGGAACAGGGACTCCGGGGTGGTGATCAGGATGTCCGGGGGGCGGGTGGACAGGGCACGGCGCTCGGCGGGCGGGGTGTCGCCGGAGCGGATGCCGACCTTGACCTCGGGCTCGGGCAGGCCCAGGCGCACGGATTCCTGGCGGATGCCGGTGAGCGGGCTGCGGAGGTTGCGCTCGACGTCGACCGCGAGGGCCTTCAGCGGGGACACATAGAGGACGCGGCAGCGCTTCTTGGGGTCGGCCGGCGGGGGTGTCGCGGCGAGCTGGTCGAGGGCCGCCAGGAACGCGGCCAGGGTTTTGCCGGAGCCGGTGGGGGCCACCACCAGCACGTCCGAGCCCTCCCCGATGGCCTGCCACGCGCCCGCCTGGGCCGCGGTGGGCGCGGAGAAGGCCCCCGTGAACCAGCCGCGGGTCGCGGGGGAGAAGCCGTCGAGGGCTCGATGTGCGGAGCTGACCATGCGTCCATCCTGCACCCGCCCACTGACAATGGCTCTGACCTGCGGCGACATAACCGGCAGCGGTGTGGGCGGGATCGCGGTGAGAATGGGGGCATGGTGGGTTCGGACGAGCGGGCGCGGCACTGGCAGTACGCGGATCTGCCCGGTGTCGATCTGCTGCGGGCCCGGTACATCCACAAGACCTTCGTCCGGCATACGCACGAGAACTTCGTCATCGCAGCCATAGCCGAGGGAGTGGAGGTGTTCCACCACCGCGGCGCCGACGAGTACGCGGGCCCCGGCGCGCTCGCGCTGGTCAACCCGGACACCGCGCACACGGGCCGCGCGGGCGTGCCCGAGGGATGGCGGTACGGCGCCGTCTACCCCTCGCCGGAGGTCGTGGCGGAGATCGCCGCGGAGACCACGGCGATCCGCGGTACCCCCGGTTTCGTCAGTCCGGTGGTCGACGATCCGTACACCGTGAGCCTGGTGCATCAAGTGCTCCGAGCCGCCGACGAGGGCAACGCGCTGGCCGCCGACACCTTGCTGAGGGTCGTGGTGACCCGGCTGCTCAGGCTGAACGGCGGGCCGCTGCCGCGGCGGGACATACGGACGGCGGGTGCGCGGATCGCGGCACGCGCGCGTGCGGTGCTGGAGGAGCGGATGGCCGAACCGCCGACGCTGGAGCGTTTGGCGGCCGAGTTCGGGACCAGCCCCTTCGCCTTGCTCCGGGCCTTCCGGGACGCCTACGGAATGCCGCCGCACACCTGGCTGACCGACGCGCGCGTGCGGCAGGCTCGGCGGCTGCTGGACGCGGGTTCGACGCCCGCCGAGGCGGCTGTGACAGTGGGGTTCACCGACCAGCCCCACCTGAACCGCCACTTCACCCGGATCGTGGGGGTGCCGCCGGGGGCGTACCGGCGTGAGCGCAAGAACGTACAAGACGCAGGGCAGCCGCTCCTCCTACCGTCCGAGGCGTGGCAGAACAGACAGCTCTCCCGGACACACGCGCCGGAGAAGGAGACCGGGCCGACGCGGCCGTCGTCCGGGACGCGCTCGGAGTCGGGGTCGCCGTAGGACTGTCCGGGTTCGCCTTCGGGGTGACCTCGGCCGGCAGCGGGCTCACGCTCCTGCAGACCTGTGCGCTCAGCCTGCTGGTGTTCACCGGCGCCTCCCAGTTCGCGCTGGTGGGGGCGCTCGCGGCCGGCGGCAACCCGCTCACGGCGGCCGCCGGTGCCTTCTTCCTGGGTGTGCGCAACGCCTTCTACGGACTGCGGCTGTCGCAGTTGCTGGCCCTCCCGCGCGCGGTGCGGCCGTTCGCCGCCCAGTGGGTCATCGACGAGACCGCGGCCGTGGCGCTGGCGCAGCCGACGCGACGCAGTGTCCGCATCGGCTTCACCGTCACCGGGCTCAGCCTGTACGTGCTGTGGAACCTCACCACGCTGCTCGGCGCGCTGGGCGCCGAGGCCATCGGCGACACGGACGCGTGGGGCCTCGACGCGGCCGGTCCCGCCGTCTTCCTGGCGCTGCTCGCGCCGATGCTGACGTCCGCCACCGAGCGGGCCGTCACCGCTCTTGCCGTCCTGTTGGGACTCGGACTCCTGCCCGTGCTGCCGGCCGGAGTGCCGGTCCTGGCGGCCGCGCTCGCGGCACCCTTGGTGCTCTTCCTGGAGGGCCGGCGCAAGGGCGCCGTACGCGACGACTCGGAAGAGGAAGCCCGTTGAACATCTGGATCGCGATCGGTGCGACCGCCGTCGGCTGCTACGCCGTCAAACTCGCCGGACTGCTCGTGCCCGCGGGTGCCCTCGAGAGGCCGCTCGTCAGGCGCCTCGCCGCCCTGCTGCCCGTCGCCCTCCTCGCCGCCCTCACGGCCCAGCAGACCTTCGCCGACGGCCGTGCCCTGGTGCTGGACGCCAGGGCCGCCGGTCTCGTCGCCGCCGTCGTCGCACTAGTGCTGCGCGCTCCCTTCCTGCTGGTCGTCGCGGCGGCCGTGGTGGTGACCGCGGGAGTGCGCGCCCTGGGCGGCTGAGGCGGGCCCCGGGGTCAGCCGATGGTCCGGCCGTACGCCTTGAGTGTGCGCAGCGCCTCGATCGTCACCATGGGGCGTGCCTCCAGGGCTGTGCCCGGCGCCCACCGGCGCCAGGTGATGGGCCAGCCGCCGTCCTCCTGCTGTCGGCTCGCCAGGTGGTCCAGGGAGCGTTCCATCTCGTCGTCCGTGAACCACGCGCGCGAGAGAGAGCTCGGGGTCTTGGCGTAGTCGTAGGGGAAGTGGTGCTCGCCGGTGGCGTAGCCGGGCGCGACCGGGAACGCGTCGAGGCGCTCCGGGTCCAGTGCCGCGAGCCGGTGCTCACGTACCAGGCGGCCGAGGCGGTCGGCGGCCGCCTCCGCGCGCGGGCGGTCGGGTGCGGAGTCCAGGAAGGCCACGGCCGCCTCGATCTCGTACGGGTGGGACTGCTTCAGGGACTCGACCGTGTGCCAGCAGAAGTCCGTGGCCCGGAACAGCCAGGCGTGCCACACCTCGTTGCGGTGCAGCAGGCCGACCACCGGCCCGGTGGCGAGGAGATCGCTGGGCGGGTCGTCGGCGATCTGCACGAAGGGATCGGAGGGGTAGTCGCGCTGGCTGGGAAGGACCGCCGGCAGCGCGCCGTCCGCAGTGGAGACAGAGGTCAGATAGCGGCACACGCGCTCCACCCGCTGCCCGCCGCAGCGCCCGACGGAGTCCAGCACGCGCAGGGCGTGCCCCGTGTGCAGGGGCTGGCTGACGGGGCCGCGCAGGTCGGGTTCCAGAGCGTGGCCGTATCCGCCGTCCTCGTTGCGGTAGGCGTCCAGTGCGGTCTCCACCGGGTCGGAGCTGCCGTGCAGGAAGTGGTGGGCGAAGAGGCGCTGTTCCAGCACGCGCGCGGTGAGCCAGACGAAGCGCTCGGCGCGCAGGAGCGGGGAGTGCGCCGGGGGCGTCGGGGGGAGTGGGGAAGCTCCGGATTCGGCCATGCGACAGACCGTAGGACGGAAAGCGGTCTCGGCAAGGGCTCCCGGCCGAGGCCCACTCTCAGGGGCGGGATACTGGTGTCATGCGGTTGACGGTCTTCTGGCAGCGGATGGCTGACCACTTCGGTCAGGGATACGCCGATACGTTCGCGCGTGACCACGTGATGGCGGAGCTCGGCGGGCGCACGGTGCACGGGGCGTTGGACGCCGGCTGGGACGCCAAGGACGTGTGGCGTGTGGTGTGCGCGGTCATGAACGTGCCACAAGAGAAGCGCTGACAGGTCACGAAGATCGCAGGACGGCCCCGATTGTCGGTGCCGTGGGTGAGACTTGCACCGTGGCACGCACTGACGAGACCGGCCAGGTGACCCCGCAGGCATCCCCGCTCGGCACGACGCCGCCCACCCGGCCCCCGGCCGACGGCGCCGCCGGGTCGGGCTCCCGCATGCCGCGCTGGCTGCCGCGCGCCATGGTGCTCGCGCTCGCTCTCATCGCCGTGTTCCAGCTGGGCAGTTGGGCCTTCCACGAACTCACCGGCCTGCTGATCAACATCCTGATCGCGTTCTTCCTGGCCCTGGCCATAGAACCCGCGGTGAGCTGGATGGCCTCGCGCGGTATGCGCCGCGGGCTGGCCACGTTCTTCGTCTTCCTCGCCGTAGTGATTCTGGCCGCGGGTTTCGTCACGCTGCTCGGCTCGATGCTCGCGGGTCAGATCATCAAGATCGTCGAGGGATTCCCGGACTATCTCGACTCCGTCATCAACTGGATCAACGCACACTTCCACACCGATCTGAAACGGGTGGACATCCAGGAGGGCCTGCTCCGCTCCGACTGGCTGCGCAACTACGTGCAGAACAGCGCCACCGGTGTCCTGGACGTGTCCACCCAGGTGCTCGGAGGCCTGTTCCAACTGCTGACGATCGCGCTGTTCTCCTTCTACTTCGCCGCGGACGGCCCCCGGCTGCGGCGCGCGATCTGCTCGGTGCTGCCGCCCGTCCGACAGGCCGAGGTGCTGCGCGCGTGGGAGATCGCCGTCAACAAGACCGGCGGCTACATCTATTCGCGCGGCCTGATGGCGCTCGTCTCCGGAATCGCGCACTACATCCTGCTCCAGATACTGGACGTCCCGTACGCGCCCGTGCTCGCCGTGTGGGTGGGTCTGGTCTCCCAGTTCATCCCCACCATCGGTACCTATCTCGCCGGCGCCCTGCCGATGCTGATCGCCTTCACCGTCGATCCCTGGTACGCGCTGTGGGTGCTGATCTTCGTCGTGATCTACCAGCAGTTCGAGAACTACATGCTCCAGCCCAAGCTGACCTCGAAGACCGTCGACATCCATCCCGCGGTCGCTTTCGGCTCGGTCGTCGCCGGCACCGCCCTCCTCGGTGCCGTCGGTGCGCTGATCGCCATCCCGGCGATCGCCACGCTCCAGGCGTTCCTCGGGGCCTATGTGAAGCGGTACGACGTCACGGACGATCCCCGTGTCTACGGGCGCAGGGCGGGAGAACAGGGGCCCGGCCTGCTCAAGCGGGCGCGTGGGCTGTGGGCGCGAAGGCACCGCACGGAGCGCTGAACCCGGGGCGTTGTCGGACCTCGAACGTAGGCTCGGAGGTGTCGAGTGGTGCGCTTGACACGAAAATCGAACATCCATTCTTATTGGAGCTCCGGTGAGACTCTCGAAGGAGACTTCCACCGGGTTTGGACGGAGATGTGCCCGAGTTATCCACAGGCCGGACGGGCGTCGGGGCGCATTGTCAGTGGCAGGCGTTAGCGTCTTTGACGTGAAGCGATCGACTCAAGCAAACCGGGTGGAACCCATGGCAGGTACCGACCGCGAGAAGGCACTGGACGCCGCGCTCGCACAGATTGAACGGCAATTCGGCAAGGGCGCGGTGATGCGCCTGGGCGAGCGGCCGAACGAGCCCATCGAGGTCATCCCCACCGGGTCGACCGCGCTCGACGTCGCCCTCGGCGTCGGCGGCCTGCCGCGCGGCCGCGTGGTGGAGGTGTACGGACCGGAGTCCTCCGGTAAGACCACGCTGACCCTGCACGCGGTGGCGAACGCTCAGAAGGCGGGCGGCCAGGTCGCCTTCGTGGACGCGGAGCACGCCCTCGACCCCGAGTACGCGAAGAAGCTCGGCGTCGACATCGACAACCTGATCCTCTCTCAGCCGGACAACGGCGAGCAGGCGCTGGAGATCGTGGACATGCTGGTCCGCTCCGGCGCCCTCGACCTGATCGTTATCGACTCCGTCGCCGCGCTCGTCCCGCGCGCGGAGATCGAGGGCGAGATGGGCGACAGCCACGTCGGTCTCCAGGCCCGCCTGATGAGCCAGGCGCTGCGGAAGATCACCAGCGCGCTCAACCAGTCGAAGACCACCGCGATCTTCATCAACCAGCTCCGCGAGAAGATCGGCGTGATGTTCGGCTCGCCGGAGACCACGACCGGTGGCCGGGCGCTGAAGTTCTACGCCTCGGTGCGGCTCGACATCCGTCGCATCGAGACCCTGAAGGACGGCACCGACGCGGTCGGCAACCGCACTCGCGTCAAGGTCGTCAAGAACAAGGTCGCGCCGCCCTTCAAGCAGGCCGAGTTCGACATCCTCTACGGCCAGGGCATCAGCCGCGAGGGCGGTCTGATCGACATGGGCGTGGAGAACGGCTTCGTCCGCAAGGCCGGCGCCTGGTACACGTACGAGGGCGACCAGCTCGGCCAGGGCAAGGAGAACGCGCGCAACTTCCTGAAGGACAACCCCGACCTGGCCAACGAGATCGAGAAGAAGATCAAGGAGAAGCTGGGCGTCGGCGTGCGACCGGAGGAGCCGCCGGCCGTACCGGGCGCGGACGCCGCGGTCTCCGCCACCACCGACGACGCCGCGAAGCCGGTAACGGCAGCGGCGGCAGCCAAGGCCGCCAAGACCAAGGCCGTCACCGCCAAGAGCTGACGCCGTGACACGACGAACCGACTGGGCCGAGTACGCATATCCGGACGCCCCGCGTGAGTGGGGGAGCGCGGGCGACGGAGGCTCTGCCGGGAGAGACGACCGCGTGGACCGCGACGCGGGCGTGCCGTACGACCATACGGCGCCGTACGGCACGGACGGGGAGCCCGGCGCCGAGTCGGGCGGCGGAGAGTGGCCGGACGGTGGTGCGGTGCGCGGCGCCGGTTCGGCGGGCGGTGCGCGCCGCCGTGGCCGGGCTCGGGACGGGGGCGGCGGGGGCCGTGACGCGGGCGGTGGGCGCGGGCGCCGTCGGCATGGCCGCGCGGAGCCGTCCGGTGAGGGCGAAGGCGCCTCCTCCTCGTCGAGGGCCGAGCGGGAGGAACCTTCAGGGGACCCGGTGGAGCGGGCTCGGGCGATCTGTCTGCGCCTGCTCACCGGGACCCCGCGCACGCGGAAGCAACTCGCTGAAGCCTTGCGCAAGCGCGAGATTCCCGACGATGCCGCCGAGGAGGTGCTGTCGCGGTTCGAGGAGGTCGGGCTGATCAACGACAGCGCGTTCGCGGAGGCCTGGGTGGAGTCCCGGCACCACGGCCGTGGGCTGGCCCGGCGCGCCCTCGCCCAGGAACTGCGCACCAAGGGCGTCGACTCCACGCTGATCGACGAGGCCGTGGCACAGCTCGACTCCGAACAGGAAGAGGCGACCGCACGCGAACTCGTCGACCGCAAGCTGCGATCGACCCGAGGGCTCGACCGCGACAAGCGACTTCGGCGCCTCGCGGGCATGCTCGCCCGCAAGGGCTACCCCGAGGGCATGGCCCTGAGGGTGGTCCGGAGGGCCCTCGAAGAGGAGGGCGAGGACACGGAGTTCCTCGGCGACGAGGGGTTCTGAAGGGGAGAGGCTCTTCTAGGGGGACGACTCCTGGATCGTCCGGCCTGGACACGGTGGGCCCGGACATGGTGGGCCCGGACACGGTGGACGCGCGGGGGCGCCCATCGCGTCCGGAGCTGCACATCGTGGGCGCTTTGGTGGCCGCCCTGCGAGCAGACCTGGTCCACCTGGACCACCTGGCCCGGACAGGGGACCCGCCCCAGCCCCCTACGACGTCACCGGAAGCCCTGCCGCCTTCCACGCCTGGAACCCGCCGGTCAGATCGGTGGCCCGCAGCAGACCCAGCCGGTGCAGTGACGCGACCGCCAGGCTGGAGGCGTAGCCCTCGTTGCACACCACGACCACACGCAGGTCGTGGCTGGTGGCCTCCGGTGCACGGTGGCTGCCCTGGGGATCGAGGCGCCACTCCAGTTCGTTGCGTTCGACGACCAGGGCACCCGGAATGAGACCGTCCCGCTCGCGCAGGGCCGCGTAGCGGATGTCCACCAGCAGCGCCTCGCCGGCCTGGACGGCGTCGTATGCAGCCTGTGGCTCGACGCGCTCGTAGTCCTCGCGGACCTGCTCCAGCAACTCGTCGATGCCGACCGGCCGTTGGCCCGTACCGCTGCCGCCGCTCACTGCCAGTCCTCCGGGCGCTCCACCTGCTCCAGGCGCAGGATCGGCCCGCTGCGGCTGTAGCGGCGGATCTGCGGCAGGGGCGGGTAGTAGGCGTGGACGGAGATCGCGTGCCGGTCCGAGGACTCGTTGAGCACCTCGTGGACGTGGTGACGACTGAAGGAGCGGCCCTGGCCGGCGGACAGCCGGCGCTCCCGGTCCACGTCCTCGCTGAGCTCCAGGGTCTTCCAGCCGTCGGTGGGCAGCCGGGCGGCGAGCGAGTGCTCCTTGAGCTCGCCGGCCGCGGTGAGGAACGCGCCGACCGAGTCGGCGTGGTCGTGCCAGCCGGTGCCCGTGCCGGGTGGCCAGCCGATCAGCCAGGCCTCACTGCCGCCGGGCCCGTCGAGACGCACCCAGGTGCGGCCTTCGGGGTCGAGGGGAAGCGAGGCGATCAATTCGACGTCGGCCGCGGTACGCCGTACGAAATCGAGAAGATCCGCTTGCGTGGGCGCGGCGGAGACAGGGTGCGAGACAGAGGGAGAGGGGGAGACAGACACGTGAACCGTCCTGATGAGTGTTCGCGGGGAGCGCGCGGCTGCACTGCGATGGCGCGCGCGGGTGAGGAGAGATGCGAATTCAGCAGGACCGCGTACACATGCAGCCCGCATAGCGGACGAGGTCCATATGGACCCTCCGCCACAGGTGCACACACGTGTCGATCACGTTGCGGAGTACACCACGCCAGTGCCGACCGGTCAACTCACAGTCACTATGTGGACGGTACGACGGCAGGGACCGCTCAGCGCGACCCCGCCGTTGCCTTCGCCTCCGCCCCCGCCTCCACGGGCCCGCCCAGCGTCGCCTCGGCGGCCGTGTACAGGTCGGCGGGGCGCACCCCGTTCAGTGCGGTGACCAGGTGTCCGTCCGGTCGCACCAGCAGGACCGTGTGGGCGGCCGCGCCGGGGTAGCTCTCGGTGACGAGCAGTTCGGCCGGGTGCGGCAGTGCCGTGACGGCCGCCGCGAGGCGGGGCATGATTCCGGCGCTCACCCAGTGCCGGCGCTCCCACACCCCGGTGCCCGGCGCGACCAGCACGACGAGCAGCGCGCCGCGGCCGAGCCGGTCCCGCAGCCGTACGAAGGTGCCGTCCTCCGCGGTGACCCGGACGTCCGTGATCTGCGCACCGGGCGGGGTGTCCACCAAGGCCTCGCCCTCAAGGGGCGGGGGCGCGAGCGGCGAGCGGTCGTACGCTCCCGCGGCACCCAGCGCGCCCTGTCCCAGGTGGCCGTCGGAGAGCAGCGCGTCATGCCCGCGGGCCGAGCCGGGGACGTACGAGCGCAGTGCTCCGCCGCCGCGCAGCAGTGGCAGTGCCTGGTCGGCGGCGCGCAGCCGGGCGGCGACGATTCCGCGCCGCTCGGCCTGGTAGCTGTCGAGCAGGGCCTCGTGCGGTCCGTGGTGCCAGGCCAGCGCCAGCTTCCAGGCGAGGTTGTCGGCGTCCCTCAACCCCTCGTCCAGCCCCTGTGTGCCGAGCGCGCCCAGCAGGTGGGCGGCGTCCCCGGCGAGGAAGACACGGCGCGCGCGCCACCGTCGGGCCAGACGGTGGTGGACGGTGTGGACTCCGGTGTCCAGCAGTTCGTACGGCGGTGTCGAACCGCCCGTCCAGCCCGCGAGCGTCTCCCGGACGCGGGCCACCAGCACCTCCGGCGTGACCAGGTCCTTGCCGGGCGGCAGCAGCCAGTCCAGCCGCCAGATGCCCTCCGGCAGCGGGCGTCCGGTCACCTCCCCGCCCGAGGGGCCCGACGTCCGCCACGGCGGCATCCGATGGAGCAACGCCTCATCGGGCCACGGAAGTTCCACACGCAGCGCGGCGACGGCGTGTCGCTCCACCGCCGTACGACCGGGGAAGCGGATGTCCTGGAGTTTGCGCACGGTCGAGCGCGGGCCGTCGCAGCCGACCAGGTAACTGCCGCGCCACCATGTGCCCTTGGGGCCGCGGGTGTGAGCGGTGACGCCGGAGCGTTCCTGCTCGATGGTGTCGAGCCGACTGTCCGTCGCGATGTTGACCAGCCGTTCGCCGGCGAGAGCCGCACGCAGGGCGCCGGTCAGCACGTGTTGTGCGATGTGCAGCGGAGCGGACTGCTCGGTCTCCTCGAAGGTGACCGCACGCATCACCTGCTTGCGGCGCATCGACCGCCATCCGGCCCAGCGGCGGCCGGCCTCGGCCGCCGAGAAGCCGGTGAGGCGCTCCACGAGGGCGGCGGTGTCCTCGCGCAGCACGATGGTGCGCGCGGGGCGTGGTTCGTCCTTGCCCGGGCCCTCGTCGAGGACCACGGACGGCACCTCCTGGCGCGCCAGCGCAAGGGCGAGCGTGAGCCCGACCGGCCCCGCCCCGACGATGATCACCGGGTCCACGGCGCGGCGCCCCCTGCCCGCAGCGGTGTCCTCAGGGACATGTGTGAACAGGAAGTTGGAGCAGGGTGCACGATCACAGAACGTATGCAACCTATTGCCGGTGCTTGCGTCAAGTGACGGAGGCAGTGGCGATCATGCCACTGCCTCCGTGCTGCTCATGCCACTTGACTGTTGATCAGATCGAGTCGCCCGCGCCCGACCCGAAGGAGCCGCCGACCTCGGCAGCGTTGAGCTCGTCCACATCGTCCTTGCCGAGGACCGCACCCGTGCTCCGCTTGCTGCGCCGCAGCCTGCGCTCCAGCCAGCCGGCGAAGCTCGTCAGGATGAAGTTCAGGATGATGTAGATGACGCCCACCACGATGAAGCTCGCGATGACGTTGGCGTAGACCGCCGCCAGCGTGCCGCGCGAGTTGAGCAGCTCGGTGAAGCCGATCATCACGCCACCGAGGGCGGTGTCCTTCACGATGACGACCAGCTGGCTGACGATGGCCGGCAGCATCACGGTGACGGCCTGCGGAAGCAGGATGGTGGACATCGTCTGGCCCTTGCGCAGACCGATCGCCTGGGCCGCCTCCGTCTGCCCCTTGGGCAGGGCGAGGATGCCCGCGCGGACGATCTCGGCGAGGACCGAGGCGTTGTAGAGCACCAAGCCCGTGACAACGGCGTACAGAGGACGGTCATCGGTGCTGACGTCCGTGGAGGCGGAGTAGAACTGGTTGGCGAACAGCATCAGCAGCAGGACCGGGATCGCCCGGAAGAACTCGACCACCACACCGGCCGGGATCCGCACCCATCGGTGGTCGGACATCCGGGCGATGCCGAGGACCGCGCCCAGCGGCAGCGCGATGACCATGGCGAGCGCAGCGGCCTTGAGGGTGTTCGCGAGTCCGGGCAGCAGATACGTCGTCCAGGCCTCGGACTGGGTGAACGGCTCCCACAGGGCCCACTTCAGCTGGCCCTTGTCGTCCATCGTCTGGTAGATCCACCACACGAGCAGGACGAGCAGGGCGAAGAAGACCACCGAGAAGATGATGTTGCGCCGCTTGGCCCGGGGGCCGGGGGCGTCGTAGAGGACCGAGGTCATCGCTTCACCGCCAGTCGCTTGCTCAGCCAGCCGAGGAGGAGGCCGGTGGGCAGGGTCAGAACCACGAACCCGAAGGCGAACACCACGCCGATGAGCAGTGTCTGAGCCTCGTTCTCGATCATTTCCTTCATCAGATACGCGGCCTCCGCCACGCCGATCGCGGCCGCCACGGTCGTGTTCTTGGTGAGCGCGATCAGTACGTTGGCCAGCGGGCCGATGACTGAACGGAACGCCTGCGGCAGCACGATCAGCCAGAGCACCTGGGTGAAGCTCAGCCCGATGGCACGGGCCGCCTCGGCCTGTCCGACGGGCACCGTGTTGATGCCCGAGCGGATCGCCTCGCAGACGAAGGCCGCGGTGTAGGCGATGAAGCCGAGGATCGCCAGCCGGAAGCTCAGGGCGTCGAAGTCGTCCGCGGCGCCCAGCGTCATGCCGAAGACGTCGGCGAGACCGAGCGAGGTGAAGACGATGATGACGGTCAGGGGGATGTTCCGGACGATGTTCACGTACGCGGTGCCGAACCCGCGCATCAGCGGGACGGGACTGACCCGCATGCCGGCCAGCACAGTGCCCCAGATCAGCGAGCCGACGGCGGAGAGGGCGGTGAGTTTCACCGTCATCCAGAACGCCCCGAGGACGTCGTAACCTTCAAGAAAGTCGAACACTGTCTCCCGCGCTTCCGGGTGTAGAGATGCCCGGGTGCGCCGCCCCGCCGGGCGGCGCACCTGTCAGGCGCTGCTTCAGCTGACGATGTTGCCGATCTTCGGGGCGGGCTCGTTCTTGTAGTTCGCCGGGCCGAAGTTGTCCTTGACCGCCTTGTCCCAGGCGCCGTCGCTGACCATCTTCTCGAGGGCGGTGTTGATCTTGTTGACGGTCTCGGTGTCGCCCTTCTTGACGCCGATGCCGTAGTTCTCGTTGCTGAGCTTCAGGCCGGCCAGCTTGAACTGGCCCTTGTACTGCTCCTGCGCCGCGAAGCCGGCGAGGATCGAGTCATCGGTGGTCACCGCGTCCACGGCGCCGCTCTGCAGACCCGCGATGCACTCCGAGTAGGTGCCGTACTCCCTCAGCTGGGCCTTGGGCGCGATCTCGTCGTGGATGTTCTGCGCCGAGGTCGAGCCGGTCACCGAGCAGAGCTTGTTGCCGTTGAGGTCGGTGGCCTCGCTGATGTCCGAGTCGGTCTTGGTCAGCAGGTCCTGGTGGGCCAGCAGGTAGGGGCCGGCGAAGTCGACCTTCTGCTTGCGCTCGTCGGTGATCGAGTAGGTGGCGGCGATGAACTTCACGTCACCGCGGGCCAGCGCGCTCTCACGGTCGGCGCTCTTGGTCTCGACGAACTCGATCTGGTCGGGCTCGTAGCCGAGTTCCTTCGCCACGTACGTGGCGACATCGACGTCGAAGCCGGAGAAGTCGCCGCTGGGCTCCTTCAGACCGAGACCCGGCTGGTCGTACTTGATGCCGATCTTGATCGAGCCACCGCCGGAGGTGGAGCCCGACCCGGCGTCACTGTCGCCGTCGTCGCCCCCACAGGCCGTCGCGGTCAGGGAGAGGACGAACGCAGCCGCGGCCGCTGCGGTGACCTTGCGGAGCTTCATGGTGAACATCCTTTTGTGTGATGAGGAGAATGCCGTTGGTGCGGGTGCCGCAGCTTGTCTACGGGGCCGCCACGGTGGAGGTTCAGTGGTGAAGGATCTTCGACAGGAAGTCCTTCGCGCGGTCGCTGCGCGGATTGCTGAAGAACTGGTCCGGCACAGCTTCTTCGACGATCTTGCCGTCGGCCATGAACACGACCCGGTTGGCGGCCGAACGGGCGAAACCCATCTCATGGGTGACGACGATCATGGTCATGCCGTCGCGGGCGAGCTGCTGCATGACTTCGAGAACCTCGTTGATCATCTCCGGGTCGAGAGCCGACGTCGGCTCGTCGAAGAGCATGACCTTGGGGTCCATGGCCAGGGCGCGTGCGATGGCGACACGCTGCTGCTGGCCGCCGGACAGCTGTGCGGGGTACTTGTCCGCCTGGTTCGCCACCCCGACCCGGTCGAGCAGCGTGCGGGCCTTCTCCTCGGCCTTCTTCTTGTCGGCCTTGCGGACCTTGATCTGGCCCAGCATCACGTTCTCGAGCACCGTCTTGTGCGCGAAGAGGTTGAAGGACTGGAAGACCATGCCGACGTCCGCGCGCAGCCGGGCCAGCTCCTTGCCCTCCGCGGGCAGCGGCTTGCCGTCGATGGCGATCGCGCCCGAGTCGATCGTCTCGAGGCGGTTGATGGCGCGGCACAGGGTCGACTTCCCGGACCCGGAGGGTCCGATGACCACGACGACTTCACCGCGGGCGATCGTCAGGTCGATGTCCTGGAGTACGTGCAACGGGCCGAAATGCTTGTTGACGCTCTTCAGGACGACCAGGTCGCCGGTCGCGGCCACGTCTTCCTTGGCCACCGATACTTTGGTCATCGCTCTCAGGCTCCGTCCTCCTCGGTTTCGGAGGACAGTAGTAACCCTACGCGACCTGCGTCTCTACATCTGAGGGGAATCTGAGCATCACGATCCGATAGCAATCGGACACGTGTCGTAGCACTTGTGACCTGGGCGCGTATCGGCCGGGTAACGGAAGCCTCGCGCAACCGGAAGCCCCTTGACGCCGTCCTCATCCATCAGCGTGACTGCAACGTGCACGCGCGCGCGTGCTCGCGTTTACGTACACACCGACACCGTACGGCCGATGAACTGGAGGGAGCCGGGATGAGACTGCTCCTCGTCGAGGACGACAATCACGTCGCCGCCGCCCTGTCCGCGGTCCTGGCCAGGCACGGCTTCGACGTGACGCACGCCCGCAGCGGTGAGGAGGCCCTCCAGGCGCTGGTCCCCGAGGGCGACGGTTTCGGTGTCGTGCTGCTCGACCTGGGCCTGCCGGACCAGGACGGCTACGAGGTGTGCGGCAAGATCCGCAAGCGGACCAGCATCCCGGTGATCATGGTCACCGCGCGCTCCGACGTGCGCTCCCGCATCCACGGCCTCAACCTCGGCGCCGACGACTACGTGGTGAAGCCGTACGACACCGGAGAACTGCTCGCCCGTATCCACGCCGTCAGCCGGCGTACCGTCCACGACGACGCCGCGGCCGGCGGGGAGGGCGTGCTGAGGCTGGGCTCCGTGCACATCGAACTGCCCACCCGCCAGGTCAGCGTCGACGGGTCGGTCGTCCAACTGACCCGCAAGGAGTTCGACCTGCTCGCCCTGTTGGCCCAACGCCCGGGGGTGGTCTTCCGACGTGAGCAGATCATCAGCGAGGTGTGGCGCACCAGTTGGGAGGGGACCGGGCGCACCCTGGAGGTGCATGTCGCGTCCCTGCGCGCCAAGCTGCGGATGCCGGCCCTGATCGAGACCGTGCGCGGCGTCGGCTACCGGCTCGTCGCCCCCACCTCGTAGCGGGCAAGGGTGCGCACTCGACTCCTCCCGCTGCTCATCGTCCTGATGGCGGCCGTGCTGCTCGCCCTCGGCTTCCCGCTCGCCGTCAGCGTGGCCGGGGCCCAGCAGCAGAACGTGGTCGTCGACCGGATCGACGACACGGCACGCTTCGCCGCCCTGGCCCAGTTCGTCACCGACACGCCCACCGGACCGACCGGCAGCACGTCCACCGACGAACGCCGGGAGGTGCTCAAGCGTGAGCTCCTGAGCTACTACGAGGTCTACGGCATCCGTGCCGGTGTCTTCTACCGCAACGGCACCCCCATGGCTAGTGCCCCGGCCAGTTGGGACCACCCCGAAACGGGTGAGGTGGGTGATGCGTTCGGTGAGGCGCTGCTCAGCCGGCGCAGTCACGACCCGAGGCAGGTGTGGCCCTGGCAGCGCAACCGGCTGGTCGTCGCGTCCCCGGTGATCCGGGACGGCGATGTCGTCGCGGTCGTCGTCACCGACTCGCCCACCGGGCAGATGCGTTCGCGGATCCTGAACGGCTGGCTGATCATCGCCGCGGGTGAGAGCGCCGCGATGCTGCTGGCCGTCGGCGCGGCCCTGCGGCTGACCGGCTGGGTGCTCCGGCCCGTACGGGTGCTGGACGCCACCACGCACGACATCGCCACGGGACGGCTGAAGTCCCGGGTCGCGGCGGCCGGCGGTCCACCGGAACTCCGCAGGCTCGCCCGGTCGTTCAACGAGATGGCGGACAACGTCGAGGGAGTCCTGGAGCAGCAGCGCGCCTTCGTCGCCGACGCCTCGCACCAGCTGCGCAATCCGCTCGCGGCGCTGCTGCTGCGCATCGAACTGCTTGCGTTCGAACTGCCCGAGGGCAATCAGGAGATCGCCTCCGTCCAGGCCGAGGGCAAGCGCCTGGCCCAGGTCCTGGACGACCTGCTCGACCTCGCGCTGGCCGAGCACGCCGAGGCGGACCTCAGGCTCACCGACATCGGCGAGCTGACCGCCGAGCGCGTCGCGGCCTGGTCGCCGGCCGCGCAGGCCAAGGGCGTACGGCTGGTGGGGGACTGCCCGCCCACCACCGCCTGGGTCGACCCGGTCACCCTGTCCAGCGCCCTGGACGCGGTGATCGACAACGCGGTGAAGTTCACGCCGAAGGACGAGCGGGTGGAGGTGACGGTCGCGGCCAACGGCGACACCGCCACCGTCGTGGTCACCGACAACGGCCCCGGCCTCACCGACGAGGAACTCGCCCGCGTCGGCGACCGCTTCTGGCGCAGCGGCCGCCACCAGAACATCAAGGGCTCCGGCCTCGGCCTGTCCATCACCCGGGCCCTGCTGACGGCGGCCGGCGGCTCGATCTCGTACGGCCATCACGACCCGCAGGGACTGACGGTGACGGTGACGGTGCCGAGGTCGGAGCCGGTGTCCTGAGCGGGTCCGGCGATGTTCGGTGCGGTTCGGCGGCGCCGGTTTCCCGCGACCTGATCGTCCGGGCAGGACCTGGTCGGCCCTACGGCTTCACGGACCGGTAGTAGCGCCGGGCGCCCTCGTGCAGTGCCAGCGGGTCGGTGTAGATCGCGGTGCGTACGTCGACCAGCTGGGCCGAGTGGACGTGGGTGCCGATGCCGTCACGGCTGTTGATCACGGTGCGGGTCAGCCAGTCGGTGAGCCGGGGGTCCATGTCCTCGCGGGTGATCAGCAGGTTGGACACCGCCATGGTCGGCACGGTGTCGCCGTTCTGGATGCTGGGGTAGGCCGATTCCGGCATGTTGGTGGCGCGGTAGTAGCGGGTGGCGCCACCCAGGGCGTGCACCTTGGCGACGAGAGCGGCGTCGATCGGCACGAACCGGTAGGCCAGGGAGCCGGCGAGTTTCAGCAGGCCCTCCGTCGGCAGGCCGCCCGACCAGAAGAACGCGTCGATCTCGCCCTTCTTGAGCCGGGCGGGCCCGGTGTCGATGCCGTCGGACAGCGGAGTGATGCCCTTCACCGGGTTGATGCCGGCCGCCTCCAGCACCCGGTTGGCGATCAGCCGCACACCCGAGTGGGTGGGCCCTATGGCCACCCGCTTGCCCCGCAGGTCCGCCACGGAGTCGATGCCCGAGTCCGGCGCGACGACAAGCTGTACGTAGTCGTCGTACAGGCGGGCCACACCGCGCAGCCGGTCCGAGCCCGACCTGCCGGCCAGCTCGTACGTTTCCACGGCGTCGGCCGCGGCGATCGTGTAGTCCGCCTTCCCGGTCGCCACGCGCGCGACGTTCTCCTGCGAGCCGTCGCTGGTCAGCAGCCGTACGTCCAGGTTCGGCATGTCGTTGTCCAGCTCGGAGCGCAGCAGCTCGCCGTACTTCTGGTAGACGCCCGCCGGTGTACCGGTGCTGAACGTGATCGTCCCGCGGGGCGGCGACTCGCCCAGCGGCAGCAGCCACCACAGCAGCAGCCCGAAGGCGACGAAGCCGGCAGCCGCACCCTGTAGGGCCCGGCGCCTGCCGATGTGGGGGAAGACCTTGGACATACGGGCGATCCTGCCAGCACGCACGCGGTGCTGGCCAGGGCCGGGGTCACAGCCGGCCGGGGTCGGGGGCGGCCGAGGCACAGGGACTGTCAGTGGTGGTCGCTAGGGTTTGGTGCATGAGTCCTTCGCCCGCCGACCTGGTCCGTTCCTTCCACCACGCCGTCGGGCTGGACACCCGCAGAACCCCGACCGAGGTCTCTCCCGAACTGGCCGCCCACCGGCGCGAGCTGCTGGCGGAGGAGGTCGCCGAGGTCGCCGAGGTCTCGGTCACCGGCCCGCTCGACCGGCTTGCACACGAGCTGGCGGACGTGGTCTACGTGGCGTACGGCACGGCACTCGTCCACGGGATCGACCTCGACGCGGTGATCGCCGAGGTCCACCGCTCCAACATGAGCAAGCTGGGCCCCGACGGCCGCGTCGCCCGCAGAGCGGACGGCAAGGTCCTCAAGGGCGAGCACTACGAGGCGCCGGATGTCTCGGCAGTGCTGCGCCGCCAGGGCTGGAACCCCGGCGGCGCGTGATCGGCGGGCGGGGAGCGGGTGACGCGCTCTGTCGGGCCGAGGTTGACCACGACCGGGACGATCACCGACGTTCAGGGCCGAACTGCCGCCCGGCGAGCTCCCGTTGACGGCGGACCGTCAGTCGCCCACCACCGCCCGTTCCGCTTCCTCCTCGCGAGCCTCCCGGGCCTCGCTGCGGGTGCCCGGACGCCGCCTCGCCCAGAAGGCGGCCAGGGGCTCGGTGTAGCGCGCGGTGAGCGGCCCGACGACGACCAGGATGAGGACGTACGCCGTTGCCAGCGGTCCCAGGGACGGCTCGATTCCGGCCGTCACCGCCAGCCCCGCGATGACGATGGAGAACTCGCCGCGCGCCACCAGCGCACCGCCCGTACGCCAGCGTCCCTTGACCGGGATCCCGGCGCGGCGGGCCGCCCAGTAGCCGGTGGCGATCTTCGTCGCGGCGGTGACGGCGGCCAGTGCGAGGGCCGGCAGCAGGACCGGCGGGATGCTGGCCGGGTCCGTGTGCAGCCCGAAGAACACGAAGAACACCGCGGCGAACAGGTCCCTGAGCGGGCTCAGCAGTGTGTGCGCCCCCTCCGCGACCTCGCCGGACAGCGCTATGCCGACCAGGAACGCGCCCACCGCTGCCGACACCTGCAACTGCTGGGCCACACCGGCGACCAGGATGGTCAGGCCGAGCACCACGAGGAGCAGTTTCTCCGGGTCGTCGCTGGAGACGAACCGGGAGATCACCCGGCCGTAGCGCAACGCCACGAACAGCACGAGCCCCGCGACACCGAGCGCGATCGCCAGCGTGACACTGCCGGCCGCGAGACCGACGCCGGCCACCACCGCGGTGACGATGGGCAGATAGACGGCCATCGCCAGGTCCTCCAGGACCAGCACGCTGAGGATGACCGGGGTCTCGCGGTTGCCGATCCGGCCCAGGTCGCCCAGCACCTTGGCGATCACACCCGAGGACGAGATCCAGGTGACGCCGGCCAGCACCACGGCGGCCACCGGGCCCCAGCCCAGCAGCAGCGCTGCGGCGGCGCCGGGCAGCGCGTTGAGGGCGAAGTCGACCAGGCCGGACGGGTAGTGGGCCTTGAGGTTGGAGACCAGATCGCTCGCCGAGTACTCCAGGCCCAGCATGAGCAGCAGCAGAATGACGCCGATCTCGGCGCCGATGGCGACGAACTCCTCGCTCGCGCCGAGCGGCAGCAGACCGCCCTCGCCGAAGGCCAGCCCCGCCAGCAGATACAGCGGTATGGGGGAGAAGCTCAGCCGCGCGGCCATCCGGCCGAGCAGGCCGAGGCCGAGAATGATGGAACCGAACTCGATCAGCAGGACCGCGGAGGAGTGCACCCGTTCACTCCCGACCGAGTATCGCCGCGGCCGCGTCGACGCCCTCGCGGGTGCCGATGACGATCAGGACGTCGCCGCCCGCGAGCCGGAAGTCCGGCGTCGGGGACGGGATCGCCTCCGCGCGGCGCAGTACCGCCACCACGGAGGCGCCGGTGTCGGTCCGCATCCGGGTGTCGCCGAGCACCCGGCCGTTCCAGCGCGAGGCGGCGGCCACCTCGACGCGCTCGGCGACCAGACCGAGGTCGGTCGTGTAGAGCAGGCTCGCGCTGTGGTGGGACGGCTTCAGCGCGTCGATCAGCGAACCCGCCTCCGGGCCGGTCAGTCGCAGCGACTGGGCGCAGGAGTCGGGGTCGTCGGCGCGGTACACGCTCACCGTGCGGGCGCCGTCGCGGTGGGCGACCACCGACAGATGGCGGTTCTCTCGCGTCATCAGGTCGTACTGGACCCCGATGCCCGGCAACGGAGTCGCCCTGAGGCGTGGAGCGGACACGTTTCTTCTCTCCTCTTGCGGGGGCGGATGTGCGGCTCGTCACGTGGACGGGCTCAATGGCCGCGCCTGTGAGCCGGATTGCTGTTCGAGGATCTTGGTCGACTTCGGGGCGGCGTCGCCATGCTGTCACCCCCGCATACGGTGGCGACATGGGTGTTGTGACGGATATACGCGGCCGGAGGCGAGCGGCGAGGCTGGTGCCGGCGCAGAAGCGCCGACGGATCGGAAGGGGCGGAGCCGGGAACGTGTCGTTGTTCTGGCGGATCTTCTCGCTCAACTCCGCCGGTCTGATCGTGGCCGCCGCGCTGCTGCTGGGCCCGGTCACCGTGTCGACCCCCGTCCTGCCCGCCGAGGCGCTCGTCGTGGTCGCCGGACTGGCCGTGCTGCTGGCCGTCAGCGCAGTGGTCCTGCGCGTCGGACTGGCGCCGCTGGAGCGGCTGGGCCGGTCGATGGCCACCGCCGATCTGCTGCGGCCGGGCGCCCGTGCGGCCGTCGCCGGTCCGGCGGAGGCAGCCGAGCTGATCAGGACGTACAACACGATGCTCGACCGGCTGGAGACCGAGCGTGCCTCCAGTGCGGCTCGCGCGCTGTCTGCGCAGGAGCGGGAGCGGCACCGCATCGCCCGTGAGCTGCACGACGAGGTCGGCCAGACCCTGACCGCCGTCCTCCTCCAGCTCAAGCGCGTCGCCGACCGCGCCCCCGAGGAGCTGCGCGAGGAGGTCGGCCAGGCCCAGGAGGCCACCCGCGCCGGCCTGGACGAGATCCGCCGCATAGCGCGTCGGCTGCGCCCGGGCGTCCTGGAGGAGCTGGGCCTGGCCAGCGCACTGCGCTCGCTGGCGACGGAGTTCACCGCGCACGGCCTTTCGGTCCGCCACCACGTACCCGGCGATCTGCCCGCGCTGCCCGAGGAGGCGGAGCTCGTCGTCTACCGGGTCGCCCAGGAAGCCCTCACCAACACCGCCCGGCACGCCGGTGCCGCCCGCGCCGAGATCCGGTTCCGGCGGATCGCCGACGGGGTCGAACTCGTCGTGAGCGACAACGGCAAGGGCTTCGGTACGGCGGCGGAGGGCGCCGGGATCGGGGGCATGCGCGAGCGTGCGCTGCTGATCGGCGCGGCGCTCGCCGTGCGGCCGGGGCCGGAGGGCCGGGGGACGGACGTACGACTGTGCATACCGACCATTTCATCTATACCGGCTATACCGGCTATACCGGCTATACCGGCCGGAGGTCGCTGATGTCCGCACCCACCCGCGTTCTGCTCGCCGACGACCACACCCTCGTACGACGTGGAGTGCGGCTCATTCTGGACGGTGAGCCCGATCTCACGGTGGTCGCCGAGGCCGGGGACGGCGCCGAGGCGGTCGCGCTGGCCCGTGACACCGAGGTGGATCTGGCCGTCCTGGACATCGCCATGCCCCGGATGACCGGCCTCCAGGCGGCCCGTGAACTCATCCGCCGCCTACCGGGACTGCGGATCCTCGTCCTCACGATGTACGACAACGAGCAGTACTTCTTCGAGGCCCTCAAGGCCGGGGCGTCGGGCTATGTCCTGAAGTCCGTCGCCGACCGGGACCTGGTCGAGGCGTGCCGGGCGGCGATGCGCGACGAGCCGTTCGTCTACCCGGGAGCGGAACGGGCCCTCGTCCGCTCCTACCTGGACCGGCTGCACCGGGGCGACGACCTGCCCGCACGGGCCGTCACCGACCGCGAGGAGGAGATCCTCAAGCTGGTGGCCGAGGGACACACCTCCAAGGAGATAGGCGAACTCCTCTTCATCAGCGCGAAGACGGTCGAACGGCATCGCGCCAACCTGCTGCACAAGCTGGGCATGCGCGACCGCCTGGAGCTGACCCGGTATGCGATACGGGCGGGGCTCATCGAGCCCTGAGCCGACTCCGGTTGTGCCGACGCCGGTTGCGCCGACGCCGCGCGTTCACCGGCCGGGTGGGGTCGGCTCGGACGCCGGACGCGCCGTACTGCCGGACGGTGAGCCGAGCAGTGTCAGCGGGGCGAAGGTGTGGTGCTGCCACAGGAGGCGTGAGGTCTCTTCCGGGTAGCGGGTGACTTGTGGCTGGGCGTCGTAGACCTGCGTCAGGCGTTGTTCCGAGTCGTATGCGGGCCAGCCCGGTTCGCCGTCGACTGCGAACCGCGTCCACGCGGCACGCATGCGTGTGGACAGTGCCTCCGCCTCGGGGGACGGGACGTCGCCGATCAGGGTGGCCGGCTGGCCGCGGTCCAGGTTGCCGAAGACGAGCGGTACGTCGAGGCCGTGGCAGGCGCCGATGATGCCGCCCAGGCCAGGGGCGGGCCAGGTCAGCTCGTAGACGTGCACCCGGCCGCCGGCATCGTGGTGCGCCTGGGCGAGGTGCAGGCTCGGCATGCGGAACACCCAGTCCGAATTCACCATTTCGTGCAGCTCGTCGGGGCCCGCGGTGGGAAAGCCGTCGCGGTAGCGGCGCACGCCGTCCGGGCCCGGGGCCAGGAGCCGCAGGGCCTGTTCCGCCTGCTGGTCCGTCACCTGGCCGAGCAGACCGTCGAGCAGGCTCAGCAGGCGCTGCTCGTCACGCGTGTGCCCGACGAGGAGGTCGATGCCGCGGCCGGCGCCGTCGGCCAGCGCCTGCCAGGGCGTGACAGGCAGGGCATCCCCGTCGACGACGGGCGCGAACGTGATCGACCGGTACCCGACCGGGCCCCACCGGTCGACCGACCCGGGCAGCCGGGCGGTGACCGCGTCGCCGGCGGCGGCCAGCAACTGCGGGTCTGCCGTGGAGAGTTCGGCTGCCGTGGGCCGCAGGCCCAGCTCGGACGCGCATTCGGCGGCGATGTCGGCGGCGAGTTCCGGCGTGAAGAACGTGCCCTGCACGCTCTGTGCGACGGCCCTCCGGAAGAGCCCGGCGGCGCTCGGCATCGCCAGCAGCGCGGCGACGGATCCGCCGCCCGCCGACTGGCCGAAGACGGTGACCCGGTCGGGATCGCCGCCGAAGGCCCCGATCGTGTCGCGCACCCACTCCAGAGCCGCCACCTGGTCGAGCAGACCCCGGTTGGCGGGCGCCCCCTCGATCTGCGCGAACCCCTCCGCCGCGACTCGGTAGTTGAAGGTCACCACGACGACATCGCCGTCCCTGGCGAGACGGCCACCGTCGTACTCCGGGCGACCGGACGCGCCGATCATGTAGGCGCCGCCGTGGATCCACACCATCACCGCACGCCCCGCGCCCGGGTCGGGTTCGGGCGTCCAGACGTTGACCGTCAGCCAGTCGTCGCCCTGCGCGTCCCCCGCCGCGCCCATGCCCTGCGGGGGCGGCGGCCCGAAATCCAGGGCGGGCCGCACACCGTCCCAGCCCTGCACGGGGCGCGGCGCTGCGAAACGGAGTGTGCCGACGGGCGGTTCGGCGAACGGGATGCCGCGGAAGACCGCCACACCGTCCTCCCGGCTGCCGCGCAGCGTCCCTGCGGTCGTGTGGACGAGTACGGGCTGGAGCTCGGACGAAGCTGAGGCCATGACCGGATCATCCCGTCGGGGTGCGCCGTGTGCCATTCATTTATCGGCTCATGGTCCACGTCGCCACATCATGAGTGTCCCCACGGATCCGGCCGTCCGTGGTGAGCGGAGGGCTGTCGATGTGAGGCAGGTAGTAGCGCAGGAAGAGCTCGCCGGTGAGTTCGCGGCGGCTGCGCACGCCCGCCTTGTCGAAGACCGCCTTCCTCGTGGCCCTGCCGGGTCTGACCCTGCGGGGCCGGCCGGACGGGGAGTCGTCGGCGGATGCGGTGGAGGAAGTCGAGCAGGTCGGGTGAGCAAGATCCGAACGATCGGAAGGGTCACCGCTGTCCGATACGGCGCAGCAGCGCGGCCACCGCGGGGAGTGGTTCTCCGCGTGGGTGGATCACTCTCAGCGTCCAGGTCGGTGCGCGCGCGGCAAAGGGCCGTACGGGCAGTTCGGGGAGCCGGGCGGCCAGCGACGGGGGCATGATGCACACGCCGAGACCGTGGCGGACCAGGTCGCCGGCCGCCAGCAGGTCGTTCACCTCGAAGGTGACGTTGCGTTCCAGCGCGGCCGCGCGGAAGGCCCTGTCGACGGCTTGCCGGACCGCCCAGCCGGGCGAGAAGTCCACCAGCGGCAGCCGAGCCGTCTCGGCCAGGGACACCGGGCCCTCGGGCGGCAGCAGGTCCGTTTCCGGCGCGGTCACCAGGACCATCTCCTCCCGCGACAGCAGCCGGGTCGCCAGACCGCGGGGCAGCGGGGCGTCCAGGGCGGCCACGGCCAGGTCGACGGTGCCGTCGCGCAGGGCACGCGGGATGTCCTCGGCCGGGGCCTGACGCAGCCGTACCACCACGTTCGGGTGTTCCCGGTGGAAGTCCGCGAGGGCGCCGGGAAGGCCGCCGTACAGACCCTGCATCACACCGATCGTGATCTCTCCGCGCAGCTCTCCGCGGGCGAGGTCGACGGCGGCCCTGGCCTCCTCGGCGGCGCGCAGGGCGGCGCGGGCGGCCGGCAGGAACGCCTGCCCGGCCGGGGTCAGTGACACCCGGTGGGTGGTGCGGTGGAACAGGGCCGCGCCCAGTTCGCGCTCCAGGGCACGCACCGTCCCGGAGACCGCGGACTGCACGACGTGCAGCCGCCGGGCCGCGGCGCTGAACCCGCCCTCTTCGGCGACCGCGACGACGACCTCCATCTGACGAAGATCCATGACCCTTCCCTGGCTGTCGCCGGCTATCCGCTCGCTATCTCTCATTCAGATAACCGTCATCTTGGATCATCTCCGCAGAATGGGAAACAGGGACTCCGACCCCGTGTTGTCACCCATAGGCGGTGAACGAAGGGCCGGCCGGCCCGCCACCGCCGACGGAAACCACCGTCAAGGATCGGAGTGCTCTGATGTCGCCGATATCGGCCACGGGCCCGCGTGCAGACCGCGTATCCGCCGCGAAGGACCAGGTCGCCGAGCCGCCGCATGCCGCTCGCCGGTACGGCGCCGGATTCTGGACGGTCGCCGCGGTGTTCGTGACGGCCATGGCGTTCTCGACCGTCCCCACACCGCTGTATCCCCTCTACCAGGCGCAGGACGGGTTCTCCACGTTCACGGTGACGGTCGTGTTCGCCGTGTACGCCGTCGGGGTGCTGACCAGTCTGCTGCTCGCCGGACACCTGTCGGACTGGCTGGGCCGCAAGAAGGTCATGGTGTCGGCGCTGGCACTGGAACTGCTCGCCGCCGCGCTGTTCCTGGCCACCCCCTCGCTCCCGGTGCTGATCGTCGCCCGGCTCGTCACCGGTCTCGGCGTCGGCATGCTGACGGCGACCGCCACCGCGTACCTCCAGGAACTGCACAGCGCTCACCGGCCCGGCTCCTCGACACGGCGCTTCGAGATCGTGTCGACCGTCGCCAACATCGGCGGCCTCGGCCTCGGCCCCATCGTCGCGGGAGTACTGGCCCAGTACCTGGGTGCGCCGCTTCGGCTGCCGTACGTGGTCTTCGTCGTCCTGCTGCTGACGGGCGTGGCCGCGGTGGTGCTGACGCCCGAGACGGTCCGTAAGCCCGAAGTCCGGCCGGCCTACCGTCCCCAGCGGGTCGGTTCGACCCACGGTGTCCGCGGCTATCTCGAAGCGGGCGCGGCGGGATTCACATCCATGGCCGTGTTCGGCCTGTTCACCTCGGTGGTCCCCGGATTCGTCGGCGGCACGCTGCACCACCCGTCCCGGGCACTGGCGGGCCTGATCGTGTTCGCGGTGTTCGGAGCGGCCGCGGTCGCCCAGACGGGCACCGGCAGCCTCGGCGCCCGGACCCGCTGGTACGTCGGACTCCTCGCCCAGGCCGTGGGCATGGCCCTCCTGGCGATCGGCATGCACCTCGCCAGCCTGCCCGTGTTCCTGCTCGCCGGGATCATCGCCGGCGCCGGCGCCGGGGTGCTCTTCAAGTCCGCCGTCGGTCATGTGGCCGCCGCAGCCGCCCCGGCCCGCCGCGGCGAAGCCCTCGCCGGACTGTTCCTCGTCTCCTACCTCGGCCTGGCCCTACTCCCCGTCGGCCTCGGCATCGCCAGCCGCTCCATGAACGTCACCGACGCGACGACATGGTTCACAGCCGTCGTACTCGTACTGCTCTCCACGGTCGCCACCCGAACCCACCGCCACGGACCTGGCGCCTCTGCAAGCGCAGGCAGTGCCCGTCCTCGCCGTGACGCCCGATCTCAGGAAGCCCGCGGAGAGCGCGGGCGAGCCCGGGGACGGCTGCGTCGAGCGGCGCGTCAGGACTCGGCGCTCCGGTGGCTCGCCGACTGGCCGCCGAGTCCCAATCGGACCTCAACCAAGAGGTGAGGGCTTCGGTCATGCCGCTGTCGGACTGCGCCTCACGGCCGTTGCGGACGGATCGGATCCGGTCGAGGACCTCCTCGTGGAACTCGCGGGCCACCGCCGCCGCATGTGCCGGATCACGCCCGGAGCGTGGCGAGCAGCGGGTTGTGCGCGATGTCGGCGAGGGTGACGAAGAAGTGGTGCAGTGCGGCGGCGGTCGCCTGGCCGGCGTTGCGGGTGCATCGTCGAGAAACGCGCCCTCAAGTGGCAGAACTGACCGGCTGACCCCACCTGCCCCGCCGATGCGACGCCGCGCCACCGACAGCGGCGTCGCATCGGCGGCCTCGACCGCGGCACGGGGCGCTTACGGCGCGCCCTTACCCTTGACCCATGACCAGCAGCAGCGACCGGAGCCCGGCAGTGGATGTGCGACCGTCGAAGACGTACGAAGTGCGCACCTACGGGTGCCAGATGAACGTCCACGACTCCGAGCGATTGTCCGGGCTGCTCGAAGAGGCTGGTTATATGCGCGCGCCGGAGGGTTCCGACGGCGACGCGGACGTCGTCGTCTTCAACACCTGCGCCGTGCGGGAGAACGCCGACAACCGGCTGTACGGCAACCTCGGCCGCCTCGCGCCGAGGAAGGCGAGCCGGCCGGGCATGCAGATCGCGGTCGGCGGCTGTCTCGCGCAGAAGGACCGCGACACCATCGTGAAGAAGGCGCCCTGGGTGGACGTCGTCTTCGGCACGCACAACATCGGCAAGCTGCCGGTCCTCCTGGAGCGCGCCCGCGTGCAGGAGGAGGCGCAGGTCGAGATCGCCGAGTCGCTGGAGGCGTTCCCGTCGACGCTGCCGACGCGGCGCGAGAGCGCGTACGCGGCCTGGGTGTCGATCTCCGTGGGCTGCAACAACACCTGCACGTTCTGCATCGTCCCGGCCCTGCGCGGCAAGGAGAAGGACCGCCGTCCCGGCGACATCCTCGCCGAGGTCGAGGCCCTGGTCGCCGAGGGCGTCTCGGAGATCACGCTGCTCGGCCAGAACGTCAACGCGTACGGCTCCGACATCGGCGACCGCGAGGCGTTCAGCAAGCTGCTGCGGGCCTGCGGCTCGATCGACGGCCTGGAGCGCGTCCGCTTCACCTCCCCGCACCCGCGCGACTTCACCGATGACGTCATCGCCGCCATGGCCGAGACACCGAACGTGATGCCGCAGCTCCACATGCCCATGCAGTCCGGCTCGGACACGGTCCTGAAGGCGATGCGCCGCTCCTACCGGCAGGAGCGCTACCTCGGGATCATCGAGAAGGTCCGCGCCGCGATCCCGCACGCGGCGATCACCACCGACATCATCGTGGGCTTCCCCGGCGAGACCGAGGAGGACTTCGAGCAGACCCTGCACGCGGTCCGCGAGGCCCGCTTCGCGCAAGCGTTTACGTTCCAGTACTCCAAGCGCCCCGGCACCCCCGCGGCGACCATGGAGAACCAGATCCCCAAGGAGGTCGTCCAGGCGCGCTACGAGCGTCTCGTCGCCCTCCAGGAGGAGATCTCCTGGGACGAGAACAAGAAGCAGGTCGGCCGCACCCTGGACCTGATGGTCGCCGAGGGCGAGGGCCGCAAGGACGGCGCCACCCACCGCCTCTCCGGCCGCGCCCCCGACAACCGCCTGGTCCACTTCACCAAGCCGGACCAGGAGGTCCGCCCCGGCGACGTCGTCACGGTGGAGATCACGTACGCCGCCCCGCACCACCTCCTCGCCGAGGGCCCGGTCCTCGACGTGCGTCGCACGCGCGCGGGCGACGCCTGGGAGAAGCGCAATGCCACCGAGGCGCCCGAGCCGGCCGGCGTGATGCTCGGTCTGCCGAAGATCGGCGTCCCCGAGCCGCTGCCGGTCGCCACGGGCAGCGGCTGCGGCTGCGACTGACCTAGGAGCGGTGGCGGACGGCCCGCGTCGTCCGTCCACTGCCGTACGGGGTTACCCTGCCGATCATGCTTGTCGCCGCCGCCGTCTGCCCCTGCCCACCGCTCCTCGTGCCCGAGGTCGCCGCGGGCGCCGCGCCCGAGCTGAACGACGCGCGCGCCGCCTGCACCGACGCGCTCGGCGTTCTCGCCGCCTCCCGTCCCGACCTGCTCGTGGTGATCGGACCCGCGGAACCGAGCGGACGCGGAACGCACCCGGAGGGCACCCGCGGCTCCTTCCACGGCTTCGGCGTGGATGCCGACGTACGACTGGGCGGCGCCAAGGGCGACGACCCGGAGCCGGTCGCGTCGGAGCCCCGGCTGCCGTCCTCGCTCGCCGTGGCCGGGTGGCTGCTGGAGCGCACCGGGTGGTCGGATGCCCCGATCGAGGGACTCGGTGTGGGGGAACCTCTGGCGGCCGAGCGGTGTATCGAAGTGGGAAGGGGAATCGCCGCGCGTGCCGAGCGGGTGGCGCTGCTGGTGATGGGCGACGCCAGCGCGTGCCGCACGCTGAAGGCCCCCGGCTATCTCGACGAGCGGGCGGCGCCGTTCGACGCGGCAGTCGCGCGTGCGCTGGGGGCGGCGGACGTGCCTGCCCTGAAGGCACTCGACGTGGAGTTGGCGTATGAGCTGAAGGCATCGGGCCGGGCACCCTGGCAGATCCTCGCGGGCGCGGCCGAGGGTGCGGGGCTGGGCGGTGCGCTGCTGTTCGAGGACGCGCCGTACGGCGTGGGGTATCTGGTGGCGACCTGGTCGTAGGGCCGTAGCGGTACGACGGGGGTGAAACGGCGGACGGCCGGGAGCTCATCAACTCCGCGGCCGTCCGTCGGTGTGCCGTTCAGGAAGTCGGCGGCGGCGGCTCCGGCGGCGGCGCCGTGGGTGTGGCGCCCTTGCCGGTGTCGTCCTTGTGCGCGAGTCGGTCCATGGCTCCCTTGGCCTTGCCCGTGCCCGACTGGAGCTTGTCGCTGTACTTGCCCTTGGTCTTCTTGTCGACGGCCTGGGCGGCCTTGTCGAGGCCGTGGGTGACCTTGTCCCCGTGCTGCTGCGCGAGGTCCGAGACCTTGCCCTTGGCCGGGGCGAGTTTGGCCTTCAAATTGTCCAGGAGACGCATGGTCCACCTTCCCTCGCGGGAGCAGTTATGTGCGGGCGCCCTCGTCGGCGTCGCGGTCGGCCGAATCCTCGGCGGAATGCTGCTTGGGGATCTCGACGCCCTCCCCGGCGGTGGCCTCGACGGTTTCCGCCGCCTCCTCCGCGGCCTCGGCCGGCGCCTTCGTCTCCGCAGCCTCAGTGCCTTCCGCCTCGTCCGCCGCGGGTTCGGCCGTTGGTGTACCGGCCTGTGCCTCGGCGGTTGACGCCTCCTCCGTGGCCTTCGACCTCCGGAAGAGTCGTGCAAAAACGCCCATATCCACTCCATACGTTACTCGTGCGGGCGAATTCCCGCGTAGCCCGGTGCGTCCGTTTGTGTCGCCCGGGTCACCGCCTCTCGAAATCGGCGGCGAAAACCTCGCAACAGGGAACGACCCCGGACCCGTGCCGTCACGTAACTCGTTCGAGGCGGCGGCAGCAGGTTTGCGAGACTGAGTCGGTGAGTAGCGCACCCCATGTCCCCCGAGTCATCGCCGTCGTCGGTCCCACCGCGGCCGGAAAGTCCGATCTGGGCGTCTTCCTGGCCCAGCGTCTGGGGGGCGAGGTCGTCAATGCCGACTCCATGCAGCTCTACCGAGGGATGGACATCGGCACCGCCAAGCTGACGCCCGAAGAGCGCGCCGGCATCCCGCACCACCTGCTGGACATCTGGGACGTGACCGTCACGGCGTCCGTCGCCGAGTACCAGAGACTCGCCCGGGAGCGGATCGACGCGCTGCTCGCCGCCGGGCGCTGGCCGATCCTGGTCGGCGGTTCCGGCCTGTACATCCGTGGGGCCGTCGACAACCTGGAGTTCCCGGGCACGGACCCCGATGTCAGGGCCCGGCTGGAGGAGGAGCTGACGCTCCGCGGCTCCGGCGCGCTGCACGCCCGGCTCTCCGCCGCCGACCCCGAGGCCGCGCACGCGATCCTGCCCAGCAACGGCCGCCGTATCGTCCGGGCCCTCGAAGTGATCGAGATCACCGGCAGGCCGTTCACCGCCAACCTCCCCGGCCACGACTCGATCTACGACACCGTCCAGATCGGGGTGGACGTGACGCGCCCCGAACTCGACGACCGCATCGCCCGCCGCGTCGACCGGATGTGGGACGCGGGGCTTGTCGACGAGGTACGCGCGCTTGAGGCGCAGGGGCTGCGCGAGGGGCGTACGGCCTCGCGCGCGCTCGGCTACCAGCAGGTGCTCGCCGCACTCGCCGGGGAGTGCACGGAGGAGGAGGCGCGCGCCGAGACCGTCCGTGCCACCAAGCGCTTCGCGCGCCGTCAGGATTCGTGGTTCAGGCGCGATCCCCGGGTGCACTGGCTGAGTGGGGCTGCGGCGGATCTCACAGAACTTCCGCACCTCGCCCTGGCGTTGCTCGAACGACCGGTCACAGCCTGATCACGTCATGGCATCGGGACGCTCCGGCCGTCATCCCGGCCTCCGGCTCCGTGCCATCATCGAGCTTCGATCGACCAAGTGGAGTCCGAGTTGGGAGGGCGCGTGGCGATGGAGGCCGGCCCTCGCGACACCGCACAAGACACCGAGCCCCTCACCGCCGAGAGCGGTGAGCAGGAGCAGGACGGCGACCGTCTGAGCCCGGACGGGCCCGACGAGGACGGTGTGACCGACGACGGCCCTGAACCGGACGAGATGTTCGCGGGCGGCCCGGAGGTCGAGGTCGAGCTGCGGCCGCAGCGCCGGCTACGCATCTGGCAGCTCGCGCCCATCGTCGCCCTGGCCGCGCTCGGCTCCCTGATGTTCGCGTTCCCGCTGGCCTTCGACTTCGGCGACAGCGGCGCCGTGATCGCCATGCTGGGGCTGCTGATCTGCTCGTGCGCGGCCGGCTGGGGCATGACGGCCGCCCGCCGCGTCGGCTACACCTGGCCCGGCCTGCCCCAGCGCGGCTCGGGGCGGCGCCTGGACTGGCGGGTCGTGATCGCGTACGTCGTGCTGGTCGCGGCCGTGGTGGTGCTGGCCGTCTGGCGAGTGGCCCGGCTGCGCTGAGGCCGGCGTGGGCGCCGTGTCGTACCCACCCCTTACGATCGAGGCATGAGCACGCGCACGCGGATCGCCTTCCTCAAGGGACACGGCACGGAGAACGACTTCGTGATCATCCCGGACCCGGAGAACGCCCTCGACCTGCCCCCGGCCGCCGTCGCCGCCCTGTGCGACCGGCGCGCGGGCATCGGCGGCGACGGCCTGCTGCATGTCGTCCGATCCGCCGCGCACCCCGAGGCCAAGGACATGGCGGCCGAGGCGGAGTGGTTCATGGACTACCGCAACGGCGACGGTTCGATCGCCGAGATGTGCGGCAACGGCGTGCGGGTGTTCGCGCACTACCTCCGGCGTGCCGGACAGATCACCGAAGGTGACCTCGCCGTCGCCACCCGCGGGGGCGTGAAGACCGTGCACATCGCGAAGGACGGTGCCATCACCGTCGGCATGGGCAAGGCGCGTCTCCCTGAAGGGGAGGACGTCACCGTGAGCGTGGGCGACCGCAGCTGGCCCGCCCGGAACGTGAACATGGGCAACCCCCACGCGGTCGCCTTCGTGGAGGACCTCGCGCACGCGGGCAGTCTGTACTCCCCGCCGCCCTTCAGCCCGGCGTCCGCCTACCCGGACGGGGTGAACGTGGAGTTCGTCGTCGACCGCGGCCCCGCCCATGTCGCCCTGCGCGTGCACGAGCGCGGCGCCGGCGAGACCCGCTCGTGCGGCACGGGCGCGTGCGCCGTCGCCGTGGCCGCCGCCCGCAGGGACGGCGCCGACCCCGCGGTCACCGGCACTCCCGCGACGTACACCGTCGATGTGCCCGGCGGCACCCTCGTGATCACCGAGCGGCCCGACGGCGAGATCGAGATGACCGGACCCGCGGTGATCGTGGCCGAGGGAGAGATCGATGCGGAATGGCTGGAAAACGCGGTTCGGTGATGGTCCGTATCGAGGCCCCGATGCCGGGAATCGTTGAATCCAAGGGCTCGTGAGACACGGAACTGCCCTCGGCCGCAGGTCACATGGCGCGAAATCGTAAACATCCAGTCGGTCGCTCGAATGGGTGATCCGTTTCACGCTCGGCGAGAGGCGGTCAGTCACGCGTGGTGGGCTCGGTAGCATCAAGCACCGGCCCGGACGGGGGAACAAGCCATCCCCTGAGCCGCCGTCCGCCATGGGGCAACCCCGTCCGCCGGTCCACGCAGCCGGAGGTGCCCATGAGTGCGGAGGCCACGAACCCTGCCGCAGGTCCCGTAGCCCCCACAGGGCCCCGCAGGAGGTCGCTCCCCAGGATCGACCTGCGCCGCCTGGGCCGCGCCGCGCTGCTCGGCCCCACCTCCCGCGACCGGCTGCCCGACGCCATCGGCCATGTCGTCGAGGCCCACCGCGCCCACTACCCCGACGCCGACATCGAACCCCTGCGCCGCGCCTACGTCCTGGCCGAGTCCTCGCACCGCGGGCAGATGCGCAAGAGCGGCGAGCCGTACATCACACATCCGCTCGCCGTGACCCTGATCCTCGCCGAACTCGGCGCCGAGACCACGACCTTGACGGCCTCTCTGCTCCACGACACCGTCGAGGACACCGAGGTGACGCTCGATCAGGTAGGCGAGCAGTTCGGCCGCGAGGTCCGCTATCTCGTCGACGGCGTCACGAAGTTGGAGAAGGTCGACTACGGCGCCGCCGCCGAACCCGAGACCTTCCGCAAGATGCTCGTCGCCACCGGCAGCGACGTCCGCGTGATGTCGATCAAACTCGCCGACCGGCTGCACAACATGCGCACCCTCGGCGTGATGCGCCCTGAGAAGCAGGCCCGCATCGCCAAGGTCACCCGGGACGTGCTCATCCCGCTCGCCGAACGCCTCGGCGTCCAGGCCCTCAAGACCGAGCTGGAAGACCTCGTCTTCGCGATCCTGCTCCCCGAGGAGCACGAGCACACACGCGATTTGATCGTCGAGAACGCGGTGCGTCCCGACGACCCGCTCGCCGAGATCGCCGACGAGGTGCGCACGGTCCTGCGCGACGCCGACATCCAGGCCGAAGTCCTCATCCGGCCGCGGCACTTCGTCTCCGTGCACCGGGTGGCCCGGAAGCGGGGGCGCCTCAGGGGCTGCGACTTCGGCCGGCTGCTGGTCCTGGTGAGCGAGGACGCGGACTGTTATGGCGTCCTGGGCGAGCTCCACACCTGTATGACGCCCGTCGTCTCGGAGTTCAAGGACTTCATCGCCGTCCCGAAGTTCAACCTCTACCAGTCGCTGCACACCGCCGTCGCCCGGGAGGACGGCCAGGTGGCCGAAGTCCTCATCCGCACACACCAGATGCACAAGGTCGCCGAGGCCGGTGTCGTCGCGCTCGGCAATCCCTACGCACCCGCCCCCGAGGACCCGGCCGACGGCGAGCGCGTCGACCCCACCCGGCCCGGCTGGCTGTCCCGGCTGCTCGACTGGCAGGAGGGCGCCCCCGACCCCGACACCTTCTGGTCCACCCTGCGCGAGGACCTCGCCCAGGACCGCGAGATCGCCGTGTTCCGGCCCGACGGCGGCAGGCTGGGCCTGCCCGACGGCGCGACCTGCGTGGACGCCGCGTACGCGCAGTACGGCGAGGACGCGCACGCCTGCATCGGCGCCCGCGTCAACGGCCGCCTGGCGACGCTGAGCACCGTCCTGCGGGACGGCGACACCGTTCAGCTCCTGATGGGGCAGGACCCGGCCTCCGAGCCCTCCAGGGAGTGGCTGGAGCACGCGCACACCCCGGCGGCCCGGATCGCGATCCAACGGTGGCTCGCGACGCACCCCTCGTCGGCCGAGCCCGAGGCCGAGCGCCGTCCCGAGGCACCGACCGCGTCCCCGCGGCCCGCCGCCGACGGCCCCGCCACCCGGCCGGGCACCGCGAACGCGGTCGTCGACCAGCCCGGCGCGACCGTACGACTCGCCGGCTGCTGCACGCCCGTACCGCCCGACGAGGTCACCGGTTTCTCGGTCCGCGGGGGAGTGGTGACCGTGCACCGCGTCGAGTGCGCCGGGGTGGTGCGGATGAAGAGCGCGGGGCGCCCGGAGGTCGGCGTGCGCTGGGGCGACACCACCGAGTGCCGGGTCACCCTGGTCGCCGAATCGTTCGGCCGCCCCCATCTCCTGGCCGACCTGACGGAAGCCATCGCCCTGGAGGGCGCCGAGATCGTGTCGGCGACCGTCGAACCCCCGAGCCAGCAACGCGTCCGCCACACCTACACCCTCCAACTACCGGACGCCGCCCACCTCCCCGCCCTGATGCGCGCCATGCGGAACGTACCCGGGGTGTACGACGTCGGGCGGGCACAGACGCCGGGAGCGTGAGGCCCGTACCGCGCCGGACGCCGACCACGCGCGCGTGCAGCTCGGTACGGCCTCCTTCAGGACCCCGTTCGAGTGGGCCGGACGCGCGTCGTCACCGCGCTCCGGGTGCGCCCTGGTAGCCGTGGTGCATGCTGCTCACCCTCCGCACCCCCCGACGGCTGAAGGCTGCCCTGCTCGCCTCTGCCGTGTCCGTCTGCCTCGTCGCGGCCGGTGCCCCGCCGACCCCCCTCGGTGTCGGCGACCGCCTCTTCCCGCACCTGGGCAACCCCGGATACGACGTCGCGTCGTACGACCTCTCCTTCAGCTATCCCGGCACCAACGACAAGCCCCTCCAGGCCGTCACGACGATCAGCGCCTGGACGACCACCGCACTGGACCGCGTCAACCTCGACTTCACGCACGGCAAGGTCAAGTCGGTCCAGGTCAACGGGGAGAAGGCGGCCTTCTCCAACGCGGGTGAGGATCTGGTCGTCACCCCCGGGCAACGGCTGCCCGCCGGCAGCTGGATGCGGATCACCGTGCGGCACACCAGCGATCCCCGCCCGGCGGCCGGGGGCCGGGACGGCGGCTGGGTGCGGACCGCCGACGGGCTCGTCATGGCCAATCAGGCCGACGTCGCCCACCTGGTGTTCCCGTGCAACGACCACCCCTCGGACAAGGCGATGTTCACCATCCGGGTCACCGCACCCGACGGTCACACCGCCGTCGCCAACGGGATGCAGACCGACGTCGACCACGCGCGCGGGGCGACGACGTGGACGTACCGGACCCGGCATCCCATGGCCACCGAACTCGCGCAGGTCGCCATCGGCCGCTCCACCGTGCTGCACCGCACCGGACCGCACGGTCTGCCGGTCCGGGACGTCGTCCCCACCAAGGACCGCAAGCGTCTCGAACCGTGGCTCAAGAAGACCCCGGGCCAGATCAAGTGGATGGAGAGCAAGCTCGGGTCGTACCCCTTCGAGACGTACGGCCTGCTCATCGCGGAGGCGGACACCGGGTTCGAACTCGAGACGCAGACCCTCTCTCTCTTCGAGAGAGATCTGTTCGTCGAGTCCGGCTTCCCCGCGTGGTTCGTCGACTCGATCATGGTCCATGAGCTGGCCCACCAGTGGTTCGGCAACAGCGTCAGCCCCCGCACCTGGTCGGACCTGTGGCTCAGCGAGGGACATGCCACCTGGTACGAGGCCCTGTACGCGGAGGAGAAGGCGGACAAGGCGATGCGGACCCGGATGAAGGCCGCCTACGCCAACTCCGACCGCTGGCGTGCCGCCGGGGGACCGCCGGCCGCACCCAAGGTGCCCGGGCCCGGCCAGAAGATCGGCATCTTCCGCCCCAACGTCTACGACGGCGCCGCACTCATCCTGTACGCACTGCGCGAGAAGATCGGCCGCACCGCCTTCGAGCGCCTGGAGCGGGCCTGGGTGCGGGAGCACCAGGACGGCGCCGCGACGACCGCCGAATTCGTGCGCCTCGCCTCCGAGGTGTCCGGACGGGACCTCGGCGGGTTCTTCCAGGGCTGGCTGTACGGCAAGAAGACCCCGCCGATGCCCGGTCACCCGGATTGGAAGCAGAAGGCGGCGGACAAATAACCCGATGACGAGACGCCCCGTCCCGTGCGACCATCTTCAGGTCGGCGCGGTACGGGGCACGGGAATCTCCCGGAGTGCTCGTACGTTGAGAACATTGAGCGCCGTAACGGCATCCCCAACGACGTAAGGACCCAATGACCTCCTCTTCTTCCCCTTCCCAGGACACTGAGCGCCTTGCGCACACCTACCCCGAAGGTCTTCGGGCCGATGCCCTGATGGAAGAGGACGTCGCCTGGAGCCACGAGATCGACGGAGAGCGGGACGGCGAGCAGTTCGACCGCTCCGAGCGCGCGGCCCTGCGCCGCGTGGCAGGCCTCTCCACCGAGCTCGAGGACGTCACCGAGGTCGAGTACCGACAGCTCCGTCTGGAGCGCGTCGTGCTCGTCGGTGTCTGGACCACGGGGACCTCCGACGACGCGGAGAACTCCCTCGCGGAGCTCGCCGCCCTCGCGGAGACCGCGGGCGCGCTTGTGCTCGACGGCGTGATCCAGCGCCGCGACAAGCCCGACGCGGCGACGTACATCGGCTCCGGCAAGGCCGACGAGCTGCGGGACGTCGTCCTCGAATCGGGCGCGGACACCGTAATCTGCGATGGTGAGCTCAGCCCTGGTCAGCTGATCCACCTCGAAGACGTCGTCAAGGTCAAGGTCATCGACCGTACGGCCCTGATCCTCGACATCTTCGCCCAGCACGCCAAGTCCCGAGAGGGCAAGGCGCAGGTCGCGCTCGCGCAGATGCAGTACATGCTGCCGAGGCTGCGCGGCTGGGGTCAGTCGCTGTCCCGGCAGATGGGCGGCGGCAAGGGCGGCGGTCTCGCCACCCGTGGTCCCGGTGAGACCAAGATCGAGACGGACCGGCGCCGGATCCGCGAGAAGATGGCGAAGATGCGCCGGGAGATCGCGGAGATGAAGACCGGCCGCGAGATCAAGCGCCAGGAGCGCAAGCGCCACAAGGTGCCCTCGGTCGCCATCGCGGGCTACACCAACGCCGGAAAGTCCTCGCTGCTCAACCGTCTCACCGGCGCGGGCGTCCTGGTCGAGAACGCTCTGTTCGCGACCCTGGACCCGACCGTCCGCCGGGCCGAGACCCCGAGCGGGCGGCTGTACACGCTGGCGGACACCGTCGGCTTCGTCCGGCATCTGCCGCACCACCTGGTCGAGGCGTTCCGCTCCACGATGGAGGAGGTCGGCGAGTCCGACCTGATCCTGCACGTGGTCGACGGTTCGCACCCGAACCCGGAGGAGCAGCTGGCCGCCGTACGCGAGGTGATCAGGGACGTCGGCGCCACCGACGTACCGGAGATCGTCGTGATCAACAAGGCCGACGCGGCGGACCCGCTGACGCTCCAGCGGCTGCTGCGGATCGAGAAGCGCGCCATCGCCGTCTCGGCCCGCACCGGCATGGGCATGGACGTCCTGCTCGGGCTCATCGACAACGAGCTGCCGCGACCGTCGGTCGAGATCGAGGCGCTGGTGCCGTACACGCACGGCAAGCTGGTCGCCCGCGCCCACACCGAGGGCGAGGTGATCTCCGAGGACCACACCCCGGAGGGCACGCTGCTCAAGGCGCGGGTGCACGAGGAACTGGCGGCGGATCTCGCGCCGTACGTTCCGGCACCGCTCGCCTGACGCCGTACAACACTGAAAGGCCCGCCCCGCGAAAGCAGGGGCGGGCCTTTCGGCGTCACTGGCCGGCGAACTTCTCGCTCACCGAGTCGTACACGCCCTTGGCCACGTCACCCAGCCGTGGACCCGCCAGCCAGCCCGAAGTCGCCGGGCCGATCGAGGTGTTGGACACCAGCGCCTGCTCGCCGTCCGCACCCGTGGTGACCCAGCCGCCGCCGGAGGAACCGCCGGTCATGGTGCACCCGATGCGGTACATGGTCGGGTCGGCGGCGTTGATCGACAGCCGCCCGGGCTTGTCCTGGCACTGGTACATCGTCTCGCCGTCGAAGGGCGCCGCCGCCGGGTAACCGGTCGCCGTGATGCTCTGCACCTGCTGCACGGCCGGAGCCGCGAAGTCCACCGGCAGCGCCGAACCGACGGTCTCCTCCAGCGACTTGCCGTCGCCGTTCTCGGGCGTCACATGGATGACGGCGAAGTCGTACGACGCACCGTCCCCGCCCGTCGCACCGCCCTGCGCGATCCACTGGTCCGAGGTCTGCGCCCACTCGCCCCACCAGACGCCGTACGGAGCGACCTCCTCCTGGGTGGCGTTCGCCAGCTCCGCCGCTGACATGCGCGAGTCGTTGTACGACGGCACGAACGCGATGTTGCGGAACCAGCCGCCGCTCTTGCCCGCGTGCACACAGTGGCCCGCCGTCCACACCATGTTGGACTTGCCGGGGTGTGCCGGGTCCTGCACGACCGTCGCCGAGCAGACCATCGTGCCCTCGGGGGAGTCGAAGAACAGCTTCCCGGCCGTGGGGGCGTTGTCGTGGTACGTAGACGCGACGGCCTCGGCGTCCACCGGCTCCGGCGTCGGGTCGGTCACACCCTGGTCACCGGAGAGGTCGCTGTCGTCCACGCCCTGGTCCAACTCATCGGCTTCCCGCATCCGTTCCGGGTTCCACAGGTCCTCGATGATGGGGTTGACGAAATCCTCGGCCTCGCGCAGCCAGTCGTCCTTGTCCCAGTTCTTCCAGGCGCCGTCCTTCCAGTTGTCCAGGTCGATCCCGTGCTCCTTGAGCCGGTCCACCAGGTCGTCCGGAATCGTGATCTTGTCATCGCCCTCCGCCGCGGCGGAGTCCGAGGCCCGCGCGTCCGTCTCGGCGCCGCCCGAGCCGCAGGCCGTCGCGGTGAGCACCAGGGCGGAGACCAGCGCAACCGCGGCCAGTACGGGGGAGGTTCTGCGGCGCGCGCTCCCTGCTCGGCGAGCGGTGGACGAAGGCCTTGTCGATCGCATGATGCGACTCCCCCTGAGATGAACGAAATTCGGCGCTGCGGCCGTGACCCGTTCTGATGCCACGGCGTCCAGGAACGGCAACTCACACTATGCGCTCGCTGTGGGTGACTTCCGACGGAACGGCAACGGTTTCGCTACGCCGAGCCCTTCAACCGGAGCCGGCCACGGTCTGTGATCCATGTCACCGGCCGCAAGTGCAGCGTGCGGTGGGTGTCAGGGCCTTCTCCCTGGTGTAGGCAGCCGGCGAGAACGGGGACAGCGCGGATGGAACAAGTTCGGGCCGGTGAGTTCGACGAGTTCGTGGCGGCCCGCTGGTCCGGGTTGTTCCACCTGGCCCGTCTGCTCACCGGGGGCGACCGGCATCGGGCCGAGGACCTCTTGCAGGAGTCCTTGGTCAAGCTGTGGTTCGTCTGGCCGAAGATCGCCGAGGAGGCTCCGGAGGCATACGTACGCAAAGTGCTGACGCGGGCGGCGGCCCGCTCGGCCCGTCGGCGCTGGTGGGGCGAGCGCCCGGTGGAGCAGTTGCCCGACGTGGCGGTGCCGGGCGATGTGTCCGCGACCGTGGCGGAGCGCTCGCGGCTGGAGGCCGCGCTGGCCCAGCTGACGCCCCGGCAGCGGGCCGCGGTGGTGCTGCGCTATTACCAGGATCTGCCCGAGGCACAGGTCGCCCAGGCCCTGGGGTGCCCGGTGGGCACCGCACGGTCGCATGCCTCGCGCGGGGTGGCCCGGCTGCGCCGGATCCTGGCCGATGTCATCGAGCCGGTGGGGTGAGGGAGAAGTCATGGACCACTTCGAACGGCAGTTGGCGCAGCTCATGCGCGACACCCAGGAGCACACCCCCTTCGAGCCACAGCACCAGGACCGTCTCCGGGCGGGGGTCCGGGCCCGCCGTCGTGCCCGCGCGGTGCAGGCGGCCGTCGGTTCCGTTCTGGCGGTCGCCGGACTCAGCGTCGGGCTGTTCCTGCTGCCCGACCGTCCGGTCACGGTCGAGCCCAGCGCTCCTCACCCACGGCCGGCCTTCAGCCCGGAGTCCTCCTCCAGTCCCTCCTCCCCACCCGATGTGTCCCCGAGCGCGACCTCGTCCGCGACCTCGTCCACCACCGCCTCGACGAACCCCGACGGGTCCTCCGCCGACCCCACCACCCCGCCCGCCTCGACGAGCCCTCCGGCCACGGAGCCCGGGGTCTCCGACGACAGCACCGTCAACAGCACCACGGGCACGGCCAGTGCACCGCCGCCCACGGCCACGGAGACCACGCACGGGACCACGGGCACCGACGAGCCGACGGCCCCTGTGTCGTCGAGCGTCGGAGCCGCCGACTAGCCCTGTCCTCTCGCGCACTCCTTCACCCCTAACCCCCTCACCCAGTGCCGCGCGTGCCTTCCGCATGCCCCACGCCAGAACGCAGACAGGGACAAAACATGAGAAATGACGGCACGGTCGCTGTGGCGGACACGGAGGGTCTGCCTCGCCCCGCCCCGGTCCCCGCCCACCACCCGGAGCCCGTCCTGGACGTCGTCGTGCCGGTGTTCAACGAGGAAGCGGACCTGGAGCGCAGCGTCCGGCGGCTGCACGCCCACCTGCGCGAGACGTTCCCGTATCCGTTCCGCATCACCATCGCCGACAACGCCAGCACCGACGGCACTCCACGGATCGCCGCCCGGCTGGCCGGCGAGCTGCCCGAGGCGGAGTGGATCCGGCTGGCCGAGAAGGGCAGGGGGCGTGCGCTGCGGGCGGCCTGGTCACAGTCACGGGCCCCGGTGCTGGCGTACGTCGACGTCGACCTGTCGACCGGACTGGCCGCGCTGCTCCCGCTGGTGGCCCCGCTGATCTCCGGGCACTCCGACCTCGCCATCGGCACCCGGCTGGCCCATGGCTCCCGGGTGGTGCGCGGCCCCAAGAGGGAGATCATCTCCCGCTGCTACAACGTCCTGCTGCGCTCCACCCTCGCCGTGGGCTTCTCCGACGCGCAGTGCGGATTCAAGGCGGTGCGGCGCGAGGTCGCCGAGCAACTGCTGCCCCTGGTGCAGGACTCCGGGTGGTTCTTCGACACCGAGCTGCTGGTGATCGCCGAGCGGGCCGGGCTACGGATCCACGAGGTGCCGGTGGACTGGGTGGACGACCCCGACAGCCGGGTCGACCTCCTCGCCACGGCGCTCGCCGATCTGCGCGGCATCGCCCGGATCGGCCGCGCCCTGGCCCGCGGCACCCTGCCACCGGCCACACTGCACCGAGGCGATGACGAGCCGTCCCGAGGGCTGGTCACGCAACTGGCGCGCTTCGCGGCCGTAGGAGCCGTCAGCACCCTCGGATACCTGCTGCTGTACGCGGTGCTGCGTCCGGCGACGGGACCGCAGGCCGCCAACGCGCTGGCCCTGCTGGCCTGTGCCGTCGCCAACACGGCCGCGAACCGGCGGCTCACCTTCGGCCTCCGTGGCCGCAGCGGCGCCCTGCGTCACCAGGCCCGGGGTCTGGTGACCTTCCTCATCGGCCTGGCGCTCACCAGCGGATCGCTCGCCGCACTGCACCACACGGCCCCCACCGCGACCCGCCGCACCGAACTCGCCGTGCTGGTCGCCGCCAACCTGGCCGCGACGCTACTGCGGTTCCTGCTCTTCAGGGCCTGGGTGTTCGGCACCCGGTCACCGGGACGGAGCGCCTCATGAACCCCACGAACACGACGCTCACGGCCCGACCCACCGCCGTGCCCCCGTACCGTGCCGTGCCCGACCGCCGCCGGCAGCTGCGCCGCACGGTCGAGCGCTACGGTCCGCCCCTGGCGATGTTCGGCGTACTGAAGCTCATCGGCTTCTCCGTCTTCATGTACCTCCTCGACTCCGCCGGGGACTTCCGGACGAAGAACCCGCGCTTCGGCGGCGGCACCCATCCCTGGGACGTCCTGGCCACATGGGACGGCTGGTGGTACCAGCAGATCGCCGCGCACGGCTACCACCCCGAACTCCGCCCGATCCCCGGAGCCACCGGACTGATCACCATCGAGGGCAACTCGGCGGCGTTCTTCCCGCTCTACCCGGCACTGATGCGGCTCGTCTCCGAGATCACCGGCCTCGGCCTGTACGGTGCCGGCCTGCTCGTCTCCGTCGTCTCCTCCTTTGCGGCGGCCCTGGCGATCTACGCCGTGACCGCACACTTCGGCGGCCGACGTGCCGGGCTGGCCGCGGCCGGGCTGTGGGCCGTCTGGCCCGGCTCCGGCGTGGAGTGGGCGGTCTACTCCGACTCCCTCTACGTCGCCCTGGCCGCCTGGGCCTGCTATGCGGTCATGACCCGCCGCTGGCTCACCGCCGGTCTCCTCACCTGCGCGGCCGGGCTCAACCGCCCCACCGCCGGCGCACTGATCGCCGCACTCGCCGTCGCCGCGCTCCTCGCGGTCCACCGGAACCGCCGCCAGGAAGGCATCCTGCGCCCACTGGCCGCGGTGGCCGTCGCCCCGCTGGGACTGCTCGGATACCTGGCCTGGGTGGGCCACCGCATGGGCGACTACGGCGGCTACTTCAAGCTCCAGTCGGGCGCCTGGGCCCATGAGTTCGACTACGGCCGCCAGACCCTGGACGTCATCACCTCCGTCGCGGTGGGCCACAACGACTACCTCTACGCATGGCCCGTCGCGGACCTCATCGGCGTCGGCGTGGTCCTGCTGGCGGCCATGCTCGTCCCGCTGCTGATCCGGCTGCGTCCGCCGGCCGTCCTGGTCGTCTACCCGGTCCTCACCCTCGCCCTGGTCCTGGGCAGCCAGCAGATCTTCGGCAACGTCTCCCGCTATCTGCTCCCGGCGTTCCCGCTGTTCATCCCGCTCGCCGTCGCCCTGCGCCGCCTCAGCCTGCGCCTCCAGTGCACGGTGCTCGGCCTCGCCGCCGTGGCCTCCGGCTCGTACGCGGGCTACGTCCTCTTCGAACTCGGCGTCCCGTAACCCGGCCGACCCCACGCATCACAGAACGGACGGACGATGACCACGACCCTGCCCACCTCCGCACCGTCGGAGGCGAGTCCGGCACACCGGGCCCCGGGACGGAAACCCCAGATCCCCGGCGCCCGGGTACGGCGGCTGCTCCACCGACTGACCCCCGGGGATCGCCGGGTACTGCGGCTCTATCTGCTCACGCGGCTGGGACTGTGGCTCGTCGCCTACTGCACCGCGTGGCTGTTCCCCAAAGGGGGGAACGTCAAGGCACCCGCCCCCTGGCTGTCGCACTGGGCGCAGTGGGACTGGGCGCACTACCAACACATAGCGGAATACGGCTACTTCGGCTCCTTCCCCGGGAACGATCCCGCGTCCGACAACCGCGTGGCCTTCTTCCCGGGCTTCCCGTTCGCTCTCCGAGCCGTACACACCGTCATCGCCGACTGGACCGCGGCCGGGCTGCTGATCTCCCTGGTCAGCGGTGCCGTCGCCGTGGTGGCGCTGGCCCGGATCGCCGGGCTGGGCCGTACGGACGGTGCCCGGGCCGGTCAACGGGCCGTCGCCTTCCTGCTGTTGTCGCCCGCCGCGGTGTTCCTGGCCGCCGGATACACCGAGTCGCTCTTCCTCGCGTTCGCGCTGCCGGCCTGGCTCGCGGCGAAGAACCGCAACTGGCTCCTCGCCGGCCTCCTCGGGGCCGCGGCCACCACCACCCGGGTCAGCGGACTGTTCCTGGCCGCGGCGATCGCGGTCGAGTTCCTGACGGCCCGCGACGGCCACCGCGGCACACGGCGACTGCGGGCGCTGTCCTGGTGCGCGCTGCCCGCAGTGCCCGCCGCGGCCTACACGGTCTATCTGCACGCGCACACCGGAGACTGGCTGGCCTGGAAGCACGCCCAGGAACGCGGCTGGTACCGGGACTTCCACAGCCCGGCCGAAGCCCTCCGGAACACCTGGCGGAACGCCTTCGACCACCTCCAGAACACCGGCTACGCCTGGGAGTTCCAGCTCGAACTGGCCGCGATGGCGACCGGACTGCTGCTCCTGGCCCTGCTGTTGTACCGCCGCCGCTGGCCGGAGGTCGTGTTCATCGCGCTCAACCTCTGGGCCCTGGGAACGTCCTACTGGTATCTGTCGGTTCCCCGCGCCACCTTGCTCTGGTGGCCCCTGTGGACCGGCCTGGCCCACTGGAGCCTGCGGCGCCACTGGGTCAGGGACGCGTATCTCGCCGTCGTGGCACCGCTGATGGTGGTCCTCACGGTGACGTTCACCTCGGGCCGCTGGGCAGGCTGACCGAATCGCGACCACCCCGTATCGGTGGCCGAGTGGGACGTCGTCCACGGGGTATGTGTGGCTACCGTGACAGCCGACAGTGAGCGACATTCTGGCGAATCGTGCGGAATCTGTGCCCGGCCGGTGCCCCCCGATCAGATGGAGTCGAAACACCAGGCTCTGACAGAACAGCTCTGGGGAGGCCCCTCTCCGTCCGCCGGCCCTCTCGACGACACCGCCCGCAACTTGTCGAGCGCCATGGAGGCATGGCGGTGCGACCGCTGCGGGCGCTGGATCTGCAACGAGTGCATTCTGCCCTTCGTGATCAAATCCCGGGCTCGCAAGATGCGGCACCGCGACTGCGGCGGGATATTCAAGGCACCCGACGCACCGGCGTGGATCGGCATCGACGGACAGCGTGCCGTCGCACCGGGGTCGTGGAGGGCGTGGTTCGGCATCCGAACGCTCTGAGCGTCCGGCCTCGTTGTCGGCTGGGCCACTACGGTCCGCTGTGGATCAGCGGAGCCCACAGGTCGGGTTGGGTGGGGTGTCGGTCGCGGAGGGCGTGGGCGACCTGGTGCAACGCCTGGGCGGCGTCGACCGCGGTGGGGCTCGGCGGAAGGGCTCGGTAGAAGGCGTGGGCGGCGGTCGCGGCGATGTCGTCGGCCAGGGGCCAGAGGGTCGCGATGACGTGTCGGAACCCCGCCAGCTGGAAGGCCGACGCCAGGTGGATGGACTCCTCGGCGTGCTGCCACCCCCGGTGCGCGGTCGAGCACGCGGACAGGTAGGCGAGTTCGGCGTCGGCCAGTTGGAGGCGGCTGATCTCCGGGATGGTCAGGGTGCCGTCGTACAGCCGTAGTCCTCCTTCCGAAGGCGCGGAGAGGTTGGCGCCGGCATGGCACGCGAAGTGCGCCCACGTGGACTCGGGCAGGTGGGCCAGCACCTGGCCGACGGTGGCGTCCTCGTCGGACAGCAACGGCGCGTCGGGGGCGCGGCTGTGCAGGTTGTCCGCCTCGGCGATGCTGCCGGGAAGGTCGTGAAGCCCCGGGGTGCGGGCCAGGGCGACGACGAGCTGACGCCGGGTGAGGGCGGTGGGCCGGGCGTGTGCGTGGGCGAGTGCCCTCAGGGTCGACGTGTAGGAGGACACCACCGCGTCGAGGGCGCCGGGCCGGCCGGGATGCCCCGCGGCATGCAGGGGAAACAGGCCGATGAGGCCGGTGGGCAGCCACCACACCCTCGGCTGCGGACCGGTGGCGGGAAGGGCACGGACCACCGGCTCCACGATCGTGTCCCACAACCAGCCCAGGATCTTCGGCAGGACGTTGCGGCGCAGCACTCCGGCGAAACCGCCGGTTTCGTGGATGGCTTCCAGCAGTGCCTCGCCGTATGCGTGTACGTCGCTGTGGACGAGGTCCGGCAGAGGCACCGTCAGCGGGTCGCCGCCGGGGCCGAGGAGGATCGCGTCCCCGCGCTGCCGACCGGAGTTGACCATGACCACGGTGCCGTCGGCTGTGGCCGTCCGCAGGTCGGTGAGGCGTGGCGGGAGCAGGAAGCGGCGGAAGGCCGGGTTCCGGCGGATTTCGAGGAGCAACTCGTCGTGCCGGGACCAAGCCCGGGCCCGCTCCTGCGTCGGCCCGGGCGTCGGTGTGTTGAGTTCGTCGCGGACCCGGCGGAATTCGGTGGCGAGGTCGGGCAGCGCCTTGCCGAGGTCGGTGAGATCCGTGCGGGAGTCCAGCTGTGCGGCGAGCAGTACGCCCCGGCCGAGCTCGGCGACCTCCAGCGCACCGGTGGGGTCGCCCACCGCGCAGTGGGCGGCGACGGCCTCGCTGACCAGGCCGAGATGGCTGCCGAGACGGTGCTCCTGGTCGCTCCACGCGGCGTCCCTGGCGGTGACGGCCGGCAGCAACGCCACCGCGGCGTCGAGAACTTGCACGGCGGTGGCGTGCTCCCCCATCGCGTGGGCCAGCGTCCCCACGGACCGGCCGACCCAGACCCGGTCCTGCGGAGCCCCGCCCACGACCGAGGCGACATCCTGAACCAGCGTGCGCAATGCCCGGTCGTCAGGGGGCAAGGCGCCCGAGTCCAGCCCCAGCAGATGGGCGTGGCTGAGATTCGTCAGGAAGATCGGGCGTCGCGCGTGGCCCTCCGGGGCGGTGGCGACCGCATGCTCCAGGAGACCGATCGCCCGCTCCAAGTCGGTGGTTTCCTCACCGCGTTCGTACCTGTGCACGTAGGCGGAGGCGAGGTCGGACAGGATGCCCGGCCGCTTGGCGTGTTCCTCCGGCATTTCCGCGAGGGCACGTTCGTAGAGGACGATCGCCCGCTGCAGATCGACGAGTGCTCCGGCAGTCGCGAAGCGGTCGAGATGGGCGTGCCCGAGCTCCGCCAGCCGGATCGGTTGCTCGAAATGGCCGTCCGGGCTTGCGGCGAGCGCCTCCTCGAGAAGGCCGATCGCGTGGTCCAGCTGGGAGAGTGCCCCGCTGCGGCGGTGCCGCAACTGGTGGGCGACACCGAGGTTGGCGAGGATCGTGGACCGTGCGATGTGTCCCTCCGGAACATTCGGGAGGGCCTGCTGATCGAGCTCGATGGCGCGGTCCAGGTCGGCGAGTACGCCGCCCGACTCGAACCGCTCGACAAAGGCGCGTCCCAGGTTGGATGCCAGCGCCGGGGCATCGGGGTGCCCGTCCGGCAGGGACGCCCCGGCCTGTTCGAGCAGTGCGATCGCCCGGTCCAGGTCGGGCGCCGCGCCGTGGCGCTCGTAGCGCTCCCGGTGTGCCACACCGAGGTTGGACAGCCGATGGGCGAGGGCCGGGTCGCCGTCCCGGGTGACCGCCACGGCCCGCCCGATGCACGCGATGGCCCGGTCCAGATCGCCGGTCGCTCCAGCGAGCCGGTACCGGGTCAGGTGGGCGAGGCCGAGGTTGGACGTCCGCACGGCACCCCTCGCATGGCCCTCGGGGGTCAGGGCGACGGCCTGTTCCTGGCACCGGATGGACTGGTCGAGGTCGCCCGCGGCCCCGCCGGTCTCGAAGCGGTAGAGATGGGCGCCGCCCAGATTGGAGAGGATCCCCGCCCGGTCGGGGTCCGGGGCGCGAGTGATGGTCAACACCCGCTCCAGGTACGCGATCGCCCGGTCGAGGTCGGCGCCGAGCCCGCCGTGCCGGTAACGCTCCCGGTGGGCGAGGCCGAGGTTGGACAGAGCGGTGGTCAGCTGCTCGTCGTCGGGGGAGGACTCCACCGCCTGCTCGATGAAGCCGATCGCACGGTCCAGATCGGCGAGCACACCACGAGCCCCGAAGCGCTCGCGGTAGGCGAGACCGAGCTGGATCAGCCGGGTCGGACGTTCGGGGTCATGGTCGGGGGTGTTCGCCAGCGCCAGCTCGAAGCAGGTGGCCGCCTGGTCGAGGTTGTCGGCCCCGCCGCCCCGGTCGTAGCGCTCCAGCCAGTGCATGCCGAGTTCGGCGAGCTTCCGGCTCTGGTACGACGGACGCGTTTTCCTGCGTCTCCACACGGGTGCCATCGGACCGGTTCACTCCGGGTTGTGGCTCGCACGGTGGGAGCGGGCGAAGAGCCTGGCCGCACAGGTGTGGCAAATCACCCAGCCGCCTTTGTCGGGGCGGAGCGGGCGCACCGGGTCGCCGTCGACGAACCCCTGGCTGCGGAACTCGCCCATGCGGTCCTCGGGAACGGTGAAGGTGAACTCACCGGAGTACATGCTCGCCCGGCAGAGGTCGCAGGAGTCCATGAGGGCCTCGGGCGTCACATTCGCCGGCCACCGGCCGAACACCTGCTCCCACCCCGCGGCGGCGAACAGCACGCACCCGGAGGGATCCACACTGCCCGCGCCGGGAGGCCTGGTGTTCTGGACGGCGTGCGACCGCCCGGAATCGCGGTCGAAGACGAACATCTCGCTGCACTCCTCGCAGATGCTCCACGGAGACCGCTGACCGGCCGTCGACTGCAGGCAGTCCTGGAAAAACTCAAGCAGTTGACCGTCCGCCAAGCCGAATGCGTCCACCATCGGCTTCGACTGCTCGAAGGCGCGCTTCCAGTACGCCCTGGAGAGCACGACGTCCCTCGTCGACAGGAAATACCCGGCCGTACGGTCCAAAACGGCGTTGCAGGAGTCGCACACTCCAACGGGCGCGGCACCGACCGACCTACGGCCCCGCCGCATCTCCTTGAACCATCGCACCGCTCGTCCCTCCGTCGGATCGCGCCGCCGGTCGTGCCCCGCCCGGAACACGACACACCACAGGGCCCGACAGGCCCGATAGGCTCGTCAACCAATGCCAACCGTAGCCGGGTTGGGGCCGAGAAGGGGCTGAGTGGGTCGTGGTCGAGCGGCACGTTGACGAAGAACGACTGGCCATCACCGTGTTGTGCACCGCGCTGCCGACGTTGCGCATCCGGGCCGCGCGCGGGTTCTGGGAGGACATCCTCGACCGCCATGTCGCCGAGGTCTCCGCAGGCGGCTCCGCGGTCGCGGCATGCCGCGAACTGGCCCTGGACGTACACCCCGACGGCCGCCCGGGCACACGCGGTGGCGAGTCCGGCATCGACGGCGCGACCACCGACTGGCTGCCCCCTCCCGTACTCATGGGCGACTACGTCTGTCCGCTACGACGCTGTGCGCGCCGCGCCGACCGGGACGACCACGGCCGACCGCCCCGCTGCGCGCTGTCGGACGAACACATGAGGTTCGTACGCCGGGCCGCGGACCAAGGGCCCTGATGAGCGCACTGATGGTCGAGGTGACCAGGCGCCTGCCCGACCGGTGGCTCGCCTCGACCCTGGGACCGGGCGCGCTGTGGGTCACGGTCGCCGCGCTCGCGGTACGGCTCGGCCACTCCCACGCCTTCTCCGTCGCCGAAGTCAGGGCCGACGCACGGGCGTTGGGCACCCTCGTACGCGACCACCCGGCGGAGGCGCTGGCGTACGGACTGCTCGCGGTGGGCGCCGCCGTGGCGGTCAGCTCGCTGGCACGGCTGGTCGGCGGCGCCGTACGCGCGTTGTGGCTCGGACGCTGGCGCGGCCCGCTGGCGGCCCTCGGTAACGGGCTCACCCGGCGGCGGGCCGATAGGGCACGAGCAAGACTTCGTACGGCACAGGCGTGGTTGCCCGCCGACTACCTGCCGCAGACAGCCACTTGGATCGGCGACCGGCTGCTGCTGGCCGACACCAGGATCAGTGCCCAGTACGGACTGTCACTCGCGCTCGTCTGGCCCCGACTGTGGCAGCTGGTGGACGAAGACACCCGGGCACTGGTCCAGCAGGCGCGGGCCCGCATCGACCTGGCCTGCACCATCGCCGGGTGGGCCGCGTGCTACGCGGCCCTGACGGTGTTCTGGTGGCCGGCGGCGATCGTGGCGGGCGTGGTGTTCACGGCGGCCTGGCGACGCGGCCGGCTCGCAGCGGCTGTCTTCGCCGACGCCGTCGAGGCCACGGTGGACCTCCAGCACCGAACACTCGCCGAGGAACTCGGCCATCACCTCGAGCCGGGCAAGGCGCTGCCGCCGTCCGTCGCCGACGCGATCAACGACCAGCTGCACAAGGGAGGCACGCCTCAGCGGCGGGGCGAGGCGTGAACGTCGGGTTGGCTGTCAGACATCTCCTCACCTGGGGCCCTGCTGGACCGGCAACGGTTCCGTCACGGCAAGGATCTTGAAACAACCCGTAACCCGGCCGTCGGTGCGCGGTTGGTAGCGGTGGGGGGCGGCCTGCTGTCTGCGTGCGCGGCCCCCTGCGCCAAGCGCGCGAGCAAGGTCGGGTGTCGGACGTCGGGCGGTGCTGCCGGGACTCGGGCACCCCTGGACAGCGGGAGGACAGGGAGCCGTGACCGTGACCGAGTCTGCGCCCGGGGGCATCAGCGAGTCGGCGGGCGTGTCCATGGTGGGTCAGTCCACGGGGTCGGGCTCCGTGCACGAGGGGATCCTGCGGCGCCAGTCGGCGCGCGAATCGGCGGCACGCACCTACGCGCGCGCCCTGCCGATCGTGCCCGTGCGGGCACGCGGACTGACCATCGAGGGCGCGGACGGACGCCGATACCTCGACTGCCTCTCCGGCGCCGGAACCCTCGCCCTCGGCCACAACCACCCCGTGGTCCTGGAGGCCATCCGCAACGTCCTCGACTCCGGCGCACCCCTGCACGTCCTCGACCTGGCGACACCCGTCAAGGACGCCTTCATCACCGAACTGTTCGGTACCCTGCCGCCCGGCCTCGCCGACCGCGCGCGCGTGCAGTTCTGCGGACCCGCCGGCACGGACGCCGTGGAGGCCGCCTTCAAGCTCGTACGGTCCGCCACCGGACGCACCGGAATGCTCGCCTTCACCGGCGCATACCACGGGATGACCGCCGGCGCCCTCGAAGCGTCCGGACACGCCTTCGACGTACGGGTCACCCGGCTGCCCTATCCGCAGGACTACCGCTGCCCGTTCGGCGTCGGCGGCGCACACGGTGCCGAACTCGCCGCCCGCTGGACCGAGTCCGTTCTCGACGACCCGAAGTCCGGGGTACCGCGCCCCGCCGGGATGATCCTCGAACCCGTGCAGGGCGAGGGCGGGGTGATGCCCGCGCCCGACACCTGGATGCGCCGAATCCGGGAGATCACCGCCGCTCGGTCCATCCCGCTGATCGCCGACGAGGTCCAGACGGGCGTCGGGCGCACCGGCGCCTTCTGGGCGGTCGAGCACAGCGGAGTCACCCCCGACGTGATGGTCCTCTCCAAGGCCATCGGCGGCAGCCTGCCGCTGGCGCTCGTGGTCTACCGCGACGACCTCGACGTCTGGGAACCCGGCGCCCACGCAGGCACGTTCCGCGGCAATCAGCTCGCCATGGCCGCGGGGACGGCCACGCTCGCCTACGTCCGCGAGAACCGACTCGCCGAGCGCGCGGCCGAACTCGGTACCCGGATGCTCTCCCAACTCCACTCCCTTGCCGATGAGTTCCCTTGCGTGGGCGATGTGCGGGGGCGGGGGCTGATGATGGGGGTTGAGGTGGTGGACCCGGAGGCCGAGGCGGGCGCGGAGGGTGAGCCGGGGGTCGAGGGCGAGGGCGAGGGCGAGGGGTGTGTCGGGGGTACCTCGGCGGGGGGCCGCGGAGGGTTGAGGAGCGGTTCGGATTCTTCGGATTCTGCTGATGGTCGGGCAGGTGCAAGTCCCACCGCACTCGACCGATCTGACAGGGCAGTTGGCCGGGCGGATGCCCTGACAGCCGTACGTTCCCCTCGTCCCGCCTCTCCCGAACTCGCGGCCGCCGTACAGCGGGAGTGCCTGCGCCGCGGCCTGATCGTCGAACTCGGCGGTCGGCACTCGAGCGTCGTACGGCTCCTGCCACCACTGACGATCACCGACGAGCAGGCGGCCGCGGTACTCGACCGACTGGCCGACGCCGTGGCAGCGGTGGCCCGCGGCCACACCCGTCCCGACGAGCCGCACCCGACGCACCCGTCGCGCCGCCGTGCCGGCGCCCGTGCCGAGCGAGCGGGGTAGACCCGGCGACCAGGGCCAGGCCGGCCCCGAACGTCCGTGCACGCACTGCTCGTTCAGGCATCGGCCTGCCGCCCGGTCGGCCCTTTCACACATCCCGTCCCACCTCCAGATCTCGTCGCGCAACGAACCAGAACCGCCTCACGAGGAACCGCGTTGAACACCACCCCCGCACCCGACGCCCACGCCCACACCGCTCCGGCCGACTCCGCCGAGCTCGGGAGTCCCCTGACGGCGACGAGCGAGCCGACCTCCCCGTCAGCCGCCGAGCGGCCGGAAAGGGTCCCGGAGCAGGGCGGGGCTCCCGACCGGGAACGCCCACCCGAGCAGGACGTAGGCCTCGACGCCGGATGGTCAAAGGGTGCCGCCGTCGACCTCTTGGAACATGCCGACCCGCATACGGCGGCTCAGGCGGCGGCCGTGGAGAACCTGCTGCGCTGCTGGGTACGCGAGAACAACCTCCCTTCTCCCGGCGCCGATCCCGGTACCGACATCGGTAGCGGCAGCGGCAGTGCGAGCGACACCGGCACCGATGCCGACGCCGGCACCGGATCCCAGGCCGGCAGCGGCACGCTCCGTATCCCCCTGCCGGTCAGCGGCGTGACCCTGCTCGTCCCGGTCCACTACTGGTCCCCGACGGGCTGCCACCGCTTCGGCCTGCCCCGCCTCGTCGACGCCCCTGAGACCTCTCCACCGATCGACGCCGTCATGGTCGCGGCGCTCCTCACCAGGGAGACAACTCCGGGAGAAGGAAAGGCCGACGCGTCTGCCACGGCCTCGGAGGCCTGCGCCCAGCCCTATGAGAGCACCGTCCCCGACGTCGCCGATCGCACCGGTCCCTACCCCTCCGAGAGCACTGCCCTCCACCCTTCCGAGAGCACCGCCCCCGGCGTCGCCCATCGCACCGATCTCGTCGCCCGCGTCGCCGACTCCGTCCGGCTGACCAGCTCCTTCATCACGGACCGTCGGCAGCACACCTCCGACCCACCCGACCACTTCCTCGCGGCGGAACAAGCACTCCTCCTCGGCCACCCGCTGCATCCGACCCCGAAGAGCCGAGAAGGTCTCTCCGAGGGCGAAGCGCGGCGGTACTCACCCGAGTTGCGCGGCTCCTTCCCCTTGCACTGGCTCGCTGTCGCCCCCTCCTTGTTCGCCACCGACTCCGCCTGGACCGAACGCGGCCGCCCCGTCCCGGCCCTGCACCTCACAGCACGACTGGCCGAGGCGGAACTGCCTCTGCCCGACGGCTACGCCGCCCTTCCGCTGCATCCCTGGCAACTGCGCGAGGTTCACCACCGCCCCGAGACCGCGGCCCTGCTCGACGCAGGACTGCTCCGTGACCTCGGCGAGCATGGCCCGCCCTGGCATCCCACCTCTTCCGTGCGAACCGTCTACCGCCCCGACGCCCCCGCGATGCTCAAGCTGTCCTTGGGCCTGCGCATCACCAACTCTCGCCGGGAGAACCTCCGTAAGGAGCTTCACCGAGGCGTCGAGGTCCACCGTCTGCTGCGCAGCGGCCTCGCCAAGCAGTGGCAGGCGGTCCACCCGGGCTTCGACATCGTCCGCGACCCTGCCTGGCTCGCCGTGGACGCGCCGGACGGCAATGCCGTGGCCGGCCTCGACGTGATGATCCGGCACAACCCGTTTGGCCCTTCGGACGACGTCGCCTGCATCGCAGGACTCGTCTCGCCCCTGCCCTGCCGTCCATCGGGTAGGGCCGGCCGTTCCAGGGCCGGCGGGCTGCGGGGAGCACCCGTCAAGTCCCGTCTGGCAGAGCTGGTCACGCGTCTCGCCGCCCGGACCGGTCGCCCACTGGCCGCGGTTGCCACCGAGTGGTTCCTCCGCTACCTGGAGCAGGTTGTCCGCCCGATCCTGTGGCTGGACGCGGAGGCGGGGATCGCGCTGGAGGCACACCAGCAGAACACGCTGCTCCTGCTGGACGCCGACGGCTGGCCCATCGGAGGCCGCTACCGAGACAACCAGGGCTACTACTTCCGCGAATCCTGGCGCGCGGAACTCGAAGCCCGGCTACCTGGTGTCGGCCGGCAGAGCGGCACCTTTGTCTCCGACGAGGTCACCGACGAGCGCTTCGCCTACTACCTGGCGATCAACAACGTGCTCGGTCTCATCGGGGCCTTCGGCTCCCAGCGCCTCGCCGGTGAGCAACTGCTGCTCGCCGCCTTCCGCCGTTTCCTCGGCGAGGTCGCTTCCGGCCCAGCACGCTTGCGCAGCTCCCTGCCCGCCCACCTCCTCGATTCACCCGTGCTTCGTTGCAAGGCCAACCTGCTGACCCGGCTGCACGGCCTCGACGAGCTGATCGGCCCGGTCGACACCCAGTCCGTCTACGTCACCATCGCCAACCCCCTCCACTCCTGAACATCACCAACTCCCTTCAATTCCGAGGAACATGCCCCACCCCGTCTCCTGAGAGGAGCGTCGCAGTGCCTCCCACCGACGCGAGCGCCGACGCGGGTACCGCAGGTACCACCGAATGCGGTCCCGCCCCCGCTGACCAGAGCGGCACACGCCCAAGCCCTGATGCCGGCGAGAGCAGCACCGGGACGAGCGACCTCCCGGGGACGGACGCAGAGGACACGCTCGACCTGCGGCTGCCCGACGAGTTCATCGCGCTCCTCGCGAAGGAACGGGCCGACGCGGAGAAGCGGACGAACGCGTACGAGCAGGGGGACGCGGAGGAGCCGACGGACACGGGTGAGCCGGTGGACGCGGGGGAGCCGGTGGACGCGGGGGAGCGCACGGGCACGTACGAGCAGGCCGACGTGGAGGAGCACACGGACGCGCATGTGCACGCTCACTCCGGGAGGCGAGCGGACGTCTACGAGCGGGCCGCGGCAGGCACGCATGCCGACACCGACGGGAAGCGGAGCCGCGGTGGGGACGCGCCTCGTTCCCTCTCTTCCACCCAGGCCCATCATGATCTGCGCGACCATGATCTGCTCGACCACGACTTGCTCGACCGCGTCGCCGACTGGGGGCCGACCGTCACACCAGCAGGCGTGTTCCAGCTTGTTCCCGTGAGCGTCGAACGGGACCTGCCGCTCATCAGCCACTGGATGAACGACCCTGCCGTGACGGCATTCTGGGGGCTGGGAGGTTCCCAGAATGCGACCGAGGACCATGTGTGGGCCCAGCTCACCGGAGACGGACGCAGCATCCCCTGCCTCGGCCTGCTGGAGGGCACGCCGATGAGCTACTGGGAGATCTACCGAGCGGACCTCGACCCGCTGGCCCGTCACTATCCCGCTCGACCTCACGACACCGGAATCCACCTCCTCATCGGTGGTGTCGCCGATCGCGGACGGGGACTCGGCAGCACCCTGCTCAGAGCCGTCGCCGACCTCGCGCTCGACAAGCGGCTCGCTTGCGCACGCGTCATCGCGGAACCTGACCTTCGCAACACCCCCTCCGTAGCCGCTTTCCTGGCTGCAGGCTTCCGGTTCTCGGCCGAGATCGAGCTGCCTGCCAAGCGGGCCGCCCTGATGGTCCGAGACCGTTCCCTACGCGATCTGCTGTAACGCCGTGTCGGCGCGTCCTCACTTTTGGTACACCGCTCGCGCCGATCCGGTTCCCACTCGCGCCGGACTGATCTCGGATCGAGCAGGTCGACGCCATGCGGCCCGTGCCCGGTCGGCGTGCTGTGGCTCGTACCCGATCGTCCTCCTGTCCGCGTCCGATCGGCGTCTTGTCCGCGTCCGATCGGCGTCCTGCCCAGGTCCGTACAGCACCCTGCAAAAGGCCGGTCAACCTGCCAGAGGCCGACCAGCGCCGTGACAGTCCTTGGCGTGGGCGATCTCCAGCCACCCATCTCCACCCATCCCCAGCCCCAGATGTCCAGCCACCGACACATGCCAGGCCCAACCGGCCGGCGCTGGACCACGGACCGGCACCCCCGCGCACCGACCCGCCCTCGGCCCCGCATTTCCGCAGAATCGCCCCGCAGCTCCGCTCCGCGACCAACCCACCCGCACCCACAACCGAAAAGATCCGTGCACCCACTGCGCCGCATCCGCGCCGATCAGGTCACCACCGACCGGCAACCGAAACGATCCGATCCCTCACCACAGAGCCCACGGTCTTGATCCAGCCCCTCGCCCCGCCTTGACGACTCGTGTGTCAGTGGCGGGTCGTAGGGTGGTCGCCCTATGACGAAGCCCTCACTCCCCGAACTCCTGCATGCTGCCGTCACTGCCGTCGGCGGTACGGAGCGCCCCGGTCAGGTGACCATGGCCGAATCCGTCGCGCAGGCGATCGACGACTCCTCCCATTTGTTGGTCCAGGCCGGCACAGGCACCGGAAAGTCGCTCGGCTATCTCGTGCCCGCGCTCGCGCACGGGGAGCGTGTCGTAGTGGCGACCGCCACGCTCGCACTTCAGCGCCAGCTCGTGGAGCGGGACCTGCCGCGCACGGTCGAGGCGTTGCACCCGCTGCTGCGCAGGCGTCCGGACTTCGCGATGCTCAAGGGCCGGTCGAACTACCTGTGTCTGCACCGCCTCCACGAGGGAGTCCCGCAGGACGAGGAGGAGGGCCTCTTCGACCAGTTCGAAGCAGCCGCCCCCACCAGCAAGCTGGGCCAGGACCTGCTGAGGCTGCGCGACTGGTCCCAGGACACCGAGACCGGCGACCGCGACGGCCTCACTCCTGGCGTGTCCGACCGCGCCTGGGCGCAGGTGTCGGTCTCGTCGCGGGAGTGCCTGGGTGCCACGAAGTGCGCCTACGGCGCCGAGTGCTTCGCCGAGATGTCCCGCGAGCGCGCCAAGCTCGCCGACGTGATCGTCACCAACCACGCCCTGCTCGCGATCGACGCCATCGAGGGCGCCCCGGTCCTTCCGCAGCATGAGGTACTGATCGTCGACGAGGCGCACGAACTGGTCTCCCGGGTCACTGGTGCAGCCACCGGTGAGCTCACTCCCGGCCAGGTCAACCGCGCGGTGCGGCGCGCCGCGAAGCTCGTCAACGAGAAGGCCGCCGACCAGCTCCAGACCGCCGCCGAGGGCTTCGAGCGGCTGATGGAACTGGCCCTGCCCGGCCGTCTCGAGGAGATCCCCGAGGACCTCGGCTACGCGCTCATGGCACTGCGTGACGCCGCCCGCACCGTCATCTCCGCGATCGGATCGACCCGCGACAAGTCCGTCCAGGACGAGGACGCGGTCCGCAAACAGGCCCTGGCCTCCGTGGAGACCGTGCATGACGTGGCGGAGCGGATCACGAACGGCTCCGAGTGGGACGTCGTCTGGTACGAGCGTCATGACCGCTTCGGTGCTTCCCTGCGTGTCGCCCCGATGTCCGTGTCGGGCCTCCTCAGGGAGAAGCTCTTCACCGACCGCTCGGTCGTCCTGACCTCGGCGACCTTGAAGCTGGGCGGCGATTTCAACGGCGTCGGTGCGTCCCTCGGACTGGCCCCCGAGGGCACGGAGGGCGACGACCTCCCGCAGTGGAAGGGCGTCGACGTCGGCTCGCCCTTCGACTACCGCAAGCAGGGCATCCTGTACGTCGCGAAGCACTTGTCGCGGCCCGCGCGGGACGGCGACCGCGCTGACATGCTGGACGAGCTGACCGAACTGATCCAGGCGGCCGGAGGCCGCACCCTGGGCCTGTTCTCCTCGATGCGGGCCGCCCAGCTGGCCGCCGAGGAACTGCGCTCCCGCATCCCCGAGTTCCCGATCCTCCTCCAGGGCGAGGAAACGCTGGGCGAGCTCATCAAGAACTTCGGGGCCGATCCCAGGACGTGCCTCTTCGGCACGCTCTCCCTGTGGCAGGGCGTCGACGTCCCGGGACCGAGCTGTCAGCTGGTCGTGATGGACAAGATCCCCTTCCCGCGCCCGGACGACCCCTTGATGAGCGCCCGCCAGAAGGCCGTGGAGGACGCCGGCGGCAACGGCTTCATGGCGGTCGCAGCCACCCACGCGGCCCTGCTCATGGCACAGGGCGCCGGCCGCCTCGTACGGGCGTCGGGAGACCGCGGCGTGGTCGCCGTACTGGATCAGCGGCTGGCCACGGCGCGCTACGGCAGCTATTTGAAGGCGTCACTGCCCGACTTCTGGTACACCACGGACCGCAACCAGGTCCGGAGGTCGCTGACCGCCATCGACGCGGCAGCGCAACAGACGGAAAACGCAGCAGCGGAACGCGCGGAAAACGCGGCAGCGGAACAGGCGGAAAACGCAGCAGCGCGACAGACGGAAGACGCGGTAGCGAAACAGACCGGAGCCGCGTCGGCGACAGCGGCGGAATGAGAAACCGGCTCCGCCCCGAAAGGGGTGGAGCCGGACATCACAGGGCCCCGGAACCGGCGCAGGGGTTCCGGGGCCCGGTCAGGGGGCGAGCTTGTCGGCCCGCCCGCCGCAGCCGTCACACGCGCCGCAGCACAGCCACCACCTTGCCGAGGATGGTGGCGTCGTCGCCAGGAATCGGCTCGTACGCCGAGTTGTGCGGGAGGAGCCAGACGTGGCCGTCCTCGCGCTTGAAGCGCTTGACGGTGGCTTCGCCGTCGAGCATCGCGGCCACGATGTCGCCGTTCTCGGCGACGGGCTGGCGGCGGACCGTGACCCAGTCGCCGTCGCAGATCGCGGCCTCGATCATCGAGTCGCCGACGACCTTCAGCACGAACAGCTCACCGTCGCCGACCAGCTGCCGGGGGAGGGGGAAGACGTCCTCGACCGACTCCTCTGCCAGGATCGGGCCACCGGCGGCGATGCGGCCGACCAGCGGGACGTACGACGCGGCCGGTTTGCCCGCGGTGTCGGTGGGCTGTACCGAGGCGGCCTGGTCGGAGCCGCGGACCTCGTACGCGCGCGGGCGGTGCGGATCGCGGCGCAGGAAGCCCTTGCGCTCCAGTGCCATCAGCTGGTGTGCGACCGAGGAGGTGCTGGAAAGCCCGACAGCCTGGCCGATCTCGCGCATCGACGGTGGGTAGCCGCGTCGCTGCACGGAGTCCCTGATGACCTCGATGACACGGCGCTGCCGGTCTGTGAGGCCCGAGCTGTCTGCCCTGATGCCTGGAGGTCGGCCCGGCAGGGAGCGCTTGTGCCCCTCGGGATTCGTGGCTTCGTTCATCGCATGCACCGGCTCGAGTCGGCCCTGGGAGCGGTCCTGGGCAGTGATGGTGGCACTGTCTGCGGTGGTGGTCACGTCGGCCCCTCTCGATGGTCTCCCTGCTGGACAACGGTAGTTGCTTTCGAAAGGTTGCGCCAAACACACGTTCGAGTGAAAAATCGCGGAGCGCCTTCCGCGATCATGTGTCTGGGTGTATGGCTAACGCAGTGCCTGGCGGACAAAAGGGCCCATAGTTGTACTCTTTACCGCCGGGGTGACGACCTTGTGGGTTGTTGCGCCAGTCTGCCATCCGGCATCCCGTCAACCCGGAACCGACCCTCATCTGTGCGGGAGTCGCACGACCTCTCCCTGCGGTGCCCACGGTATCCCCGCATGTGCCGCAGCGGTACGGCTGTGCATCCGCGCGTGCCGAAGTGGCGGAGCTGTCGTGTGGCATGTGCCAGTACGAGCGCGACACGCGCGAGTGGCGTGCATGTATGAGCCAATCCCCACATGTAGTGGTTGGATTGCAGCAGCAGCCCAGAAGTTGTGGTCCCCCGGGTCTTCGGGCCCTCGATCATCGCCTATGCTTGGGGCTGCTTCGAGGGGCCCAAGTGGCCTTTCGAGGCTATTGAGTCTGCTGTGAGGAGGGTTGGGAGATCATGCACTGTCCCTTCTGCAGGCACCCCGACAGCCGCGTCGTCGACAGTCGTACGACCGACGACGGCACGTCGATCCGCAGGCGCCGCCAGTGTCCGGACTGCTCCCGTCGTTTTACGACCGTGGAGACGTGCTCGCTGATGGTGGTCAAGCGGTCCGGAGTCACCGAGCCTTTCAGTCGTACCAAGGTCATCAACGGCGTGCGCAAGGCATGCCAGGGACGACCTGTCACCGAGGACGCACTCGCCCAGCTCGGCCAACGGGTCGAGGAGGCGGTGCGGGCCACCGGAAGCGCCGAGCTGACCACCCATGACGTGGGGCTGGCCATCCTCGGCCCGTTGCAGGAGCTCGACCTCGTCGCCTATCTGCGATTCGCCTCCGTCTACCGGGCGTTCGGCTCGCTGGAGGACTTCGAGGCCGCCATCGCGGAACTCAGGGACGAGACGCGACGTCCCGGCGCCGACGACGAAGACGTGCGCACGGGGAGCCAGGAAGACGAATGCGGGCCCGGAGGGACCACTCAGGTCCCCGTGCCCGCCAACGCCGCCGACTGACGGACGGGCCGGGCCCGGGCCGGTCGGCGGCCAGCGAAGACCTGTTGTGGGCGGCAGTCAGAGATGCCCGCAGCACCAGACAGAACACCGTGTCACGGGAACATCGTGGCACTTCAGGGCGTTTTAGCCCGTACAGGGAGGCGGCATGACAGAGACGGCGAGCGGTCCGGCACGAGGTTCCCGAGCCAAGGGAACCAAGACGGCCAAGGGCCTGCGTATCGAGCGCATCCACACGACCCCCGGCGTACACCCGTACGACGAGGTGGCCTGGGAGCGCCGTGACGTCGTCATGACCAACTGGCGCGACGGCTCGGTCAACTTCGAGCAGCGTGGCGTCGAGTTCCCCGACTTCTGGTCGGTGAACGCGGTCAACATCGTCACCAGCAAGTACTTCCGGGGTGCCGTCGGCACCCCGCAGCGCGAGACCGGCCTCAAGCAGCTGATCGACCGCATCGTGAAGACGTATCGAAAGGCAGGCGAGGACTACAAGTACTTCGCCTCGCCCGCCGACGCCGAGATCTTCGAGCACGAGCTGGCGTACGCCCTCCTGCACCAGATCTTCAGCTTCAACAGCCCCGTGTGGTTCAACGTGGGCACGCCTCAGCCGCAGCAGGTCTCCGCCTGCTTCATCCTGGCCGTCGACGACTCCATGGACTCGATTCTCGACTGGTACAAGGAAGAGGGCATGATCTTCAAGGGCGGCTCCGGTGCCGGCCTGAACCTGTCCCGCATCCGCTCCTCCAAGGAGCTGCTGTCCTCCGGTGGCAACGCCTCCGGCCCGGTGTCCTTCATGCGCGGCGCCGACGCCTCCGCAGGGACGATCAAGTCGGGTGGCGCCACCCGCCGCGCCGCCAAGATGGTCATCCTCGATGTCGACCACCCCGACATCGAGGACTTCATCGAGACCAAGGTGAAGGAAGAGGAGAAGATCCGCGCCCTGCGTGACGCGGGCTTCGACATGGACCTCGGCGGCGAGGACATCACCTCCGTCCAGTACCAGAACGCCAACAACTCGGTCCGTGTGAACGACGAGTTCATGAAGGCCGTGGAGAACGGCGACAAGTTCGGCCTGCGTGCCCGTATGACCGGCGAGGTCATCGAGGAGGTGGACGCCAAGGTCCTCTTCCGCAAGATGGCCGAGGCCGCCTGGGCCTGCGCCGACCCCGGCATTCAGTACGACGACACCATCAACCACTGGCACACGTGCCCGGAGTCCGGCCGCATCAACGGCTCGAACCCCTGCAGCGAGTACATGCACCTGGACAACACGTCCTGCAACCTCGCCTCGCTGAACCTGATGAAGTTCCTGAAGGACGACGGCAAGGGCAACCAGTCCTTCGCCGCCGAGCGCTTCGCCAAGGTCGTCGAGCTTGTCATCACCGCGATGGACATCTCCATCTGCTTCGCGGACTTCCCGACCCAGAAGATCGGCGAGAACACGCGCGCGTTCCGCCAGCTGGGCATCGGCTACGCCAACCTCGGCGCCCTGCTGATGGCCACCGGCCACGCGTACGACTCGGACGGCGGCCGCGCTCTCGCCGGCGCCATCACCTCCCTGATGACCGGCACGTCGTACCGCCGCTCCGCCGAGCTCGCCGCGGTCGTGGGGCCGTACGACGGCTACGCCCGTAACGCGCAGCCGCACCTGCGGGTCATGAAGCAGCACTCCGACGCCAACGACAAGGCCGTCCGCATGGACGACCTGGACACGCCGATCTGGGCCGCCGCCTCGGAGGCCTGGCAGGACGTACTGCGTGTTGGCGAGAAGAACGGTTTCCGTAACGCCCAGGCGTCCGTCATCGCGCCGACCGGCACCATCGGTCTGGCGATGTCCTGCGACACCACCGGCCTCGAGCCCGACCTCGCCCTGGTCAAGTTCAAGAAGCTGGTCGGCGGCGGCTCCATGCAGATCGTCAACGGCACCGTCCCGCAGGCCCTGCGCCGCATGGGCTACCAAGAGGAGCAGATCGAGGCGATCGTCGCCCACATCGCCGACAACGGCAATGTGGTCGACGCCCCGGGACTCAAGCACGAGCACTACGAGGTGTTCGACTGCGCCATGGGCGAGCGCTCCATCTCCGCGATGGGCCACGTCCGCATGATGGCCGCGATCCAGCCGTGGATCTCCGGCGCCCTGTCCAAGACGGTCAACATGCCGGAGTCGGCGACCGTCGAGGAGGTCGAGGAGATCTACTTCGAGGCCTGGAAGATGGGCGTCAAGGCGCTCGCGATCTACCGCGACAACTGCAAGGTCGGCCAGCCGCTCTCCGCGAAGACCAAGGAGAAGGAGAAGGCCGAGATCACCGAGAAGGCCGAGGACACGATCCGTGCCGCGGTCGAGAAGGTGGTCGAGTACCGCCCGGTCCGCAAGCGCCTCCCGAAGGGCCGTCCCGGCATCACGACCTCCTTCACCGTCGGCGGCGCCGAGGGCTACATGACCGCCAATTCCTACCCGGACGACGGTCTCGGCGAGGTCTTCCTGAAGATGTCCAAGCAGGGCTCCACCCTCGCGGGCATGATGGACGCCTTCTCGATCGCCGTCTCGGTGGGTCTGCAGTACGGCGTGCCGCTAGAGACGTACGTCTCGAAGTTCACGAACATGCGCTTCGAGCCGGCCGGTATGACGGACGACCCGGACGTGCGGATGGCCCAGTCGATCGTCGACTACATCTTCCGTCGCCTGGCGCTGGACTTCCTGCCCTTCGAGACGCGTTCCGCGCTCGGCATCCACTCCGCCGAGGAGCGCCAGCGTCACCTGGAGACCGGTTCCTACGAGTCGTCCGACGACGACGTCGACGTCGAGGGCCTGGCCCAGTCGGCGCCGCGAGCCCAGGAACTGAAGGCCGTCGCCACGCCGAAGGCGGTCGTCGAGGCGGCCAAGCCCGCCCCGCAGCAGGCCCACACCAGCGCCGAGCTGGTGGAGATGCAGCTGGGCATCCAGGCCGACGCTCCGTTGTGCTTCTCCTGCGGTACGAAGATGCAGCGGGCCGGCTCCTGCTACATCTGCGAGGGCTGCGGCTCGACCAGCGGTTGCAGCTGATTGCGGCTGACAGCCAGTGCCTGTAGCTGATGGGCGCCGACCACCGGTCGGCGCCCATCAGTGTTGTTCAGGGCTTGTGCGTCTTGCCCATGACCCTGGTGAAGGTCGCGGGATCGTCCTCGAAACCGTGCACCCCGGCGTGGAAATCCCATGTGCCCGCCGACTCGCGCACGAACTGGCCGACCGTCGCCGCCGTCGCCCCCAGGACATCGCCGAAGTCGTCCTCGGCCAGGACGGTGTAGCCCTCCCGGATGCGCAGGGCCGGGTTGAGCACGCTGACGAAGGTCCGGTGTGCCGAACGCTGCTGGATGATGACGCCGACGACCACGCGCGCGTACTGGCCGTTGAGCCGGTCGAGCTCCACGGTCATGACTTCGTCCCAGCCGAAGCCCTTGCCGTCCTTGCTGTCCCGGTTGAGCGTGATGGTGCCGTCGGGAGAGCGGCTGTCGAAGTGCACCACAAAGGCGGGATCGCCGTACGGATCGCTCGCCAAGTAGGTCGCGGCCACGATGTCCAGGTCGGTGGGCGGTTGCCCCACCGGACTCGGGTCCCACTTCAGTGCGACCTCGGCCTTCCGAATCCCCTTGCTGAGCCCGTTCACCAGACGTCCCCTTCCCCGTGTGAGCCATGCCCCAACTGCCGGACAGCCAGAGTCGGTTGTCCATCGTGCCACGCGCGCGTGGGCAAGTGCGCGGATACGGTCCGCGCGAGCGTGACCGAGGCCACGCTCCGTGGCCTTACGATGGCGCGGTGCTGGTCAAGTGGATTCGCTGCACCGTGGTGGACCGCCGCGGCTTCGAGCGGGGGCAGCGAAAGTGGGCGGGGCTTCTGGGAGAGCCGGGGTTTCGAGGACAGGGCGGAGGCTGGAGCCGGGGGCGGCAATCCGTCGCGCACATCTTCGCCTTCTGGGAGAGCCGTGCCTTCTACGACTCCTTCATGGCCCGTTCCCATGACCGGCTTGCCGCGGCACAGTCGGGCACTTTCAAAGACGCCCAGGTCAGGCTGTTCGACTACCGCTTCGACGTGAAGACTGGCTTCGAGCCGCGTTTCACGGACGCCGATCTGCTCCGGGTCGCCCACTGCCGAGTCCACGAGGACCGGGCAGAGCACTTCATGCTGATGCAGGAGAAGGTGTGGAACCCCGCCATGGCCGGCTCGCCGGGCATGATCCGCGGGCTGTTCGGAGAGGCACCGGGCAGCGAGTTCCTGGTGCTGTCGATGTGGCAGTCGGCCGCCGAACACGGCAAGTACCGCACCGAGCGCGTGGAGCGACTCGCTCTGCGCGCCCAGACCGAGGCGGACATCGCGGTCCTCAGAGGCGACATCGTGGCGTTGGAACCGGCCTGGATAGTTTGATTTCCGGACGCGCAACTTGTGTGTCCAGTGTGACCAGTGGTGCAAGAACTATGTGACCTACGCCGTATGGAGCCCGTACGAGTGCTCGATCAGCCGTCACTCGATCTAGGGTTTTGGCATGGCACGACCACGGCGCATCTTCCTTGTCCGGCATGGTGAGTCAACCGGCAATGTTGATGACACCGTGTACGAGCGCGAGCCCGACCACGCGCTGGCACTGACCGAGCGCGGCTGGCGACAGGCCGAGGAGACCGGGAAACGGCTGCGCGAGGTGGTCGGCCGCGAGCGTGTCAGCGTCTACGTCTCCCCGTACCGCCGTACGCACGAGACGTTCCGCGCCTTCCACCTCGACCCCGAGCTCGTCCGCGTGCGCGAGGAACCCCGGCTGCGCGAGCAGGACTGGGGCAACTGGCAGGACCGGGACGACGTACGACTCCAGAAGGCCTACCGGGACGCGTACGGCCACTTCTTCTACCGCTTCGCCCAAGGCGAGTCCGGCGCCGATGTGTACGACCGGGTCGGCGGCTTCCTGGAGAGCCTCTACCGCAGCTTCGAGGCCCCCGACCATCCGCCGAACGTGTTGCTGGTGACCCACGGCCTGGCGATGCGGCTGTTCTGCATGCGCTGGTTCCACTGGACGGTCGCGGAATTCGAGTCACTGTCGAATCCGGGGAACGCGGAGATGCGGATGCTCGTTCTCGGGGACGACGGCAAGTACTCGCTTGACCGGCCGTTCGACCAATGGCGAGATCCGGAGCCGTACGGGATCACCGGATAGAGTGGCAGAGCAATGACCGCTGATTCCTCTCCCGACGGGCGCCTGGACCGCGCCCTGGCCAGCCTGCGTGGACTCGCGGTGGGGGACGCGCTGGGCTCGCAGTTCTTCGTGCCGGTGAACTACCCGCTGCTGAAGACCCGCGAGCTGCCGCAGGCTCCCTGGCAGTGGACGGACGACACCGAGATGGCCTGCTCCGTGGTGGCCGTCCTGGCCGCCCACCACCGCATCGACCAGGACGCCCTGGCCCGCTCCTTCGCCGAGCACCACGACTTCGACCGTGGCTACGGCCCGGCGGTCAACCGTCTGCTGCGGCTGGTCCGTGAAGGCGGCGACTGGCGTGAGCTTTCCTCCGCGCTCTTCAAGGGACAGGGGTCCTGGGGCAACGGCGCCGCGATGCGGATCGCCCCCCTGGGTGCCTGGTACGCGGACGACCCGGAACAGGCGACCCACCAGGCCGAGATCTCCGCGTATCCCACGCACCAGCACCGCGAGGCCGTGGTCGGTGCCATGGCCGTCGCCGCTGCCGCCTCGATCGCCGCGGCCCCGGGCGGCCCGCCCAGTGCCCAGGCACTCCTCGACGGTGTCATTGCGCTCGTTCCCAAGAGCGCTGTCGGAGCCGGACTGCGGCGCGCCCGCGACATGCTCGACTACGCCGATGCGGGTACGGTCGCGGCGGTGCTGGGCTGTGGGCGGCGTACGTCGGCCCACGACACCGTGCCTTTCGCGCTCTGGTCGGCCGCGCGAGCCCTCGGCGACTACGAAGAGGCGTTCTGGACCACCGCCCAGGTCGGCGGCGACGTGGACACGACCTGCGCCATCGTGGGCGGGGTGATCGCCTCAGGGAAGGCGGGGACGCCGCCCAGCGCCTGGGTGGAGCGGACGGAAGCGCTGCCGGACTGGGTGCCGGCCTCGGCGTAGCGCCTCGAAACTCGCTGTGCGAACTCTCTGTGCATGGCGGGAACTCTGAGTGACCGCGTGTTCGTTGTCGTGGCAGTTGCTGTGCGGCGCACGGGTCCGTTCATGCAGGTGACATACGAGGCGCGCGGGGGTGGTCGTGGAGTTCTTGGTGATGGTGCTCGTGCTGCTCTTCATGGCGGTCGTGGCGCCTTGGGTCCCCGGTGTGGTCAGGGGGCGCGCTATCGCGCCCCCTGACAGCGTGCGGCCCGTTGCGGGCCCGGCCGGGTCAGACGACCGTCGGGCCCGACGTACCGGCGAGCGCCTCCAGGTCGCTCTTGCGGACTCTGATCACCAGCCAGGCAGTGGCCAGCGCGAGTACGGCCATCGCCGCCGCTGCGACGAACCCCATCGAGATGCCGTGGGTGAGCACGTCGTGCCCCCAGGGCGCAGGCAGCTGCTGCGTCTTGGCGAACTCGGCCTTCTGCTCGGCCGAACCGTCGGCCATGAACTTCGGCAGCTGCTTCTCTGCCTCGTCCTTGCTGGCCGAGCCGAACACCGTCGTCAGGATGGACAGGCCCAGCGAACCGCCCACCTGCTGCGTGGCGTTGAGCAGTCCGGACGCGGCACCCGCTTCGTGCTGGGCGACACCGGAGACCGCGGTGACCGTCAGGGTCACGAAGTTCAGGCCCATACCGAAGCCGAACACCAGCATCGGCCCGAGCACCCCGCCGACGTACGAGCTGTCCGAGCTGATCAAGGTCTGCCAGACAAGGCCGATCACCGCGAGGGCCGAGCCGACGACCATGAACGGCTTGGGGCCGAGCACCGGCAGGAACCGCTGCGACAGTCCCGCGCCGATCGCGATCACCACCGTCACCGGCAGGAAGGCCACACCGGCCGCGATCGGGCTGTACCCCAGCACGTTCTGCACGAAGAGCACGATGTAGAAGAACATGCCGAACATTGCCGCCGCCAGGCTCAGCATGATCACATACGTGCCCGAGCGATTTCGGTCGGTGAACATGCGCAGCGGCGTGATCGGGTCCGCGGCTCGGGTCTCGACGAACGCGAAGGCGAGCAACAGGACCACCGCGGCGCCGAAGGAGCCGAGCGTCATGCTGTCCTGCCAGCCCTCGTCGGCAGCGCTGATGAATCCGTAGACCAGCGCTGCCATGCCGAGCGTCGACGTGAGTGCGCCCGATATGTCGAAGCGCCCAGGGTGCCGTTCCGACTCGCTGATGTAGAGCGGCGTGAGGACGGCGATCAGCACACCGATCGGCACGTTGACGAAGAGGACCCAGCGCCAGTCGAGCCACTCGGTGAGCATTCCGCCCGCGAGCAGGCCGACGGCACCGCCGCCCGCGGAGACGGCGGCGAAGACGCCGAACGCCCGGTTCCGTTCCGGACCTTCGGGGAACGTGGTGGTGATCAGCGCCAGCGAGGTGGGCGACGCGATCGCGCCACCCACGCCCTGAAGGGCGCGCGCGGCCAGCAACTGCCAGGGTTCCTGGGCGAGTCCGCCGAGCAGCGAGGCGAAGGTGAACAGCAGGATGCCGGTCATGAACACCCGGCGGCGGCCGAGGATGTCACCGGCCCGGCCGCCGAGCAACAGCAGGCCACCGAAGGTGAGCGTGTAGGAGCTGACCACCCACGTGAGGTCGGTGGTGCTGAACTTGAGAGCGTCTTGAATGTGCGGGAGCGCGATGTTCACAATCGTCGCGTCGAGTACCACCATGAGTTGGCAGGCCGCGATGACGGTGAGCGCGATACCGGGATGCCCTTCCCGGCGGGCCGCACCTGGTTTCTGGTCCTTGATCAACTGAGAGGCTGTCACTATGGGTCCCCCACAAGTACGTTAGTGAACGCCCGCGTTCACTGTCGCGCCAACCGTAGTGAGTCCCAGACAGTGAACGCAAGCGTTCACTTAGCAGTGTGTCGCGCGGCCTTTCCCTCGTCGCTGTCGCGCGGCATGTCCCCCTTCCCCGGAATTACCGCTTCCGCTGTTCGTTGGAGACGCTCAGATGGTTACTTCGCGCTGGACGGCCGCCCCCGCTCAGACGGCCTCCTTCCGCCGGCGCGGCGCCGTACTCGAACGCGCAATCCTCGACGCCGCGTTGGATCAGCTCAGTACGGTCGGCTGGAACGGCCTGACGATGGAGGGTGTCGCCGCCGGCGCCCAGACCGGGAAGGCCGCGGTCTATCGCCGATGGCCGTCCAAGGAGGATCTCGTCGCGGACGCGCTACGGGCCGGACTGCCGTCCTTCGAGGCGGCGCCCAACCTCGGAAGCGTGCGCGACGATCTGCTGGAGCTGTGCCGGCAGGCGCGTGACGCGATGTATTCGCGACCTGGTTTCGCCTTGCGTTCGGTGATTCACGAATGCGACAACATTCAGGCGGACCGCTTCCATGGAGTGATCATCAAGGGTGTCGTGGAGCCGACCATCCGACTGCTCCGAGAGGTCATCGACCGTGGAATCGAGCGGGGAGAGGTGCGAGCGGACGCGGCCAACGGGTATGTCGTCGATGCCATCCCGGCGATGATGATGTACCGATCGAAGATGTGCGCAAGCGAATGGCCTGATCATGACATTGAGGAGATGGTGGACCAGCTGATGGTCCCGCTGCTGCGACCGCGCGGTGCCTGACCCCGGGGCTCGGGGGCGCTGAAGTCGCCCCGGTGAACCAGGGTGTCGCCGGGGGTTCCGGGCGGCGTACGCTAAGGGCGCCATGCCGTACGAACCACCTACACACACCGTCGAGCGCTCCCTTCGCGCCACGACCGGAGCGAAGGTCATTGCCGGTGTCGACGAGGTCGGGCGCGGCGCCTGGGCCGGCCCCGTCACCGTCTGCGCGGCGATCACCGGACTGCGCCGGCCCCCCGAAGGCCTCACCGACTCCAAGCTGCTCACCGTCAAGCGGCGTACCGAACTCGCCAAGGTGCTCCACAAGTGGGTGACCTCCTACGCCCTGGGGCACGCCTCCCCGGAGGAGATCGACGAGTTGGGCATGACGGCCGCGCTGCGCCTGGCGGCAGTGCGCGCCCTGGAAGCCCTGCCGGTCCGTCCCGAAGCGGTGATCCTCGACGGGAAGCACGACTATCTCGGAGTGCCCTGGAAGGTCCGCACGGTGATCAAGGGGGACCAGTCCTGTGTGGCGGTTGCGGCGGCCTCGGTGATCGCCAAGGTTCAGCGCGACAAAATGATGGCCGAACTGGGTATCGACCATGCAGACTTCGGTTTTGCGGACAACGCCGGGTATCCGTCGCCCGTGCACAAGGCCGCGCTGGAGGAGCGGGGACCTACCCCGTACCACCGGTTGTCGTGGGCGTATCTTGATGCGCTGCCCCAGTGGCGGCACCTCAAGAAGGTCCGCTGGGTGGACGGAAGCGTTCCGGAGATCGAGGGACAGCTCGGCTTCGACTTCTGACGATTCCGCTCGCACTGTTGTGCCACCCGCCGACGCGAGCCGTACCAACGTTTGATAAACATCAGCTCATGCCTCTCATTCCCGAGGAGCCTCAGATTCACGAGAGTGCCCAGGGTCCCCGCGTTACTCCGGCCAGTGGCCGCACCGCGCCGACCCCCCGTCCTGTACCTGGCCCCCGCCCCGCGGCTCCGTCGCGTCCCGGCCGTCATGGGCCCCTCAGGCCCACGCCGCCGGTGCAACACGCGCCGCGTGACGTGGCCGAGCCCGGACCGTCGGGTCCGGCCGTCCGCGCCGCCTCCGATGCGGCCCCGGCGACTCCACAGATCCAGTTGATCCCGGCCTCGGCGGAAGGCGCGCTCGACGCCGCCGAGGAGGCCGTGGATCTGCTGCTGGACTCGGGTCGCGCCCCAGGTGACGTGCTGGTGATCACTACGGGTGAACAGCATCCGTGGGCCGATCACGAGCTGTCCTTCGGTGAAGCCGCCTATTGGGCGCAGCATGACTCCGGTGACGACGTCTTCTACACGGACGCCGCCGTCGCGAGCCGTGCCGCGTCGCGTCCGGTGGTCGTCGTCGCCGTCAACGGCGGTTCCGACACCGTTGCCGCCACTGCTCTCCCTCTTGCCCTCACCCGGGCAGGCGCCCTGCTGATCGTCTGCGGTGACCCGCAGCAGATCAACTCGGTGCTGGGCGCGGGCGTCTGAGCCCGTTCCGCAACGTTCAGGGGGGCGGCGGGGCGATGGTGATGTCGCCGCGGTCGTGTTTGCACGGTGGGGGGTTTGGCGTGCACCGGTAGGTGGGGCGCGCGGGGCATGAGTGTCGCCTGCTCCGAGACGTACGCTCCGATTCCCTTTCGCTGAGAGTGGCGTGCGTGACGGGTGGGGACGTCGGGATGTGGAACGTGGCGTACGTGCCCGGGTGGTGAACGGAATGCGGCGACCGTGTCCGGGACGATCCACGGGCGTGGCGTGTGTCCGAGACGGCGCCTGGCGGCTCGGCAGTGGTGCTTCCTGAGAACCGGTGGCGACGGATGGTCGTCGACCCCGGGCGGGAGATCTTTCGTGTGGGCGTGAACCTGGCGGTCGTACTGCCGGGCAGGAACGTTCTGCCAGCGTCTTCCGTAGAGCTGGACGTCCTTATCGAGCCGCCGCGCGGCGCAGGATTTCCGAGGCGGCGCCGCCGGTCCGTGGGATCGGCGGCGGTGCCTCGGACGTGGCGAAGGGCTCCGGCGTGGAATCCGCGTTGGGCCGACGTCCGCCACGCCCTTCGCCCAGGACCTGCCAGCCGTCACGGGTCAACGTGATGTACGCCCCGCAGCGCAGCCCGTGCAGGGTGCAGGCGTCGCGCAGCCCCCACATCCACGCGCCGTCCTCTTCCGTCCAACGGGCGTCGCCCTCACGGCAGTAGAGCAGCACTGCGGTGCGCACGGGGGTGCGGCGCCGCAGGTCGTGGGGGATGACCCGGCGCAGTTGGGCAAGCAGGACGTTGCGGAACATCCAGCCGTCGGCCGGGGACGGGCGGCGTGTGAAGGAGGCGCTGGCGCAGAGCCGCTCGTCCGGATCGAGCACGGCCACGATCGCGGTCGCCGGCCGGGGGCGATGCCGGGAGTGCAGTCCGCTGACGACCTCCCGTGGATTGCGCAGCAGCGGGATGCCGGCCGCGGCCCACTCCGCCGGTTCGAGCATGCGGGCCAGAGGGTTGGCGGACGCGGCGGACAGGTCGGCAGACGACGTGGATGCCGCCGGGGACGGAGCGAATCCGAAGGTCACGGTCCTCCCTTCGGCTACGCGCCCACACTGCGGGCGAGGTCGGATTCGGGGGAGCGCACACCGCAGCTGGGCCCTGCCGGATCACGGACGAGCCGTGCGGGGAGCGGACCCCAATTCTTCCTGTCGAACGGGGATGCGGCAACGAGCAATTGGGGCCACCGACCGATATCGCACGGTGCGTGGTTTATATCCCTACGCGGGGTGCCATCGTGCGACGCATGGTGCGACTGTGCCACACGGCGTACGCCGTTGAGGCGAGAGCGGTGCAGGGGGCGGGCTCTGCGCGGCGCGTGCGACTGGCGAGCACCTTTCCCTTCGGCGCCCGCCCGTATGGGGGAGAGCTGCTGTATGGGGGAGAACTGCTCGATCGGCGTGATCAACCTTGCACGGCCAGGACCAGCGGCAGCACCCCCTGGGCGCCCGCACGTCGGAGCATGCGGGCTGCGACCGCGAGAGTCCAGCCGGTCTCGGTGAAGTCGTCCACCAGGAGGACGGGACCCCTGACGTCGGACAGAGCGGAAGCGAGGCCGGGCGGCAGGGTCAGGACTCCGTCGAGGACCTTGAGCCGCTGGGCGCTGTTGCTCCGGGAAACCTGGTACCCGTCGCCCGTGTACTCAACGGAGCCTAGCAGAGGCAGTCGGCCCACCTCCGAGATGTGCGTGCCCAAGGAACTGATCAGCCGAGGCCGTGAGCGCGAGGCGATGGTGACGACACCGACGGGACGCGCCTGGGCGTCTGCCGCACCCGGAGCCCAGCCCCCGGGCCCCTTGGCCCAGTCGGCGAGCACGCCGACGACAGCCTTTGCCACGTCGTCCGGCACGGGGCCGTCCGGGGCATGAGGGGCAAACAACGGCCTGAGCCGATTGCCCCAGCCGATGTCCGACAGTCGTCCCAGGGCCCGACCCGAACCGGCCTGTTCACCTGCGGGAATGCGTCCCTTGAGGTCGACGCCGATGGCAGGCAGCCCAGTCGGCCACATCCTGCGCGGCTCCACCTCGACGCCAGCTCGGCCGAGGTCGTCGCGCGCGGCGGCCAAAGCGGCCGTGGACGTGTCGGCTGTGAAGCGTGCGCCCGCGCAGTTGTCGCAGCGGCCGCAGGGCTTGGCCCCCTCGTCGTCCAACTGACGTTGCAGGAACTGCATGCGGCAGCCTGTAGTAGACGCGTACTCGCGCATCGCCTGCTGCTCGGTCTTGCGCTGCCTGGCCACCCAGTCGTACCGCTCCGCTTCGTACGTCCACGGCTGCCCGGTGGCGATCCAGCCGCCCTTGACCCGCTTGACCGCTCCGTCCACGTCGAGGACCTTGAGCATGGTCTCCAGGCGGGACCGGCGCAGCTCCACCAACGGTTCCAGAGCGGGCAGCGACAGGGGCCGCTCCGCGCGCGCGAGTACGTCGAGCGTGCGCCGCACCAGGTCCTCCGACGGGAAGGCGAGCGAGGCGAAGTACTCCCAGATCGCCTCGTCCTCCTTCCCCGGCAGGAGGAGTACTTCGGCGTGCTCGACGCCGCGTCCGGCTCGGCCCACCTGCTGGTAGTAGGCGATGGGCGAGGAGGGCGAGCCCAGATGCACCACGAAGCCGAGGTCGGGTTTGTCGAAGCCCATACCGAGTGCGGAAGTGGCGACCAGTGCCTTGACCCGGTTGGCGATCAAGTCGTCCTCGGCCTGCTGCCGGTCGGCGTTCTCCGTCTTGCCCGTGTACGGGGCGACCGTGTGTCCGCGGTGCCGCAGGAAGGCGGTGACCTCCTCGGCGGCGGCCACGGTAAGCGTGTAGATGATCCCGGAGCCCGGCAGCTCATCGATGTGGTCGGCGAGCCAGGCCATCCGGTGCGCGGCGTCCGGCAGCCGGAGCACGCTCAGGCTCAGGCTCTCCCGGTCCAGCGGGCCGCGCAGCACCAGGGCGTCCGATGTGCCCCCGGTGCCGAGCTGCTCCGCGACGTCGGCGGTCACGCGCGCGTTGGCGGTGGCCGTGGTCGCAAGAACGGGTACGCCGGGCGGAAGATCCGTGAGCATCGTGCGGAGCCGGCGGTAGTCCGGACGGAAGTCATGTCCCCAATCGGAGATGCAGTGGGCCTCGTCGACCACGAGGAGTCCGGTCGCAGCGGCGAGTTTGGGCAGTACCTGGTCGCGGAAGTCCGGATTGTTGAGCCGCTCCGGACTGACCAGCAGGACATCGACCTCGCCCGCGGCGATCTCGCTCTGGACCGTGTCCCACTCCTCGGTATTGGAGGAGTTGATGGTCCGTGCGTGGATACCGGCACGGGCCGCGGCCTCGACCTGGTTGCGCATCAGCGCGAGCAGCGGGGAGACGATCACGGTGGGGCCGCTGCCACGGGCACGCAGCAGGGATGTAGCGACGAAGTACACCGCCGACTTGCCCCACCCTGTGCGCTGGACGACCAGGGCCCGGCGTCTGTCGGCCACCAACGCCTCGATCGCCAGCCACTGGTCCTCGCGCAGCCTGGCCGCCCCCATGGCGTCCGGGACGAGGCGGGCGAGGACCGCGTCGGCGGCCGCCCGGAGATCCGCGTTGCTCGTGTGCTCCATGCGTCCCATACAACAGGACCGCAGTGACAATCCGGCCCGGCTGTGGACGACGAGGGGCCACCTGACCGGATTGACGTGTCCCTGGTCGGACTTATCCACAGGCCAAAGCGGAGGCTCGGAATCCGGGAGATCGTCGGCGCATGACGAATCACAGCGAAACGACTGGATCTCCCGAAAACGAAGGCATGGCCGGACGCGACGGGCTCGATGAACACGGCGCGAGGGCGGGGTGCGGCGGATCCCAAGAGCCCTTCGGCCGGGACGAGTCCGAGAGCCCTGACGCGCTCAACGCACCTGATGTGTACGACGGCCATGCCGGCGAGCACCAGGTCACCCTGCGCACCCCGGCCGAATTGGCCGATGCCCTGCCGTATCTCCTCGGGTACCGCCCCGAGGACAGCGTCGTCCTGGTCGCCCTCTACGACAGGGACGGCCGGGGCCGATTCGGTGGCCGGGCCCGACTCGGCATCCCCGCGAACTCGGACGACTGGCCGTCCGCTGCCCGGCAGCTGGCACATGGCCTGGTGACGGGCAGCGAGCGTCGGGGTGTGCGGCCGGAGCAGTTGGTCGCCTACGTCTGTCAGGAACCGGCGAAGGGCGAATCGGGCCGACAGGTCATGGAACGACTGCAGCCGCTGGCCCAGCGGCTGCGCGTCGAGTGCGGCCTGATGGACGTGCCGGTGATCGAGGCACTGTGCATCTCGGACGGCCGCTACTGGTCCTACTGCTGCGCAAACGCGCGGTGCTGCCCGCCCGAGGGCGTGCCGATGGGCCTGCCAGGCACCTCCGTGCTGGCGGCCGCCGCCACCTATGCGGGCCTGCAAGTGCGTGGCTCCCTGCGCGAACTGCGGGCCCGGCTGCTGCCCTGGGAGACGGCGGCCGCCGTGGAGCAGGAGGTCGCCCTGGACACCGCCGGCATGTCCCTTGTCCCCCGGATCCTCGACGACGAGAGCCGGGCGTGTGTGGCCCGGGAGACGCTGGAGCTGGCCCGGCAGGTCATGAGCCGACTGGCCGAAGCCCCAGCCGTGTCCGGCTCGCTTCTGGCAGATCTCCGCGACGACGGACTGCTCGGACACGACGAAGCCGCGACGCTCATTCTCGGCTTGCAGGACCGTACGACCCGTGATCGAGCGGCTGAATGGATGGAGGGCGACGAGGCAGGTCCGGCGCTGCGCCTCTGGCGCACCCTGGCCCGCCGCTGCGTCGGCCCGTACGGCGAACACGCCGCGGCGCCACTCACGCTCGCCGGGTGGGTCGCCTGGTCGACGGGCGACGACCTGGAGGCCAGGGAAGCCCTCGCGATGGCACTCGGCGCGGACCCCGGCTACCTCTTCGCCCGTCTGCTGCACCAGGCCTGCAACGAGGGGCTGGCCCCGGAGTCGATCCGCCGCTGCCTGCGTGCCGAACGCGACAGCCGTGAGTCGGCACCGGTCGTCGATGTGGAGGTTACCGACGGGACGGTGCGGGGCGAGGCCGCGGGGGTTGACCGATGCACTCCCACGGCGGCGCCGGCTTCTCGCCGTCGACGCCGCGCACGGTCGGTGGTTGCAGCCGACAGGTCGCCTCGCCCCGCGAAGCCGGGGGCTCGAGAGACACGGCCGAACCCCGCCCGGTCCCGCGGGACAGCTTCGGGTGACGCGACAGCTTCGGGTGATACGCGCGCGGCGGCCGCTCGCACGGGCGGCACTCGCCCGCGTGCCTCAGCCAAAGGTGCGATCCGTGGCCGTGGCACTCCGCGAGACACGCATCCCAAGAGCGAGGTCACCGAGGGAGAGGCGTGAGCGAAGCACGCACGGCCGGACTCGCACGGACGGCGGCCGAGGAATGACAAACGTTCGACAACCGGGGCCCGCCGCCGTCAGCGACCCGTTCCACGGCCACTTCGCTCAGTCGACCTGCCGTGGGCGTTACCCCGAGCAGCCCCATTCCGTTCACCTGAGTGGCGGAACGCCCGGACGGGCAAGGCCGCCGCACAACCCGTGTCACTCCGGACGCATTCAGCACGGTACCGACCCCGCCCAAGGCGCACCGAGCGCAGAAGGAGCCGCCCATGCATCAGCTGACTCCGCCTTCCATCGCCTCCGTCGACGACCCCTCTGCGCACGGCGGGTCCGGCCCACCGCCGCCCGTGGACACTGTCGGCACTCGCAAGTCCAGGTTGCCGCGCGGTGCCATTGGCTGGGCACCGTTCCGGCCCTCGGGCCCGGCGCGAACTCCGGCTGTGAGCCCGCCTCACGCCGCCCCACCGACCTCGCGTCGCCGCCTGGATTTGCCGCCCGCCCACACCGCTCTGATCTGCGTCGCCCTCCCCGGCTTCGTCATCTCCACGGACCAGGGGCAGCTGACCGGCTGTGGGCTGGAGGGGTTCTACCGCGCGGGTCGGCGGGCGCTCTCCCGTTGTCAGATTCGCGTGGCCGGACACGAACCACTCGCGGTGCACGCCCGGATGACCGCGGCCGACAGAGCCCGGTTCGTGGGCACCCTGCGCACGTCCACATGCGTCGGCCCGGACCCGGACATCGTCGTCGAGCGCATCCGCGACGCGGACGGTACGGAACGGATCACGCTGCACAGTGCGGCTCTCCGTCCACTGCGCCTGCCGGTCGAGGTGGCCCTCGGCACGGATCTGGCCGACCTGGGCGCCATCGCGAGCGGCAGCGCGGGACCCGAACTGCCCGCCAGCGTCCACGACTCCGGCCTGCGCTGGTCCTGCGCCACCGGGACGTCATCGGTCACGGCCGACCCGCCGCCGCACGATGCGCTGGCCTCCGCGGGGCTGCTGCGCTGGGAGCTCGAACTGCCCCCGGGCGGCAGGACGACCGTGGAGCTGAGGGTACGGCCGGACGGAGCGGGACCCGTCCGAGCCGTGGGCCGCGCGGCGACGAGCCCTCTCGCTCCCGCGCGGGCAGCGGGGGACAGCTCCGGAGCACAGGCACTCCTGCGGACGAGCATCGAGGACCTCCAGTCCCTGTTGCTGCGCGATCCCGCGCACCCCGTCGACACGCACCTGGCCGTCGGCGTGCCCTGGCGCTGCGGTCTGGCCCCGGCGGAGGCGCTGGCCGCCGCGCGGATGACCTTGCCCCTCGGTACCCGGCTCGCGGCGGGCACGCTGCGCACCCTTGCCCGCACTCAACTCGACGGCCCGGGGGTCCGGTTCGGGATGATCCCGGGCCCGCGGCGGGACGCGGGCATGCATCTGCCGCCGGCCTGCACAGGCACGGAGGCCACGCTCGTCTTCCCCGCGCTCCTGGCCGAGGCCCGCCGCTGGGGCCTGTCCGAACACGAGACACAGGAGCTGCTCCCGACGGCCGAGCGCTGCCTGACCTGGCTGCGCACCACAGTGGGCGACGGCACCTATCTGCGCGATCCGTACCCTGGCGGGCCCGTCCGCTGCGAGACACAGGCGTACGCCCACCGCGCCGCGCTGCTCGGTGCCGATCTGCTCGACGCCTACGACAGACCGGGCGGCGCGGGACTGCGCCAGTGGGCCCAGACCTTGCGGACCGCGTTCCGGGCGGACTTCTGGGTCGACGACCTGGGTGGCGGCCGACCTGCGGCCGCGCGTACCCCGGACGGCCGGCTCGTGCCGCACCTGGGCACGGCCGCCGTCCACCTACTCGACACGGGTCTTCTGGGCGAGGGCCGGCAGGCACCTGGTCTGCTCGACAAGGTGCAGACCGAGCAGCTCGCCCGGCTGCTCGGGGGCCCGGCCATGGACTCGGGCTGGGGGTTGCGCGGGCTGGGAGCGAAAGAACCGGGATACAACCCGTTCGGCCACCGCACAGGGGCCGTGCGGGTCCAGGAGACGGCCATCGCCGTGGCGGGGCTGACCGCAGCCGGATACGAGAAGGAAGCGGGTGCCCTGCTGCGGGGTGTCCTGGCCGCGGCCGAGACCTTCGGCCACCGATTGCCCGAGATGTACGCGGGGGAGCAGCGGGCCGACGGGAGCGCCCCCCTCCCGCACCCCGCCGCCTGTCGCCCGGCCGCCACGGCCGCGGCTGCCGGTGTGCTGCTGCTGACCACTCTCGCCGGCATCCGTCCCGACGCCCCCGCCGGGACGGTCACGCTGCGCCCCATGGGCAGTGCACCCCTGGGCGAGGTCGTCCTGACCGGGCTGCGTGTGGCGGACGCCCCCTTCTCCGTACGGGTCAGCCGACTCGGTCTCGCCATGGTCGAGGAGGCTGCCGACCAGCTGCAATTGGGAGGGTGACCTCGCACGCCGCGGCACCGCAAGACCGCCGGGAGGGCAGGGTGGGACCCATACCGAGCCAAAGTGGATCAGCCATTGATGCGGCCGACGAAGGGAGTGTTTATCGTCAGGCAGACGACTATGATCGCCGCATGCCCTACGACCCGTCAGCCTTTCCGCCCTTTGCCGTCACCGTGGATCTGGTCGTGCTGACCGTGCGCCGCCATGCCCTGTGCGCGCTGGCGGTACGCAGGGGCGAGCCGCCGTTCCAGGGACGCTGGGCGCTTCCCGGCGGCTTCGTACGGGGCGACGAGGATCTGGCACAGGCAGCAGCCCGTGAGTTGGCCGAGGAGACGGGGCTGCGCGCCCACGATCCGTCCGTCCCCGTCCAGGACAACGGCGCCCACCTCGAACAGCTCGCGACGTACGGCGACCCCAAGCGGGATCCCCGGATGCGCGTGGTCAGTGTCGCGCACCTGGCGCTCGCCCCCGACCTGCCCGCACCCCGCGCCGGCGGCGACGCCAGCAACGCGCGCTGGGCGCCCGTAGAGGAACTGCTCCAGCAGAGCGGTTACGGCCGTGACGAAGAACCCGTGGCTCCGCTCGCCTTCGACCATGCGCAGATCCTGTCGGACGGGGTGGAGCGAGCCCGATCCAAGATCGAGTACTCGTCCCTGGCCACGGCGTTCTGCCCCACCGAGTTCACCGTCGGAGAGCTGCGCCGTGTCTACGAAGCGGTGTGGGCTGTCGCGCTCGACCCGCGCAACTTCCACCGCAAGGTGACGGGTACGCCGGGATTCCTCGTGCCCACCGGCGGCACCACCACGCGCCAGGGCGGTCGCCCGGCCCAGCTCTTCCGGGCCGGCGGCGCCACACTGCTCAACCCTCCGATGCTGCGCCCCGAGGTGTGAAGCCGAGCGACGGCACCGGGCACGGAAGTAAACGGCGAACTGGAGTCCGACCGGGCCGACGGCCGCCAGGGCAACGAACCGTGCGGTGCCCGAAAAAACGGACATAGCGCGCTATCTTGCTTTGGGTGATCGAGGTCTTCGGATTGACCAGCAACCCCCGCAAGGAGCTTCCCCCGGCCGTCGACGACGTCACCTTCGAGGCGCGCGCGGGTCACGTCACCGCCCTGCTCGGCGCGCCGGGGGCGGGCAAGACGACGGCACTCAAGCTGATGCTCGAACTTCAACAGGGCCGCGGAATCACCTACTTCAGAGGCCGCCCCCTGCACCGCATCGCCCATCCCTCGCGCGAAGTAGGCGTGCTCCTCGGCGATGTCCCCGGACACCCGGCCCGGACCGTCCGCGGGCACCTTCGCATGCTGTGCGCCGCCGCTGGCGTTTCCGTGCGCCGCGCCGACGAGGTCCTCGAGGTGGTCGGTCTGGTCAGCCTGCGTGAAGAGCGTCTCGGCACCCTCTCGCGCGGTTTGGACCGCCGCCTCGGTCTGGCTTGTGCGCTGATCTCCGACCCGCACACGCTCGTGCTCGACGACCCCACCGAGGGCCTCTCCGCCCGCGAGAGCCATTGGCTGTACGGCATGCTCCGCGCGCACGCGTCCCAGGGCGGCACGGTCCTGCACACCACCGCCGATCCCAAGGAAGCCGCCCGCACCGCCGACCGCGTGATCACGCTGGAGCGGGGCAGCCTCGTCGCCGACCAGGAGGCCGCCGAGTTCGCCCGCACCCGGCTGCGCCCCCGGGTCGCCGTCCGCAGCCCGCACGCCGTACGCCTCGCGGCCCTGCTCACCAAGGAGGCCCGCGCGGCGCAGCGCTCCCTCGAGGTCGTGCGCGAGGGGGGTAACCGGCTCTCCGTGTACGGCAGTACCTGCGCGGATGTCGGCGAGACCGCGTTCCGTCACGGCATCCTCGTACATCAACTCGCCGATGAGATCGGGGACATGGGTCCGGGTACGACGGCCGTACGCACGGAGGAACCGCAAGCGGACGGCGATCGGTGCCAGGCGGCGGAGGGTCGCGCACCTGACGTACCGCGGCAACCCGACGAGCCCCCGGCCTCTGGTGAAAGGCCACTCGACGCCGCAGATGCCTCGCGAGCGCAGGCTGACGCATTGCCGATCTCGTCGGAGACGCGCCGAGAGCCACTCGACGTATCGAAGAACGCGGTGGGCGCACCGCGAGCGCCACTGGACGCGTCGCAGAAGCCCACGGACCCACCGCGCGCGCAGCTCGAAGCACCACGGAACTCCTCAGACGAACCGCGAGCGCCGCTCGACGCTGCGCCGCATGCCGCTGACGCATCCCCTGCGGCTGTCGACGCGCCGCAGGATGCATCTGTGTGTCGTGAGGCGTCGCGGGCCCGGGCTGACGCATCGCAGGGCTCCTCGGGCGGATCGCGAGCGTCGCTCGACGCTGCACCGGACGCTGCTGACGCACCCACAGCGGCTGTCGATGGGCCGGAGGGTGGCTCTGTGTGTCGTGAGGCGTCGCGGGCCCGGGCTGACGCATCGCAGGGCTCCTCGGGCGGATCGCGAGCGTCGCTCGACGCTGCACCGGACGCTGCTGACGCACCCACAGCGGCTCTCGACGCGACGCAGGATGCCTCGGCTCATCTCGAGGCAACGCAGGCCCAGGCCGACGGGCCGCGGGTCGAGCCCGGAACGCCCCTGAGGGCGAACGTCTCCGACGATGCGCGCGTCGTGGCCAGCCCTCCGCAAGCGCCCTCCCGTCGCCCCGTCGAGGCCCGTGGTCTCGGCGCCCTGTCCCCGCTGCCTCCCCCCATCTCCGTCCGCCCCTCGCCCAGCCCGCTGCGCCCGCTCCGCTACGAGCTGCGGCGTGCCACCGGAATCGGCACCGGATTCCTCACCGGGGCCGTCGTGCTCGTCGTGTCCGCCTTCACCGCCGTACTCCTGGCTCGCATCGGCCACACTCCGCAGCCGCGGCTGCTGGCCGCGTGGCCGCAGGAGCTGCCGCTGCCGCCCGCGGCGCTCGGCGCGGGGCTGCTCGGCGCGCTCGCTTTCGGCGACGAGTTCCGCCACCCCGCCCTGGCGGCGGACCGTGGCACCGTGCCCCGCCGACTGGGGCTGCTCTCCGCCAAACTTCTCGTCACCGCGGCCACCGGTCTGCTGCTGGCCTTCCTCACGGTCGGCTGCAACGCCGAAGCGCTCTATCTCGTCTACGGACGGGAGCTCGCGCAAGTTCCCGCCGACTGGCTCCCGCTGAGCGCGAGTTGGCTCGGACTCGTGATCGGCTGCGCCTGGGCCGGAGTGCTGGCCGCCGGCATCTTCCGGTCCACCACGGCCGGGCTCGCGGCGGTGGTCGCCGTACCGATCCTCGTCGTACCCCTCGTACACAGGGCTCTGGAGGGACCGGCTGTGCGAACTGCGGCCGGGTTCCCCATGCGGCTGCGCGAGGTGCTCCTGATGCAGTGGCCCTTCGGCGGAGAACGATATCTGGCCGTCGCGGCACGGATGGTCGCCCAACCCGTGGGCGGCGCATTGGCGTTGTCACTGAGCGTCCTGCTCTGCGCATATCTGCTCACGACCCTGCGTAGCAGGGTCCGATGACGACCGTCCGAGCCCTTCCGATCCGGCCCTGTGCACAACTCCCCCGGGGAAAGCCCATTTCTTTCCGATAAGGCGTCAATTGCGACGGGGTGAGCGATCACCCTTTCGTGTGCTTTTCACCAAAGACCTCAAGGGAGTTGGAGACGACGCCGACAAAGGATCCGTGAGTACCCTTGCGCACACCATGATGACCGCCGCCCGCTCCGCAGACTCTGGTCTCTCCGGCCCGGGCGAACTCGACCGCTACCCCTACGCCGAGGCGCCCGCCGCGGACCGTGTCGGGGCCCCCGCCTGGGACGGCGTGGATCCGGAGCTGGGCCGCGTGGGCCGGCGCGCCGCAGGCAGCCGCGGACGCGGCCTGCACGGCCAACTCGTCCAGCAGCTTGGCCAGATGATCGTCTCGGGCGACCTGGGCGCCGACCGTCCGCTCGTGCCCGAGGAGATCGGCCAGCGTTTCGAGGTCTCCCGCACCGTCGTCCGTGAGTCGCTCCGGGTGCTGGAGGCCAAGGGCCTGGTCAGCGCCCGCCCGAACGTCGGCACGCGCGTGCGGCCCGTCAGCGACTGGAACCTCCTCGACCCGGACATCATCGAATGGCGGGCTTTCGGACCGCAGCGCGACGACCAGCGGCGTGAGCTGAGCGAGCTGCGCTGGACGATCGAGCCGCTCGCCGCACGCCTGGCCGCGGGACACGGGCGCGAGGACGTCCAGCAGCGGCTCGCGGACATGGTCGAGATCATGGGCCATGCCATGGGGCAGGGCGACGCGCTCACCTTCTCCCGCGCGGACGCCGAGTTCCACTCCCTGCTCATCCAGGTCGCTGGCAATCGCATGCTGGAGCACCTGTCCGGAATCGTGTCGGCCGCCCTCCAGGTCTCCGGCGGCCCCGTGACGGGCTGCGACAGGCCGAACGAGACGTCGCTGACGCATCACGGCAGGATCGTCGACGCCCTGGCAGCCGCCGACGGCGCGGCCGCCGAGGCCGCCATGCGCCAACTGCTCACCGTCCACCCTGAGGTGGAGCGCGTGGTGCCTGCCCCACGCGAGCACTGACCGCGCACCACGGGCGGCGCGGCCGGGGTTGCCTCCCCCTCCTGTGGCATCGCCGGTCGGCGGACCGCCCCCTGTCGGACCCCGCAGGAGCCCTCGGGTTCCTGCGGGGTCCGACGGCGCGAACGGGCTGTTAGGTACATGGCAGGGGTCGGTCACGGGCACGGGTGGCCTCCTCTGCCCGTATCTGACCGTTTTTGAGCGCTTACGGGGTGTGACTCGGGCCACGCAGATTGGGCGTAACGCTCGTGGGAACAGCGCGATGACCTAAGAGGTGACTGCCGCGGAGGGAATACGGACGCCGTTCAAGGCGCTGTGCATCTTCCCGGCCCCCGCCCGCACCGTCGGCTCATCCCCAAGTCGGCGGTCGGCTCCTGTCCGCCGTGGACGGGGCCGGAAGCCGTTTTCCAACGTTCCGAGAGGTTGTTCGTGTCGGCCAGCACATCCCGTACGCTCCCGCCGGAGATCGCCGAGTCCGTCTCTGTCATGGCGCTCATTGAGCGGGGAAAGGCTGAGGGGCAGATCGCCGGCGATGACGTGCGTCGGGCCTTCGAAGCTGACCAGATTCCGGCCACTCAGTGGAAGAACGTACTGCGCAGCCTCAACCAGATCCTCGAGGAAGAGGGTGTGACGCTGATGGTCAGTGCCGCGGAGCCCAAGCGCACCCGTAAGAGCGTCGCAGCGAAGAGTCCGGCCAAGCGCACCGCCACCAAGACGGTCGCGGCAAAGACGGTGACCGCCAAGAAGGCCACCGCCACCGCCACGCCGGCGGCGCCCGCCGTAGAGGCGCCCGTCGAGGACGAGGCGTCCGCGAAGAAGGTCGCTGCCAAGAAGACGACCGCCAAGAAGGCGGCCGTGAAGAAGACCGTCGCCAAGAAGACTGCGGCCAAGAAGACCACCGACCCGGCCAAGAAGGACGACGCCGAGCCGGTCGACGAGGAAGCCATCGAGGAGGCCAAGGCGGGCGAGGAGCCCGAGGGCACCGAGAGCGCCGGGTTCGTACTCTCCGACGAGGACGAGGACGACGCGCCCGCGCAGCAGGTCGCCGCCGCCGGTGCCACCGCCGACCCGGTCAAGGACTACCTCAAGCAGATCGGCAAGGTCCCGCTGCTCAACGCCGAGCAGGAGGTCGAGCTCGCCAAGCGCATCGAGGCCGGTCTGTTCGCCGAGGACAAGCTGGCCAACGCCGACAAGCTCGCTCCCAAGCTCAAGCGTGAGCTGGAGATCATCGCCGAGGACGGCCGCCGCGCCAAGAACCACCTGCTGGAGGCCAACCTCCGCCTCGTGGTCTCCCTGGCCAAGCGCTACACCGGCCGCGGCATGCTCTTCCTGGACCTCATCCAGGAGGGCAACCTCGGTCTGATCCGCGCGGTCGAGAAGTTCGACTACACCAAGGGCTACAAGTTCTCCACGTATGCCACCTGGTGGATCCGTCAGGCGATCACCCGCGCGATGGCCGACCAGGCCCGCACCATCCGTATCCCGGTGCACATGGTCGAGGTCATCAACAAGCTCGCGCGCGTGCAGCGCCAGATGCTCCAGGACCTGGGCCGCGAGCCCACCCCGGAGGAGCTGGCCAAGGAGCTCGACATGACCCCGGAGAAGGTCATCGAGGTCCAGAAGTACGGCCGTGAGCCCATCTCCCTGCACACCCCGCTCGGCGAGGACGGCGACAGCGAGTTCGGTGACCTCATCGAGGATTCCGAGGCCGTCGTTCCGGCCGACGCGGTCAGCTTCACGCTCCTCCAGGAGCAGCTGCACTCCGTCCTGGACACCCTGTCCGAGCGCGAGGCGGGCGTCGTCTCCATGCGGTTCGGTCTCACCGACGGTCAGCCGAAGACCCTCGACGAGATCGGCAAGGTGTACGGCGTCACGCGCGAGCGCATCCGTCAGATCGAGTCCAAGACCATGTCGAAGCTGCGCCACCCGTCCCGTTCGCAGGTGTTGCGCGACTACCTCGACTAGGTCGCGGTGGTACGACGTCGAAGGCCCGGCCCCCTCCAGGGGAGCCGGGCTTCGCGCTGAGCGGGTGCGGGCAACTGCGTTGTGAATCACTCTGAGGTTCTCAAGACCACCCCAGAGTGAGGAACGTGTATGCGTTTTCCCTTTGCCCGGGTGCTGTCCCGGCCGCTGGTTCTTGCGGTCGCCGCGGCCGCCATACCGGTCGTGTCCGCCGTTCCGGTGTCCGCGGACAGTGTCGTCGTCGGGGGGTTCCCGGTCGAGATAGCGGAGAGCCCGTGGACCGTGGCGCTGTCCACTCGTGACCGGTTCGGGGGTACGCGCGCGGGGCAGTTCTGTGACGGTGTGGCGGTGGGCCCCAGAACCGTGCTCACCGCGGCTCACTGCCTGAGCGAGGACGTCCTGGGTGCGCCACCGGACCAGGTACGCGACCTCAAGGTCATCACAGGCCGTACGGACCTGCTCTCCGACAAGGGCCGGGAGATCGACGTACGCGACACCTGGGTGAATCCCGGCTACGACAGCGTCAGCAACGCCGGCGACTTCGCGGTGGTGACCCTGGCGAAGGCCCTTGCGAAGACATCGGTCGTCGCGATGGCCAGGGCCGGTGATCAGGCGTACGAGCCGGGCACGGCTGCCACCGTCTACGGCTGGGGCGATGTCAGCGGTGCCGGTGACTACGCGCGCAGCCTGCGGGGGGCACGCGTGCATGTGCTTCGTGATGCCCTCTGCGAGCAGGCGTATCCGGGCAGTGCCGAAGGCACGTATCGCGCCGACACCATGGTGTGTGCCGGGGAGGAGAAGGGCGGCCACGACGCCTGCCAAGGGGACAGCGGAGGTCCGCTCGTCGCACGGGGAAAGCTGATCGGGCTCGTGTCCTGGGGCAGCGGATGCGGCCGCCCGGACAGCCCCGGCGTCTATACGCGGGTGTCCGAGGTCGTGAACACGCTGGGCGGGGAGAAACCTGCGGCGAGCCCTACGAGGTCGTCTGGCAGGGCCTGAGGGGCCATCTCCGGGTATGAGCGCGGGCGGCACCCCTGAGGAGCAGGGGTGCCGCCCGCGGGCCGGCCTGTGCCGGTGCTGGCTCGTCGTGGACGCGAAGTGTCAGCGCTCTTCTTCGGAGGCGGCTGCCGGAAGCTCCGTCAGTCGCTCCGTCTCGTCCTGTATCTCAGCGGCGACCTTCTTGAGTTCCGGCTCGAACTTGCGGCCGTGGTGGGCGCAGAAGAGCAGTTCTCCGCCGCTGAGCAGGACAACGCGCACGTAGGCCTGTGCGCCGCAGCGGTCGCAGCGATCGGCGGCCGTCAGTGGGCTCGCGGGGGTCAGAACAGTAGTCACGTCGCCTCTTCTCTAGCTCGACGAGCTGTCGTACCAGGGTCAACATCCAACCAGCCCGAAAACGTTCCCGCTCGTGGCTTTTCCTCGAAAAAAATCTTCGGGGCGGCTGTCTGCTGCCGGTTGGCGGCGAATGTGCCGTATTGCGTGTCTATGTGTCTTACGGTTTCGCGCTGTCGGTCAAGGTCGGTCCTCCCGGCTGGCTTGCCGGTTGTTCATGAGGACGTGCCCGGAGCCTAAATGGTTCATGCCTGGAAGGGAACGTGATGTGTGCTTCACTCCATCGAGGGATCGAACATGTATGCGACGCTGGGCTACTGTGAGTTTATGACGAGGGTGGCGTTACAACGGCTCTACCAGGCCTCGGTACCCTCTGAGCGGCAACCGAAGCCGCGCCCTTACCCAGAAGGGCCCTACCTGAAATTCAGCGAGGAGCGAACCGCGTGACCGCCGAGACGTCCGTGCCGTCCACAGCGCTGCTGGCAGGAGCAGACCGGGACGGTTCCAACTACACCGCGCGGCACCTGCTCGTCCTCGAGGGGCTCGAGGCCGTGCGGAAGCGCCCGGGCATGTACATCGGGTCGACCGACAGCCGTGGCCTGATGCACTGCCTGTGGGAGATCATCGACAACTCCGTGGACGAGGCCCTCGGGGGCTACTGCGACCACATCGAGGTGATCCTCCACGACGACGGATCCGTCGAGGTCCGGGACAACGGCCGAGGCATCCCCGTCGACGTCGAGCCCAAGACCGGCCTCTCCGGTATCGAGGTCGTCATGACCAAGCTGCACGCCGGCGGCAAGTTCGGAGGCGGCTCCTATGCCGCTTCCGGCGGTCTGCACGGCGTCGGCGCCTCCGTGGTGAACGCCCTGTCCGCCCGGCTCGACGTCGAGGTGGACCGCAGCAGCCACACCCACGCCATCAGCTTCCGGCGCGGTGTCCCCGGCTCCTTTGCCGCGGACGGCCCCGACGCCAAGTTCGAGGCCGCGAGCGGCCTGCGCAAGGCAAAGAAGATCCCCAAGAACCGCACCGGCACACGTGTGCGGTACTGGGCAGACCGCCAGATCTTCCTCAAGGACGCCAAGCTTTCGCTGGAGCACCTGCACCAGCGGGCACGCCAGACGGCCTTCCTGGTGCCCGGCCTGACCATCGTCGTCCGCGACGAGTACGGCCTCGGCCAGGACGGCAGCAAGGGCGAGGAGTCGTTCCGCTTCGACGGCGGCATCAGCGAGTTCTGCGAGTACCTGGCCACCGACAAGCCCGTCTGTGACGTCCTCCGCTTCTCCGGGCAGGGCACGTTCAAGGAGACGGTGCCGGTCCTGGACGACCACGGCCAGATGACGCCCACCGAGGTCACCCGTGAACTCGGCGTCGACGTCGCGATGCGCTGGGGGACCGGCTACGACACGACCCTGAAGTCGTTCGTCAACATCATCGCCACCCCCAAGGGCGGCACCCACGTCGCGGGCTACGAACAGGCCGTGGCCAAGACACTGAACGAGGTCCTGCGGGCCAAGAAGCTGCTGCGCGTCGCCGAGGACGACATCGTCAAGGACGACGCTCTGGAGGGCCTCACCGCGGTCGTCACCGTGCGCCTCGCCGAGCCGCAGTTCGAGGGGCAGACCAAGGAGGTCCTCGGTACCTCGGCGGCCCGCCGGATCGTGAACACCGTGATCTCCAAGGAGCTCAAGGCGTTCCTCACCTCCACGAAGAGGGACGACGCGGCCCAGGCCCGCGTCGTGATGGAGAAGGCCGTCGCCGCGGCCCGTACGCGAATCGCCGCTCGCCAGCACAAGGACGCGCAGCGCCGCAAGACGGCCCTGGAGTCCTCGTCGCTGCCCGCCAAGCTCGCCGACTGCCGCAGTGACGACGTCGACCGCAGCGAGCTGTTCATCGTCGAGGGAGACTCCGCGCTCGGTACCGCCAAGCTCGCCCGGAACTCCGAGTTCCAGGCGCTGCTGCCGATCCGCGGCAAGATCCTCAACGTTCAGAAGTCGTCCGTGACCGACATGCTCAAGAACGTCGAGTGCGGCGCGATCATCCAGGTCATAGGAGCGGGGTCCGGCCGGACCTTCGACATCGACGCGGCCCGCTACGGCAAGATCATCATGATGACCGACGCCGATGTGGACGGCTCCCACATCCGGACGCTGCTCCTGACCCTGTTCCACCGCTACATGCGGCCCATGGTGGAGGCCGGCCGGGTCTTCGCGGCCGTGCCACCGCTGCACCGTGTCGAGCTCATCCAGCCCAAGAAGGGTCAGGACAAGTACGTCTACACGTACTCGGACCGTGAGCTGCGCGACAAGCTGATGGAGTTCGAGAGCAAGGGCATTCGGTACAAGGACTCCATCCAGCGGTACAAGGGTCTCGGTGAGATGGACGCCGACCAGCTGGCCGAGACGACCATGGACCCGCGTCACCGCACGCTGCGCAGGATCAACCTCGGCGACCTGGAATCCGCCGAGCAGGTCTTCGATCTGCTGATGGGCAACGACGTGGCACCGCGCAAGGAGTTCATCTCCAGCTCGGCGGCGACGCTGGACCGGTCCCGTATCGACGCGTAGCCGCAGCGCTCGCCCGGGCGGGGAAGCGGCGTCGGTGGCGGGCGGCGGTCCCGTCGGGCGAGCGCCACGGCGCTGTCGGGCGGAGGCGCTGTGGCCGCCGACGCGCTGTCGAACAAGGCGTCGCAGGTGGCCGTCGACCGGAGTCACGGTCGGCCGTCTCCACCCGTGGGTGGAGACGGCCGCCGTCATGGATCCACCCGTGATCCACCCTGGCTCCGATCTTCCGACCTGGGAATTTCCGTAGCGTCGAAGGCGTCGGCAGCACTCGCTGTCGGCACAGTCCTTCTTCGCTCACGGAGGCTTCGATGCCCGGGCTTGTCGACGCGTTGGTGATAGTGGCCGTTGCCGCTCTGGTGATCGTGCGCCAGTTCCGCGCAAGCAGGATCGACACGGAGAAGCGCTGGTGGCTGGTCCCTGTGATCCTGGCCGTCATCGCGCTGCGCGACTCCGCCATGATCGACACCGACCACCGCACCGAGTCGGTGCTTCTGCTCGGCGCCGAACTTGTCATCGGCCTCGCCATGGGAGCAGCGTGGGCGTGGACCACCCGCATATGGGTGGAGTCGGACGGCATGGTGTGGAGCAAGGGCACCAAGGCGAGTGCGGCCGTCTGGGTCGCCGGTATCGCCCTGCGCGCCGCGCTCTTCGGCCTGGGCGCGGTGCTGGGGGTGAAGCAGGACACGTCCGCCCTGCTGCTCGCCCTGGCGATCACGCTGCTGGTCCGCGGGGGAATCCTCGCCTGGCGCGTTCAGTCCCTGCACTCGGCCCCCGAGCGGAGCCCGGCGTACGGTGACGACATGTCCCGGCCCGCGTGGAAGGAACGTGTGTGACGGAGAACGCCTGGACAAGGTGGCCTTCCCGGGAAGCGCTCGGCCGCAAGGAACGCACCCGCCCCCGTCGACTGTTCACCTCGGCCGTGCGGCTCGTGGTGCTCGCCATTGTGCTGTGGGGCGCCTCCACCAGCAGCGTGGTCCATGGCTGGGGTGCGGTCGGGGCCACGGCCGGTGTGCTGGTTGCAGCCTTCGTCACCTGGGCCTTCCATCGAACGACGTTCGAGCACCGGCTCTGGTCGTCCCTGGCGCTCGTCACGGTGCTCCTCGGGATTGCCCTCGCCGCCCAGGCCGTTGGGTTCAGAGTCCCCGCCCTCGTCATCTGGTGCGGCTGCGCCGTGATCGCACTGGAGCGGCTGCCGCTCGCGGCCGCGCTGCCGATGGCCTCGGCCGGCCTCGCGTCGTATGCCGCTTTCAACGACGATCCCTGGCTGAACAGCGCGGCCACGGCAGCGGGGCTCGCGCTCGTCGGCTACGTTCTGCGGCTCGACGCCGAGGCCCGGGGCAGCGCCGAGCGGCTGCTCGCCCAGGAGCGGGCGGCGCTGGCGGCCGAAGCCGAGTCGGCGGCGCTCGGGGAGCGGGCCCGTATTGCCCGGGAGATCCATGATGTGCTGGCGCACAGCCTCTCGGCGCAGCTCGTGCACCTGGAGGCGGCCCGGCTGCTGATCGAGCGGAACGCCGGCCGGGACCAGATCCTTGAACGCGTGGTCGCGGCACGAGGGATGGCCCGCGACGGACTCGAGGAGACCCGGCAGGCCCTCTCGGCGCTGCGCGGCGAACTGACGCCGCTGGAGGACTTCCTGGCTCAGCTGGTGGACACGAACGCCGGGGCCGAGGTCACCATTGCGGGTGAGCACAGACCTCTGCCGGCCGAGGCGTCACAGGCCGTTCGGAGGGTCGCGCAGGAAGCGCTGACGAACGTGCGCAAGCACGCCCCGGGCGCCAAGGTGCAGGTGCGGCTGGAGTACGGCGAACACCAAGTCATGCTGGACGTAAGGGATTCGGGTGGCTCGGCAGGCGAGCTCGCCGGCTCCGGTGCCGGGTACGGTCTGCTCGGCATGCGGGAGCGTGCCGAACTGCTGGGCGGCTCGCTGCAGGCCGGGCCGGACAAGGAGGGGTTCGTGGTGACGCTGAAGGTGCCCGTATGACGGAGGAGACGGAGGTCGGGCCCGCGCGGGTGGTGGTCGCGGACGACCAGACCGTCGTCCGTGAGGGCATCGTGATGCTGTTGGGGCTGCTCCCCGGGATCGAGGTCGTCGGCGCGGCGGGAGACGGGGAGGAGGCTGTGAGGCTCGTCGCCGAACTCGCCCCGGACGTGGTCCTGATGGACCTGCGCATGCCGCGCTGCGACGGGGTGGAGGCGACCCGACGGATCAGGAAGGAGTATCCCGGGACGCAGGTCGTGGTGCTCACCACCTACGCGGACGACGAGTCGATGTTTCCGGCGCTGAGAGCGGGAGCGCGCGGCTACCTCACCAAGGACGCGGGCGGTGACGAGATCGTACGGGCGGTGCGCAGCGTGCTGTCCGGGGACGCGGGACTGTCGCCGAGCATTCAACGGCGGTTGCTGGAGCGACTGTCGGAACCGGAACCGAAGCCGGCGGCGGCACCGGCGGAGCCGCCGGACGGGCTCACCGCTCGGGAGACAGAGGTCCTGGGACTGATCGCCGAAGGACTCAACAACCAGGAGATCGCCCGGAAGTTGCATGTCTCCATCGCCACGGTGAAGACCCATATCAACAACATATTCGCCAAGACGGGGCTCTCGGACCGGGCCCAGGCGGTGCGTTACGCGTTTACGAAAGGGCTGGCGAGGCCGCCGGCGGGGTGAGTCACCTGATGGGGTGAAGAGCGGAGGGAAGAAGAGTCGGGGATCTTCCCGTTCTGTCCATCCTTGGGCATGCACTCAAGCAACGGTCGCCCCGGTGAAGGCGGGGGTGGACCCGAGAGTACGGCCGAGCGGTACGACGGTCGTGCAGCGGACTTCTCCCAGACGCCCGGAAGCGTGCGGTACGACGATCCCTGGTACGACGCGCTCGCCTCCGGCTGGGGTGAGTCGGGCGGTGCCGACGTACCCGTTTCCGCAGTTCCGCCCACGCGTGAGGAGCGTGAGCGGAAGGCGGCGGCCGATGTGTACCTCGAGGTGCAGCGGAGTGCGGCCTTCCAGGAGGTGCGCAGTCGGTACCGGCGGTTCGTGATACCGGCGTTCGCCGGATTCTTCGCCTGGTATGTGGGGTACGTCGTGACGGCCACGACCGCTCCGGGGCTGATGGCCCGGCCCGTGGCGGGCGCGGTGAACGTGGCGATGGTCGCAGGGCTGGGGCAGTTCCTCACCACGTTTGTGCTCACCTGGGCGTACGTCCGGCATGCGCGGCTGCGCAGGGACCGGGCCGCGCTCGAACTGCGCTGGGACACCCAGGAACTGACGCGCGGCGCCCGAGGCGGTGCTTCGTGACGGACAACCATCAGACGCTTGCGCTGCTCCTGTTCAGCGCGTTCGTCGCCGTCACCTTGGGCATCACGACGTGGGTGAGCGGCAAACGGCACGGTTCGGCGGAGGAGTTCTACGCGGGCGGGCGGCTCTTTTCTCCGATGGAGAATGGTTTTGCCATCGCGGGCGACTACATGTCGGCCGCTTCCTTCCTCGGCATCTCCGGGCTCATCGCCCTCTACGGCTACGACGGGATGCTCTACTCGGTGGGCTTCCTGGTGGCCTGGCTCGTGGTGCTGTTTCTCGTCGCCGAACTGGTCCGCAACTGCGGGAGGTTCACGCTCGCCGACGTGGTCGCGGCGCGGATGAGCGAGCGGCCGGTGCGGATCGCGGCGGGAACCTCCTCGGTCACCGTGTCCGTTCTGTATCTGGTGGCGCAGATGGTCGGTGCGGGCAGTCTGGTCGCACTGCTGCTGGGCGGCACCAGCGAGGCGGCGCAGGCCTGGACGGTCATCGGTGTCGGCGCGCTGATGGTGATCTATGTGTCGTTGGGCGGGATGCGGGCCACCACCTGGATCCAGATCGTGAAGGCGGTTCTGCTGCTCAGCGGCACCATTGCGCTGACCGTGCTCGTACTGACGCGTTTCCACGGCGACTTCGACAGGCTGCTGCTGACGGCAGCGGAACGCAGTGGTCATGGTGAATCGTTCCTGGTGCCCGGGCTGAAGTACGGCGGCGACTGGACCGCTCGTTTCGACTTCATCAGCCTCGGACTCGCCCTGGTGCTGGGCACGGCGGGGCTGCCGCACATCCTGTCCCGCTTCTACACCGTGCCGACCGCGCGAGCCGCACGGCGTTCGGTGGTCTGGGCGATCGGACTCATCGGCGGCTTCTACCTGATGACGATCGTCCTGGGCTTCGGCGCGGCAGCGATCGTCGGTCCGGATGCCGTACGCGGGTCGAACGCGGCCGGGAACACGGCGGTTCCGCTGCTCGCGCTCGATCTGGGCGGCGGTGCCGACTCCACTGGCGGAACGGTTCTGTTCGCGATGGTCGCCGCCGTCGCGTTCGCCACGATCCTCGCGGTGGTCGCCGGCATCACCCTCGCGTCCTCGGCGTCAGTGGCCCATGACCTCTACGCGTCCCTGCGACGCCGGCACGCCAAGCCGCGCAGCGAGGTGGCCGTCGCCCGTGTTGCCGCCGTCGGTATCGGCGTGGTCGCCATCGCCCTCGGCCTGCTGGCCCGCGACCTCAACGTCGCCTTCCTGGTGGGGCTCGCCTTCGCCGTAGCCGCCTCGGCCAACCTGCCGGTGCTGCTCTACTCGCTGTTCTGGCGCGGCTTCACCACGCGCGGCGCGGTATGGGCCGTATACGGCGGGCTGATCCCTGCCCTGGTCCTCGTGGTGCTGTCGCCGGTGGTGTCGGGCAGCCCTGACTCGCTGTTCCCCGGTGTCGACTTCCAGTTCTTCCCGTTGCAGAACCCCGGCCTGGTCTCCATCCCGCTGGGCTTCGTCGCGGGCTGGCTCGGCACCGTCACGTCGGCAGAGGAACCGGACGAGGCCAAGCACGCGGAGGCCGAGGTGCGGTCGCTGACCGGGGCGGGAGCGGTGTAAGCGGTGCCACGGAGACGGGGGCGCCCGGCATCCGTATGAGAGGGCGACACGGTCCCTTCCCCCGCCCCCACCCGGGCCGTGTCCTCAGGCGCGGGTCGCCCACACGTAACGGTGTTCCGGGCGGCCCGCGTCGCCGTACTTGAGGGTGAGGCGAGCCCGTCCGGTGCGTTCCAGGAGCTTGAGATAGCGCTGGGCGGTCTGCCGGCTCACCCCGGTCCGCTCGGCGATCTCCTGGGCCGACAGCGGGCCGTCGGCGTTCATCAGGGACCGGCGGACGAGCTCCGCGGTCGTGGGGGAGTGCCCTTTGGGCAGGTCGGGCTCGGTCTGTGCCGACAGCGCGCCGAAGATACGGTCCACCTCGGCCTGCTCCGCCTCGCCCCCGCCGTCGAGGGTGCGGCGCAGCTCCGCATACGCCTCCAGCTTGGCCCGCAGCCCCGCGAAGGCGAACGGCTTGACCAGGTACTGGAGCGCGCCGTGCCGCATCGCCGCCTGCACGGTCGTCACGTCCCGGGCCGCCGTCACCATGATCACGTCGGTCTGATGGCCGCGGCGGCGCATCTCCTGGACGACCGCAAGACCCGTCTCGTCGGGCAGATAGTGGTCCAGGAGGACGAGGTCCAGCCGAGGCAGCAACTCCACCTGGCGCAGCGCCTCCTCCGCGCTGTGCGCCTCGCCGGCCACATGGAAGCCCGGCACCTTCTCGACGTAGGCGGCGTTCACCCGGGCGACCCGGATGTCGTCGTCCACGACCAGGACCTCGATCATCGCGACTCCTCCTTGGCGACGCTCGTCGGCGCCGACGGGACCGTGAGCGCCGGTTCGAGGTCGGGCTGGGCCAGCGCCTCGGGCAGGATGACGGTGAACTCCGCACCCCCGCCGTGCGCCTCGCCGACGGTCGCGCTGCCACCCTGCCGCTCGGCCAGCCTGCGCACCAGGGACAGTCCGATCCCGCGCTTGCCGTGCGCCGGCGGCCTCTTGGTGGACCATCCCTCGGTGAAGACCAACTCCCGCTGCTCGGCCGGGATTCCGGGGCCGGTGTCGCGCACCCTGAGGACGACGGTCCGCCCCTCGGCGCGCAATTCGACCTCCACGCGCGCGTGCGTCGTGCCCGCGACGGCGTCGAGAGCGTTGTCGACCAGGTTGCCGACGACCGTGACGAGCCCACGGGGATCGACCAGCCGGTCGGGGAGCCGCGTGCGGTCCGATATTCGCAGGGCGACCGCGCGCTCCGCGGCGACGGTGGCCTTGCCGACCAGCAGCGCGGCGAGCAAGGGATCCTCGATCTTCTCCGTGACCTGTTCGGACGTCGCCCGGTGATCGCCGACGACCTCACCCACGAAGTCCACGGCGTCGTCGTACATCTCCAGTTCGAGCAGTCCCAGGAGCGTGTGCATGCGGTTGGCGTGCTCGTGGTCCTGGGCGCGCAGGGCGTCGATCAGACCGCGCGTCGAGTCGAGTTCCCGGCCCAGCTGCTCCAGCTCGGTGCGGTCGCGCAGGGTGGCGACGGCACCGCCGTCGTCGGTGGGCATCCGGTTGGCGATCAGGACGCGCTGGCCGCGCACCGTGAGCAGATCGGTGCCCGTGACCCGCCCGGCCAGGACATCGGCCGTACGCCCCTCGCCGAGCGCCTCGTCGGGGGAGCGGCCGACAGCCTCCTCGCCGATGCCCAGCAGGCGCTGCGCCTCGTCGTTGAGGAGACGGACACGTCCCGCGCGGTCCAGGGCGACGACACCCTCCCGGATGCCGTGCAGCATCGCCTCACGCTCCGCGAGCAGTCCGGAGATGTCGGAGAAGGCCAGGTCCCGGGTCTGCCGCTGGACCCGCCGGGAGATGAACCAGGCCGCCAGCGCACCGACGGCCAGGGCTCCGCCCGCGTACGCCAGCAGCTCCGGGATCGCGTGGATCAGCAGGGCCCGGACGCTGTCGTAGGCGATCCCGACCGAGACGGCCCCGACGATCTCCCCGTCGCCGTCGCGCAGCGGCACCTTGCCGCGCGCGGAGCGGCCCAGGGTGCCCTCGTCGATCTCCATGACCTCCTGGCCGGCGAGCGCGTCGCTGGGGTCGGTCGAGACATGCCTGCCGATCTCCGCCGGCTCGGTGTGCGACCAGCGCACACCCCGCGTGTCCATCACCACGATGTACTCGGCCCTGGTGGCCTTGCGGATCTTCTCCGCCTCCCGCTGGACCGGCCCGCCGACCGTCGGAGGAGTGTTCTCGACCTCGTCCGCGAGCTGCGGCTGGGCCGCGGTGGTCTGCGCGATCGAGAGCGCCCGGCGCATCGCCTGGTCGTCCAGCTGATCGCTGAGCGGCGCGAGGAACAGCCCGGTCGCGAGTACCGCGACGCCCGCGGCGATCGCCACCTGCATCAGCAGCACCTGCGAGAACACCCGGCGCGGCAGACCGAGCCGCAGACGGCGTGCGGGAGGAGTGGAGCTCATATCCATGACGTTACGCGGGCGTGCCGCAGCAGCCGTAGGGGTGTGGCATGGATCTCTTGATCAACGCATGGACAGGCGATGGCGCGGGTCAGCTCGCGAGCGCCGTCGGCGTCAGCTCGCGCACCGCCACGACGTCCATTCGCGCGGGTGAGCCGAGCACCGACGCGCCGCAGCTCTCCGCGCGGGGCGGCAGGGACGCGCCCTGGGCCACGACCACGCGCCAGTGACGCCCGTCCACGTGCGCGACGGTCACCTCCCAGCGGGGTGCCGCGCCGTCCGTGTGCACGACCGTCAGAGCGTCCGCGGCGTACTCGTACGCCGCCATGCGCACGGCGAGCTCGGCCGCCTGAGCGGGCCGCGCCCAGGCCGAGCTGCCCCGACACCCCTCCAGGACGATCCGCCCCTCCTGGACGCCGTGCAGGATCTCCTTGACCGCGTGGGCGTCCGACCTGCCGTACGCGTAGCCGTACGGCAGGACGAGCAGCGTCGGCGAGAAGCGGTGACCACCCAGATGGGTGACCTCCCAGACTCCTTCGACCCCGGAGGCGGCGAGCTCGGCCGCCAAAGGCCGGCCGAGGAGCGCGCAGCAGCGGTCGCGCTTGCCGTTGGTGCACACGAGCGCGAGCGGATCACCGGTGTGGGGGCGCCCGCCGAGTGCCGTACCGAAACTGCGGTGGTCGCCCCTGCCGAGCGCGGCGAAGTCGAGGTCGAGCAGGCATTGCGGGTCGCGGACGGTGGCACCGTGCAGCCACACGTTGCCGGGCACGGTGTGAGCCGCGTACACATGACGCTCGGTGGGGGTGCCGAGGTCGGCGTGGCGCCCGGGGCGCCGGATGAGTGCGATGCGTACGCCCGTGCCCTCGGCGGCGGCCTCCAGGGCGCGGCCCAGCGCGGGATCCAGGTGGCTCGAAGTGAGCGCTTTGGCACCCCAGGGACCGGGCTGTTCCAGCAGCAGCCACGTCGTCGCGGTCGCCGCTGTTCCCGAAATGGGCTCGTCGAGGTCTCGAGAGACGCTTGCACACGTACTCACAGAGGTGAGCCTAACCTGACTTGGGACAGGGCGACTTCCGGCCCGCTCGTCCCCTACTCGGGCAGGGGTTGAGGCGGCCTCGGCCCCTCGTAGAGTCCGCTCGGGCGCATACGCAGCGGGCGCTCGCCGTACTCCTCCAGGGCGTGGGCGATCCAGCCCGCCGTTCGGGCCACCGCGAAGATCGTCTCGCCCGCCGTGGAGGGCATGCCGCTGGATGCGGTGAACACGGCGAGTGCCAGGTCGACGTTGGCGTGCAGCGGGGTGTGGCGGGCGGTGGTGGCCACGATGTCGCGGGCCGCGGCGAGGGCGGGAGCGGCTCTGGGGATCTCCCCGAGAAGGGCGAACAGCGCACGCGCGCGTGGGTCCTCGCCGGCGTAGAGCCGGTGGCCGAGTCCCGCGATACGGCGTCCGGAACGGAGTTCGTCCGCGATGACGGGCCCGGCGTCGCCCTGGTCGAGCACGTCCAGCAGCAGCCGGTGGGCGAGTCCGCTCGCGGCGCCGTGCAAGGGGCCCTCGAGGACTCCGAGGCCCGCGGAGACGGCTGCGTAGGCGTGTGCGCGGGCCGATGCGGCGACGCGCACCGCGAGCGTGGAAGCGGCCAGGTCGTGGTCGACGAGCAGCCCGAGCGCGGTGTCCAGGACGCGCAGCGAGGCCTCGTCGGCCTGCCGTCCGCTCAGCCGCGCCCACAGCCGGTGGGCCAGCGGGCCCTCGTCGCGGTGACCGGGGTGGATCGGCGGCAGCGCGGCGACGAGCGTGGGGATGAGGATGCGGGCGGTGCCGAGCACGGCCTCATCGGACAGGTCGAAGCGCAGCGGATCCGCCGTCGCGGCGGCGATCGCTGCGACCCGCAACCGGTCGGTCGGGTCGGTGTGTTCGGGCAGGGCGGCGACGGCGCGGCGGGCGACGGCGACGGATGCCTCGGGGGCGGTGAACGCGGTGCCGTGGCGCATCCGCCCGGTCCACAGCCACTCGGCGACCTCTTCGTAGGAGTGGCGTGCAGTCAGCTCCGTCGCGTCGACGCCCCGGTAGTAGTACCGGTCCGTGTCGATGAGCGTGATGCGAGTGCGCACGGACAGCTCGCCGCCCGACGCCGAACTCCCGCCGCCCGCCCTTCTGTTGCGCCGTGCGAGAGCCTCGACCTCCTTCGCGTCGAAGGTGCTGCTCCGGCTGCCCGGCACCCGTCGGCTGCTGAGCTGACCGCGGCTCACGTAGGCGTACACGGTCTCGGGCTTCACGCCCAGCAGCTCCGCGGCCTCCTTGGTGCTCAGCCGCCGTTCGGAGCGACTGGGGACGGGTTCTTGATCGCGCATGGAGGTCACCGTATCCGTATCGCAGAACCATGGATCGGAGGTTGATTCAATCAATATTGACAGAGGTTGAGTCAAGAGTGGACAGTCAGATCAAGTTCAGGGAGGAAATCATGCTCGTCAACAGGTCCGCAGCCGCTCTTGTCGACGTACCCCGGGGGCTCGCCGGTGTCGTCGTGACCGACACCGAGATCGGCGACGTCCGGGGGCTCGAGGGCTTCTACCACTACCGCCAGTACTCGGCCGTCGAGCTCGCGCAGACCCGGAGCTTCGAGGACGTCTGGTATCTCCTGGTCCACGGTGAGATCCCCGATGCCGAGCGCGCTGCCGCGTTCGGCGCAGAGACCGCTGCCCTGCGCCGGCTGCCCGACGAGGTGCGTGCGGTGCTGCCCGCCATCGCGGCGGCGAGCGCACGGTCCGGGCCGCTCGCCGGGATGCGTACGGCACTGTCGCTGCTGGGGGCGGTCAAGGGCTTCCGGCCGGTGTACGACATCGACGCGGACCGGCGTCGCCAGGACACCCTCCTCGCGGCCGCCGCCGTACCGACGCTGCTGACCGCGCTGTACCGGCTGGGGCAGGGGCTCGAGCCGGTGGAGCCGCGCGAGGACCTCTCGTACGCGGCCAACTACCTCTACATGCTGACGGGTTCGGAGGACCCGCAGCGGACGCGGGCGATCGAGCATTACTTGATCTCAACCATTGATCACGGCTTCAATGCGTCAACCTTTACGGCGCGCGTCATCACATCAACGGGAGCGGATGTGGCCGCCTGCCTCGTGGGAGCCGTGGGCGCGTTGTCCGGCCCGCTGCACGGCGGGGCGCCCAGCCGTGCGCTCGACACCCTGGACGCCATCGGCACGCCCGAACACATCGACTCCTGGATCCGCGAGCGCGTCCTTGCCGGCGACCGCATCATGGGCTTCGGGCACCCGATCTACCGCACGGAGGACCCCCGATCCCGGATGCTCCGCGAGATCGCCCAGCGCTTCGGCGGCCCGCGTGTCGACTTCGCCGTCGAGGTCGAGCGCCGAGTCGAGGCGATCCTCGCCGAGCTGAAGCCGGGGCGCGAACTCCACACGAACGTCGAGTTCTACGCGGGTGTGGTGATGGAAATCTGCGGTCTGCCCCGCGAGATGTTCACGCCGACGTTCGCGGCGGCACGGGTGGTGGGCTGGAGCGCCAACATCCTGGAACAGGCGGAGGACTCGAAGATCATTCGGCCGGTGGCGCGGTATGTGGGGCCGGAGGCGCCGACGGCGGTGCCGAAGGCGGCCTGACGTGCGTGAGGGCCCGGCGTCGGGGGGACGCCGGGCCCGGGTCTGCCGCCGACCGTCAGGCGGCCGTCAACCTGATCGGGTGGGATCTACCTGCGGAACACGTTGATGGTCACGGTGGCCGCGGCATCCCCGACGAACACGCTGCCACCGAAAGCCGCCACCGAGGTGACGTGCTCTGTCTGGCCTGTGACGATCAGCAGGATGATGCCGATGGCCGCGAGCAGGGCGACGATGCCGGGCAGCAGATGAAAGATCGGCGTCGGTGATCGCTGCTCCGGTGGCCGGCCTGCGGTACCGTCGTGCGGCGTCGGGTTGGACATGCCTGCTCCTGAACTGTGAGTTCTTGGTGGTTCGGCCCGACTACGGGGGGCCCTCTGCGCGCTACTCGTCGCTCGCCAAAGTCATCGAGTGCCGCGATTCAAGGGGGCTCCCCTTGTGTGCCGTGGGGAACTGCGCTGCGGCATCCAGGTGGGTTGTGCCGCAGTGGGAGCGAACCGCCCGACTCAGTTGTCGTGGCCCGCGGATGAAGTCTTCCGTGGAGATGATGGCTGTTGGCCGCACGTCCACGGCGTGCCCCGATCCGTGCGGGGTGCGCAGCGGATCCGGGACGCTTCTGCTATGCGTCGGGGATGTCGCTCTTCGCGCGAATGAGTGTCTCGCGGCTGATGACCACGATGCGTTCGTAGTCGGCGCGGGAGGCGTCGGCGGGTAGCTCACGCTCAAGCGTTTCGGTGGCCTCGGTGCCGATCACGGCAAAGTTGCCGTCACTCAGCTCGAACAGGTCCGGGCAGTTGGCGCCTGAGGCGCTGCCGCGGGCAGTTGGGGGCACACCGATGCGGCGCACGATCTTCAAGGGACTACCGATCCTTACGAAGGTTCTGGGCGGGTGGTCGGCAGCACGTTACTGGTGTTCCTGGGGAGGTGCGGGAAAAGTCACTCGGCTCGTGTCGGTGCGTTGACCGGCTTTGCCCGGTGACATGGATGATCAAGCTGGTGGTGGGTTGCCCACCACCCACCACTCGTCCGTGTCAGCCTCGTCGAGGTCCTTGATCAGATCGTCGACCATGCGCCCGAGCCGGGCCTCGTCGGACGAGTCCTTCAAGGTCGCTCGTTGACCCTTCGAGGCCTCCCAGTACTCACGCATCAGGGGGTTCTGGAAGAGCTCGCGTGCATGCCCGTAGAACGCCTTCTCGTCCAGGATCCCTGCCCGATAGAGGTGGTAGAGGTTGACGTACCAGGCATTGGCATAGAAGTACTGTCGCCGCCTCTCCGCCGGAATGTCCGGGGCATAGGTGTCGATCACAGCGGCCAGCGAAGGGTCGTCGATCGCCCTCGACAACAACTCCCAATGCATGCGCTGCTGGTGAGCCAGGGCGCTGCGCCGAGAGGCGAGTTCGTCGAGTTCCAGGCGCCTGACCTGAAGCTGCTCCGCTTCGAGGCGTCGCTGGTGTGCGGCCAGCATCGTCCCCGCGGTGGCGAGTATCAGACCGGAAGCAGCGGAGACCAGACCCACCGCGGTGATTTTCCATGTGGTCATGCCAAAACCCCCGAATCAGGCGGCCGTCCGCCGGTCGTCGGGTGCGGGTCGACTGATGGGGACCGGCGAGCGATGGGCGGCGCTTGCCGCCTCCAGGGTGCCGAGCGGCTCTGGTCGGCGGGGAGGCGGAGAGGAGGCGCATGGAGGGAAGCGAGGGTCGCACACTCCGGCGCCTTGCCCAACGTCTGCCCCCCAAATGCTGCTAACAATCGTTCACTTCACCGCGATTCCTGTGGTCGGCATCATGGTTCGGCATTCCGCGTTCGGGCGGGTGCCGGGGTCCTGAGCCGGTGTGCGCGTCGGCGTGCGGGAGGGCGCACCGTGGTCCCGGGCCGCTGTGGTTCACCGGACCCCGTTGTGTCGTCCCGGCGCCGTTCCTGAACGAATGCGGCCGTTCGATACCCCGCACACGGTGACCTGGGCAGTTTTGTCAGGCTCTTGACAAATTGGTCGGGTCTCGTCAGCATGCAACTCGCCCGCAGAAGCTCGCAATTCTGCTCTCAAATATCGCAAGAACCCCGCTTCCGCACCCCTCGAAGCGCCCGCAAGTCCCCGAAGCACGGCAGAAGCACGGCAAAAGCACGGCTGATTCGCGACTGAAGCACGACTGAAGCACGCGGCAAGCGCGGCCGGCGCGCGCCTTGCCTGACATCCCCCACCGTCAGGAAGGAAAGCCCCTTCATGTCTCAGCGCCTTCGCGCAGGGCTCAGATGGCTCACCGCCCTCGCGCTCCTCGTGGCCGGAACGGCGGCGGCCGCCCCGCCGGCAGCCGCCGCGGTCAACGCCCCGGCGGACATCCCGGCCGCCGACTACCAGCAGGTCCAACTCGCCACCGGTGCCGCGGAACTGGGCGAGCCGATGTCGCTGACCGTGCTGCCCGACCGGTCCGTCCTGCACACCGCCCGCGACGGCACGATCCGGTACACCGATCCGGCGGGCAACACCAAGGTGGCCGGCAAGCTCAACGTCTACACACACGACGAAGAGGGCTTGCAGGGAATCGCCGCCGACCCCGGCTTCGCCGGCAACCGGTATGTCTACGCCTACTACTCGCCGACGCTGAACACCCCGGCAGGCGACGCCCCCGTCACCGGGTCCGCCGCCGACTTCGAGCCCTGGAAGGGCCACCTCAACCTGTCGCGGTTCACGCTGAAGGCCGACAACACCCTCGACCTGGCGAGCGAGAAGGTCGTACTCGAAGTGCCCAACGACCGCGGACAGTGCTGCCACGTCGGCGGTGACATCGACTTCGACGCGGCCGGAAACCTGTATCTGACCACGGGCGACGACACCAACCCGTTCGACTCCGCCGGGTACGCGCCGATCGACGAACGCACCGACCGCAACCCGCAGTTCGACGCCCAGCGCAGCTCCGGCAACACCAATGACCTGCGCGGCAAACTGCTGCGGATCAAGCCCACCGCCGCCGGCGGGTACACGGTCCCGTCCGGCAACCTCTTCGCCGCGGGCACCGCCAACACCCGGCCGGAGATCTACGCGATGGGCTTCCGCAACCCGTTCCGGATGTCCGTCGACCGGGCCACCGGAGTGGTCTACCTCGGCGACTACGGCCCCGATGCCGGCACCACCGACGCGGGCCGCGGCCCCGGCGGCCAGGTCGAGTTCAACCGCATCACCGCACCGGGCAACTTCGGCTGGCCGTACTGCACCGGCACGAACACCACCAACGAGATCTACAACGAGTACACCTTCCCCAGCGGCCCGTCCGGCGCCAAGTACGACTGTGCGGGCGGCCCGGCCAACAACTCCTTCCGCAACTCCGGCCAGGCCAAGCTGCCGCCGGTCAAGTCCAGCTGGATCAAGTACGGACTGGACGGTTCGCCGCCCGAGTTCGGCACCGGCTCGGAGTCCCCGATGGGCGGCGAGGTCTACCGCTACGACCCGAACCTGAACTCGGCGGTGAAGTTCCCGCAGTCCCTCGACGGCCGCTACTTCGCCGGTGAGTACGGACGCCAGTGGATCAAGTCCGTCGAGGTCAAGAGCGACGGCTCGTACGGGACGATCGAGGACTTCCCCTGGAACGGCACGCAGGTCATGGACACCGACTTCGGCCCCGACGGGGCGCTGTACGTCCTGGACTACGGCACCGGAAGCAACAACCAGGCGCTGTACCGCATCGAGTACATCGCGGGCAGCAACCGCAACCCCGTCGCCAAGGCGGCCGCCGACAAGACCTCCGGCACACTGCCGCTGGCCGTGAAGTTCTCCTCCGCGGGCAGCTCCGACCCCGAGGGGCAGGCCCTGTCGTACTCATGGAACTTCGGTGACGGCGCCACCTCCACCGAGGCCAACCCCAGCCACACGTACACCACGAAGGGGACGTACACCCCGACCCTGACCGTCAAGGACCCCGAAGGCCTCACCGGTACGGCCAGTCTGGTCGTCACCGCAGGCAACACCGCGCCGACCGTCACCCTGCAACAGCCCACCGACGGGAAGCTGTTCTCCTTCGGTGACACCGTGCCCTTCACGGTCCAGGTCAGCGACCCCGAGGACGGCACGGTCGACTGCTCCAAGGTGAAGGTCACCTATCTGCTCGGCCACGACAGCCACACCCACGCCATCACCTCGGCGAACGGCTGCAACGGGTCGATCGCCGTGCCTCAGGACGGTGAACACGACAGCGCCGCCAACCTCTACGGAGTCTTCGACGCCGAGTACACCGACGCCGACGGACTGACCACGCACTCCGTACGCACCCTCCAGCCGCGACACCGGCAGGCCGAGCACTTCAGCGCCCAGTCCGGCATCGAGATCGCCGGTCACGGCACCGCCGAAGGCGGCAACACGGTCGGCTTCACCGACGACGGCGACTGGATCTCCTTCCAGCCCTACACGCTGGGCAACGCGACGAAGTTCACCGCCAGGGTCGCCTCCGCCGGCGCCGGCGGCACCATCGAGGTGCGGGCCGGGTCCACGACCGGGACGCTGCTCGGCACGGCCACGGTCCCGGTGACCGGCGGCTGGGAGACGTACACCGACGTCACGGCCAACCTGACCGGCGCGCCGTCCGGTGCCACACAGCTGTTCCTCGTCTTCCACGGTCCGACCGGCAACGGCAACCTCTTCGACGTCGACGCCTTCACCTTCACGACGGCCGACACCGCCGGCGCGACCCACGAAGGGGAGTCGTACACATCGGGGTCGGGGGTCCAGGCGGCTGCCCATGCGTCGGCCAGTGGTGGGAACACGCTGGGTTATATCGAGAACGGTGACTGGGCGGGTTATTCGTCGGTGTCGACGGCGGGTGCCACGTCGTTCTCGGCGAAGGTGTCGTCGGCGGGTGCGGGCGGGACGATCGAGGTTCGTTCGGGTTCGGCGACGGGTACGTTGCTCGGTTCGGTGAGTGTGCCGGTGACCGGTGGCTGGGAGACGTTCACGACGGTGAACACGGCGTTGACCGCTGCCGCTTCCGGGCCGTTGTTCCTGCGTTTCACCGGCGGTTCGGGCTCCCTCTTCGACATCGACACCTTCACACTCACCGCCACGGCACGAAAGGGCTGAGGACCATGAGAACTCTGCTCCGACGGCTGCGCCGCGCGCCGGCTGCTGTGGCGCTGGCACTGACCTGCGGACTCGCCGCACCGATCCAGGCGGCGGAGGCCGCCCCCGAGCAGCAGGCCGCGTCCTACGACGTCCTGGTGTTCTCCAAGACCGCCGGATTCCGGCACGACGCGATCCCGGCCGGCATCAGCGCCCTGCAGACGCTGGGTCAGCAGAACGACTTCGCTGTCACAGCCACCGAGGACGCGGGCGTCTTCACCGCCGCGAACCTCGCCACGTACGAGACGGTGGTGTTCCTCAACACCACCGGTGACGTCCTGAACGACAGCCAGCAGACCGCCCTCCAGTCGTACGTCGACAACGGCGGCGGATACCTCGGCGTGCACGCGGCCGCCGACACCGAGTACAGCTGGCCGTACTACGGGCAGCTGGTGGGCGCCTGGTTCAAGAGCCACCCCGCGATCCAGCAGGCCGTCGTCAAGAACGAGGACCGGACCCACCCGGCGACCGCGCACCTGGGCGCGACCTGGACGCGCACCGACGAGTGGTACAACTACCAGACCAACCCCCGCTCCAGGGTCCACGTGCTGCAGAGCCTGGACGAATCCACCTACAGCGGTGGGGAGATGGGCGGGGACCACCCCATCACCTGGTGCCACAGCCAGGGCCAGGGCCGCTCCTTCTACACCGGGCTCGGCCACACCATCGAGTCCTACAGCGACCCGGCCTTCCGCTCCCTGCTGCTCGGCGGTGTGCGGTACGCGGCCGGACAGGCACCCGGCAACTGCGCCCCACCCGCGGGCACCGGCCAGGTGGAGGCCGAGTCGTACACGTCGGGGTCGGGGGTCCAGATAGCTGCCCATGCGGCGGCCAGTGGTGGGAACACGCTGGGTTATATCGAGAACGGTGACTGGGCGGGTTATTCGTCGGTGTCGACGGCGGGTGCCACGTCGTTCTCGGCGAAGGTGTCGTCGGCGGGTGCGGGCGGCACGATCGAGGTTCGTTCGGGTTCGGCGACGGGTACGTTGCTCGGTTCGGTGAGTGTGCCGGTCACCGGTGGTTGGGAGACGTTCACGACGGTGAACACGGCGTTGACCGCTGCCGCTTCGGGGCCGCTGTTCCTGCGTTTCACCGGCGGCTCCGGCTCCCTCTTCGACATCGACACCTTCACCCTCACCGCCACCCCGAGTGAGGTCACGCCGTCGCAGGACGTCCACCTCTTCTACTACCCCTGGTACGGCAGCCCCACGGTCAACGGCAGCTGGCGCCACTGGCAGCAGGGCAACCGCACCCCGCCCGACGACATCGGCGCCGACCTCTACCCGGCGCTCGGCCCGTACGACTCCGGTGACTTCGCCGGAGCGGTGGCCCAGCACATGAAGTGGGTCGCGCAGTCCGGGGCCGGCGTCATCGTCTACAGCTGGTGGGGACAGGGCAGTTACGAGGACAGGCTCGTCCAGGGAGTCCTCGACGCCGCCCAGAAGGAGGGCGTCAAGGTGGCCTGGCACCTGGAGCCGTACTCCGGACGAACCGCCTCCTCGACGGTCGCCGACATCAAGTACATCAACAACACCTACGGCAGCCATCCGGCCTTCTACCGGTCCGCCGACCACGGCGGGAAGAGCGCCTTCTACGTCTTCCAGAGCCTGGACATCACCGAATGGGCGCCGTTGGACCAGGTCATGGGCAGCAGCATCGTGCTCGCCCAGACCACCGACACCACGAAGATCGCGCACTTCTCCGGCCTGTACACCTACGACGGCATCGCCGGCGCCACCGCCCCGGGCTGGAAGCAGGCCGGGGACTACGCCCGCGCGAACAACCTCATCTGGTCCCCGTCCGTCGCCCCCGGCTACCTCGACGACCGCGCCGTGCCGGGCAACACGACACCCACCGTGGACCGCGCGAACGGCGCCGCCTACGACAGGCAGTGGAACAACGCCCTCGATCCCGCGATCGGCGGCTCACCGACCTGGGTGTCGGTGACCTCCTTCAACGAGTGGCACGAGGGCAGTTCGATCGAACCGGCCGACTCCACCCCGCCCGCCGGCCACGGCTACCTCACCTACGAGGGTGCCTACGGCAAGACGGGCGAGGCCGCCCAGACGGCCTACCTGGACCGCACCGCGTACTGGGTGAGCCGCTTCCAGGCCGCTCAGGCGGCCCTGAGCGACTGACGGCCGCCCCCGTCCACCAGGGCGTCCGGTCCGCACACGCCGGACCGGGCGCCCTTCGACCTGCGACGCGACATCGATGGAGGCGTCCGCGGATTTCACGGGCTCGTATCCTGGGCGGCGCATCTTTGTACCGCTCCCTGGATTTGTACAGCTCCCTGAAGAGGTCGCACGTTGGGTCACACGCCGAGTCCGCAGATCCCGCACAACATCCCGGTCGTCGTTCTCGCCGGATTCCTGGGCTCCGGCAAGACGACGCTGCTCAACCATCTGCTCCACCGCAGCGGCGGCAGCCGTATCGGTGCCATCGTCAATGACTTCGGCGCCGTCGAGATCGACGCGATGGCCGTGGCCGGCGCGCTCGGCGACTCCACCGTGTCCCTGGGCAACGGGTGTCTGTGCTGCGCCGTGGACGTGAGCGAACTCGACCTCTACCTCGACCGGCTCGCCAGGCCCTCCGCCGGTATCGACGTCATCGTCATCGAGGCCAGCGGTCTGGCCGAGCCGCAGGAGCTCGTGCGGATGGTGCTCGCCAGTGAGCATCCGGGGATCGTGTACGGCGGGCTGATCGAGGTCGTCGACGCCGTCGAGTTCGACGACACGCGCGCGAAGCACCCCGAGATCGACCGCCATCTCGCCCTCGCCGACCTGGTCGTCGTCAACAAGGTCGACCGGGCGCCCGACGGGGAGCGGGTCCTCGGGCTCGTCCGGTCCCTCGTCGAGAGCGCCGCCGTCGTCCCGGCCTCCTACGGGCGCATCGACCCGGAGTTCCTCTTCGACTGCCGTCCCGCGGGCGAGCGCATCGGGCAGCTCTCCTTCGACGACCTGCACGACCATGGCGGCGCCGACCATGCCGCCCATCTGCACTCGGCCTACGACAGCCTGTCCTTCACCTCCGAAGTTCCCCTGAATCCACGCCGGATGATGGAGTTCCTCGACAGCCGGCCCGAAGGGCTGTACCGGATCAAGGGGTACGTCGACTTCGGCCCCCACGACACGAACAACCGGTACGCCGTCCACGCTGTCGGACGGTTCCTCCGCTTCTATCCGGAATCCTGGGCGGGCACCGAAGCACGCGTGACCCAGCTCGTGCTCATCGGCGCCGGCATCGACGTCCCCGCGCTGCGCAAGGAGTTGGAGGCGTGCAAGGACGACGCCCCACACGCCGACGAGCACGGCATGTGGGGCGTCCTGCGCTACGTACAGGACCCCGAAGGGGATCTCGCGGAGCCCGGACTCTAGACCGGCCCGGCCACCACCGACACGGTCTTCGGCAGGGACACGCCCGAGCCGTCCCGGCGCGGGTCGATCTCCGGGAGGTCGACCGGCGTGCCGTTCTTCTGCGCGGCCCGCGCCGGGACCGGACCTGCCCAGGCCAGGGACAGACAGTCCTCGCCCTTGAGGAACCGCTGGCAGCGCACACCGCCGGTGGCTCGGCCCTTGCGCGGGTACTGGTCGAACGGCGTCAGCTTGGCCGTCGTCTGCACGGAGTCGTCCAGTGTGCCGCGCGAGCCGGCAACCGTGAACACCATCGCGTCGACCGCCGGATCGACCGCTGTGAACGAGATGACCTTGGCGCCCTCGGTGAGCTTGATGCCCGCCATACCGCCGGCCGGACGGCCCTGCGGACGGACCTGCGAGGCCTGGTAGCGCAGCAGCTGTGCGTCGTCCGTGATGAAGACCAGGTCCTCCTCGCCGGTGCGCAGCTCCACCGCGCCGACGATCCGGTCACCCTCCTTGAGGGTGATGACCTCCAACTCCTCCTTGTTGGACGGGTAGTCGGGGACCACCCGCTTGACCACGCCCTGCTCGGTGCCGAGAGCCAAGCCCGGGGACGACTCGTCGAGCGTGGCCAGGCACACCAGCGTCTCGTCGTCCTCCAGGGAGACGAACTCGGTCAGCGGGGCGCCGCCCGCGAGGTTGGGCGCGGACGCCGTGTCCGGGAGCTGCGGCAGATCGATCACGTTGATCCGCAGCAGCCGGCCGGCCGAGGTGACCGCGCCGATCTCACCACGGGCCGTGGCCGGCACCGCCGAGACGATCACGTCATGGTTGGTGCGCCGGGCGTCGGCGTCCTCCGGGAAGGGCTCGCCGTTCGCCGTACGCGCCAGCAGGCCCGTCGAGGACAGCAGCACCCGGCACGGGTCGTCCGCCACCTGGAGCGGAACGGCGGTCACCGCGGCGCCCCCCGACTCCAGCAGGACCGTACGCCGGTCGGTGCCGAACTTCTTGGACACCGCGGCCAGTTCGGCGGAGACCAACTTGCGCAGCTCCGCGTCCGACTCGAGGATCCGGGTCAGCTCCTCGATCTCCGCCTTGAGCCGGTCCTTCTCGGACTCCAGCTCGATCCGGTCGTACTTGGTGAGGCGGCGCAGCGGCGTGTCGAGGATGTACTGCGTCTGGATCTCGCTCAGCGAGAACCGCTCCATCAGGCGCTGCTTGGCCTGCGCGGAGTTGTCGCTGGAGCGGATCAGACGGATGACCTCGTCGATGTCCACCAGGGCGGTGAGCAGACCCTCGACCAGGTGCAGCCGGTCGCGCCGCTTGCCACGGCGGAACTCGCTGCGGCGCCGCACCACGTTGAAGCGGTGGTCGAGGTAGACCTCCAGGAGCTCCTTGAGGCCCAGCGTGAGGGGCTGCCCGTCGACCAGCGCCACGTTGTTGATGCCGAAGGACTCCTCCATCGGCGTCAGTTTGTAGAGCTGCTCCAGCACGGCCTCCGGCACGAAGCCGTTCTTGATCTCGATGACCAGGCGCAGTCCGTGCTGACGGTCGGTGAGGTCCTTGACGTCGGCGATGCCCTGAAGCTTCTTCGAGCCGACCAGGTCCTTGATCTTGGCGATCACCTTCTCCGGGCCGACCGTGAAGGGCAGTTCGGTGATGACGAGGCCCTTGCGGCGGGCGGTCACGTCCTCCACGGCGACCGTGGCGCGGATCTTGAAGGTGCCGCGGCCCGTCTCGTACGCGTCCCGGATGCCGGTCAGGCCGACGATCCGGCCGCCGGTGGGCAGGTCGGGGCCGGGGACGTGCCGCATCAGCGCTTCGAGATCGGCGCCCGGGTGCCGGATGAGGTGGCGGGCCGCCGCGATCACCTCGCGCAGGTTGTGCGGCGGCATGTTCGTGGCCATGCCGACCGCGATGCCCGAGGCGCCGTTGACCAGCAGGTTCGGGAAGGCGGCGGGCAGGGCCACCGGCTCCTGCTCCTGGCCGTCGTAGTTGGGAGTGAAGTCGACCGTGTCCTCGTCGATGGACTCCGTCATCAAGCCCGTGGCCTCGGCCATACGGCACTCGGTGTACCGCATGGCGGCGGGCGGGTCGTCGTTGCCCAGCGAGCCGAAGTTGCCGTGGCCGTCCACGAGGGGGACGCGCATCGAGAAGGGCTGGGCCATGCGCACCAGGGCGTCGTAGATCGACGCGTCGCCATGGGGGTGCAACTTACCCATGACCTCGCCGACGACGCGGGCGCACTTCACATAGCCGCGGTCGGGGCGGACGCCCATCTCGTTCATCTGGTAGACGATGCGGCGGTGCACCGGCTTGAGGCCGTCACGGGCGTCCGGCAGGGCTCGGGAGTAGATGACCGAGTACGCGTACTCGAGGAAGGAGCCCTGCATCTCGTCCACGACGTCGATGTCGAGGATCCGCTCCTCGTACGAGTCGTCGGGCGGCGGGGTCTTCGTGCTGCGGCGGGCCATCGCTGCCTGGCTCCTCTGTCTCCTGGTCGCTCGCCTTCGGGGCGCGCTCTTGCTGAAGCGTTAAGTGAATCTGATGCGGACCATTGTGGACCGCCCCACTGACAACGCGTACCAGGGCCCGACGTAAGCCGTCCCGCCCGGCGTTCGCAGGTGCCGTCAGCCTTCGGCGGGACAGCACGCCCGCAGGCTACGCGATCTCGCTCTGGGCGTACGTCGGCCGGGAACTTCGCCGCGCCTGCGCACGCTTGCATACAGTGGCAGGACCGGCGGGATTTCCGCAGTTACGACGAGTGTTTTCCGCGATCGAAGGGACGTACATGCCCATGGGTCACACGGCCACAGACCAGGCAGGCACCGGGGGCCTGACAGCGACGGAGCACCGCCTGGCCAACGGCCTGCGCGTGGTGCTCTCCGAGGACCACCTGACCCCGGTCGCGGCGGTGTGCCTCTGGTACGACGTCGGATCGCGCCACGAAGTCAAGGGCCGTACCGGCCTGGCTCACCTTTTCGAGCACCTGATGTTCCAGGGCTCCGGCCAGGTGAAGGGCAACGGCCACTTCGAGAAGGTCCAGGGCGCCGGCGGCTCGCTCAACGGCACCACCAGCTTCGAGCGCACCAACTACTTCGAGACCATGCCCACCCACCAGCTGGAGCTCGCCCTCTGGCTGGAGGCCGACCGCATGGGGTCGCTGCTCACGGCTCTCGACGACGAGTCCATGGAGAACCAGCGCGACGTCGTGAAGAACGAGCGGCGGCAGCGCTACGACAACGTCCCCTACGGCACGGCGTTCGAGAAGCTGACCGCCCTCGCCTACCCGGAGGGCCACCCCTACCACCACACGCCGATCGGCTCGATGGCCGACCTGGACGCGGCGACCCTGGAGGACGCGCGGGCGTTCTTCCGGACGTACTACGCGCCCAACAACGCGGTTCTCTCCGTGGTCGGCGACATCGACCCGGAGCAGACGCTCGCCTGGGTCGACAGGTACTTCGGCTCCATCCCCTCGCACGACGGCAAGCCCGCCCCGCGCTCCGGTGAACTGCCCGAGACCATCGGCGGGCAGCTGCGCGAGATCGTCGAGGAAGAGGTCCCCGCGCGCGCGTTGATGGCCGCCTACCGGCTCCCGGAGGACGGCACGCGCGCGTGCGACGCGGCGGACCTCGCGCTCACCGTCCTCGGCGGCGGCGAGTCCTCCCGCCTCTACAACCGGCTGGTACGACGCGACCGTACGGCCGTCGCCGCCGGGTTCGGTCTGCTGCGGCTGGCCGGCGCGCCCTCCCTGGGGTGGCTGGACGTGAAGACGTCCGGTGACGTCGAGGTGCCGGTCATCGAGACCGCCATCGACGAGGAGCTAGCCCGGTTCGCCGCGGAGGGCCCCACGGCCGAGGAAATGGAGCGCGCCCAGGCCCAGTTGGAGCGCGAGTGGCTGGACCGGCTTGGCACGGTCGCGGGCCGCGCCGACGAACTGTGCCGGTACGCCGTCCTGTTCGGTGACCCGCAGCTCGCCCTCACGGCCGTCGGGCGGGTGCTCGAGGTCACCGCCGAGGAGGTCCAGGAGGTCGCCAAGGCGCGCCTGCGGCCCGACAACCGCGCGGTGCTCGTCTACGAGCCGACCGTCCCCACGGAGACCGTCGAGGAACCCACCGAAGACCTGGAGTCCGCGGCGACCGTGGAAGCCACCGACGACAACGAGGAGGCGGCCAAGTGACCGAGCTCGCCGCTATGGAATTCCACCCCGAGCCGCAGGCCGGCGAGGCCAGGCCGTGGGCGTTCCCGGCCCCCGAGCGCGGGACCCTCGACAACGGCGTGACCGTTCTGCGCTGCCACCGCCCCGGCCAGCAGGTCGTCGCCGTAGAGGTGCTCCTGGGCGCGCCGTTGGACGCCGAACCGGCCGGCCTCGACGGCGTCGCCACGATCATGGCGCGGGCCTTCTCCGAAGGCACCGACAAGCTCTCCGCCGAGGAGTTCGCCGCCGAGCTGGAGCGCTGCGGTGCCACGCTCGACGCGCACGCCGACCACCCCGGCGTCCGGGTGAGCCTCGAGGTCCCGGTCTCGCGTCTGCCCAAGGCGCTCGGGCTGCTCGCCGACGCCCTCAGGGCGCCCGCTTTCGCGGACAGCGAGGTCGAGCGGCTGGTCCGCAACCGCCTCGACGAGATCCCGCACGAGCTGGCCAACCCCTCCCGCAGGGCCGCCAAGGAGCTCTCCAAGGAGCTGTTCCCGGCGGACTCGCGCATGTCGCGCCCGCGCCAGGGCACCGAGGACACGGTCGCGGCCATCGACTCCGCGGCCGTCCGTGCCTTCTACGAGAAGCACGTCCGTCCCGCCACGGCCACCGCCGTGGTCGTCGGCGACCTCACCGGCATCGACCTGGACGCGCTGCTCGGCGAGACGATCGGCTCCTGGACGGGCTCGCCCGCGCAGCCGCGCCCGGTGCCTCCGGTGACCGCCGACGACACCGGCCGGGTCGTCATCGTGGACCGCCCCGGCGCCGTCCAGACGCAGCTGCTCATCGGCCGGGTCGGTCCCGACCGGCACGATCGCGTGTGGCCCGCGCAGGTGCTCGGCACGTACTGCCTCGGCGGCACCCTCACCTCCCGGCTGGACCGCGTCCTGCGCGAGGAGAAGGGCTACACCTACGGAGTGCGGGCGTTCGGACAGGTGCTGCGGTCCGCCCCGGACGGCTCGGGCGCCGGGATGCTCGCCATCAGCGGCTCCGTCGACACCCCGAACACCGGCCCCGCACTCCAGGACCTGTGGACGGTGCTGCGCACGCTCGCCGCGGACGGGCTCACCGACGCCGAGCGCGATGTCGCCGTACAGAACCTCGTCGGGGTGGCGCCGCTGAAGTACGAGACCGCTGCCGCCGTGGCCGGCACGCTCGCCGACCAGGTGGAGCAGTACCTGCCGGACGACTATCAGGCCACGCTCTACCGCGAGCTCGCCGCGACCGGCACCGTCGAGGCCACCGCGGCTGCCGTACGAGCCTTCCCCGTGGACCGTCTGGTGACGGTTCTCGTGGGCGACGCGGCGCAGATCAAGGAGCCGGTCGAGGCCCTCGGCATCGGCCAAGTCACCGTCGTGTCCGCCGAGTAGAGGCGAACGTTCGGGCACGCGCGTGTGGAGCCCTGGTGACGGAAGCGTCACCAGGGCTCCTTTATGTCCGAATTACGGGAGAGGTTGCCTGTCTGGCCTGTGGCATGCGCTACAAAAGCCGTGATCCGTTTGGGGATTGAAAGATGTCCCGTTTAGCGTCTTCCGGGCTGTCCGTCAGGCAGTGCGCCGCATCCGCGGCACCGGACAGCCATCGCCGAGTCCCCAGACGGCGCGAGCCAGGGGAGCCGGGGACCCACATACGTAGTCCCTGGGGTGAATCGGACGCCCGCGCGTGCAGCGAGGGGGTCCGTAGGAGACCTTCCTGCTCCGAACCCGTCAGCTAACCCGGTAGGCGAGAAGGAAGGAAAGGACCAGCCACCACATGGCGTTCACCTGCGCCACCGGGAAGCACCGCCGTCCCAGCCGGATCCAGCGCACCACCGCCCGCGCGGCGGGCGTCGCGGCCCTCACCACCACCGGCGTCATCGGCACCCTGGCAGCACCCGCGCTCGCGGCCGAGTCCGCCGCCGAGACGACCGGCCTGATCCCGGTCATCAGCATCGCCGACTCCGCCGACCCGATCGCGGAGCAGGCCGCCGCGCAGAAGGAGGCCGCCGAGGAGGCCGCAGCCGAGAAGAGGGCCGAGGCTGCCGCCAAGAAGGCCGCCGCGGAGAAGGCGAAGAAGGCCCGCGAGGCCAAGGAGCGTGCCGCCCGCGAGGCCGAGCGCAAGCGCCTCAACAGCTATGTGGCACCGATCACCGGCTCGTACGTCTCCACCGGCTACCAGACCGGCGGCTCCCTGTGGTCCTCCGGCAGCCACACCGGCGTCGACTTCCACGCCGCGAGCGGCACCTCCGTCCACGCGGTCGGCCGCGGCACCGTCGTCGAGGCGGGCTGGGGCGGCTCGTACGGCAACGAGGTCGTGATCAAGATGAACGACGGCACGTACACCCAGTACGGCCACCTGTCGTCCATCGGCGTCTCGGTGGGCCAGAGCGTCACCCCCGGTCAGCAGATAGCCCTCTCCGGCGCGACCGGCAACGTCACCGGACCGCACCTGCACTTCGAGGCCCGTACGACCGCGGAGTACGGCTCCGACATCGACCCCGTCGCCTACCTGCGCTCGCACGGCGTGGGCGTCTGACGACCGACCCACCGATCGCTCCGCGTCCCGAGGCCCCGGCTCCCGAGCCGGGGTTTCGGCGTTTCACACGCCCGGTTGTCCAAAAAATATCCATGGATTCCGGCCCGCCATCGGAAATTCCGGCTCATTGCAATAGAGTCACGGAACACACGTCAATCATCGACGTTTCACGGGGATTAAGGCGGAGGTCGGTCATGCGTATTCCGGCGCACTCGGTATGCACGGCGATCCGGGACGACATCGTCGCCGGTGTCTACGAGCGCGGCGGCAGGCTCACCGAGGAACTCCTCGCCCGCCGCTACGGCGTCTCGCGCGTCCCCGTCCGTGAGGCCCTGCGCACGCTGGAGGCCGAGGGCTTCGTGGTCACCCGGCGGCACGCGGGCGCGTGCGTCGCCGAACCGACCGAGCAGGAGGCCGCCGACCTGCTGGAGATGCGGATGCTCCTGGAGCCGCTCGGCGCGTCCAGGGCCGCCCAGCGGCGCACCGAGGCCCACCTCAAGGTGCTGCGGGGCCTGGTCAGGCTGGGCCAGGAGCGGGCCAGGCGCGGCAACAGCGAGGATCTGCGCTCCCTGGGGGGCTGGTTCCACGAGACGCTCGCCCAGGCCTCCGGCAGCCCCGCGCTGACCTCGATGCTGACCCAGCTGCGGCACAAGATCGCCTGGATGTACGCGGTGGAGGCGCCGGCCAACCCCGCGGAGTCCTGGGCGGAGCACGGCGCGATCGTCGACGCGGTGGCGCGCGGTGACGGCGAGCGCGCCCGGGCGATCACCGCCCTGCACACCGAGCGCGCGGGCGCCGCGCATCGACTGCGGTTCAACGGCGGCGCCGATCGCACGGACCGTGTGAGGAATTCGCAACATCCCGTAAACATGCCGAGCCTGCGGCATTAACACGGGCGCCGTATACAAAGAGGGGTTAATTCGCGGGGGATTATTTCTGCTGCCCGTAAGCGGGAAATGCGAAGGGCCCGCCCGGTAATTCGGGCGGGCCCTTCGGCGCTGCGATGAAAGTCGCAGCCCGGAATTCAGACGGTCTCGGGAAGCTCTTCGAGACCCTCGGCGACCAGCTTCGCCAGCCGGTCGAGGGCGGCGTCCGCGCCCTCGGCGTCGGAAGCGAGCACGATCTCCTCGCCGCCCTGGGCGCCGAGCCCGAGGACGGCCAGCATGGAGGCCGCGTTGACGGGGTTGCCGTCGGCCTTGGCGATCGTCACGGGGACCCCAGAGGCCGTGGCGGCCCGGACGAAGATGGAGGCGGGGCGGGCGTGGAGACCCTCGGCCCAGCCGACGTTGACGCGGCGCTCAGCCATGTGATGCTGCCCTTCGAGTGTTCAGGGTTGTCTAGACCAGTTTCCCATACCGTGAAGCAAGCCCGGAACGGTCCTGCGTCCCGTCCGGAAGTGTCGTCGCACCGCGGCCTCGGCCCGACTCCCGTCCTCCACAGACTGCCTCGCGCCGTTGTCGTACGCGAGCCGTACTCTGGGCCCCATGCAGAGCGCGCCGGACCGGCACGAATACCCCGCCCACTGGGAAGCCGACGTGGTGCTGCGCGACGGCGGCACCGCACGCATCCGCCCCATCACCGTTGATGACGCCGAGCGCCTGGTCAGCTTCTACGAGCAGGTGTCGGACGAGTCGAAGTACTACCGCTTCTTCGCGCCCTACCCGCGCCTGTCCGCCAAGGACGTCCACCGCTTCACGCACCACGACTTTGTGGACCGGGTGGGACTCGCGGCCACCATCGGCGGCGAGTTCATCGCCACCGTACGCTATGACCGAATCGGCACCGACGGAATGCCCGCGTCCGCACCGTCCGACGAGGCCGAGGTCGCCTTCCTCGTGCAGGACGCCCATCAGGGCCGCGGCGTCGCCTCCGCCCTCCTGGAACACCTCGGCGCCGTCGCCCGTGAGCGCGGCATCCGCCGCTTCGCCGCCGAGGTGCTCCCCGCCAACACCAAGATGATCAAGGTGTTCACGGACGCGGGGTACACCCAGAAGCGCAGCTTCGAAGACGGCGTCGTGCGCCTGGAGTTCGACCTCGAACCCACGGACCGGTCCCTCGCCGTGCAGTACGCGCGCGAGCAGCGCGCCGAGGCACGGTCCGTGCAGCGGTTGCTGATGCCCGGCTCCGTCGCCGTCATCGGGGCCGGCCGCACTCCCGGCGGAGTGGGACGCAGCGTCCTGGGCAACATCCGGGAGGCCGGGTTCACGGGCTCTCTGTACGCCGTGAACAGGGCGTTCCCGGAGGAGTTCAAGGAGTTCGACGGGGTGCCCGCGCACCGCTCCGTGCGGGACATCGAGGGGCCCGTCGACCTCGCGGTCGTCGCCGTGCCCGCGGACCTCGTCCCCGAGGTCGTCACCGAGTGCGGCGAGCATGGCGTGCAGGGGCTCGTCGTGATCTCCGCCGGGTACGCCGAGAGCGGCCCCGAGGGGCGCGAGCGGCAGCGGGAACTGGTCCGGCACGCGCGTGCGTGCGGCATGCGGATCATCGGCCCCAACGCGTTCGGGATCATCAACACCGCGGAGGGCGTACGGCTGAACGCGTCCCTCGCTCCCGAGATGCCCCGTCCCGGACGGATCGGGCTCTTCGCCCAGTCCGGCGCCATCGGGATCGCGCTGCTGTCCCGGCTGCACCGGCGCGGCGGCGGGGTCACCGGGGTCACGGGTGTGTCCACGTTCGTGTCCTCCGGCAACCGCGCGGACGTGTCCGGGAACGACGTACTCCAGTACTGGTACGACGATCCCGACACCGATGTGGTGCTGATGTACCTGGAGTCCATCGGCAACCCCCGCAAGTTCACCCGGCTCGCGCGGCGTACGGCAGCGGCGAAGCCGTTGGTCGTCGTGCAGGGCGCGCGGCACGGAGGCGCGGCGCCGCAGGGGCATGCGGTGCGGGCGACGCGGTTGCCGCATGCCACGGTGTCCGCGCTGCTGCGGCAGGCCGGGGTGATCCGGGTGGACACGATCACCGAGCTGGTCGACGCGGGGCTGCTGCTCGCGCGTCAGCCGTTGCCGGCGGGCCCTCGCGTGGCGATCTTGGGGAACTCGGAGTCGTTGGGGTTGCTGACGTACGACGCGTGTCTCTCCGAGGGGCTGCGGCCTCACCCTCCGCTGGATCTGACGACGGGAGCTTCGGCGGACGACTTTCATGCGGCGCTGTCGAGAGCTCTGGCCGACGACACGTGCGACGCGGTGGTGGTGACCGCCATACCGGCGGTGGGGGAGGGGCCCGCTGAGGATGCGGCGCTGGCCGAGGCACTGCGGTCGGCTGCGGCAGAGGTTCCCGGCAAGCCGGTGCTGGTGGTGCATGTGGAGCTCGGCGGGCTCGCGGAGGCGCTGTCGGCCGCGGCCAGTACCGCACCACAGGCAGGTCGAACGGCACCCGGCGTTGCAGACCGCGCTCACCTTCCCCCACTCCCGGCTTCGCCGGAGCGGACGGACCCCCATCTCCCTGCGGAACGACTGCCGGCCGCGGCGCCGGTACCTGACGAAGCGGGGCTCATCCCCGCCTACCCCGCCGCCGAGCGCGCCGTCCGCGCCCTCGGTGAAGCCGTCAGGTACGCCCAGTGGCAGCGTGATGCCGTTGAACCCGGCAAGGTGCCCGAGTACGAGGACATCGACGAGAAGGGGACCGCCGAGCTGATCGACGGGCTGCTGGCACGGGGCCAGGGGCTGACCCTGGGGACCGAAGAGACGTGTGAGCTGCTGGGGAAGTACGGGATCGGGGTCCACCGGGCGCTGCCCGCGCTGTCGCCCGATGACGCCGCCGCGGCGGCCCGCACCCTCGGCTATCCCGTAGCTCTCAAGGCCACCGCCCCGCACCTCAGGCACCGGGCCGATCTGGGCGGCGTACGGCTGGATCTGGCGGACGAGGAGCAACTGCGCAGAGGGTATGCCGAGTTGACGGAGCTGTTCGGGAAGCCGGAGGAGCTGCGGCCGGTGGTGCAGGGGATGGCGCCGCGCGGTGTCGACACCGTGGTGCGTGCGGTGATCGATCCGGCGGCCGGGGCCGTGCTGTCGTTCGGGCTCGCCGGTGCCGCCTCCCAGCTGCTCGACGACACGGCGCACCGGCTCGTCCCGGTGACCGACCGGGAGGCGGCCTCGCTGGTGCGGTCGATCCGGACGGCACCGCTCCTGTTCGGCTGGCGTGGTTCGACGCCGGCCGACACCCCGGCCCTGGAGGAACTGCTGCTGCGCGTGTCTCGGCTGGTGGACGATCATCCGGAGGTGGTCGCGGTGACCCTGGAGCCGGTGGTCGTGGCCTCGCGCGGATTGAGCGTGCTCAGCGCGTCCGTACGCCTGGCGCCTCCGCCCGCCCGTGACGACCTCGGTCCGAGGACGCTTCCGGTGTACTAGAGACCGGTGTGAGCGGTGCCTCGCAGTCAGTGTGCCCCCTTAGGATGGGCGTCATGGCCAAGACCAGTACGACGACCCAGGGGCTGCGAGCGGCGATCGAGCGCAGCGGCTACTACCCGGCCCTCGTGGCCGAGGCGGTGGAGGCCGCTGTGGGCGGCGAGCCCATGCGGTCGTTCCTGGTCCACCAGGAGACGACGTTCGACCAGAACGAGGTGCGGCGGCATGTGACCGTGCTCGTCCTCACCGGCAACCGCTTCATCGTCAGCCACACCGATGAGCAGGCCGCCGACAGCACCTCCCCGACGCCGTACGCCACCACCTCCACCGAGTCGGTCAAGCTCGGCCGGATCTCGTCCGTCGTGGTCAGCCGGGTCGTCGCCAACCCGGAGTCGTACACGCCGGGCACGCTGCCCCGCGAGGTCGTGCTGACCATCGGCTGGGGCGCCGTCTCCCGTCTCGACCTGGAGCCCGCCGCCTGCGGCGACCCCAACTGCGAGGCGGATCACGGCTACACGGGCAGTTCGACGGCCGACGACCTCAGCCTGCGCGTCAGCGAAGCCGGCGACGGCCCCGAGACGGTCCGCCAGGCCCTCGTCTTCGCCCAGTCGCTCTCCGAGGCCACCGCGGGCCTCGACCACTGATGGCCCACCCGTCTCCCCCCGCCGCCCATGATGGAGGGCGCTCCGCGCCCACACCTCCTGACTCCGCCTCCTGGGACACCCACCCGGAACCCCTCGCCGTCGACTCCGCCCCCCGGCCCGAGTACGGCACCGGCTCACTCGCCGACCTGCTGCCCACGCTGGCCGCGGGCATGGCCGTACCGGAAATGACCGCGGCCATTCCTGAGCTGACCGCGGCCGACCGCAACTGCGTGTTCCTGATCGACGGCCTGGGCTGGGAGCAGCTCAAGGCGCACCCACAGGACGCGCCCTTCATGACCTCCCTGATCAGCAGCTCGCGCGGCGGCACCGGCCGTCCGCTCACCACCGGATACCCGGCGACCACCGCGACCTCCCTCGCCTCCGTCGGCACCGGACTCCCGCCGAGCGCGCACGGCCTGCCCGGATACACCGCCCGCAACCCGGCCACCGGCGAGCTGATGAACCAGCTGCGCTGGCAGCCCTGGACCGATCCGCGGGCCTGGCAGCCGTACCCCACGGTCTTCCAGCTCGCGGACGCGGCCGGTGTGCACACCGCCCAGGTGTCCTCACCCCACTTCCAGAACACCCCCCTGACCAAGATCGCGCTCAGCGGCGGCACCTTCCACGGGCGGCTGACCGGTGAGGAGCGCATGGACCTCGCGGCCGAGCAACTGGCCGGCGGCGACCGCGCGCTCGTCTACACGTACTACGCCGAACTCGACGGCGCCGGACACCGCTTCGGCGTCGACTCCGACACCTGGCGCGGCCAGCTCATGCACGTCGACCGGCTCGTCCAGCGCCTCGCCGAGCAACTCCCCGCCCGCACCGCGCTCTACGTCACCGCCGACCACGGCATGATCGACGTCCCCTTCGACGAAGAGCACCGCATCGACTTCGACGAGGACTGGGAACTCCGCGCCGGCGTCGCCCTGCTCGGCGGCGAGGGCCGCGCCCGGCACGTCTACGCGGTGCCGGGTGCCGAGAACGACGTACTGACCTGCTGGCGTGAAGTGCTCGGCGAGCAGTTCTGGGTGGCCTCGCGGGACGAGGCGATCGCGGCGGGCTGGTTCGGTCGGCCCGGTGAGTGCGATGAGCGGGTCCACGGCCGGATCGGCGATGTCGTCGCGGCCGCACGGGACGACGTACTGATCATCGCCTCCGAGCGGGAGCCGAAGGAGTCGGCGATGGTCGGCAACCATGGCTCGATGACCCCGGCCGAGCAACTGATCCCGCTCCTCGAAGTACGCTCCTGACAACCGTCCGCCCTGCCCTGAAAGGTGCTCAACCCGCCATGCCCGAGCTCGTGTTCTTCTCCGGAACGATGGACTGCGGGAAGTCGACGCTGGCTCTCCAGATCGAGCACAACCGCTCGGCGCGTGGTCTGGCCGGCATGATCTTCACCCGTGACGACCGGGCCGGCGAGGGCAAGCTGTCGTCACGGCTCGGGCTGGTCACGGACGCGGTGGAGGTCGAGGACGGGCAGGATCTGTACGCGTATCTCGTCGACCACCTCTCGCAGGGCGGCCGCGCGGACTACGTCATCGCGGACGAGGCGCAGTTCCTCGCGCCGCAGCAGATCGACCAACTCGCGCGCGTGGTCGACGACCTGAGCCTCGACGTCTACGCCTTCGGCATCACGACCGACTTCCGCTCCAAGCTGTTCCCCGGCTCCCAGCGCCTCGTCGAACTCGCGGACCGCGTCGAGGTCCTCCAGGTCGAGGCCCTGTGCTGGTGCGGCTCCCGGGCCACGCACAACGCCCGCACGATAGGCGGCGAGATGGTCGTCGAGGGTGCTCAGGTCGTCGTCGGCGACGTCGACCAGGCCGACGACATCGGCTACGAGGTCCTGTGCCGCCGCCATCATCGCCGCCGCATGACCGCGGCGACGGCACGGGCGGCGGCGCTGTCACCGGACGTACTGCCGGTCTCCCCGGGCTGACTTCAGCGCGGGCTCTGGACCAGGCAGAACCTGGCTCCTTCCGGGTCCGCGACCGTTGCCACGCGGCCGTGTTCGCTGTCGTGGGCCGGTTTGAGGACATGCCCGCCGAGGTCGGTGATCCGGGCGAGGCTCGCGTCCGTGTCGGCGACTTCGAAGTACGTCATCCAGTGCGGACCCCGGTCGCGGGGCAGGGCGTTGCCGACGCCGTGGATGCCGGCGACCGGGCGGCCGTCGATGAGCAGGGTCACGTAGTCGAAGTCGGCGGAGACCACCGGCTCCTCCTCGTAGTCGAACACGGTCTCGTAGAACTTGGCGACACTCGCCGTCTCGAAGGTCAGCAGTTCGTGCCAGGCCGGTGTGCCGGGCACCCCGGCGATGGCCGTGCCGGCGTGCGCCGCCGCCTGCCACACGCCGAAGACCGCGCCCGACGGGTCCGAGCCGATCACCAGCCGCCCGGCATCCTCCGCGTCCAGCGGGCCCACCCCGACGGTGCCGCCGCACAGCCGTACCGTCTCGGCGGTCAGGTCGACGTCGTCCGAGGCGAGGTAGGGCGTCCAGGCGATGGGGAGGTGCCGGTCCGGCGGGAGCTGGCCGATGCCCGCCACCTCGGAGCCGTCGAGCAGCGCCCGCGCATAGGGGCCGAGCTGCTGGGGGCCCGGCTGGAACTCCCAGCCGAACAGCGCTCCGTAGAACTCCTGGGTCGTGGCCAGTCCGTGCACCATCAGACTCACCCAGCAGGGCGTGCCGGGCGCGTGCCGAGCGTGCGTTTCGCCGTTCGGGCCGGCCGACCCCCGTGCCTCGGTCATCGTCACTCTCTCCTCGACCCCTTGCGGCGGCCGTGTCGCCGCCGCTCTGCGGACCCCGTGCCGATGCTCGCACCACCCGTGGGACCGCGCGCTCCGGGCGCGCCGCCGTCATCGGCCTGTGCTCGGAGAATGCCCGGTGTGCGGTCTCTCGTCCATTTCCGTGCGATTGCCGACGGATGTCGATCGGCTGTACAGCATGTGCCCGATCCCGTACGCCTCGTGATCGGTGCTGTCCGGCGGAGCACAGTAGCCGGACATGAGCGATGCGGCCACCCCGTACGCAAGGATGGTGGCCATGAACGCCATCATTTCCGCAACCGAACTCGCGAGCGATATGGCGGGGCCGAACCCGCCCGTCCTCCTGGATGTCCGCTGGCAGTTGAGCGTGGCCAAGGCCGCAGGGGAGCCCCCCTTCGACGGGCGCGCCGCATACGAGGCCGGGCATGTTCCCGGCGCCGTCTTCGTCGATCTGGACCGGGAACTCGCCTCGGCGCCGGGCGGGCGTGGCCGCCATCCGCTGCCCGACTTGGCCGAATTCGGTACGGCCATGCGTCGGGCCGGCGTGTCGTCCGCGGTGCCCGTGGTCGTGTACGACGGCGGGCAGGGGTGGGCCGCGGCGCGCGCCTGGTGGCTGCTGCGCTGGACGGGGCACCCCGATGTACGGGTCCTCGACGGAGGTCTGCCCGCTTGGGAGGGGCCCCTGGAGACGGCCGCGCCCGTTCCTCGGGAGGGGGACTTCCGGCCGGCGCCTGGGGCGGTGGGGATGCTGGACGCGGACGGGGCCGCGGCGTTGGCCCGGAGCGGCGTGCTGCTCGATGCGCGGGCGGGGGAGCGGTACCGGGGGGACGTCGAGCCGATCGATCCGGTGGGCGGGCACATTCCGGGGGCCGTGTCCGCGCCCACGAACGAGAACGTGGGTACGGACGGCAGCTTCCTCGCCGCGGACGACCTCAGGGCGCGGTTCAAGACGCTCGGGGTGTCGGGCGACGGTACAGAGGTGGGCGTCTACTGCGGTTCGGGGGTCTCCGGGGCGCACGAGGTGCTCGCGCTGGCCGTCGCGGGGATTCCGGCGGCGCTGTACGTCGGGTCGTGGTCGGAGTGGTCGTCGGATCCTTCCCGGCCGGTTGCCGTGGGGCCGGATCCTCAGTAACCCGCAGCCGTACAGGCACAAATGTGAGGGCCGCGCTCGAACTGCGCGGCCCTCACTCTCGTACGACTGACTACTCCTGCTTCTTCCGCCGTGTCCCGAACACGATCTCGTCCCAGCTCGGGACCGCTGCCCGGCGGCCGGGGCGGACGCCGTCGGCCTCGGCCTGGCGGTCGGTGGAGCCGATGAGGCGGTCGCGGTGGCTGCCGACGGACCGGGGCATCAGGACGTCGGCGTAGGCGGAACCGGCCGAGGCGGCGGGCGCCGGCGGTTCCTCCGGAGTGGGTTCGGCGGCGGGAGGTTCCTCCACCGGGTCCGGCGCCGGGCGCTCCGGGACGACCATGTCGCCGCGGAAGCTCGGCACCGCCTCCAAGAGGCTGGTCAGCGAGTCGCGTTCGCTGGTGGACTCCACCTCGGGTTCGGGTGAGGGCGACGGCAGCACCGGACGGTCCAGCGGGCGGTCGCGCGGCAGCCGGGCGATACGCGGCACGAACGGGAAGCTGGGCTCCGCCGCGGCGAGGTCCTCGGACTCGCCGATCAGCGAGCGAGCCTCCTCGTCGACGGCCTGGACGAGCCGCCGGGGCGGGTCGTACGTCCAGCTCGCCGAGTGCGGTTCGCCCGCGACGAGGTACACCAACAGGACTTCCCAGGTGCCGTCGTCGCGGCGCCACGAGTCCCACTGGACGGTGTCCTTCTCGGCGCCGCGCAGCAGCAGTCGCTCCTGGACGGCCTCGCCGAGCTGGGGTCCGGCGGCGTTCTCACCGGGGCGACGGACGGGTGTCTTGCGGGCCCGCTCGGCCATGAAGGCACGCTCGGCCAGCACGGGGCCCTCGAAGCGGCGCACGCGGTCGACCGGAATTCCGGCCATCTGTGCGACCTCTTCCGCGGTCGCACCCGCGCGTATCCGCGCCTGGATGTCTCGGGGGCGGAGATGGCTCTCCACCTCGATCTCGATCTGGCCGAGGCGGGGACGGTCGCCGCGGACCGCGGCGCGCAGACGCTCGTCGATCGGAAGCGTGTACTCCGTCGCGTCGGCAGCCTTGAGCACCAGCCGTGTGCCGTCATTGGAGACGGCCACGACACGCAGTTCGGGCATGGGGACCTCCCGGGTGGTGCCTGCCGACGTCACGTGCGTCGCTGCTTCCGCTAGTCGAGTGTGGCCTGCCCGGGTGCAGCCTGCCACAACCTTGCCGAGTTGCCCGGCGTGTCGGGCCAGGGCCCTGGATCGCCGTTATGGCACGGTTACCTATTCGCAACGCTAAGTGACAAACTCCGTCACCCTGTGCAACTAGCCCCCTCCCGGCGGTCCTTGAAGGCCACGGACGCCCTGGCGGGAGACCGGACCCAGGGCTCGCAACAGTACTCCATTTGGACCACGTGCGTGGATTGGCACGCCGCCCAACTTCTCGCAAGGGGCGGGACTTGGCCGCTCGGAGCGCCGTTTTCGGGATCTTGAACGTGGCGTACTTCACGCAAACGGGAGAAACGGAACGCCGTGGCCGCGCGACCGCTACGGCCCCAACACCCGCCGCAGGTAGTCGTTCTGGAACCGCCGTTCCGGATCGAGCCGGTCCCGCAACGCCGTGAACTCGCCGAACCGGGGGTAGGCCCCGGCGAAGTACTCGGCGTCCCGGGTGTGCACCTTGCCCCAGTGCGGCCGGCCCTCGTGCGCGGTGAAGATGCGCTCGGCGGCGGTGAAGTACGCCTGATAGGGCGTCCCCTTGAACATGTGGACGGCAATGTAGGCGGTGTCCCGGCCGGAGGCGGTCGACAGGGCGATGTCGTCGGCCGGGGCGGTGCGGACCTCGACCGGGTAACTGATCCTGAGATCTGAACGGTCGACCATCGCCTTCAGTTCCCGCAGCGTGTCCACCAGAGCCGCACGCGGGAAGGCGTACTCCATCTCGACGAACCGCACCCGGCGGGGCGAGGTGAAGACTTTGTAAGGGATGTCCGTGTACGTCCGCGTGGACCAGGCCCGGGTGGAGATCCGGGCGATGGTCGGGATGGTCGCGGGCACCGTGCGGCCGACCCAGTTGGCCGCCTGCCAGAGGCCGTTGGAGACGAACTCGTCCTCGAACCAGCCCGAGACCCGGCCCACCGGCTGCTCCGGGCCGGCGCTGCGGTTGTTGCGCTTGGTGTTGGTGCTGCCGGTGTGCGGGAACCAGTAGAACTCGAAGTGCTCGTTCTCCGTCCAGAGTTCCTCGAACCGGCTGGTGACCTGGTCGAAACTCATCGGCTCCTCACGGGCCGTGAGGAGGAAGACCGGTTCCACGGCGAAGGTGATCGCGGTGACGATGCCGAGGGCGCCGAGGCCTATGCGCGCGGCGGCGAAGACCTCCGGGTTCTCCTTCTCGGAGCAGGTGAGCACCGAGCCGTCGGCCGTGACCAGCTCAAGGCCCTTGATCTGGGCGGCGATCGAGGCCGAGTCGCGGCCCGTGCCATGGGTGCCGGTGCTGGTGGCCCCGGAGACCGTCTGCTCCATGATGTCGCCCATGTTCGTGAGCGACAGGCCCTCGCGCGCGAGAGCCATGTTGAGTCTCTTGAGCGGGGTGCCGGCCTCCACCGTGACCGTGCCGGCTTCGCGATCAATGTTGCGGATGCCGGTCAACAGTTGAGGGCGGATCAACACACCGTCGGTGGCGGCGATGGCCGTGAACGAATGTCCGCTGCCGACGGCCTTCACGGTCAGCCCGTCCTCCGCCGCCTTCCGTACGGCCGCGGCGAGTTCGTCCACGGAGGCGGGTTCGACCTCCCGCACGGGACGGGCCGCGACGGTGCCGCCCCAGTTACGCCACGTGCCGCTTTTCCCGCTCACTGTGCTGCTCAACGGTGCCTCCCCGCCGTGGAGCCGGCCTGGTGAGCCGGCGGTACCCGAGAAAACCGACCGCAGCCGCGACGGCCCCGGACACCGCCGGAACCCCGTACCCGGCACGCGCCCCGGCCGCGTCGATCACCCAGCCGGCCACGGAGGAGCCGAGGGCGACCCCGACCGCGAGCCCGGTGCTCACCCAGGTCATGCCTTCGGTGAGCTGCGCGCGGGGTACGTGCTTTTCGATGAGGGACATGGTCGTGATCATCGTGGGAGCGATGGACAGACCCGCAACGAACAGCGCCACGGCCAGAAACGGCAAGTTTCCGACCAGTAGGAGGGGGATCATACTCACGGACATCATGGATACGCCCAGCAGCCAGCGACGTTCGGGCGCCCCGTGGAACCGCAACAGTCCGAATACGGCTCCTGCAACGCAGGAGCCCGCCGCGTAGATCGCCAGCACGAGGCTCGCGGCGCCCTTGTGCCCCTGCTCCTCGGCGAAGGCCACGGTGACGACGTCGACGGCCCCGAAGATCGCTCCGGTCGCCGCGAAGGTCGCCACCAGGACCTGAAGGCCGGGTGCGCGCAGCGCGCTGCCGCCGCTGTGCTGCTCGCGCGGATGCGGCTTCGGCTCGGTGGCGCGCTGCGCCGTCAGCCAGAAGACGCCGGCCGCCAGGAAGCAGGCGGCGAGGAGCGGCCCCGCCTCCGGGAACCACGCCGTGGACAGGCCGATGGAGACGATCGGCCCGAAGATGAAGCAGATCTCGTCCACCACGGACTCGAAGGAGTACGCGGTGTGCAACTGCGGGGTGTCCCGGTACAGGGCCGCCCAGCGGGCGCGGATCATCGCCCCGATGCTCGGCACGCAGCCGATCCCGACGCACGCCACGAACAGCACCCAGTCCGGCCATCCGTAGTGCGCGGCGAAGAGCAGCAGGGCCGCCGCGGCGAGCGACACCAGAGTCGCCGGGCGCAGCACCCGCCGCTGTCCGTACTGGTCCACCAGCCGTGAGACCTGCGGGCCCGCGATCGCGGCCGCCAGCGCGATGGTGGCCGACAGGGCGCCCGCGAGCCCGTACCGTCCGGTCAGCTGGGAGATCATCGTGACGACGCCGATGCCCATCATCGACAGCGGCATCCGCCCGAGGAAGCCAGCGGCGGCGAAGCCCTTGGAGCCGGGTGCGGCGAACAGGGCGAGGTAGGGGCTGGGCACGGGGTCTCCGGTACGGCGGGCGCGGGTGCCCGTCAGCCGGGCACTGACCCGGCGCGGGCTTTGGTAAGGCGTGAAGAGGGTTGATACAGGTTACGGGCCATGTCACCCACTTGCACTACCGGGACCGGGCCGGTCACCCCGCCGTTTCCCGGCTGTCAGTGCCGGGTGGCAGGATCGAGCTATGCCAGACGCGCTCGATGCCAACCCCTACGACGCCCTGCTCCTGCTCTCGTTCGGCGGCCCCGAGGGCCCGGACGAGGTGGTTCCGTTCCTGGAGAACGTGACGAGAGGGCGAGGCATCCCCAAGGAACGCCTCAAGGAAGTCGGACAGCACTACTTCCTGTTCGGCGGGGTCAGCCCGATCAACGACCAGAATCGCGCCCTCCTGGACGTCCTCCGCAAGGACTTCGCCGACCACGGCCTGGATCTGCCGGTCTACTGGGGCAACCGGAACTGGGCGCCCTATCTGACGGACACCCTGCGCGAGATGGTCGCCGACGGCCGCCGCCGCATCCTGGTCCTCGCCACCAGCGCCTACGCCTCGTACTCGGGCTGCCGCCAGTACCGCGAGAACCTCGCCGACTCGCTGGCCGCGCTGGAGGCCGAGGGCCTGGAACTGCCGAGGATCGACAAGCTGAGGCACTACTTCAACCACCCAGGGTTCCTGGAGCCGATGATCGACGGTGTGCTCCGGTCGCTGGCCGACCTCCCCGAGGACGTGCGGGACGGCGCGCACATCGCCTTCACCACGCACTCGATCCCGACGGCCGCCGCGGACACCTCCGGCCCCGTGGAGGACCACGGCGAGGGCGGAGCGTACGTCGAACAGCACCTGGACGTCGCAGCGCTGATCGCCGACGCCGTCCGTGAGCGCACCGGCATCGACCACCCCTGGCAGCTCGTGTACCAGTCGCGTTCCGGAGCCCCGCACATCCCGTGGCTGGAGCCCGACATCTGCGACCACCTGGAGGAGCGGCACGCGGCCGGGGTCCCGGCGGTGGTCATGGCGCCCATCGGGTTCGTCTCCGACCACATGGAGGTCCTGTACGACCTCGACACGGAGGCGAAGGCGAAGGGCGAGGAGCTGGGGCTGCCGCTGCGCCGCTCCGCCACCGTCGGCGCCGACCCGCGGTTCGCCGCCGCGATCAGGGACCTCGTGCTGGAGCGGGCCGCCGTCGAGCGCGGCGAGGAGGTCACGCCGTGCGCCCTGGGCGGACTCGGCGCGAGCCACCACCTCTGCCCGGTGGGCTGCTGCCCGGCCCGCGCCCTTCGTCCCGCCGCCGCGGGCGCCGACAGCACGTACGCGTGAGGAGCGCCGTGACCGACCCCCTGCACTCGGACCTGCTCGCCCTTGCCCAGGAGGCCGCCCGACAGGCGGGTGAGCTGCTGCGCGACGGCCGTCCGGCCGACCTGGCCGTCGCCGCCACCAAGTCCAGCCCGATCGACGTGGTCACGGAGATGGACATCGCGGCCGAGAAGCTGATCACCGGCCTGATCGCCGACCGCCGCCCCGACGACGGCTTCCTCGGCGAGGAAGGGGCCTCCGTCGAAGGTTCGAGTGGAGTCCGCTGGGTGATCGACCCGCTCGACGGCACGGTGAACTACCTGTACGGGCTGCCGACTTGGTCCGTCTCCATCGCGGCCGAGCAGGACGGCGAGCGGGTAGTCGGCGTCGTCGCGGCGCCGATGCGCGGCGAGACGTACCACGCGATACGCGGCGGTGGCGCGTGGGCCACCGGTGCCTGGGACGGCGAGCGGAGGCTGACCTGCCGCCCGGCGCCCCCGCTCGAACAGGCCCTGGTCTCGACCGGCTTCAACTACGTCACCGAAGTCCGTGTGCACCAGGCCGACGTCGCCCGGAAGCTGATCCCCCTCCTGCGCGACATCCGGCGCGGCGGCTCGGCCGCGGTCGACCTGTGCGACGTGGCCTGCGGCCGGCTCGACGGCTACTACGAGCGTGGACTGCACCCTTGGGACATGGCCGCGGGCGACCTCATCGCGAGGGAGGCGGGCGCGCTGACCGGTGGCCGCCCCGGAGAGGCCCCGTCGAACGACCTGACGGTCGCAGCCACCCCCGGGGTCTTCGAGCCGCTCCAGCGGCTGCTCGAGGACTTCGGCGCCTGGCACGACTGAGAGGCGGCAGGACAGCCCGTCGTACGACACAGAGGAGCCCCGGCGCTGGATTCGCCGGGGCTCCTCTTTCGTGCGTGCTTGATCAGACGCGTGACGCGCCGACCTCCACACCGTGCTCGGCGGCGAGGCGGCGCAGGTCGTCGAGTTCGGCCTGCTCCACCTCGACGAGGAAGTCGTCGCCCTCGTCACGAGCCCGCGTCAGGTCGGACTCGGTCGCCCTTATGCGCTGCAGAAGTCCTGCGGTGAATGCGTCCATGCTGCGCCCCCTCGTCCTGGGTCGTGGGTCGGTGGCACGGGGGTGTGCCGTTCGGAAGGGGCGATCACGTCTCCTGTGGATGCCCAGCGCTGCCCGGGCTGGGCGGCGACGGTGCCGGACACCCACGCCCGCTCTGCGGAAAGCGGATTGCGGCGTACCGCATGGTGCTGCGGTACATGCAGAGCGTGATCGCGGGGTGTAAACGGTCCTCCCCCCGCTCCCTTCCACGGAAACCTCAACCCGGGGAGAAAATCTCGTATTCCCGGGTCCTGCACCCCTCCCGCACGAGCCCGGTCCCCCGACTTACAGCCGACTTATGACCGAAAAGGGCAGGATGGAGGTCAACACACCCACGTAGACCCTGCCCGCGTGTGCCCGAGAGGCGCTACGCGGGTGGACACAGGAAGGACAAGCGACGTGCGCGTACTCGTCGTCGAGGACGAGCAGCTGCTCGCCGATGCGGTGGCCACCGGACTGCGCCGGGAGGCCATGGCCGTCGACGTCGTGTACGACGGTGCGGCCGCCCTGGAGCGCATCGGCGTGAACGACTACGACGTGGTGGTCCTCGACCGCGACCTCCCGCTGGTGCACGGCGACGACGTCTGCCGCAAGATCGTCGAACTCGGCATGCCCACCCGCGTGCTGATGCTCACGGCCTCCGGCGATGTCAGCGACCGTGTCGAGGGCCTGGAGATCGGCGCCGACGACTATCTGCCCAAGCCCTTCGCGTTCAGCGAGCTGACGGCACGCGTGCGTGCCCTCGGCCGGCGCACCAGTCTGCCGCTGCCGCCGGTCCTGGAGCGGTCCGGCATCAAGCTCGACCCGAACCGCCGCGAGGTCTTCCGCGACGGCAAGGAGGTCCAGCTCGCGCCGAAGGAGTTCGCCGTCCTGGAGGTGCTGATGCGCAGCGAGGGCGCGGTCGTCTCCGCGGAACAGCTCCTGGAGAAGGCCTGGGACGAGAACACCGACCCGTTCACGAACGTCGTGCGCGTGACCGTCATGACCCTGCGCCGCAAGCTGGGCGAGCCGGCCGTCATCGTCACCGTCCCCGGTTCCGGCTACCGGATCTGATCCAGTGACCACGACACCGGCGCCTCCCCAGGCGCCCCCCAAGCCCACGTGGGACCCCCGCAGGCCGGAGGCCCCCTTCCCCTGGCTCCGCCCGACCATCCGGATACGGCTGACGTTGCTGTACGGCGGCATGTTCCTGATCGCGGGCATCCTGCTGCTGTCGATCATCTATCTGCTGGCGGCACAGGCGCTGAACGTGGGCAGCGACCTCCCGTTCAAGATCGTCTCCGGCAAGGTCACGAGCGCCAGCTGCAACCTGCCCGCGAGCGGTGACGCCAGTGTGTTCAACGAGGCGATGAACGACTGCGTCAACGAACAGCGTCAGCACGCCCTGGACAATCTGCTCAGCCGTTCACTCCTGGCCCTGCTCGGTCTCGCCGTGATCGCCTTCGCCTTCGGCTACGCCATGGCGGGCCGCGTCCTGTCGCCGCTCGGCCGGATCACCCGCACCGCCCGCGCGGTGGCGGGCTCGGACCTGTCCCGCCGTATCGAGCTGGACGGCCCGGACGACGAGCTCAAGGAGCTGGCGGACACCTTCGACGACATGCTGGACCGGCTCCAGAGGGCCTTCACCGCCCAGCAGCGCTTCGTCGGCAACGCCTCGCACGAGCTGCGAACCCCGCTCGCGATCAACCGCACGCTCCTGGAAGTGCATCTGTCCGATCCGGGCGCGCCGGTGGAGCTCCAGCAGCTCGGCAAGACGCTGCTGGCCACCAACGAGCGCAGCGAGCAGCTCGTGGAGGGCCTGCTGCTGCTCGCCCGCAGCGACAACCAGATCGTCGAGCGCAAGCCGGTGGACCTCGCCGAGGTCGCCTCGCAGGCCGTCGACCAGGTGCACGGCGAGGCGCAGGCCAAGGGCGTGCGGATCCGGGGCGAGCAGAAGGCCGCGGTCGTCCAGGGCAACGGCGTGCTGCTGGAGCGCATCGCCCTGAACCTGGTGCAGAACGCGGTCCGGTACAACATCCCGGAGGACGGCTGGGTGGAGGTCAGTACCGATGTCCAGCACGGTCAGGCGGTCCTGGTCGTCACGAATACGGGCCCGGTCGTGCCCGCGTACGAGATCGACAATCTTTTCGAGCCCTTCAGACGGCTTCGCACGGAGCGCACGGGCAGCGACAAGGGCGTCGGCCTCGGGTTGTCCATCGCCAGGTCCGTGGCGAGGGCGCATGGCGGGCACATCTCCGCCCAGCCGCGTGAGGGAGGAGGGCTCGTGATGCGAGTTGCCCTGCCGATCTGAGATCATGCCGCGACACATTCGGGGATGTTCGCTTTGCGCGGAATTTTCACGTCCCGCTCTGGGTATCCCCGTGTGTGATCGATCACAAGGGCAACTTTCCGGCCATCTACTCTCAGTGATCATGCACCCTGTCGGAAAGCCGGGAAAATCCCGGTTTTCGAGGGGCTTGATCACGGGAAGTACACGGTGAGACGCCTTTGAAGTGCGGTATTCGGACCGTGTACGGTCCCCATCGCCATCCAAGCCGATCACTCGTGAGGAGTCCGGTTGGGTGTCGATTGAGTAACAGACCTTGATGTGAGGCAAAATCTCCGCCTCGGGTCGGGCACAAGTCCGGCCTCTCACGCGTTACGTGCGCTGGAGACACCGCAGACACCCAGAGGGGGAGAGCGACATGGCAACGGATTACGACACCCCACGCAAGACCGACGACGACGTCGACTCGGACAGCCTTGAAGAGCTCAAGGCCCGTAGGAACGACAAGTCGACTTCCGCAGTGGACGTCGACGAGTTCGAGGCCGCGGAAGGCCTGGAGCTGCCCGGCGCGGACCTCTCGAACGAGGAGCTGGCCGTCCGGGTGCTGCCCAAGCAGCAGGACGAGTTCACTTGCATGAGCTGCTTCCTGGTGCATCACCGCAGCCAGCTGGCCCGAGAGAAGAACGGTCAGCCGATCTGCCGCGACTGCGACTGAGGACGGGTCGGCCGTGACTGGCTCGACCCCTCCTTGGAAGCGCCGCTTCCCCGTGGGGGGAGCGGACGAAGGGCCGCAGTTCAAGGGCCCTCATGGCGCGCGTGACGACGAGCGGGGCTCATCCGACACCGGATCGGCCTCGCTCGAACCGGCGGCCGACCGGGCTGACCTCCCGGTCCCGACGGAGGGTCCCGCGCCCGTCGCGAGGCGACGGGCGGCGGTGGTCCGTGACAAGGCTGTGGAAGGCGTCCGTAAGGGCGGCAGCCGGGCCCGGGCCGGCCTGGCGTACCTCGCCGACCGGCTGATCGAGATCGCCCCGCGGATCCCCGTACGCGACCTCGCGACGCTGCGCAGACAGTTCCCGGGTCTCGGGCCCGAGGAACTCGCGGACAAACTCGTGGCGGGCGCGGCGAACGCGACGTCCACGGTCGGCGCCGGGATCGGTGCGGCGGCCATGCTGCCGGTACCGCCGGCGATGCCGACGGAACTGGCGGCGGAGGTCACCGGCGTCGCGGCGATCGAGCTGAAGCTGATCGCCGAGCTGCACGAGGTCTACGGCGTACGACCGCCCGGCAACCTCAAGCAGCGCAGCACCGCGTATCTGAACTCCTGGTCGGGAGAGCGCGGGATCGACGTGACGAAGCCGTCGACATTCAGTGCGGCACTGAACGGCCAGATGAAGCGCGAACTGCGCCAGCAGATCATGAAGCGCATGGTCCGCAATCTGCCGAACCTGATGCCGTTCATGGTCGGCGCCGCGGTCGGGGCGGTCATGAACCGCAGAGACACCCGGAAGCTCGCCGAGCGCATTCGCAAGGACCTGCGCAAGGAGCAGGTGCCGTGGGAGACGCTGACCGGGCTGCCACCGCTGGAGGCCCCGGCGGATCCGCTGCGCATCGGCGAGATCCCCAAGGACCTCGGGCACTGAACCCGAGACTCCGCCCGGTGGGAAGAATCCGGTAAGAAACTCCGCCTAGACGTCGCCTAGACGTCCGCTGCCCGCGCCGCCTTCAGCGCCTCCGCCAGCCGCTCCGGCTCCCGCGTCGACAGATACAGGTAGGGCGTCGGGTCGTCCGGGTCGGTGACCTCGACCTTCAGCGCGGTGGGGATATAGGCGCGCAGCAGCAGGAACGCGCGCGTGTCCGCCTTGTACGTGCGCCAGGCGCGCGCCTCCTCCCGGTCCAGGATCTCCGTCTCGCCCAGGGCCGTCACCGGGATCTTCGCCTCGCCCGCGATCAGCGAGCCACCGACGACGCGGATGCGCTGCGAGCCGTAGGAACTGGCGACGACGGCCGCGGCCGCGGTGCCGCCGGCCAGGCCGCCGAGCATCGGCAGCGTGCCGAAGGGCAGCAGGATCAGGGCCATGGAGAGCCCGACGAGCAAACTGATCAGCCACCAGGAGCGGGGCGCGGTCAGGCGTTCTTCGTACGGGGTGGCGGAGAGCTGCATACGGCCAAGCTTGGCACGGTGCCGGTATGAGGCCGAGATCGGGGCGGTCGGCGCGAAGCGCTGTCAGGCAGGGTGGCGGTGGGTGACGGGCGAGATCGGGCAGTCGGCGCGAAGCGCTGTCAGGCAGGGTGGCGGTGGGTGACGGGTGGGCGGGTAAGGTCTGCGCCTGTGAGTGGTTCGTCCGCAGTCCTCAAGCCCCCTGCCGATGCCAGGAAGCCGGTGCGTCATCCTGACGCCCCCGCGCCCGGTGAACTGCTCGGCGCGCACTACGGCCAGTGCTTCGGCTGCGGCGGCGAGCAGCCCCATGGACTGCATCTGGAGGCGCGGGCGGGGGAGGGTGTCACCCTCACCGCCGAGTTCACCGTGCGGCCCGAGCACCAGGGTGCCCCCGGTCTCGCGCACGGCGGTGTGCTGACGACGGCCCTGGACGAGACCCTCGGCTCGCTGAACTGGCTGCTGCGGACGATCGCCGTGACCGGACGCCTGGAGACGGACTTCGTCAGGCCGGTGGCGGTGGGCACCACGCTGTACCTGGCGGCCGAGGTCGTGGCGGTGGCCGGGCGGAAGATCTACTCGACCGCCGTCGGACGCATCGACGGCCCCGACGGACCCGTGGCAGTCCGTGCCGACGCGCTCTTCATCGAGGTGAAGGTCGATCATTTCGTCGACAACGGCCGCCCGGAGGAGATCCGGGCCGCCATGGACGACCCGGACCAGACCAGGCGCGCCCGCGCCTTCGAGGTGAACCCGTGAGCCGTGCCCTCCGTCAGGAACTCGATGTGCTGATCCGGCGCGTCGACGCCGACGTACCGCTTCCGTCGTACGAGCACCCCGGTGACGCCGGAGCCGATCTGCGCACCACCGAGGCGTGCGAACTGAAGCCCGGCGAACGGGCCGTGCTGCCCACTGGGGTGTCTGTCGCGCTCCCTGAGGGGTACGCGGCCTTCGTGCACCCACGATCCGGTCTCGCCGCCCGCTGCGGTGTCGCCCTCGTGAATGCCCCGGGGACGGTTGATGCCGGGTACCGTGGAGAGATCAAGGTGATCGTGGTGAATCTCGACCCGCGCGAGGCTGTGCGGTTCGAGCGCTTCGACCGGATTGCCCAACTGGTCGTCCAGCAGGTCGAGAGGGTCCGCTTCCAGGAGGTGGCGGAGCTTCCCGGGTCGGCGCGGGCCGAAGGGGGCTTCGGATCCACCGGCGGCCATGCCGCGGTGACCGGAACAAGCAGCACAAGCGGTCAGGCCGTCATGGGCGGCGCGACGGGTGGGAATCGATACGCTTCGGCCGTATCCGACCGGGAAGGACAGTGACGTGTTCGGACGTCGCAAGAAGAAGGGTGCCGCCGACGACGCGGCCGGCGAGGCCGAGCAGGTCGTCGACAGTGTCGACACTGAGGCGGACGAAGAGGACGAGGGCACGCGCGAGCGCGTGCGGCTCGAGCCGGAGCCGCGGCCCGACGGGCCCTGGGACAGCACCGAGGTGAGCGATCCGGCCGAGGGCCGGGTCGATCTGGGCGGCATCTTCGTGCCGGGTGTCGAAGGCATGGAGCTGCGGGTCGAGGTCGCGGGCGACGCGATCGTCGCGGCGACCGTGGTGCTGCGTGACAGTGCGGTCCAGTTGCAGGCTTTCGCCGCTCCCAAGCGCGAGGGCATCTGGGGCGAGGTACGCGAGGAGATCGCGGGCGGTATCACTCAGCAGGGTGGCATCGTCGACGAGGTCGAGGGTCCGCTGGGCTGGGAGCTGCGCGCCCAGGTGCCGGTGCAGTTGCCGGACGGCACGGGCGGCTTCCAGGTCGTGCGGTTCGTCGGTGTGGACGGGCCCCGCTGGTTCCTGCGCGGAGTGATTTCCGGGCAGGGCGCGGTGCAGCCGCAGGCCGCGGGGCTGTTGGAGCAGATCTTCCGGGACACGGTCGTGGTCCGCGGCGAGGGCCCGATGGCGCCCCGCGACCCGATTGTCCTGAAACTGCCGAACGACGCTCAGATGGTCCCCGAGGGTGTCCAGCAGGAGGAGGCCGGTTCGCGCTTCTCCGGTGGCATGGGGCAGTTGCAGCGCGGGCCGGAGATCACCGAGGTCCGCTAGTCAGACGAGAAAAGGGCCGCACCCCGGACAGGGGTGCGGCCCTTTTTCTGCGTCGATTCCTGTTTTTTGTGCGCGGATTCTTGACGGGTTCATGCATAGACCCTTGACGTCAGATTGGTCTGTACCTACGGTCTCCGCTCAACGCCTCGTTCATAAAGGCGCCCCGTGTTCATGTATGAGAACGGAGCTGCCATGCGTCGCACCCCCCTCCTCGCGATCGTCGCCTCCCTGGTCCTGGGTGGCGTCGTCGCGCAGCCGGCCGCGCAGCGCGCCGATGCCGCCCCGGCCACGTTCGTTCATCCCGGAGTCACCGTCTCCAAGGGCCAGTTGGACTTCACCCGCAGCCAGGTCAACGCCGGCGCCCAGCCCTGGAAGGGCGCCTTCGACCAGATGATGGCGAGCAAGTACGCCGATCTGAACCGCACCCCCAAGCCGCGCGCCACCGTCGAGTGCGGCTCGTACTCCAACCCGAACTACGGCTGCACCGATGAGCGCGAGGACGCCATCGCCGCGTACACCGACGCCCTCGCCTGGTACATCACCCGCGACGAGCGGTACGCGCAGAAGTCCATCGCGCTGATGGACGCCTGGTCGGCCACCATCAAGGACCACACCAACAGCAACGCGCCCCTCCAGACCGGCTGGGCGGGTTCCTCCTGGCCCAAGGCCGCCGAGATCATCAAGTACACGTACACCGGAACCTGGGCCAACTCCGGCCGCTTCGCCACCATGCTCCGGAACGTCTACCTGCCCGAGATCATCAACGGCTCGAACTCCAACGGAAACTGGGAGCTGTCGATGATGGAGGCCGCCCTCGGCATCTCCGTCTTCCTCGAGGACAAAACGTCGTACGACAAGGCCATGGCGAAGTTCCGCACACGCACCGCCGCCTTCGTCTACCTCTCGTCCGACGGCGCGCTGCCCAAGACGGTGCCGAGCCAGAACCTCGACACCCGGGACAAGATCGTCAACTACTGGCAGGGTCAGTCAACCTTCGTCACCGGCCTCACCCAGGAAACCTGCCGCGACCTCACCCACACCGGGTACGGCATCTCCGCGATCTCGCACGTCGCCGAGACCAGCCGGATCCAGGGGCAGGACCTGTACGGCACCGATGTGGGCGAGAGGCTGCAACAGGCGCTCGGGTTCCAGGCGAAGTACGAGCTGGGGACGGCCGTGCCGAGCTGGCTGTGCGGCGGGACGATGCATCTCGGGCTCGGCCCGGTCACCGAGGTCGGCTACAACGCCATGCACAACCGCCTCGGCCACGCCATGACCAACACCCAGACCCTCACGCAACGTAATCGACCGGCCGGCAGCAACAACCTCTTCGTCGCCTGGGAGACGCTCACCCACGGGGACAACCCGAGCTGAGCCGGCGTGCGGCCGGGCGTCGGAGGGTGACCTCGGTGCCCGGTTGCACCCCCGCTGCCCGACGCATCAGGGTTCCGTCAAAGGCGCCCCTTGCCGCGCAACCTGTCCCTTTTGTTCACATCGTTGGCCGTAAGGTCGACGCTGCGTACGCGTACGCAGCAGTGATGGGAAGACAATGGGGCCATGGGACGCGGCAAGCTTCGGATCTATCTGGGTGCGGCACCGGGTGTGGGCAAGACCTACGCGATGCTCTCCGAGGCGCATCGGCGTGTGGAGCGGGGCACGGACTGCGTGGTGGCCTTCGTGGAGCATCACGACCGGCCGCGTACCGAGGTGATGTTGCACGGTCTGGAGCAGATTCCGCGCAGGGAACTTGAGTACCGCGGCGGCGTCTTTCCCGAAATGGACGTGGACGCTGTGCTGCGCCGGGCCCCGGCCGTGGCTCTGGTCGACGAGCTGGCGCATACGAACATCCCCGGGTCGCGCAACACGAAGCGCTGGCAGGACGTGGAGGAGTTGCTGGCGGCCGGGGTTGATGTGATCTCGACGGTGAACATCCAGCACCTGGAGTCGCTGGGTGATGTCGTGGAGTCGATCACGGGGGTCCGGCAGCGGGAGACGGTGCCGGACGAGGTGGTGCGGCGGGCGGACCAGATCGAGTTGGTGGACATGTCGCCGCAGGCGCTGCGGCGGCGGATGGCGCACGGCAACATTTACAAGTCGGACAAGGTCGACGCGGCGCTGTCGAACTACTTCCGGCCCGGGAATCTGACCGCGCTGCGCGAACTGGCGCTGTTGTGGGTGGCCGACCGGGTTGATGAGTATTTGCAGCAGTACCGCAGTGAGCATCGGGTGTCGGCGATCTGGGGTTCGCGGGAGCGGATCGTGGTGGGGCTGACGGGTGGTCCGGAGGGGCGGACGTTGCTCCGGCGGGCCGCGCGGTTGGCGGAGAAGGGCGCCGGCGGTGAGGTGCTGGCGGTGTATATCGCCCGTAGTGACGGCCTGACCTCCGCCTCACCCAAGGAACTCGCGGTCCAGCGCACGCTCGTCGAGGATCTGGGTGGAACCTTTCACCACGTGGTCGGCGAGGACATTCCGGCGTCGCTGCTGGACTTCGCGCGCGGAGTGAACGCCACGCAGATCGTCCTCGGCGTCTCGCGGCGCAGGAGCTGGCAGTACGTGTTCGGGCCGGGTGTCGGTGCGACGGTCGCCCGGGAGTCGGGTCCCGACCTCGACGTCCACCTGATCACGCATGACGAGGCGGGCAAGGGACGGGGACTGCCCGTCACCCGGGGCGCGCGGCTCGGCCGGGCCAGGATCATCTGGGGCTGGCTGGTCGGACTGGTCGGCCCGGCGATCCTGGCGGTGCTGCTGAACGCCGTGGACATCGGCATGGCCAACAACATGCTGCTGTTTCTGACGGTGGTCGTGGCAGCGGCGCTGCTCGGCGGACTCTTCCCGGCGCTCGCCTCGGCGGCCTTCGGGTCGCTGCTGCTGAACTACTTCTTCACCCCGCCACTGCACCGGCTGACCATCTCGGACCCGAAGAACATCGTCGCCATCGTGATCTTCGTGGGTGTGGCGGTGTCGGTGGCGTCGGTGGTGGATCTGGCGGCCCGGCGTACGCAGCAGGCGGCCCGGTTGCGGGCGGAGTCGGAGATCCTGTCGTTTCTGGCGGGCAATGTGCTGCGCGGTGAGACGAGCCTGGAGGAGCTGCTGGAGCGGGTGCGGGAGACCTTCGGTATGGAGTCGGCCGCGTTGTTGGAGCGGCAGAGCGACGTGGAGCCGTGGACGTGTGCGGGCAGTGTGGGGCCCCGGCCGTGTGTGAATCCGGACGACGCGGATGTGGATGTGCCGGTGGGGGAGCACATGGCGCTGGCGTTGACGGGGCGGGTGCTGCCGGCGGAGGACCGGCGGGTGCTGGCCGCGTTCGCCGCGCAGGCGGCGGTGGTGTTGGACCGTCGGCGCCTGCGGGAGGAGGCCGACCGGGCGCGGGCGCTGGCGGAGGGCAATCGGATCCGGACCGCGTTGCTGGCGGCGGTGAGCCACGACCTGCGGACGCCGTTGGCGGGGATCAAGGCGGCGGTGTCCAGTCTGCGTTCCGAAGACGTGGCGTGGTCGGAGGAGGACCAGGCGGAGCTGTTGGAGGGCATAGAGGAGGGTGCCGACCGCCTCGACGGCCTGGTGGGCAATCTGCTCGACATGTCGCGGCTCCAGACCGGCACGGTGACGCCGATCATCCGGGAGATCGACCTGGACGAGGTGGTGCCGATGGCGCTGGGCGGGGTGCCCGAGGACAGCGTGGAGCTGGACATCCCGGAAACCCTGCCCATGGTGTCTGTCGATTCCGGGCTCCTGGAGCGTTCCGTCGCCAACCTGGTCGAGAACGCCGTCAAGTACAGCCCGGACGGCACGCCCGTCCTGGTGGCCGCCAGCGCCATCGCCGACCGGGTGGAGGTACGGGTCGTCGACCGCGGACCCGGCGTCCCCGACGAGGCCAAGGAACGCATCTTCGAGCCCTTCCAGCGCTACGGCGACGTCCCGCGCGGTGCGGGCGTCGGCCTCGGCCTGGCGGTCGCCCGCGGTTTCGCCGAGGCCATGGACGGCACCCTGGACGCCGAGGACACCCCCGGCGGCGGCCTCACCATGGTCCTCACCCTCCGTGGGACGGGAAACCGCCCGCAGGACACGGCGGAACCGCACACGCAGGAACCTCTTCACCCCGCTCAACCCGAAAGGCAGGCCCTATGACCAGGGTGCTCGTGATCGACGACGAGCCGCAGATCGTGCGCGCCCTTGTGATCAACCTCAAGGCACGGAAGTACGAGGTCGACGCGGCCCACGACGGTGCCACCGCCCTCCAGCTCGCCGCCGCCCGCCACCCCGACGTGGTGGTGCTCGACCTGGGGCTGCCCGACCTGGACGGCGTCGAGGTGATCAAGGGACTGCGCGGCTGGACCCGGGTGCCGATCATCGTGCTCTCCGCCCGGCACACCTCGGACGAGAAGGTCGAGGCGCTGGACGCGGGCGCCGACGACTACGTGACCAAGCCCTTCGGCATGGACGAGCTGCTGGCCCGGCTGCGGGCCGCCGTGCGGCGCGCCGAGCCCACCGGGAGCGGCGAGGACGACGTGCTGGTGGAGACCGACGGGTTCACCGTCGACCTGGCCGCCAAGAAGGTCAACCGCGACGGCAAGGACGTACGGCTGACCCCCACGGAGTGGCACCTCCTGGAAGTCCTCGTACGCAACACCGGCCGCCTGGTCAGCCAGAAGCAGCTGCTGCAAGAGGTGTGGGGGCCGTCGTACGGGACGGAGACGAACTATCTGCGGGTGTACATGGCCCAACTGCGCCGGAAGCTGGAGGCGGACCCCTCGCACCCTGAGCACTTCATTACCGAGCCCGGGATGGGCTACCGGTTCGAGCGCTAGCACGGGGGGTACGTAGCTGTCGGCGGGCCCCGGTACGCTTCAGATATGAGTGCTGTTCCTCGTTCCGAAAAGCCGGTGGGCCGGTTCCGGCGCATGCTTGACCGGCTCTCCTCGTCGCAGGAGGACCTGGAGTCGGAGGAGCTGCGTGAGGACGCCGACACCGCGGGCTGTATCCGCATCGGTGACTGCCACGACCGCCAGATAGTGACGGTTACTGGTACCTTGCGCACGGTCACCCTGCGGCCGCGTGCCGGAGTCCCGGCCCTGGAGGCCGAGCTGTTCGACGGCTCCGCCGCGCTGGATGTGGTGTGGCTCGGTCGGCGCTCCATCGTGGGGATAGAGCCCGGGCGCAAGCTGATCGCATCGGGCCGGATCTCGATGAGCCGGGGCCGCCGCGTGCTGTTCAATCCCAAGTACGAACTGAGACCCCTCGGACGGGAGTAGCCGGTGACGTCGCTCGACAAGCCGACCACAGGCACCGAAGACACCGCAGCCGCCGCGCAGGACGCCCGGGCGGTGACCGAGGCAGCGCTGTTCGAGGCGTTCGGCGGCCTGCGGGGCATGATCGAGACGGTGTTGCCCGGTCTCCTCTTCGTCACCATCTACACGATCAACAAGGACCTGCACCTGTCGGCGATCGCAGCCCTCGGTGTCTCTCTGCTGCTGGTCGTGGTCCGCCTGGTGATGAAGGACACCGTCAAGCACGCCTTCAGCGGCGTCTTCGGCGTCGCGTTCGGTGTCGTCTTCGCGATGATGACCGGCAACGCCAAGGACTTCTACCTGCCCGGCATGCTCTACACGCTCGGCCTGGCGCTCGCGTACATCATCACGACGCTGGCCGGTGTCCCGCTGCTCGGTCTGATCCTCGGCCCGGTCTTCAAGGAGAACCTCTCCTGGCGCACCCGCAACCCGGGCCGCAAGAAGGCGTACTCCAAGGCCAGTTGGGCCTGGGGCCTGATCCTGCTCGCCAAGTGCGCGATCCTCTTCCCGCTGTACTGGTGGGCCGACACCACCCAGCTCGGCTGGGTCCTGGTCGCCTTGAAGATCCCGCCGTTCCTGCTGGCCGTCTGGCTGACCTGGGTGTTCCTGGCGAAGGCCCCGGCGCCCATCGACGTCTTCGCGGAGATGGAGGCGGAGGAGAAGGCCGAGGAGGAGCGAAAGGCCGCCCACGCCCAGGAGCACGGTGAGGCCACGGCCGGACGGCACCGCCGGGACGCCTAGCAACAAGCGGCTCTACGACGGCGGAGGGGGGCCCGGGGCTCCCGGGGGCCCCCCCCGGAGGTGAGGGAGCGGGGGGGGCGTGGGGGGGGGGGCGGGGGGGCCCCGCAGCCACTGCCACCCGCGGTCCCG